>CAVRCS010000003.1:0-84250 GCA_963719635.1 uncultured Thermoplasmata archaeon | reverse complement strand
GACTGGGCCCACTCCTACAAGGGTTAAAGCCATCCTCCACCTGTGCCGGGAGCATGTCTCCCCGAGGACCGGCCGAGTCCCGCGCCGAGCTGGCCGCCGACAAGGACCTCCGATCGTGGTACGAGAACACCGCGAACGGCTCGAGGATCACGGCGGACGTCTACCTCCGCCGGCTCCGCGCCTTCTGCTCCCAGATGGGGGTCGACCGTGCGGAGATCCACGGCCGGAAGTTCAAAGAGACCGACCTTCGGGACCTCCTGGTCCGGTTCATCAACATCGAGACGAAAAAGGGCCGGAGCGGCGAGTACATCCGGTCGACGGTCAAGGCGGTCCGGTCGTGGCTCCTCCACCACGGCCGCCGGGTCACCCTGCCGGTCAAGATTCCCGGCGCGGGGCCGGGCCGTCTCTCGAGAATGAGGAGATACCCACCCCGGAGCAGCTCAAGGCCGTCCTCCTCGGGGCGACCTCGAACGAGCGCCTGTGCTGCGCCCTAATGGCCTTCTCGGGGCTCCGGCCCGAGGTCCTCGGCAACTACGAGGGCACGGACGGCCTTCGGGTCGGCGATCTCGTCGGAATCGAGGCGGTCGGCGGCTCGATCAAGTTCCCCGAGCCGCCGCTCCGGATCCGCGTCAGGGCAGCCAACTCGAAGGCCGGGCACAGCTACTTCACCTGGATCGGCGCCGAGGGCGTCGAGTACTTCCGGACCGTTCTCGAGGAGCGGGCGCGGAAGGGCGAGTCGATCGGGCCCGACACCGACATCATTCACCCGTACCGGGCTCGAAAGAAATTTGTCCGCGCTTTGAACATCGGCGACCAGGTCCGCCTTGCCCTCCGGCGCGCGGGATTCCGGCGCGCCCCTACGTCCTGCGGTCTTACTTCGCCTCGCGGCTCTTGGAGGCCCAGAACGCGGGGAGGGTCGCGCGGGACTACTCCGAGTTCTGGATGGGGCACACCGGCGACGTTACTGCGCGGCACTACACGACGGGCCGGGCCCGGCTCCCAGATAGCCTGGTCGCATCGATGCGCAAGGCCTACGCCCGGTGCGAGCAGTTCCTGTCGACGGCGCCATCCCGGGCGGCGACCTCCCTCCGCGAGGAGCGGCGGGTCCTGCTGTCGGCCTGGTACTCGGACAAGGAGGTCGAGGGGGTCGACCTAGACGACGTCGCCGCGGTGATCGAAGCGGTACGCAAAGGCGTCGCGAGGGGGGCCGTTCACGCCGGGCCGACGCAGCAGGTCGTCGAGGACGCGGATCTTCCGCGCTTGCTCTCGGACGGGTGGCGGTTCGTCTCGACCGTCAACGGGACGAAGGCTGTCGTGGAACGGGCCGCCTAGACTCCCTCATATGCGCATTTCGAGTACCGCTTGGCATGCCGATTGGACGTGCCGAATTTGAGGCGGGGCTGACAGAAGATTCGCAGCGGGCGAGAATCTATCGATTCCTCGAAGCGAGTCCCTCCCAGTACTTCAACGGGGAGGAGCTCTATGACCGGTTTGACGAATCGCCGCTTGTAGTCAAACAGACCTCAACCGACCTCGAGAAGGAGATCGCAAAGAAGTTGCGCCCGATCGCAATACAGATTCTCGAGCTTAGCCTCGATTCCTGGGAGAGAGCCGACCCACGGATTGAAAGCAAGCTAATCACGGGAAAGAAAGGGACAGCTCGGCATTACGGGTGGCGCCTTCCCCCGAAGCCGAAGGTGTAGAACATCCGGCCCGGGCGGTCAAAACCCCCTCCGGGGCGAAGTTCATCGTCGAGCGGGCCAGGTAGTCGGTTGGCGGGCGGAACTGGACGGCCTAGACCCGGCCCCGAAGGCAATGCTCGCCGAGGAGGCCAGGGGGCGGCGAGACTCTAAGCTGAAGCGCGGAACCCTCCGCCCCGTTCGGGCAAATCTGCCCGAACGGGAACATACCCCCCGGCCCCGCGACCTGCCCACCGCCGACCGTCCGGCGGAGGGGGGGACAATTGAGCGGTGCGGCCTTCCCACCCCATGTCGGGAACGGCCTTATGACGCCACTGCATGGGGGCTAGCGGACGGTTCCGAGCGGGCAGGTCCCTAGCGCTTCAGAAGCTCTGCGACAGGGTAGCACCCGCCGACGTGGGTCAGCAAGACACGAATCACGTCGTCGTCGGAACTTGCGCCTTGCAGCTCCGGCGCGGACACGTCAAGGACCTCGGCCATGTCGAGGCGGGATCGTGAACCTTTATTGACAAGCCTCACCGTTTCTCGAGAGGTTCTCACGCACCACCGAAGGAGCTCTAGAGCGCCCTCAGGTGAGAAGTCCCCTGAGTCCACCGCATCGCAGATCATCCGCATCGCACCGACCTGACACCAAGGGACGGAGAATGTTGCCTGGGGGCTCAGGTTAGGGTAGTTACCTGGCAGCCATTTCTTCCAGAGGTTCAGGTTGCCGTCCCTGTCGCCGGGGGAATTGTTCGGAGGGGGCCAGTTCCCTGCCATGAGTTCGTCCACCCGCGGAACCAGCTTAGATGTTGCGCCGGAACGGGGCGGTTGGGCCCGCCGGGCCGACAGGTCACGGACCGCTTCGGTCGTCACCTCGACCGCCACTGCACGGAGTTCGCCGGCCAAGCGGACGAGACGGGAATCGGCGGTCCGCTCGGCTACGTCGTGTAGTACCCGTACGCAGTGCCACAGCTCGCCGGTCCGGACGTCGACCTCGCGTTGCACGTCGAGCGATGGAGCTGGGGCGGGAAGCGGCACGGCCCGGCTTCGTCGGGGGTCCTACTTCTTGGTGTCGCCGGAGTTGCGGGTCAGGACCGGGTTCTGCTGCTCGCCGAGGAGGCGAGGACACGCCGGAACTCCAAACTGAATCGGGGGAGGGTTCGTCCCGTTAGGGCAGATTTGCCCGAACGGAGCCAGCGTCCCCGCGACTTGGCCGTCGCTGCGACTGTGACGGTCAACAGCCGGGAGAGTTACCCTCTACAAAATCGGCGACGTGGAGAAAACCGATAGGCTGACCACCACGGTTGCCGGGCCCCAGTCGTAGGCCCCGAACGAATAGGTGCCGCAAGTCTGCACGGTAAACGACGTACCGCCAAGGCTGGCGTCGTCGCTCCAGACGGTACCACCGTTGGGATTGACCACGCTGAATGTGACCGTGTCCCCGCTATTCACGACGAAGGTTACTGACACCGACGCTCCCGCTGGACAGAGAGTTTGGTTCCGGTAGTAAGTCGAGAGACTGCCGGGGTTGCTAATCGAGAATTTGTAGGGGACGGTGTGGGGGATGGGGACAACCGCTAGCGCAATCACGATTAGGAGAATTATGACTACAACGATGCCGATGTTACGTCCGAAGTGGTGGATGGGCATCGGCCCTTGGTGGGCGGCAGCGGTGCGCGCAGCGGGGCCGCTCGCCGCTTGACCGGACGTCGGTGCCGCAGGCGCGAACGTCGCTAGGGGCGCCCCACACTTGCTGCAGAATTGGGCCGGAGGCTGGTTGGGGAGGCCACAGCGTGAGCAGAAAATTGCAGCCACGAATGACAACTACGCCGTTATTGTAGATGTACTCTTTGCAAGAATGCGGGAGGAAACCAAGAGTTCAGAGTGAGGCGCCACAGGAGGAACATCGCATTCCCGAACCGACGTTTTGCGATGGGTTCAGTGAGCCGCAGTGACGGCAGTGTAGGAACGTCTGCGGCTGCGGTGTCTGAGGCGCATTGACGTTGATAGTGACCGGCGTGCCCTGCGGCGCATGCCGGGGAGAGAAATCCTCCCGGGTCTGAACAAACTGCTTGAACGCCGGCTTGTTACAGTGTCTGCAGGTGTAGTCCACTCGGATCGTGGAACTGACCGTCGGGGCGCGCTCCTCGCGTCGGACCACGTTGGTAGTCTGCTGGTTGCCAACGCTGCCCACGTGTGTCTCTGTCCTAGTGACAACCCCAGACCCGCGCTGCTGACTGACCACCTTTCTCGAGACCTGCTTCAACGTCCACGGCCAATGACAGGACGGGCACTTCGGCGCCTCACTGTAGGCCCAGCCGACCGCGCCTAGGAGCATCAGGATGCCGAGGATCCCAAGGTCAGGAACTACCCCAGTGAGGAAGATGAACACTATCCCAAAGAAGCCGAGCACCCAGGGACCGCTACTCATCAGTGAGAGGTCAGCCTAGCCCCCGATACTTATGAACTTCGGACCACGCTCGGATTGTTTCGCGTGCCTATTGGGAATACCCTGGGGACGGCTACGAACGCCGGGCCGATAGGTCACGTAGCGCCTCGTTCGTGACCTCGACCGCCACGGCATGGAGCTCACCGGCCGAGCCGGACGAGACGGGGATCGGCGGGCCGCTCGGCAACGTCGTGTAGCACCCGGACGGCGTGCCAGAGCTCGCCGGTCCGGGCGTCGACCTCCCGCTGCACGTCGCGCGGCGGGCTCGTGGCGGGAAGCGGCACACACAGCCGTTGTCGCGTGGGGCTAGTTACTGACTCCGGACAAAATACCTTGACATCCGCCGTCGAGGAGTTCCCGTAGGATCGCGCCGCCGCCGGCATCAGTTGCTCAATCGTAGAGGTGGCTGGCCGCGACGAAAGAGCGGATCAGCTGGGGCCGGACCCGCATCCGCATGACCGAGAGACGGACCCCTCGGCTGAGCTCCGCCAGATCGTGCGGAGCGTAACTCGCCAGCTCGTGCTTCTTCAGATGGCTCCAGACCCACTCGTCCGGATTGAGCTCGGGCGAGTAGCCCGGGAATCGGTGAACCTCGAGCCTCCGCTGCTTCCTCAGATACGCCCTCACGAGCTTCGAGCGGTGGTGAGGGCCGCTGTCCCAGAAGATCATGATCGGCCGCCGTCGAATGTGCCGCTTCAGGTGCTCCGCGAACTCGATCACCTGAGGGCCCTTGATCGAGGACTTGTGTACGTTGAAGTACAAACGCCCCGCCGGAGTGATGCCACTGATCGCCGAGAACTTGGGCCACCGTCCCTGATGGAGAATGACCGGTGTGTGGCCGACGGGAGCCCACGTCTTCGCGACGTAGGGGATGAGCGAGAACCCACTCTCGTCGACAAACACTACGACGGCCCTTCGCCGTCGGGCTTTTTTTTATACCGTGGCCAGGAGCGATGGCGCCAGTTCTTCACGGCGCGGAGATCCTTCTCTCTCGCCTGGCGCCGGGGGCGCTGCCAGGAGAGGCCGTGGCGCTGGAGCAAGCGCCACATCGCGCTGTCGGTGTATCGTACGCCCCACTCCGCCTCGGTGACCTGGATGATCCGTGGAATGGTCCAGAGATCGGTGGAGAACCCGTAGGCGAGCGCTCCCTTCGCCAAGAGGTCCGGAAGGGCCGCCAGTCGATCGCGAGGAACGAGGGTAGGGCGGCCCGAGCGGGGCACCGCGCGAAGGGCGGCCATTCCATTCTGATCGGTGGCGATCTTCCAAAGGGAGACGGCCGCGGGGGTCACCACGAGGCGCCGGGCGACCTCGGCCTGCGAGAGCCCAGATCGAAGCAGAGCAAGAGCATTCAGGCGTCGTTCCTCCAGAGATTCGGTGTCCCGGTGCCGTTGGGCCCATCGTCCCATGCTCCAAGGGATAGGCGAGGCCGGATATCAGGCTACTTATTCAGGTGTCAGTAGCTCTGGTCGCTGTCGGTGTAGGACCGACCGACCTCGGAGTACGCGGTTTCGACGAGCCAAGCGAACGAGCAGTCTAGGGCATCCGAGGGCGGGTCGTCCGGGTCCCAAACTGGATACGTCACTTCCGAACGGCAGTCCCCCTGACGGTCCGGCTGATAACCGAGAGGTCGTCGGATCAAGTCCGACTTGCCCACTCACCCCTGGGGAGCTGCCTGCAGTTCGTGAGCTGGCCCGGCCCGACCCCGGGGGCCTTCAGGAGTTGCCAAGAGGTGGGCAATCCGATGGACCCTGTCGGGCTTCTCCCGAGGGATACGGCCCCCTGGAATCGGGAGGCCCGGAGGTCACGCTTGCACCCCGCCCCATCTTCTCGGTAAGCTATTTTGCCACGCTCCAATGCGAAGGCGTGCCCGTCGGGATCCGAGGGAGCGCCACTTCGCGGCTTGTCCGGGCCTCGCTAGACCGCTGGGCGGACCGACCGGGTCGCCCCGAGACGATCCGATCCGCGGCGCCCGCGGGCCACGGGTCGAAGGTCGGTCCTAGCCTTCGTGAACTTCGTGGATCTCGTCCGCGACGAGACCGTGGGCTTCCTTGTGGACCCGGGCGGCCGCCTCGGGGTTCGGGGCCTCCACGAGACAGTAGATCGTCTCGGACTTCTCGTCGACCCAGTAGTTCCGATAGTTGACGCCGTGCTTGCCCTGGACCTTGAGGTCCTTGGCGTGGGCTTCGGCGACGGCGGCCGCGGTCACGCCCTTCACCTTTCGGTGGGTGTCCATGTACAGGGGCATGGTGCCGCGACCGGGGCGTCGTCTCTTGAACCTTGGGGTCGGGCTCAGCTGCCGAGCCCGTGGCCGCGGGAGGAGGTTCGCGCCAGCCCTGCCGGCTGAAGCTAGAGCCTCGGCGCTCTCGACGGTCCCGCGGCCGCCGCCGGAGCTGGCGGAACGCGCGCTCTGCCGCGAACGAGCGCCCCGCAGAGGCCCGTGGCCCCGACTCCGCTCCCGAGCAGCGCTCCCAGCGACCAGCCGGGACCCCGCCCTACCAGAGGACGCCGGTCGTGGGGGCGGCCCCTCGGTCCCCAGCCTAGCCGCACGCTGGCCGACCACCCGAGCAGGTTTTCTGCGAGCGGCCTCATTCGGGAGTTGGGGAGCGGCCGATGAAGGTACTCTGGATATCCTACCCGGGGGGCGCGGCGGCGAAGGAGGTCCCGGAGCTCCTCGGGTGCGCGGAGAACGCGCTGGGGCTGGCCGACATGGTGCGTGCGGCCGGACACGAGCTGGTGACGACGACCGAGACGGGGGCGGCCCTGGACCCCCTGCTGGCCGACGTCACTGTCGTGATCGCGACGCCGTTCTGGCCTGCGTACATCACGCGCGAGCGGCTCGCGAAGATGCCCCAGGTGAAGCTGCTTCTGACCGCAGGGGTCGGCTCCGACCACTTCGACCTCGCGGCGGCGGCGGAGCGGGGCCTGACGGTCGCCGAGGTCACCGGCAGCAATGTCGTCAGCGTCGCCGAGCACGTCGTGATGCAGGTCCTGGCGTTGGTCCGCAACTTCATCCCGTCGTACCGCGAGGTCGTCGACGGGGGCTGGGACATCGCAAAGGTCGCCGCCCGCTCCCACGACCTGGAGGGCAAGTCGGTCGGGATCTTCGGCATGGGCCGGATCGGCCAGCGCGTCGCGGTCCGGCTGCGCGCGTTCGACGTGCGGCTGTTCTACTACGACAACCGTCGCCTCTCCACGGCCGAAGAGGAGGTCTTCGGCGCCCGGTATCTGTCCGTCGACGCCCTCCTCGCGCAGAGCGACGTCGTGAGCATCAACTCGCCGCTGACCCCGGCGACGGACCGGTTCTTCAATCGCGAGCGGCTGGCGAAGATGAAGGACGGTGCCTGGCTCGTCAACACGGCTCGGGGGCGGATTGTCGACACCGACGCCCTCGTCGACGCGCTCCGGAGCGGCCACTTGGCCGGGTACGCGGGGGACGTCTGGTACCCCCAGCCCGCCCCGAAGGACCACCCTTGGCGAACGATGCCGCACCACGCGATGACCCCGCACGTGTCGGGGACGAGCCTGGAAGCGCAGCGGCGGTACGCCAACGGGGTCCGCGACTGCCTGGAGCGGTTCTTCGGTGGACAGCCGCTCGACCGGGACTACCTGATCGTCGAGAACGGCAAGTTCGTGAGCCCCAGCTACAGCTACGCCTTCGCCTGATCCGCTCTCCGCTTCAGGCCGAGCGCAGGCTCGGCCCCCAGGTGGTTCCGGTCGGGCGACCCAGGCCCTCGGCCGGGTCCCTCAGTTCTGGGCCGCCGTTCCCAGGCACGGGATGTAACGCCCGAGGGCTTCCAGGAGTAGCCGAGCCGAAGCGCCGGGCCCGCGGGGGACCGGCCCCGGTCCGGGCCGACGAACGACCGCGCGTCAACGAGGCTCGCCCGGTCCAGGCCGACCGGTTCCCAGCGAAGCAGCCAGTGCTCGACGGACTCTGACCAGCTGGTCCCCTCCCCGGACGTGAACGCCCGAAACCTCGGATGCGCCCGAAACCACCGCACGACGGCGGAGCCCAGGTCGGCGATCGGTCGGTCGAAGACCGCCTCGAGCCTCGGCTTGCCCCGTGCCCGCCGCTCCACGTCGCGGAGGAAGACGAGGAGGGCTTCCCGCGCCCCCGGCACGCTTGCCGACGCCGCGCACGGCTGATCGTCCAGCCGCCGAACGAACGAGACCAGCTCCGAGGAGGCCCCGATGGGGCCCGCGAACTCCGCGACTCCTGCCACATTGGGGACGAGCTCCGGCAGCTCCGTAGCGCGACGCTCGGGCGCCCGCCGCGCCGCCACCGAGAAGACGAGCACTCGAGCCGTCGGGGTCACGAACGCCCCCGCAAGGTCGATGACCGGCCTGCCCGGAGCACGTCCGCGACTTCGGAGCCTCGGGGACCCGAGCCCGTACTCCCTCCACACCCGGTGCACCGCCATGTGACTCACGCCCAGCCGCTGTCCGAGAGACCGGGTCGTCCAAGCGGAGCCGGTCGGCCGCTCCCCGCCGAGGGTCGCCCGGACGATCCGTCCCACCACGGTCGGCGAGAGCCGGTTTCCTGAGCCAGCGCGGGGGGCCTCCCGCGCGAGGCCCTCGAGGCCATTGAGGAAGTAGCGTGTCCGCCACCGGGCCACGGTCTCGGGGTGAAGTTCGAGCCCCCGAGCGATCTCGGTGTTCGAGCGACCGGCCGCCGCCTCCAGGATTATCCGCGCTCTGCGGGAGAGGCGAGTCTGAGCGGGCCGAGCCGTCGCCCACCCCTGCAACCGACGGCGTTCAGCGCGTCCGAGGAGCGGTCGGGCGGCGGTCCGCATTGGACCTACGAGCGCGCTGGAGGTACTAAGAGGCTTTTCGGGAGCCCCGCAGGTTCGCCGCGGTCGATCCCAACCACGGCTCCCCGTCCCTGTTGAGGGGCTCTCTCTCCCTAACGGTGCGCTCTCCGCTGCCTTCGGGTTGCAATCGGAAACCCGTAGGAATGATTAAGCCCTGGCATTCGTGGCGCGGACCGAACACAGTCATGTCCGACGCAACCCCTCGCCTCGGTGGCTCTTCCGTCCCGGCGAACTCCGGCCCGGCGAGTGCCTACGGTCCCCGGACGGGCGGACAACGGCGCCGCCCTGTCTCCGTAGTTCTGCTCGCGGTCCTGTTTGCAGCCCTGATGCTCTCCTCCGGGGCGTCACTTGTAGATCACTCGGGCGTCCCGGCCGCGTCGAGCGTGTCGACTCCGGCCTCCCCCGTCGTCGAGCCGCTGGTCGCCCCGTTGTCACCGGGCGCCTCGTGCGGCTCGACCGCGTCAGGGGCCGTCTCGCCCGCCGACGCCCCGACCGCCGGGGAGGTTCCCGCCACCGACTTCCCCGTTCCCTCGGCCGTCCTCTACAACTCCCAGGTCACGCCGTATGCCGTCCTCACCGGACCGTACGCCTACGTCGCCGCCGGTGCTGGACTCCGGGACCAGGGGTACGGTAAGATCCAGCTCAGTTGGCCCGCGGACGACTCGCTCGTCGCGGCGTACATGGTTTGGTCGATCATCTCCAACACCACGCCCCCGTCCACCGCGACAATCAACGGTCACGCCGTCTCCGGCACGTGGACTGCCTTCGCCGAGCCGTCCCCGTGCTGGGGCCCGGTGTACATCTTCACCTTCGCTGCGGACGTCACGACCGCCGTCGTCAACGGGGCGAACGTCCTCACGCAGTTCCCGTCGACCAACACCTCCGGGGTCAACCCGTGGCTGGACAGCGGGAACGAGACCGGGTGGCTCGACGACGGCGCGTCGCTCGTCGCGATCTACGACGCCGGGGGAAGTACCGTGCACCAGGTCACGGTGTACACGGGCGCGCGCACCGATGACGGCGGCGTCATCGGGGCCGAACTGAACTACAGCGACGCTGCGGCGTCCGCGGCGACCACGACCTACATCGTCGCCGACGGACAGCTGCCCGAGAACGAGGCGATCTGGAACGGGACCGTGATCCAGGCGAACGCGTTCCCCGGCTCCGACCCGAAGGAGACGACGGACGTCTGGTCGCAGGGGAACCTCTCCGACACGAAGACCTACGCCGTCGACGTGCCGGTAGGGTCGACGAACATCACCGCGTCCACCGCCTCCGAGGGGGGCGACTGCTTCACCTGGACCGGCCAGGTCCTCGATGTCGAGGTCGCGCCGTCTCCCGGTCCGTACGCTGTCAGCTTCGAGGAGCAGGGACTCGCTCCGGGGATCAGCTGGAACCTCACGATCGGGGCCACGACCGAGAACGCGACGTCGACCGACTCCGGTAGCTCGGTGGTGTTCTCCCTCCCGAACGGCACCTACACCTACACGGTGACGGGAGCCCCTGGCTACTCAGGACCGTTCCATGGGCCGTTCGCCGTCGACGGCGGACCGCTGTTCCTCCGGCTCGCCTTCCACCAGATCGTCTACACGATCACGTTCGTCGAGACCGGGCTCCCGCTCTACAGCGACTGGTGGGTCGACCTGACGAACCTAACACAGCCTTTCGCCCAGAACACGAGCGAGTACAGTCCGAACCCGGTCGTCAACACCGTCTCGAACGGGACCTACACTGCCCACGTCGGCGAGTCCGGGATCCGCCTCGTGCGGCCGGCCCACGCGGACGTGACAGTCGACGGCGCGGACCTCCTGGTGACGGAGCCGTTCATCCTGCCGCCGCTCTACAACGTCACGTTCCGCGAGCAGGGGCTGTACGGCGGCACGTCCTGGGGTGGCCGCGTCGACGCCAACCTCGGCGTCCTCACGTTCTCGGGGACGAGCCCGACCGCCGTGCTCGAGCTGCCGAACGCCTCCCGCTACACTGATTATCTCTACCCGGCGCAGCCTACCGGCTACAGTGTCTCCACCGAGCTCACCTTCGGGGTCTTCGGCGCGAACCGGACCGTCCTCGTGAACTACACGCCCGTCTACACGGTCTCCCTCGCTGAAACCGGCCTGCCGAAGGACACGGACTGGGAGGGGTCCCTCACCGGCTCGAGCGGTACTCTCTTCCTGGGCACCGACGGCCGCTTCGTCAACCTCACGGTGGGCAACGGCAGTTACACGTTCACCATCGAGCCCGTCTGGGGGTACCTGGCCGAGCCGTCGACCGGTCCGGTGAGCGTCGACGGGGCCGATGTGAGCGTCCCGATCTCGTTTGTGCCGGCCCCGACGTACCGGCTCAATTTCACGGAGACCGGGCTCCCGCCGGGACTGGCGTGGTCGGTCCGGCTCCACCTCCCCAACGGCACGAACACGGTGTTCAGTTCGACGGCGGCTACCTTGAGCATCGCCGAGCCGAACGGCAGCTACTCGTTCTTCGTCCTACCTCCGACCGGCTGGTCCGCGGCCCCGACTTCCGGCGTCCTCACGCTCGCCGGACACAACCTCACGGAGCCGATCGCCTTCAGCGAGGTCTTCCGGGTCGTGCTCACCGAGGTCGGGCTGCCCACGGGCGCCTACTGGGAGCTGACCTTCAACGACGCCTTCGGGGAGACACAGAATCAGAGCGTCATCTACTGGGAGCCGAACGGCAGCTACTCGTTCGACGTGTACACGGTGGGCGGGTTTGTCCCGACGCCGAGCTCGGGGACGCTCGTCGTGTCGGACGCGGGTGCGAGCCAGACGATCGACTTCCGCTCGGCGACCGAGCCGGTCTACAACGTCACGTTCACGGAGACCGGGCTGCCGGCCGGGACGAACTGGACCGTCGAGCTCGGCGGGTTCTATCTCGTCTCCGCGCAGACGTCGATCAACTTCACGGAGCCGAACAACACCTGGTACTACTACGTCGAGGACGCGGGGAGCTACGCCCCGACGCCCGAGGAAGCTCCGGTCACCGTCGACGGCGCGAACGTGACTGTGGCGATCGTGTTCACCCTGGAGGAATCGACGTACACGGTCACCTTCACGGAGACCGGATTACCGTCCGGGACGACGTGGTGGGCGAACATCACCGCCGGGGCAGCGACCTCCTCGGCGACCACCAGCGTCGCCACAGAGCTCGCGGACGGCGCCTTCCCATACACCATCGGGTCGGACGACCGGCGGTACGCCGCGGCGCCGGGGACGGTCACGGTAGACGGGGCGGCAGCGAGCGTGTCGGTGACGTTCCATCTGGTCGTCTACGCCGTCACGTTCGCCGAAACCGGACTCCTCACCGGCACGGCGTGGTGGGTGAACGGCAGCAGCGGCCTGGAGGTCTCGTCCAGCGGGACGAGCGCGGTCGCGAGCCTGCCGAACGGCTCGTACACGTTCGCGGTCGCCTCCGCCAACAAGATCTACGCGGCTCCGGGAGGCGAGTTCAGCGTCACCGGTGCGGTGGTGAGGGTCTCCGTCACCTTCCACGAGGTGACGTACGCCGTGACGTTCACCGAGACCGGGTTGCCGTCCGGCGCGCTCTGGTGGGTCAATATCACGGGCGGCGCCTCCACCGAGCCGGAAGGCTCCTCGACGACGCTCTATCTCACGAACGGCAGCTACAGCTACACGACCGGAACGAACGCCTCGGGCCTCACCAAGCCCGGGGGCAGCATCCACGTGCACGGCGCGGCGGTCTCCGTCTCCATCACGTTCGCCCCCCACACGGGTTCCGGAACGGGTTCGTTCCTGGGCCTTGCCGGGGACGACGGGTACTATGCCCTCGGAGGGGTAGGGGCGGCGATCCTCATCGCCTTCCTCCTGTTCTTCGCCGCCGAGCGGCGGCGCCGCAAGAAGAAGGGGAACGCGGCTGGGACCCCGACGTCCGGGACCGCGCCGGGGACGCCTCCTTCCCCTCCCGCCGCGTAGCGGCGCGGAGCCGGCGGCTGCTGCGGGAGCCGCCTGCCGCAGCCGGCTCAGGAGCAGCCCTGCCGTGGCAGGGGCGTCGCCACGGCCACGGGATCGTCGCTGACGGCGCGACCCGTCGCGCGGGAGGGGCGGCCCCCTAGAACCGGGCGATGCTCCCCGTAGCGAGGGCCCGGCGCTCGAAGACCTCCCAGAGGGAGATGGCGGCGCCGAACGAGATCGCCCCGGCGATGGCGACCGCCGCCCAGAGGACCTCGATGCCGCTCCCGGTCGTGCCGGAGACGGCCGCCCGGATCGCGGACAGGCCCCAGGTGAGCGGCAGGGCGTCGCCGGCGTACTGCGCCGTCAGGGGTAGCGCGGAGAGCGGGAAGTTCACGCCGGAGAGCAGCAGCCCGCAGAACAGGAAGATGTTCCCGAGGACGATCGACGTCCGCAGGTACAGCGCGACCCCGCCGAGGAGGAGGCCGAAGCCGACCATCGCGAACGCCGTGAGCACCACGGAGACCGCGACCTCCGGCACCGCGCTCGCCGCGATCGGCACCCCGAAGAAGAAGTGGGCGTAGGTGAGCCCGACGGTGACGGTGGAGAGCGAGATCAGGATGGGGATCAGCCCCCGGCCGAAGTACAGCGCCAGCCGGTTCGCCGGCGAGACGAGGAGATGCTCCATCGTCCCCTGCCACTTCTCCGAGTCGGTCGTCTGGCAGACGGAGAAGACGCTCGAGTAGGTGACGGTCGCCACCGCGTTGCCGAGGGCGGTGAACTGGACGGCGGACGCGAGCGCCGACGCCGTCGCGCCGGCGTCTCCCAACCGGACGACGTACGCGAAGAAGACCATCTGGGTCAGCGGAATGACGAAGACCGTGCCGAGGACGAAGTTGATCCGCATGAACCCGAGGCTCGTCTTCGGGGAGAAGACCGCGTTCGTCCAGAATGTCCTCAGGAACGAACTCCGTGGGACCGTCGCCTCCGCCATCGGTGTGCCTCCGCCTCAGTAGTCGGCGAGGTTTCCGACCTCGAGGACGTGCCGTTCGACCCGGTGGAACACCGAGCCGGCAAGGACCAGGTACGCCACGGTCGTCGCGACCGCGCCGATCACGTCCGGCCAGAACCCCCACGAGAATCCGACGTAGCCGGGGATGGAGGAGTAGCGGAGCGCATCCAGCGCCCACGTCGGCGGGAAGACGAGGGCGATCGGGTTCGTCCAGAACGGCAGCAGCACCACCGGGAACATGCACCCGGTCCCCACGTAGAAGGCGAATTCGCCGATGTTCTGAATGAAGCCCGCGTACCGGGTGTAGACGTAGAAGGCGGCGAAGACGACCCCGACGGCGGCGAGCGTCAGCATCACGAAGACGAAGAGAACCACGAACGCGATCGGGTCCGGCAGCGCCGGCGGGCTTCCCGCCGCGCCGACGACGACCAGGTACACGATCAGACCGCCGATCAGCCCGGAGACGACGTTCCAGACGACGCGGCCCAGGACCACATAGAGGTACGGCGACGGCGCCTGGATCGTCGGCTCGAGCGTGCCAAACTCCCGGTCCTGGCTGGTCGCCCAGCCGCTCCCGTAGAGCGTCTGGCCCCACATGCTCATCATCCCCGCGCCGAGGATCGCGTAGGTGAGGTAGTACGTCCCGTACCCGCGGAACAGTTCGAACGAGACCAGGCCGAAGATCACCGGGGCGATCATCGAGGGGATCAGCCACTGCGGGTCTGCCATGAACAGAAGGACGGAGAGCCGCAACGAAGCGAAGGTCGACCGTCGCCGGGAGTAGGCGTTCGCGGTCGGGGCGCTCATCGGACCTCCTCGTCGACCAGGTCCAGATAGACGTCCTCGAGGCTCGTGCGACGCTCCCGGACCGACAGCTCCGGGTGTCCCGGCAAGACGGCCCGCACCTGGTCAAGGGTCGTCTCCTGGGTCCGGACCCGGAGCGTCAGCCGCGTCACCGGCCCGAACTCCTCCGGCACGATCTTCGAGACCCCCGGGAGCGCCTTCAGCGCCTCGAACTCGCGGTCTTCGAAGCCGTACGCCTCCGCCTCCAGCGTCCGGTCGCCGCCGACCAGCGTCCGCAACCCGTCGACCGAGTTGCGCGCGACGATCCGGCCCTTGGAGAGGATCGCAAGCTTCGGGCACAGCTCCTCGGCCTCGAACATGTAGTGGGTCGTCAGGAAGATCGTCACGCCGTCTGCGACGAGCGAGCGGATCAGCTTGCGCGTCGCGCGCGCGCTCTTCGGGTCGAGCCCGATCGTCGGTTCGTCCAAGAAGAGGATCTGAGGCCGGTGCAGGATCCCGCGGGCGATGTGGAGCTTCTGCTTCATCCCGCGCGAGTACTCCTCGACGCGTCGGTCGGCCGCCGACGTGAGGTCGACCCGCTCGAGGACCTCCCGGATCCGGGGTTCCCGCTCGGCCATCGGGACTCCGTACAGGTCGGCGAAGTAGCGGAGGTTCTCGCGGCCGCTGATACGGTTGTACAGTCCCCGTTCCCCGCCGAGGACCAGGCCCATCCGGGGGCGCAGCCAGCTGTTCTCCTTCGCGACGTCATGGCCGAGGACCATCGCGGTCCCGGACGTTGGGAGCAGCAACGTCGAGACGATCTTCGTGAACGTCGTCTTGCCGGCGCCGTTCGGGCCGAGGAGGCCGAAGATCGCCCCGCGCTCGACCGTGAGGTTGACACCGCGGAGCGCCTCGGTCCGGGTCACCTCCCGAAAGAGGAACCCCTTGCGGCTCTCGAAGACGCGGCGCAGGTCCCGCGTTTCGATGGCAAATCCGTCGGACGAAGGGATGCTCATAGAGGGGCGCGCGGACAATCGTGTGACTACTTGAAGAGGGTCAACCAATCGCCGAGACGCTGGGACGCTCTCCCGAGGGCCGTTCCGTACGGCGCCGCGGGCGCGGCAAAGCCTCCCGGCTACACCGTTATAGAGGTCGGGCGGTCCTCTTCGAAGCAGCCAGCCATGTCGAGTTCGTCCGCGCGCCCGGCGGCCGCACCGCCCGGCTCCGACCCGCTGTCGGGTACGCGTCTCGTGGGCGCCTATCAGACGATGGTGCTCGCGCGAGCGCTCGACGAGCGATGCCTCGCCCTCCAACGTCAGGGACGGATCGGGTTCTACGCCCCCCACGCGGGCGAGGAGGCGGCCCTGGTCGGCTCCGCGCTCGGCATGGACCCCGCCGACTGGGTGTTCCCGGCGTACCGCGAGCTCGCCGTCGCGCTCGTGCGAGGCGCGACCCTCCAGTCGATCATCGACCAGTTGTTCGCGGACGCGGGGGACCTGGCGAAGGGGCGCCAGATGCCGAACCACTTCGCCTTCCGCGACCAGCACTTCGTCTCCGTCTCCAGCCCGATCGGCACGCAGATCACCCAGGCGGTCGGGGCCGCCATAGCGGCGAGGTACCGCAAGGCGCCGATTGCGACGATCAGCTACTTCGGGGACGGCGCGACCAGCTCCAACGACTTCCACGCCGGGCTCAACTTCGCCGGCGTGTATCGTGCCCCGACCGTCTTCTTCTGCCAGAACAACGAGTGGGCGATCTCGACGCCGCGCGAAAACCAGACCCGCTCCGCCACCCTGGCGGTCAAAGCCGAGGCGTACGGGTTCTCCGGTGTTGTCGTCGACGGCAACGACGTCCGCGCCGTCTACGCCGCGGTCCGGGCGGCCCGGGCCCGGGCCGTCGCCGGCGAAGGGCCGACGCTCATCGAGGCGCAGGTGTACCGCTTCGGGCCGCACTCGACCTCCGACGACCCGCGGCGGTACCGACCGGACGCGCAGGTCGACGCGGCCCGCCAGCGGGACCCTCTCCACCGACTCAAGACTGAGCTGCTGGCCTCCGGTGCGTTGGACGAGACAGCGGATGCGAAGGGGTGGGAGGTCGCCCGCGCAGCGATCGGCTCGGCGATCGAGCACGCCGAGGCGAACCCCGGTGTCGACCCCCTCACGCTCTTCGACGACGTCTTCGCGCGGAGGACCCCGCGGCTCGAAGAGGAACGAGCCGAGTGCGCGAGCCGGCTGAGCCAGTCGGGAGCGCCGAAGTGACGGAGCTCACCCTGGTCCAGGCCGTGAACCGGGGCCTGCAGGAGGCGATGCGAACCGACCCGGACGTCATCGTCCTCGGCGAGGACGTCGGCGTGAACGGCGGCGTCTTCCGCGCGACGGAAGGGCTGCAGAAGGAGTTCGGGGCCGAGCGCGTGCTCGACACGCCCCTCTCCGAGACCGGGATCGTCGGCTCCGCGATCGGGATGGCGCTCTACGGGCTGAAGCCGGTCGCCGAGATCCAGTTCCTCGACTTCATCTACCCGGCGTTCGACCAGATCGTCAGCGAGCTGTCGAAGATGCGCTACCGCTCCGGCGGGCAGTTCCCCTGCCACGTTGTGATCCGCGCACCGTACGGCGGCGGCATCAAGGGCGGTCTGTACCACTCGCAGAGCACGGAGGCGTACTTCTGCCACACCGCCGGCCTGAAGGTCGTTATCCCGTCGACCCCGGCCGATGCGAAAGGGCTGCTGTTGACCGCGATCGCCGACGAGGACCCGGTGATCTTCCTCGAGCCGAAGCGGATCTACCGCGCCGTCACGGGCGAGGTGCCGGACGGCGCCTACCGCGTCCCGTTCGGACAGGCGCGGACCGTCCGTGCCGGCTCGGACGTGAGCATCTTTGCCTACGGGGCGATGGTGCCGGTCGTCTCCGAGGCGGCGACGACGCTCGAGGCGGAGGGGATCTCGGCCGAGGTGACCGACCTTCGGACCCTCGTCCCGCTGGACGAGGAGGCGGTCCTCAGGTCCGTGTCGAAGACCGGCCGCGCCGTGGTCGTGCACGAGGCGGCCCGCTTCTGCGGCTTCGGCGCCGAGGTCTCCGCCCTCCTCGCCGAGAAGGCGTTCTTCTCGCTCAAGGCGCCGATCGCACGGGTCACGGGCTACGACACGCCGTTCCCCTACGCCCTCGAAAACGTCTACCTGCCCGGTGCCGAAAAGGTCGCAGCGGCCGCCCGCGCCGCGCTGCAGGCGAGCTAGGGCCGATGGTCTACGAGTTCCGTCTCCCGGATATCGGCGAAGGCGTCGCCGAAGGGGAGGTCGTCCGCTGGTTCGTCCAGGAGGGCGAGACCGTCCGCGAGGACGCGCCGCTCGTGAGCGTCCTCACCGACAAGGCGAACGTCGAAATCCCGTCCCCGAAGACCGGCAAGGTCCTCAAGCTCCACGCGGCCGTCGGCGAGAAGGTCAAGGTCGGCGGGCTGCTCGTAACGATCGACGCCGCCGGGGGTTCGTCGGCGCCCGCACCACCGGCCGGGAGCCACGCTGCGCCCTCGGCGAAGACGGCTCCCGCCCCGGCGGTAGCGCCCGGCGCCGCCCAGCCGCCGGCGACATCCGCCCCCGCGGGCGCCGCTCCGGGTCCGGTGCTGGCGAGCCCCTTCGTCCGGCGCCTCGCGGCGGAGAAGGGGATTGACCTCTCGAAGGTTCGCGGGAGCGGACCGGGCGGCCGGATCACCGAGGAGGACCTTTCGGGCTCCGGCGGCGCGCCCGCTCCCCCGACATCCGCTCCCGCTCCCTCGGGGGGGCGACCGACGACGACCCCGACAGGCCCGGAGCCGCCACCGGGGGTCCCCGGTGCGGACGGAACGACCCGCATCCCCCTCCGCGGGCTCCGGCGCGTGATCGCGGAGCACATGATGGAGGCGACGCACCGGGCGGCGACGTTCACCTACGTCGAAGAGGTCGACGTCAGCGAGCTCGTCCGGCTCCGTGAGAGCATGGCGAAGCACGTCGAGCGGCAGGGGCCACGGCTCACCTACCTCCCGTTCGTGCTCAAGGGCGTCGTCACCGGGCTGCGCGCGCACCCCCGGCTGAACGCGACGATGGACGACGCTCGGAACGAGATGGTCCTGTACTCCGCGTTCCATATCGGCCTCGCCACGGCGGCGCCGGACGGCCTCCTCGTGCCCGTGGTCCGGGACGTCGACCGGAAGTCGATCACCCAGCTCGCGAAGGAGATCCAGGACCTCGCCGAGCGCGGCCGCGCCGGCAAGCTCGAGCGGCACGAGCTCAGCGGGAGCACGTTCACGATCACCAGCCTCGGCGCCCTCGGGGGCGTCCTCGCGACCCCGATCCTCAACTACCCGGAGGTCGCAATCCTCGGGGTCCACCGCATCCGTCGGCGTCCGGTGTACCGTCCCGACGGCAGCCTCGGCCCCGCGGACCTCATGAACCTCTCCCTGTCGATTGACCACCGTCTCCTCGACGGCTACGAGGCGGCGCAGTTCATCGCCACCGTGAAGGCGTACCTCGAGGAGCCGCACCAGCTGTTCGCCGAGCTTGCCTAGGGTCGCGTTCAGCGGGAGAGTGCGAGGTTCCTGACCTCGCGCGAGCACCCTCAACCCGATCGAGAACCGTGTCCGAACGATCCGTCGGGGAGCGTTCACGGGGTCGAACTCCACCCGCTGGGACGAGGCGAAAGAGGCGCTCCGGCTCTCCATCCGATGGCTCCATCGGATCCCCGGCGTGACCACTTCACGCCCCGCCCACCGCCGGTGGACGCGGTACCAGGCGCGGAACCCCCGAACGGTTTCGTAGTGGAGGAGCAGCTCTCCGTCTTCCATGGTCCGGGACGAGAGAAGCTTGAGGGTCGCTTGCGCCTTCATCGGACCCCAGGTACCGAGGACCCTTGCCGTAGACCACGGGCTGCACGACGAGCCAGTAGTCGTCCGCGAGGCCTCGCCGGAGGAACTCGAGGATCAGTCGCGGGCCTCCTTCTGCGATGATGTTCCCGCCCTTTTCTCGCTTCAGCTTCGCAACGACCTTGGAAAGGTCGCCCTTCATGATCCGCGAGTTCTCCCATCCCGGCGACTTCAAGCGGGTCGACAGACAGACCTTGTCGACGCGGTCGAGCCACCGAGAGTAATCGACCAAGTACTGCGGGTCGCTCGGTTTTCGCGCTTTCTCGGTCCAGACGCGTCGGTGACCTAGGAACGACCTCCGGCCCATGATGACGGTAGTGACATCATCGAACCGGTTCAACCACATCTCCCGCCACATGTCGCTGGCCTCCGTGGTTTGCCGGTCGGAACCGGGGTACTTCGGAAATGCGCCGCGGCCGTCTACGGTCATGTACAGGCTGGCGGTGATTCTTCGCGGCATGGATCCTCTCCCCTGGGCCCGAGGCCCCGCGAACGCAGGCCATCCGTTCTCAAGTAGTTCGTCGACCGACCAACGCCCGTCCCCTCACCTCGATCGAGGCCCCCTTCTGGACGATCCGTCGGGGGCGTTCACCGGGTCGGACCGCACCGACGGGGACGGGGCGAAAGAGGCACTCCGGCTCGCCATCGGACGGCTCGATCGAATCCACGGCGTGACCAAGTCACGCCCCGCCCGCCGCTGGTGGACGCGGCACCCGGCGACGCTCCGAACCCCTCCCCGCCCGCGCGCTCGACCATCTGTCACGGGCGCCGGTTCCCGGCCCGCCGCCCGTCCCGCAGGTCGAGGGCCGCGCAGACCTCAAGACTGTGGCCCCGGTCCCCAGGCCCAATGGGCGGCGCGGAGCCGATCGTCCCCCTGGCGTACTCCGAAGAGCAGGTCGCCCAGCAGCTCGGTCCGGCCTGGAAGGAGAGCCTCGCCGCCGCCTACCGCTGGATGACCCTCGCCCGTGTCCTGGACGCCCGCATGCTCGGCCTCCAGCGGCAGGGACGGGTCGGCTTCTACGGCCCGGCGACCGGCCAGGAGGCGGTGAACGTCGCCGCCGGCCTCGCCAGCATGCCGGAGGACTGGGTCCTCCCGGGCCTCCGCGAGCAGCTCGTCGCGCTCATCCGCGGGCACCCGCTCGGAACGTACGTCCACCACCTGTTCGCGGACGCACGGGACCCGGCCCTCGGACGGAACATGCCGTGCCACCCGACGGCGCGGGAGGTCCACTACGTCTCCATGTCGTCGGTGATCGGGACGCAGGTCTCGCACGCGGTCGGGGTCGGCTACGGGATCCGCCGACGCCACGACCGGGGCGTTGCCCTCGCCTTCTTCGGCGACGGGGCGACCAGCTCCAACGACTTCCACGCCGGATTGAACTTCGCGGGGGTCCTCGGCGTGCCGGTGCTGTTCGCCTGCACGAACAACCAGTGGGCGATCTCGGTGCCGGTCGAGCGCCAGACCGCCGCACGGACGCTCGCCACCAAGGCGAACGCCTACGGCCTGGCAGGGAGCCGCGTCGACGGGACGGACTTCGTCGCCTGCGCGGCCGCCGTCCGCGGCGCGCTGGAGCGGATCCGCGGCGGCGGAGCGGCGGAGCTGCTCGAGTTCGTGCTCTACCGGATGACCCCGCACTCCAGCTCGGACGACCCCAGCCGCTACCAGCCGCCCGGTTGGGCGGAGAAGGCGAAGGCGTCGGACCCCGTCCTCCGCCTCGACCGGTGGCTGGTCGAGCACGGGCTCCTGGACGACGCGGGGCGGGCCCGCCTCACCACAGAGGCGGAGAGCGAGGTGCGTGCTGCCATCGAGGCGGCCGAAGCGACCGGCGCTCCGCCCGACCGAACCCTGACCGAGGATGTTTTTGCCCTGCCGGGGTCCCGCCCGGCGACCGGGTAGGCGCACGATGGCCGGCACTTACGCTCGAAACGCCGAGGTCGTCATCCTGGGCGGCGGCCCGGCCGGTTACATGGCGGCGATCCGCGCGGGCCAGCTCGGCAAGAAGGTCGTCCTCGTCGAGCGCTCCGAGCTCGGCGGCGAGTGCCTGAACCGTGGCTGCATTCCGTCCAAGGCGCTGATCCACGCCTCCCAGCTGTACCACGCGCTCCGGACGGAAGGACCGGAGGTCGGTGTGCTCGCGAGCGGGCTCTCCGTCGACCTCCCGGCGACGATGAAGTGGAAGGAGGCGGTCGTCGCCAAGGAGCGGCTCGGGGTCGCGACGCTGCTGAAGTCCGCCGGAGTCACGGTGCTTCCCGGCGAGGGGCGGTTCGTCGGCCCGAAGGCGGTCGATGTCCGGGCCCCGGACGGCGGGCACGAGCGGATCGACTTCGGCGCCGCCGTGATCGCCACCGGAGCGGTCCCGACGGTGCTCCCCGGCTTCGAGACGGACGCCGGCCGCGTCCTGAACGCGTGGGAACTGCTGTCGATGCGCGACCTGCCGCGCTCGATGCTCGTGCTCGGCGGCGGCGTCAGCGGCTGCGAGCTCGGCGAATGGCTCGCCCGGCTCGGGGTCCAGGTGACGATCGTCGAGCTCCTACCCCAACTGCTCCCCGGCCTCGACGCTGACCTCTCGCGAGAACTGACCGCCGCGTTCGGACGGTTGGGCATCGAGGTTCGCACGGCAACGAAGGCGTCCAGGCTGGACCGGGCGGGCTCAACGCTCGGCCTTGAGGTCGACGGACCCGGCGGGCACGAGCGGCTGGAGGCGGACCGGTTGTTCGTCACCATCGGCAAGCGACCGGCGACCCAGGAGCTCGGGCTGGAGGACGCGGGCGTCGCGTTCGACGCCAAGACCGGCTTCATCGGCGTCGACGCCCAGATGCGGACGAACGTTCCCACGATCTACGCGGCCGGAGACGTCGCCCGCCCTCCGATGCTCGCGCACAAGTCGTACCGCGAAGGGATCGTCGCCGCCGAGGCGATCGCCGGCAGGTCGACCCGGTTCGACTTCCGCACCGTCCCGTCCGTCGTCTTCACCGACCCCGAGCTCTCCAGCGTCGGGCTCTCCAAGGCCGCCGCGGAGAAGGCCGGCCACGCCGCCCGGGAGGTCCGGTTCCCGTTCGCCGCCCTCGGGCGGGCGCACGCGAGCCACGCGACGTCCGGCTGGCTGAAGCTCGTCGGGGACGACCGAACCGGGCTGCTCCTCGGAGTCCACGCCGCGGGTACGTCAGTCGGCGAGTTCGCCGCCGAGGCGGCCCACGCGCTGGAGATGGGCTCTACGGTGCGGGACGTCGCCCTCACGATCCACCCGCATCCGACATTCAGCGAGGCGCTGCAGGAAGCGGCGCTGCTCTGGCTGGACGAGCCGATGCACGTTGCGCGGAGGCCGGGCCCTGCTGGCGGTCACTGAGTGGGGTCGGCGCGAGTACGCCGACAGCCTGCGCGCCATGCGCGCCCTCGTCGCCGAGCGTAGGGCCGGTCGCATTGGCGACACGCTGATCACTGTCGAGCACCCGCCCGTGGTCACCGTAGGCGTCGAGGGGGACGATGGGGCCGCCGCGGCTTCGGGCCTTCCGGTCGTCCTGGTCGAGCGCGGTGGGCATGCGACCTACCACGGTCCCGGCCAGCTCGTCGGCTACCCGGTCGTCGACCTGGACCGACGGGGCCGGGATGTGCGGCGGTTCGTTCGAGAGTTGGAGACGCTCGTCGGAGAGTCGGTCGTGCCGTTCGGCATCCACACCGGCCATGTGAAGGGCCAGCCGGGGGTCTGGGTCGACGGGGTGCGCAAGATCGCCTCGCTCGGGGTGGCGGTCGAACACTGGGTGACGTTCCACGGCTTCGCCCTCAACGTCGAGCCGGACCTCCGCGCCTTCGAGCGGTTCCGGCCGTGCGGGCTCGACGGCTCCGTGATGACGTCGCTCGCGCGGGAGCTCGGCCGGTCGGTCCGCCTCGACGAGGTCCGCCCGCACGTGCTCGCCGCGTGGGAGAGGGTGTTCGGAGCCCCTCCTGAGAACCGCGCTCCCGTTCCGCCGACAGAAATCTTGCCGGCGTTGCCCGGATGAGTTCGCCCGCGGACCCCCGACCGCTCCTCCTGGTCGTCGGGGGGTGCGGCGGGCTCGTCGGCCGTGCGGTCCTCGAGGAGTTCGGCCCCTCGCACCGGATCCGGTCGGTGCACCGTCAACCTTCATCGGCAGAGAGCGCGCGGGGCGTCGAGGTCCGTGCGCTCGATGTCGCCTCGTGCCGCGACTGGAGCGTGACGCTCGAAGGGGTCGACACTGTGCTCACTCTAGCCTGGTACCGGCAGGCACGCCCCCGACGGTTTGCGGCCCTCGCCGACGGCCTCGTCTCGCTGATCCAGCAGGCGGAGGGGACCGGGGTCCGCCGGTTTCTCCACGTGAGCGTCCCGGACGCGCCCTCACGCCTCGAAAAGGAGCTGCCCTACCTGGTCGAGAAGCGGCGGGTCGACCGAGCGCTGGAGGCGAGCCCCCTCGCCTACGCAATCGTCCGCCCCACGATGCTCTTCGGGCGCCACGACAAGCTGCTCACCGTCATGGTGCGCACCGCCCGACGGTACCGTCGGCTCCCGTTGTTCGGGGACGGCGAGTACCACGTCAGCCCCCTCGCCGTGCGGGACTTCGCCGCGATCCTCCGCCGGGAATCTGCGGGCGAACGGCGGCGGAACGTGGTGGTCGGCGGACCGCACCGCTACCGGTACATCGAGTTGACCGCCGCGCTGTTCCGTGCGTTGGGGCTTCCCGAGCGGTACCTTCACCTCAGCCGGGCCGGCGCGCTGCGGCTCGCGCGCCTGTTGGAGGCGCTCGGCTCCTCCCTGCTCTACGAGTACGAGGTCGAATGGCTCCTCGCCGACATGCTCGGCCTAGAGCCATACTCTGGGCTGGACCGCCCGCTGCACCCGGTCGAGGAGTTCCTCGGCGAGGCCGCGACCGCGACGGTACTGTAACCGACGATGGCGCCGCTCGGTTCGGGCCCGCGGGGCGTCAGTCCGGCGCCCTGCCGAAGGCGCGGTCACGAAGGGTGGTGCGCGCCAGAGAGCATGCGTCCCGCGAGACGGGCTGCTCCGGCACCGGATGCGGGCAGTGGACGAAGCGCATGACCATGCGGTAGTCGCCCTTCGGAGGCGTCGCGATCGCGGCGTTGGGGGGAGCGGTCGACGGTCGGCTCAGCGACGCGAGCTCGACCACGAACGAGGCGAGGCCGCTCGTCGGCCGACGGTCGTCGTCGTCCGCCGCGTGCACGCCAACGCTGTCGACGACGGCGAGGGCGACGTGGGGGCTCTGGGGCGGCATCGGGGTGGCTCGAAGCCGCGGGGGCTCCGGGGCGGGCGGGGGCGCCGGAGTCGGCAACGAGATCGCGGCGGCCGACGAGGTGGCCGTCCGCACGAGCCACATCCGCGCGAGGAGGGCGGCGAGGGTTCGACCCGCGTCGCTTGCCGCAGCGACGCCCTCGGGCGTCGATGCCCCGACCTCCCGGTCCGGGAGTTCAGGGACGGGGAGCGTCGGTGAGGGACCCGGCCCGGGCTCGGCCGAAGGAACGCCATGGACGGGGACGGCCGGGGCCTCGGGCGGCACCAGGAGTTCGACCCGCGGAGGGCTCTCGGGGACGGCGAGCGCTGTCGGCATCTCCTTGACGACGACGAGCGGCCCGGCGCCGTGCGACGGGCCCGGGGCGTCGCTCCACGGATACCCCTCGAACGCCGAGGCGAGGCCCCCTTCGAACTGTTCGGTCTCCTCCACCGGTCCGAACCCGTCCAGGACCAGGTCGAGCGAGCGGTGGGGGACGAAGTCGATGTCCTCGATGAGCCCGGGTTCGACCAGCCGCTGGAGCGGAGGGAGCTCCACCCAGGCCCCTCGGACCCGGAACTGGCCGCGACCCACGCTGCGCACCATGAACGTCCCCGGCGAAGCCCGGCACACCATTGGATACTATAGAGCAAAGGGGCCCCTCCGGAGAGTGCGGTAACGGGCCGGGGGTCGCCTCGGACGGCCGCGCGGCTCGCGAGGGAGATCCCGCCGCCTCGTACGGCCCCGGCGGAGGGAAGAAGGGGCCGACCCATGGTGTGACACGCGGTCGACGGAGCCGAACCGGCGTCCGTGCTCTCGAGGGAGTAATTTTAAGCGAACACCCTGCCATCGTTCGTGCGATGGAAGCGGTCGACCTCAATCGTCACCTCACCGACTTCGGCCAGGTCGCCGGAGAGGTGCTCCGGGATGTCCAGGACGTTACCGAGCAGCAGATCCGCCACTGGATCGTCAATCCGTTCCTAGAGGCGCTCGGCTGGAACCCGCACGACAAGCACCAGGTGTTCCTCGACTACCACCCTCCCGGGCGCAAGGAGACCGTCGACTACGCGCTCCTCGACTCCGAAGGGAAGCCGAAGCTGTTCTTTGACGTCCGCGACCGCTCCGCGAGCGTCACGGAGCTCGGCCCGATCGGCGACCGGGCGAAGGAAGCGACCGTCCCGCTGATCCTGCTCACCAACGGCCGCGCCTTCTCGCTCTGGTTCGTCGGACCGGAGGAGGCGGCGAGCCCGCTGTTCGTCCTCTCGCTCGAGGAGCTCTCCAACAACGCCGAAGGGCTCGTCGGGCTGACCGCCGAGTACCGCCTCAGCGACACCGGCATCCAGCAGCTCCGCCGCAGCGCCCTCCGCCTCGCCGTCCTCCAGATGCTGGAGGAGAACTCGGAGAAGACGTTCGACGCACTGGTGACTTGGGTCCAGAGCCAGGTCGCGCCCGGCGCCCTGGACGACGTCACCGAGCAGGCGATCCGCGACGCAACGATGCTCTGGCTCACCGAGGAGCACCTCACCCTCCCGCCGTTCAGCTCGCCGGACGGCAAGCGGGCGCCCGAGCTGCGGATCACGACCCCGCGCGACTGGGAGCCGTTCCCCCGCGGCCCGCCGGGGACGTTCCAGTACAAGTACGACACCGCCAAGATCCTCGACCTCCGCCAGGGAGCGAAAGAGGTCCGCGAGCAGCTGCGCGTCCAGGGCCTCAAGACCCCGACGGCGACCAGTTTCGGCGGCTTCTACCACGCCCTGCGGTCGCGGGCCGGCCTCTCGGGGAAGTAGGGCGCTCCGGGACCGGCTCGCCTACCGCGCTCCCCGGGCACCGGGGAGCAGCAGGTGGACGTCGCCGAACTCGTGCCAGAGGTAGCGGCCGTTCCGTGCGTGGGCGTACGCCCGCTCGACCCGTTCCCTCCCGACGAAGGCGGCCAGTAGCTCGAGGTGCGTCGTCCCGGGCTGGTGGAACCCGCTCAGGAGGCCGTCGACGACCCGTGGCCGGTGGGCCGGCTCGACGTAGCGGCGCGTGAAGCCCCGGGAGGCCCGGAGCGTGCAGCCGTCGTGCGCGGACTCCAGCGCGCGGACAACGGTCGTCCCGACCGCGACCACTCTCCCACCGGCTGCGCGGGTCCGCACGATCGCCTCCACCGTCGCCGGCGGGACGTCGTACGGTTCGGGGAGAAGGAGCGGAGCGCCCGTGACGTCGTCCCCGGCTCGAGGCTGGAGAGCCCGGCATGGAGCACGACCGTCGCGCGCTTCACCCCCCGTTGGCGGAGCCGTTTTACGACCCGTGCCGAGAACGGGCGACCGGCGCTGGGCATCTCGGAGCTCCCGGGGACGCGGGCGAAGACGGTCTGGTACGCCGAGAGCGGCTCTTCCACGGCCACGTAGTCGTACCGGATAGGCTCCCCTGCCCGTTGCATCGCGGCGGGCACATCGCCCTCGCACTGGACGAACGCCAGCCGAGCGACCCCGGGGTACCGTGCGACGACCGTCGCGGGGAGTCCCGCGACCTCCAGTCGGGTCCCGTCCCCGAGCGGCAGGGGGCCCGGACGGTGTCGGCTCCAGCGAGGTTCCGCGAGCCACACTCCGCCGCCGTAGTCGGTGCCGAGATTCAGGAGGAACCGTCCCGGCGGCCCGAGGGCCGGCAGGCTTGCCGCGACGGTGGCGCTTTCGTTTACCACGAGCAGGTCGCCGGGCTCGAGCACCTGGGGCAGGTCGAGGAACGAAAGGTCGTGCTCCTCCTCGCCGACGCTGGCGAGCAGCCGCACTTCGTCGCGCGCCAGCCCCCGGGCCTCGGGGCTGCGGTCCGCCTCCAGCGGTGACGGTGTCCGGGGCGCAACGAGCACCCCGCTCATCGGGGAAGCTCCCACCGGTCCGCCTGCGCCCGGAACCGGCCGCCCGAGACGGCGGCTCGGTCCTGGTGGAGCAGCCACACCCAGAACGGAAGGGTGGCCTCCGGTAGCGGCCGGTCCGTGATGTCCTGTCCGGGGTACGCTGCCTGGTGCAGCTCGGTACGCAGATCGCCGGGGTCGACGCTCACCACGGCGACGCGGCGGTCGGCGAGCTCGTGGGCAAGGGTGCGGCTCAGCAGCTCCAGCGCCGCCTTGCTGGATCCGTAGCCGCCCCAGCCAGGATACCCTCCGACCGCCGCGTCGCTCGAGATGTTGACGACGAGGCCGCCCGCGGCGGCGAGCGGGCCGATGAGCTCCTGCACGAGGGCGAGGGGAGCGAGCGTGTTCACCTCGAGGATCCCGGCGAGGGTCGTCGGGGGAAGCTCGAGGAGCGGCCGCAGGGGCGAGGGGCCCAGCGCGCTCGCGTTGTTGACGAGCACGTCGAGCCGACCGGCGCTCTCGGCCCAGGCGCGCGCTCGCCGCCGCACGGCGGCGTCCGCCACGTCCCCGACGAGCGTCTCGACCGACGCACCGCGGCTGCGCAGCCGAGCCGCGGCGGCTTCGAGCGGCGCCACGGTCCGCGCGGTCGCGAGCACGCGATACCGCTGGTCGGTCAGCAGACGGGCGACGACCTCACCGAGGCCCCGGCTGGCACCCGTGACGACCGCGGTAGGGGCTACGGCGGCGGCGGTCACAGGACCCGGGACCCCTCGCGCACGAGGAACCGGCAGACCGGGTCGCCGGCGACGACTCGGTGGCTGACCTCGACCTTCGCCCGGAGCATGGTCTCGAACATCGTGCGTTCCGTCTCGCACGCCTCGGGAAACTCCCGTGCGAGGGCGAGGATCGGGCAGTTGTGCTCGAGCATCTCCACGGCGCCGCCGCGGCGTCGGCCGACCTCGGCCATGTAGCCGCCTTCGGTGCGGACCTTCGCCAGTTCCGAGACCCGGTGCGCGAGCGGTCCGCTCGCCACCCGCGGACCGTTCCGCTCGGTGACCTCCGCCGCGCGCCGGCTCAACAGCTCCCGGACGGCGGTCCGTCCAAGCCGCTCCTCGATGAACTGCAACGCGCACCGGGACATCTCGACGTAGTTCTGCGGAAACAGCGGCCCTGCGGCGTCCGTGAGCCGGAACGTGACGCGCGGCCGCCCGATCTTGCCGGCCCGGTACGCCCGTTCGACGAGGCCATCGGCCTCCAGCTGCCGCACGTGCGCGAGGACGGCGACCTTGGAGATCCCGAGCGCCTGCGCGATGTCCGCGAGCGGCGAGCCCGGGGTCTGCTTGAGGTGTACAAGCAGGCTGCGCTTGGCGGTCGAGTACCGACGGGACCGGGGCCGCGTCCATGGGTATCGCTACGGTCCCGGCATTTATACGCAAATCCATTAACAAATGGAACGAACGTTTCCGGCCGATAGGTTCGTATCGGCGGGAGTCGATGGTCGAGCATGGCCGATGCCCCCCCGTCCAACGGCGCCAGCGCGAACCCATTCCTCAACGTCGTCGCCGCGCTCTCGAACCGCCACGGCCAGCTGGACATCCGCCTCGACCGGTTCTCGATGAAGCTGCCGTTCGCCGGCGAGATCGAAGTGAGCGGCACGATGTCCGTCTCGCTCCACTTCCGGGAGCTCACCGACCGCGAGCGGAAGGCGCACGAGGGCCGGCAACTGCGCGCGCTCGCGCGCACCGGGGCGTGAGCCCGCCCCTGCGGCACATTTATACGTATTGATACGCATTCTCTCCTATCGTGGGAGAGACCCCGGGGGGCGCGCGCCGCATCCGTGCATCGCGTCGCACTGCGGCCACGCTGCCGACCGGCACACTCGGACGCCGGAGTTGGAAGACGGCGCTGAGCTTGTCATCTGGTGCGCCAACTGCCGCCGCCACGAGGTGCGCGCGCTCGGCTGGTTCTCTTCGCCTCGGCGCGGCCGCGCGACCGTGCGGCACGCCCTACCGTTCCGCGCCGTGTAAGGCCCTCCTCGTCGGTCGACAGGAGGGCCCAATAACGTCGGCGTCCGGCTAGAGCCGGGCGACCAGTTCCCCGACCACGAACCCGGCGAAGCCGGCGCCGAGCCCGATGACGAGCATGCGGCTGGCGGAGAACCACCACCGACCGAGGGTTGTGCGCGCCTCGTAGGCGCCGATGGCGATCAGGGCCGCGGCCGAGACGGCCACCGTCGCCGCGGTGGCGACGGTGCGCGAGAGTCCGATCAGGAACGGGATGAGGGGCAGCACCGAGCCGACGGTCGTCGAGGCGAGGACGGTGAAGGCGCTCAGCCGCGGCTGTTCGGAGCTGACCTCGGCGAGGTTCAGCTCGAATGCCATCATGATGTCGAGCCACGCCTTCGGCTTCGACTCGATCCGTTGGACCATCTCCTCGACCTCGTTGCCGGAGTAGCCCCACTTGCGGAGGATGACGCGGACCTCCTCGCGCTCGAGCTCGGGGGTTTCGTGCATCTCGCGCCGCTCCCGCTCGATCTCGCTCAGGTAGAGGTCGCGCCGGGCCATCGTGGACGTGTAGGCGACGGCGCCCATCGAGATCGACTCGGCCGCGAGCGCCGCGAGGGCGGCGACGAGGATGATCCGGCTCGGCGAACCGGCGGCGACCAGCCCCAGCAGGATCCCGAGGACGTTCACCAGGCCGTCCTGGCTCCCGAGGATGAAGTCGCTCAGGAGCGTCGGGCGGGGGTGGCCTTCGTGGGCCAGGGAGCGCCGGGACGCCATCCGCCCCACCCCGACGCCCGGGCCCATAAGAGGGGTCGGGCGGCCGGGAGCGGCGCGCTCCCGCGCGCTTCCGAGGGACAACTGCTAAGCCCGCTGCCGCGACGCCCGCGCGAGGAACTCCACGTCCGTGGCCGCTCCCGGCGCTCCGTCGTCGTCCCGGCAGGAAGCCGCCGTGCTCCTGCTGACGACGCTCGGGACGGTGATGGTCGCCGTCGACAGCACGATCGTCATCCTGGCGCTGCCGACGATGAGCCGGCAGCTTGCCTCCCCCCTGGGGACGATCATCTGGACGATCCTCGCCTACCTCCTGGTCACCGCCGCGCTGACCACGCAGGCCGGCCGGTTCGGCGACCTGTTCGGCCGCGGACGGGTCTACAACGTCGGCTTCGCGGTCTTCACCGTCGGCTCGGCGCTCTGCGGTTTCGCGCCGACCGACGTCTTCCTGATCGCCGCGCGGGTCGTGCAAGCGCTCGGCGGGGCGATCATGTTCGCCAACGCCGGGGCGCTCATCGCCCACGTCTTCCCGCCGGAGCGCCGGGGCCAGGCGTTCGGCTTCCTCGTCTTCGGCTGGAGCGTCGGGCTCGATCCTGGGGATCCTGCTCGGCGGCGTGATCACGACCACGCTCGGCTGGCGGTACAATTTCTTCATCAACCTCCCGATCGGCGTCGTCGCGGTCGCGCTCGGCCTGAGGACGCTGCCGGCGTCCGCCGGAGCCGGGTGAGCCTTGACGTCCCCGGCTTCGCGGTGTTCTCGGTCGCGCTCGGGATGCTCTGCTACGGGGCGATCGAGGTCGCCGTCTTCGGCGCGTCGTGGCAGAACATCGCCATCGAGGCGGTCGGGCTCGCCCTCGTGCCGGTCTTCGTGCTGGTCGAACTGCGGGCGGCGCAGCCGATGCTCGACCTCCGCGAGCTGCGCCAGCGTCTGCTCGGGTTCTCGCTGATCGCCGGCTTTCTCCAGGCGTTGGGGAACCTCTCCGTCGTCTTCCTGTTGACCCTCTACCTTCAGGGGATCCGGGGCCTCTCGCCTCTCGATTCGTCCCTGCTGCTCGTCCCGGGGTACCTCGTCGGGGCGCTGGCGGGCCCGGTCACCGGCCGGTACGTCGACCGGCTCGGTCCGCGCGGCCTCGCTACCGCCGGGCTCCTCCTGATGGTCGTCGCCGTCCTCGCCTACGACCAGCTCACCACCACCACGTGGCTCGGGTGGATCCCGGTCGTCGCGGTGGTCAGCGGGGTCGGGACCGGGATGTTCTTCCCGGCGAACAACACCGCCGTCATGGGGCAGGCGTCGCCCCGGAGCTTCGGGGCGATCAGCGGGCTCCGGGCGACGCTCACGAACATGGGCGCCCTGCTCAGCTTCGTCGTCGCGCTGTCGATCGCCTCGGCGAGCGTCTCCAAGCAGCTCGCCTCCGAAGTGTTCCTGGGGACGAACACGCTCGGCGCCAGCGGCGGGGCGTTCCTCGGCGGCATCCGCGCCGCGCTCCTCGGATGCGCGGCCATCCTAGTCCTCGGCGCCGTGCTCAGCTACTCGCGCGGCCCGACCCCGGTGGCGGTCTCCGTCTCACGGGCGGTCCCGTCGCGGACGGGGGCTCCGGGCCATCGCTCGGACGGCGTCGCAGACGATCCGACGGTGGTCGAAGGCGAGGGGCGTCGCCTCCCGGACCGGTAGCCACCGGGCGTCGGCCGCGTCGTCGCCGCCTACGGGCTCTCCCCGGCGTCCCTGCATCAGGAACACCACCGACGCGGTCGGGCCGCGCGGGTCGCGTCCCGGCTCGGAGTAGACTCCGAGGAGCTGGTACGGCCGTGCCCGCAGCCCCGTCTCTTCTTGCAGCTCCCGCGCGACGGCCTGCTCGACCGACTCGTCCGGCTCGACGAATCCCCCGGGGAGGGCCCACTGGCCCCTGAAAGGAGGGCGCCCCCGCCGGACCAGCAGCAGCCGGCCGTGGTCGAACCATACCGCATCGACCGTGAGCTTCGGCCCTCGATGGTACCGGGGCATCGTTCGCGCACCGTTCCCGGGGTTATACGCCCGGGCGCGACCGCAGGGTGCTCCTCGAACGCCGGGTCTTATACAGGAGGACCGCGCGAACCTGCCACCGGTGCCTAGCATGTCAGCCGAAACCCCCCTCGTGCCCCGACCGGTACGGACCGGAGGAGTCCTCCTCGCCGTCGCCGCCGCGCAGTTCCTGGCGGTACTCCTCTGGGTCCAGAACGTCTACCCGCGCTTCGACCCGTGGACGACCACCGTCACCGCGCTCCGAGGCGCTCCCGCGCCGTGGGCGACGACGTTCGACGCTTCGCTCGTGGCCCTCGGCGTCCTCACGCTCCTCGGCCTTCTCTTCTCCTGGGGCGCATTCGATGCCCGGCCAAGCCGCGGGCTTGGCCTCCTCGTGCTCGTCATCTCCTCCGCCGGCGCGGTCGCGGCCGGCGCGTTCTTCGCGTTCGCGGGCCACGTCCCCTCCATGGCGGTCTCGACGGCGATGTACGTCGCGGTCGCCGCCGCGGGCCTCGGACTGCTCGTCGTTTCGACCGCGATGCACCAGCACGGCCGCTGGCGCGTTTCGGCGGCGTACACCTTCACGAGCGGCGCCGTCGTCCTGGGCGCCGGTCTCCTCTCCGCCGTTCCGTTCACCCTCGGCCTAGCCTCCGGCGGCTGGGAGCGGATCGCCGTGGGCGCCGCGGTTGTCTGGGGGCTCGTCGAAGGCCTGCACCTCGCGCTGCTGCACCGGTTCGCGCCGGGCCTTGCGCTCCACGTCGCCGCTGCGTAGGCGGCTCGGCCGCGAGCCCGAACCGTGCGGCCGTCCGGCGCGGAGGCGTCTCGGAACGCGCTCGCCTCGCCAAGCGTTAAGGGTCTCATCGGGCTCGTCGCGCCGCCGATGCAGATGATCCGGAGCAAGGCTCCGCTGCGGATCAGTTTCGCCGGGGGCGGCACCGATGTGTCGCCGTACCCGGAGGAGAAGGGCGGGGCGGTCCTGAACTGCACGATCGACAGGTTCGCCTACGCGACGCTCGAGTCGATCCCGGACGCGGCCGGCAAGGTCGCGGTCGAGTCGCTCGACTACAACGTCACGGCGAACTACGAGAAGCCGTCCGACTTCCTGGAGGCGACCGGCGAGCTCGACCTCGTGAAGGCGGCGCTGCGGGTCCTCCGTCGTCCCGCCAACGGCGGCGGCGAGTCGGATTCGCTGAAGCTGTTCCTGCACTCGGACGCGCCCCCGGGGACCGGGCTCGGCAGCTCGTCGACGATGGTCGTCGCGCTCGTCGGGGCGTTCCAGCGGTACCTGCGCCAGGCGTGGACGTCGTACGAGGTCGCGGAGCTCGCCTACGAGATCGAGCGGCGGGAGTTCGGGATGAAGGGCGGCCGCCAGGACATGTACGCCGCCGCGTTCGGCGGGTTCAACTTCATGGAGTTCGGCGCTCAGCGGACGATCGTCAACCCGCTGAAGATCCAGCCGGACGTGGTGAACGAGCTCGCCTACCGGCTCCTCCTCTGCTACACCGGGACGAGCCACTACTCCAACGACATCATCGAGCGCCAGCAGCAGAGCTACGTCGAAAAGCGCGGCGACACGGTGAACGCGATGGACGCCACCAAGCAGCTCGCGCTCGACATGAAGAACGAGCTGCTGCGCGGGAACCTTGACGAGATGGGGCGGCTTTTGGACGAAGGCTGGCAGGTGAAGAAGCGGTTCACCGACGGGATCACCAACCCGCGGATCGATGCGTTCTACGACCGGGCCCGCGAGGCCGGGGCGCTCGGCGGCAAGCTCGTCGGCGCGGGCGGTGGCGGCTACCTGCTGCTCTTCTGCGACTTCGCGCGCCGGGCCAAGGTGCAGAAGGCGGTCCAGGCGGCGGGGGGCCGGGTCGAGGACTTTTCCCTCGAGCCCGAGGGGCTGCAGACCTGGTCGGTCCGCCCCGGAAACTGAACGCGCTCGCCGCCCCGCGCCGTGGCCGACCCTCTCCGTTCCCCGAGGGACCCCTTGCCGTTATGACGGGGTTCGGGTCGAGGCGTCGGTCTTAGGACCCCCGGTCCGTGGACTGGGGGAGAGGAGTTGGGCCGACGATGAAGATCCTCGTCACGGGAGCGTCCGGGTTCATCGGCCGGTACCTCGCCAGCCACGCGTGCGGCCAGGGGAACGAGGTCGTCGGGACGTACCTGACCGAACCGGAGCTCTCCTCGCGGATCCCGACCGACGCGCGGATCCGGTGGGAGCGGCTCGACCTCCGCGACAAGACCGGGGTCGGCGCCCTCGTCGACCAGCTCCGTCCGGACGCCGTCTTCCACCTCGGGGCCCAGGCGTACGCGAAGAAGGCATGGGCCGACCCGCTCGACACCTTCGAGACGAACGTGGCCGGGACGATCCGCCTCTACGAGGCGCTCCGGCGCCATCCGCCGGCGCGCGGGGTCCTCCTCGCCGCCTCCGCCGCGGCGTACGGGATCCCGCCGAGGCTCCCCGTGTCGGAGGAGTCGCCGCTCTGGGCGACGAACCCGTACGGCGTCTCCAAGGCGTGCCAGGAGGCCGTCTCGTTCCAGTACTTCCGAAACTTCGGTCTGCGGGTCGTCCGTGCGCGCCTCTTCGGGACGACCGGCCCCGGAAAGGCCGGTGACGCCCTGAACGACTTCGCGCAGCAGGTCGCCCGGCTCGAGCGGGCCGGTGCCCCGGCGACGCTCAAGGTCGGCAACCTGGAGACGAAGCGTGACGTCTCCGACGTGCGTGACTCGGTGCTGGCCCTCTGGAAGCTGTTCGAAGTCGGGGACCCGGAGCAACCCGTGAACGTCGGCGCGGGGACGAGCTACTCGGTTCGGTCGATCGTCGACCGCCTGGTGGCGCTCGCGAAGACGCCCCTGACGGTGACGGTCGACCCGGCTCTGCTCCGGCCGACCGACGAGGCGGACAACGTCGCGGACGTGCGCCGGCTGCGTGCGCTCGGCCACACGCCGAAGGTCCCGATCGACCAGACGATCCGGGACGCCCTCGATTTCTGGCGGGCCGCGCCCGTCGCCCCGTAGTCCGCCGGTCGGCGCCCCCTTCCAGCAAAGACCTGGGCGTCGAGGGCCCTCCGGCGCCGCCCGCAGCGGCCGAAGGCAGGCTCCTCCCTTCGACGGACGATCCGGCGGGTCCGGCGCCGCGCCCGAGCCGAGGCGACCGCGCCTCCCCGGTCAGCCGATCCAGTTCCAGAAGTCGTCGTGCCAGTAGTCGACCTGCTCGCGGACGTGACGGAGTCGGACGAGCTTCAGCCCGTGGCGCTCGGCCTCCGCAAGACCGGTGCGCAGTGTCCCTACGTCCTGGGCCGAGAGCGCGTGCAGGATCTCGCGAAGGTCGTGCAGGAAGCCGATATCGAGCCGTCGCTCCGGGTGGCGGACGATCAAGCGGAAGTGGTGGCTGTGACCGACCTCCACACGCACGATCTGCCAGGCAAGCGGCTCGCTCCGTCGACCGGCGAGCTCGTAGGCGGCCAGGTTCCCGAGCGCCTCCGCGACGAAACCTTCGTTCGGGAGGCCGGGACGCAGGCCCAGGTCCAGCTCGACTCCCCGGTGCACCATCGCGCGTTGACCCCCCTAACACCCACCGTTCCGGGACCGTCGGGCTCTCTCTGAGCCGCCCAGCCCGGAGGCGGGAGCGGTGGGCCCAACCAGCCGAGGACGGCAGAAGGCCTTTTCGCGGCGACGGGGGTGGTCGCCGGCGTCATGGCAAGCCGCCGCCTTGGCTACGCCGTAGACTTCGTGGGCCGCATCTGGTGGCTCCTCGCGGCGTTCGGCACAGTTTACCTGGTGGCAGCGATCGGATTCTTCGAACTGGACGGCCAGAAGTACTCCCTGTTCAACTCGTTCTACTGGGCGATCGTCACTCTCGGCACCGTAGGCTACGGCGACATCGTCCCCACCACGGTGGGAGCCAAACTGCTCACCATCGGGGTCATCGGCAGCCAAATCTTCCTGCTCGGCTACCTGCTCAGCGTGCTGTCGACGGAGGGTGCGAGCGAGTCCCAGCGCCGGGCCCTGGGGCTGCTGGGGACGGACTTCAGCGGCCACATCGTGGTGCTCGGCTACAGCCCGGTCGCCCGGGCGGCCGTGCGCGAACTCCTGCTCCAGAATCAGAAGGTGGCGGTCGTTACCGAGCGGGCCGAGGACGTCGCCAGCGTCCGGTCTCTCGGTCCTGCGGGCCAGCTGTACGCAACGTTCGGTGACCCGGCGGAGCTGGAGCTCCTGCAGCGTGCGAACGTCCCGGCCGCCCACAGCGTGATCATCGCGACCGCGGACGACGCGCAGAGCATGATCGCGGCGCTGAACGTTCGCGCCCACGCACCCACCGTACGGGTGGTCGTCTCGGTCAACCGCCCCGGGCTCCGAGAGACGCTCCGCGCGGCCGGGGTCACCTACGTCGCGAGCCCGTCGGACAGCGGAGGCCGGCTGTGCGCGTCCGCCGCCTTCGAGCCCGAGGTCGCTCACGCGCTCGAGGACCTGATGGCCGCGGATGTCCGGGCGGACTTCCAGGAGTTCGTCCTCCGGCCGACGACCCCGGTCGCGAGCCAGACGTTCGGCGAGGCAGAGGCGCTGGTCCGGGCGGCGACCGGCTGCATCCTCGTCGGCTACGGCCATCCGCGCCCCGACGGGGAGTTCGAGACCCACGTCGGGCCGCCGCCCGAGACGCGCCTGCAGCCCGGGGACGCTATCCTGCTGGTCGGCTCGATCGGCAACACCCAACGGTTTCGGAGCTGGTTCGGGGTAGACCAGGGCCGGTAGGCCCGTCCGCCGAGCCGGAGCCTCCGGAACGGCCGGGAGATTACCACGTAACTGTCCCCGTCCCGAAGGGTTATCCCCCGTCGCCATTTCGCGCCGGCATGACCGCCTCGCGTCTGTTCTGGGCAGTGGTGCTGGGGAGCATCCTGGTCGTGGGGGCCGCCGCGGTCCCGGCCGCCGGATTCCTATGGGGCCACGGTCCGTCGCCGCACGACCACGCAGGAGCCCGCTACCCCGGCGGGGGTTCGAACAACTCGAGCACCCGCTACGCCGTTGCGTTCCAAGAGTCGGGCCTTCCCACCGGCACGAGCTGGTCGGTGCAGATCTGGGCCCTGAGCTGGGGCCCCTCCGCGCCACACCCGGTGACGGCCGTCGTCGCCCCGTTCTGGCACGACCACCAGGTGAACAGCTCGACCTCGGAGACCGTCGGCTTCGCCCTCGCGAACGGGAGCTACGCCTTCACGGTGGACAACGCCAGCCGTGGCTCGACCGCGTACACCCCGTCGCCGGCGTCAGGGACTTTCTGGGTGAACGGCTCCGGTGTCACGGAGTCGGTCTCCTTCTCGGCGGTCCACTTCTACACGCTCACGTTCACGGAAAGCGGCCTCCCCAACGGCACCTTCTGGTCCGTCGAGCTGTACGGCGCGTTCCCCTCGAACGGGAGCCGCTTCGGACCCGACTGCTTCTCGGGGATCGGGAGCTCCAGCTCGTCGATCCCGGTGAACGTCACAAACGGGAGCTACGGGTTCGTCGTCCCCAACGTGAGCACGAACGACGCCCTCTACCTCTCCGACCCCAGCGCCGGGAGTGTGTCGGTCAACGGCTCGAACCTGGTCGTCAACATCACGTTCATGGCGGAAGCGCTGTACAACGTGACGTTCGTAGAGACCGGTCTTCCGAACGGCACGTTCTGGTTCGTCTCCCTGTTCTCGGCCTGGGCCGGAGGCGGGAACGCCCCGGGTGGCTCGAGCGTTTCGTTCGAGGTGCCGGCCGGGACGTACGGCTTCTACGTCCAGTCCGCGTTCAACTGGAGCGGGCCGATCTATGTACCGTCCCCCCAGGCGGGGAACCTGACGGTGGAGGGTAACGTGACAGTCAACGTGACGTTCTCCGCACTGCCTACGTTCACCGTGTCGTTGGTCGAGAGCGGGCTCCCGAACGGAACAGCCTGGTACGCGGGTCTCTTCGGAGGCGGGCCGCTCGGATTTGCTCCCGCGGGCGTGCCGCCGAACGTCGGTCCGTCGTGGGGGACGTTCCTCTACAACGGATCAACCGGGACGACCCTCAGTTTCACCGTGCCGAACGGCAGCTACAGCTTCTTCGTCGAGAACGTCTCGGACGGTACGAACCTGTACACCCCCTCTCCCGCGTTCGGCAACGTGTCGGTCAGCGGCTCCGGTGTGACCGTCAACATCGCGTTCTCGCACGAGAGCATCTACACCGTCACGTTCGTAGAGACCGGACTGCCGAACGGCACGTTCTGGGGCGCCGTGGTCTGCTCGTGGGCTTCGGGTTGCGAGTTCAACGTGAGCGCGAACTCGAGCCTCTCGTTCAACCTGACGAACGGGACGTACAACTTCTCGGTCGGCGCCCTCTGGGAGTTCAACGGCTCCTCCGGGTCCGTGGCGACCCCCTCGTTCGGCACGGTCGTGGTGAACGGTTCGAACGTCACGGTCTCGGTCACGTTCGCGCCGCCGCCCCTCTACGCGATCACGTTCGTGGAGTCTGGCCTTCCCGGCGGGGCGAACTGGTCGTTCGCCCTGGACGGTACCTTTGGGGTGAGCGGGCTCTCCTCCGCCGCGAACTCCAGCCTAACGGTCGACGTCGTGAACGGCAGCTACGGCTTCTACGTCGGTCCGGTCGACGTCGACGGAGTCTGGTACACGGCGTCCCCTGAGTGCGGCGCACTCTGCGTCGACGGCGCGACGGTCACGGTCGACGTGACGTTCGCTCCCTCCACCTGAACGGCGCTCCACCGGGGCTCCGGGCCGCGGCGGCCGAGCCCCTCGGGCGAGGTACCCGGGCCGTACGGTGCGCTACGCCGGGCGGCGCGGGGGCTCAACGTCGACCGCGAAGTCCCGGCCCTCCCACCGGTCGGCCTCCGGCCAGTAGAACGTGAACCGGATCGCGCCACGCTGGGTCTCGGGGACGTCCACATCCGCGAAGTCGACCCCGACCTCGGTCCGGCCGGACGGGGTCTCCTCGACGGTCGCCCAGTCGTCCCGGCTCCAGCGCAGCCGGAACGGCTCGTCGGCGATCACCCGCAGCCGGCGGCCGGCCCGCACCGCGGAGGTCCGGTGGTTCGGTTTCCAGACCTCGACCTTCCGTTCGTGGCGCCGGGGTCCGGCGTACCGTCGGGCGAGCTCGGGGAGCAGGGCGTACGGCCGCCCGTCGGCGACCGACCGCAGGAGGCTGAGGTACTCCGCATGCGCCCAGGCGAGCGGCATCGCCGAGCCGGTCGGCCGGCCGAGCGCCAGGTGCTGCTTCGGCCGGTCCGCCTCGTCCCAAACCTGCTCGGGCAGGAACCCGGCCTCCGAGGAGAACTTCTCCATCGCCTGGACGTACGGACGGGGGTCGCGGCCGGCAGCGAGCTCGTAGTGGCCCCGCTCGCCCGTCAGGAGCGGCCACGCCCGGCCCTTCCCCCACCCTTCGAACGGCTCCCCGTCCTCGCGCTCCCCGTAGCCGTCGTGGTTGTACCGTCGCCAGACGGGACCGGACGGCGTGTCGACCTTCAGGAGGCGGTCCAGGACCCCCACCGAGTCGACGACGACGGGGTCGTGCGGGGAGCGGATCCCGTACCGGACCAGCTCGAGGAACCCCCCGTCGACGATCTCCCGCGCCGGGAAGGCGGCTTGGCTGCCCGGCGGCTCGTTCGGGAGGACGACCTCCCCGTCGTTCGCGTTCCGGGGCGGGGTCGGGTCGTCGGCGGCCGACGGTCGGATCCGGACGTAGTAGCTGCGGGCGCCGTCCAGCAACGAGCCGGCGGTCGCGGTCGTCCACTCGTCGACGTGCCCCTCCAGGAAGTCCGAGTACTCCTCGAGGAACGTGGCGGCGGCGTCATCGCCACGGAGGCGGGCGAACTCGGAAGCGGCGAACAGGGCGGCGATCTGCGCGGCGATCGTCGCCGGCGAGTAGCCCCCGACCTCCTCCCAGCGGTCCTGCGGGCTGGCCGGACCCACCCGGACCAGGAACGCGGCGGCGGCGAGGACCATCGGGTACGGGTCGAACTCTTCCAACGCGCGTTCGCGGTGGAGCCGCCAGGCGAGGAGGATCGGGTGGCAGACCTCGTCCAGCTGCAGGCCGCTCCAGGTACGGGTCGCCCGGGACCCAGAAGTTCTGGGGGAAGCTGCCGTCCGCCCGCTGCCGGGTCGCGAGGTAGACGAGGGCCCTGAGCGGCGCCTCGTGGTTCCCGGCGGCGAGGAGGGCCGTCGCGGTCTGCACGAGGTCGCGCGTCCAGACGAGGTGGTAGCCGCCCCGATCGTCGTCGCCGCGGGCGCTGCCCCACGGGATCGACAGCGAGGCGACGAACGCCCCGGGGAAGCTCTTGTCCTCGTGGCCGAGCAGCACGCTGAAGCTCGTGTTCAGGAGGGCCCCGCCGTCGCTGCTGAACCCGCCGAGGGGGCGGAGTCGCAGGCAGGCGCGCTCCCACTGCTCGATGAACTTTCGGCGGGCCGCGACGTACGGGCTGGCGAGCGCCTGGAACAGCACGCTCGTCGCGTGCGGAAGGCCCCGGCCGAACGCCAGCGCGAGGGTGAACGCCTTCTCGGAGGTGACCGGGAGCTCGCCGATCAGCGCTACGTTGCCGTTGGTCGCCGAGTCGAACTCCCAGGCCATCTCCAGGTTCTCGGAGAGGTCGGTCCAGCCGTCGCTCCGTCCCACGAACCCGCAGGAGCTGCGGAGGAACGGCGACGAGGCGCCGAGGGCGAGCGCGACCCCGGCCTTCTCGGCGGCCAGGACGTCCCGGCCGGCGACCGAGCGCCGGGTCGCGGTGTTCCCCGCGCCGCCGCCGTCCAGGTGGGGGGCGGCGAGGACGAACATCCGGAGCTTCCCCTGCCACTCGGGGGCGACATCGATCCGCACCCGCTCGAGCAGGGCGGGCAGATGCGGCGACGAGAGGACCTCCTTGTGGATCGCGTAGCGGCCCTCAGGGTCCCGGGTCGTCACGCCGAAAGCAAGCGCGTGCCGCCCGAGCCGACGCACGGTCGGTTGCAGCTGGCGCTTCTCCTCGTGGAAGAACGAACGGCCGTCGGTGACCAGGAACTGGAGGTCCCGCAGCTGCGGCCGGTCGATCGTCGGGAAGTACACCTCGGTGACGATCCCACGCCAGAGCGTGAACCAGAGACGGCTGTCGGCGGAGTAGGCGGTCCCGATGCCGTCCTTGTTCGCCCGTGTCCACCGGGGCGGTACTCCGGGCGCTCCGAACGCTTCGCCCCGGGCAGGTCCCGAGCGCTCCCCCCCGCCATGAACGGCGTCCCCAACCTCGGGCTCCCGATACGCTCTTCTGGCACGGCCAACGCCCGCCCCGCCTCTGGCCGCCGCGGGGCGCCGACGCAAGGGTTTTCGGCCGGAACACGTCTGGCGCCCTGCGAAGCCATCGGTGGTCGACGGTTCCGCTGAGGTGGGGATGGACCGCTCGCGACGGGGTCTCCTGGCCATCCTTGGGGCCTTGGCCCTCCTGACGTGTGCGGTGGCCGGCCAGCTCATCGGAGGCGCGCTGGCGCATCCCGCTCCGATCGTCCCAGCCGTGCGGCCCATCGCGGGGGCGACCTACGCTATCGGCTTTACCGAGACCGGGCTGCCGTCGGGAACGCGCTGGTACGTCAACCTCACCGGCGAGCCGTCCGCCAGCTCGACGTCGGCGTCGATCGGCTTCACCCTCCCGAACGGCACGTATTCGTTCGCAGTCGCCTCCTCGCGCAGCGACTGGCTCCCCGACCCTGGTTCCGGGATGCTCCACGTCATCGGTACGGTGGGGACGAACAGCCTGGTGTTCTACCGGGTCTACGCGCTCACGATCGATCGCCCGACCGGGGTCCCGTCCGGCGGCAGCTGGTCGGCGACCCTGGGCGGAACGCTGGTCTTTTCGGCGGGAGGGGTCCCCGGAACGCAGACCACGGAGACGACGACCGCTCCGACGCTCGTGGTCTACGGCCCGAACGGGACGTACCACTACACGGTGAAGGTCGCCTCGAAGTCCAGCTACAACGACACTAACTCGGTCACCATCCACGGCGCGCCGGCGACGGTCGTCCCCCTCTCCGCGTACGGGCCCCGCAATTCGGATCTCCTTTGGTACGTCCTCGCGGTGGCCGCGGTGGTGGTGGCTGCGGGCGGCATCGCGGCGCTCCTCCTCCGGCGGAGACCGCCGCGGACCGAGGAGACCGCCTCGATGTCCCAGGGCGATCCCCCTCCCACCGGCGAGGACGGGTCTGCCCCCGACGAGGAGACGCCGGGGTCAGCCTGAGCGGCGATCCTCCGGTGTGGGGGCATCGGCGAGCGATGGGGCTGCGCTCCTGCGGCCTGCGGGTCACCGGCCTCGAACCGGCGCTCCGGGTACTATGGGAAGCGCGCGGGACTGGAGGAGGTCCGTCGCGGCCACGGCCCGGAGGGCGGGGTGTGGGTGCTCCTTCAGGACCCTCGGCCGCGGCTCGAGCTCAACTGGTATCCGCGCGGGTCTCCGTGCGCGACCCGGTACGTTGCGGGAGACGGGCTGGACCACGTGGGATTCCATGTCAGCCGCCCGCGATTCTAGTGCGGCGTCTGATCCAGCACGGCGGCCGACCCGCTCTCGTCCCCGGCGACCCCCACGGCGTTCGTGGGGTCAGCTGTGTTCTGGACCCTGACGGTAACCCGGCCGAAGTGTTCTGAGCCCCTGCTCCGCCACCGGGACGACCAACCCATTTCACCCGTCGGGCCTACCGGCCCGCGTGGGTGGCGAATTGCTACCCGCTCAGAAGTGGGGATTACTGCGGCCGCGGCTTGCGCAGTCCCAGGCCGTACTCGATGTATAGCGCGGCTTGGGTCGACGCAGAGCGGCGGTCACCGTCGGCGGCGCGACGGAGGGCGCGGAGAATCGCGGGTTCAACGTACACCGCGAGTCCTACCCGTCGCTTGGCCTTTTCCTTTCGTGGACGTGCCATCGTAGAATTGAGGACAACGCGCGCAGATATAGTCTCCGTTCAAAGTGAACGAACCGTCACGCACCGACGTAGATAATCGTAAAAGAGCCACCTCCCGGAACGCCGGAGAAAGCATCCGGAGGGTGCGGCCGCTCCCGAGACCGCGAGCAGCATCGACTCGAAGGATAGGTTCAAAAAAGGGAGCGACGGCTCGCGTCATCGTGCTGGCTCCGCCCGAGGAGGCGGCGCTCGGGCTCCGCCGAGCGCTCGTCGAGGTCCTGAAGCAGCTGAACCGCGACGAGATGGAGGAGCCGAACGTCCCCGGGCTCGAACTGGACGAGCTCCGCCACCTTCTGTCGCGGGGCCCGCTCCCGATGATCTCGCAGCCGGAGACCCACCGGGCGCTCCACGTGCTCGTACGGAACGGCTACGCCCGCGAGCTCACCGACAGCCGCTACGCATGGACGCGGGGACGCATGGTGAGCAACCGGTTCACCATCACCACCCAGGGCAAGTCGTTCCTGCTGCAGGCGATCCACCGGGTCGGTCGAGTGTAGGGCGCCTCGCCCCGGTAGATCTTCCGGCCTGCCGTCGCCGACTCTCCCGAGCTTACCGGGAGTCGGCCTGAGGCCCCGGGCCGCGGTGCGGATACGTAGTTACGCTGCCGCACAGCCTCGCAACCCACGAAACGTTATGCGTGAGTGGGCCTGTCACGGCCCATGCCCGCGACCCTTAGGGGCACCCGTCGGGCGCGAGGTTTTCGATGAGAAGCATTGGAGTTTGGTTGATGATCGGGGTCGTCGCGATGATGATCGCCTCGGTGGGGCTCGCGGTGGTCGCCGCGCAGCTCCCCGGAGAGCTGGCAGCTCCCGCTCGGGGACCGTCGTCGTCCGCCTCGCCTTCGGAGATCTGTTGCGGGGGAGGCGGCGGAACCGAGTACAACGTGAACTTCGAGGAGACGGGCCTCGGCTCGGGGGAGTCCTGGAAGGTGACCCTCGCTGGCGTTTCGCTCAAGGAGGATACGAGCACGATCACGTTCGAAGAGGAAGCCGGAACGTACTCCTACACGGTGCACGGGGTCGCCGGCCTTACTCCCAACCCTTCGTCCGGAAGCGTCACGATTACGACCGCCGCAAAGTCGGTCCAAGTGACGTACAGCACCACGCTCTTCACGCTCACGTTCAAGGCTACGGGGTTGGGGGCGGCGAAGCAGTGGACCGTGACGATGCCGTCCGGAACCCCACCTCGCGTGGGCGGCACGAGCACGGAGGTGTTCCAGGAACCCAACGGGACTTACGCGTTCACTGTTGACCCTCCGACCAACTACGGCGCCAACCCACCCGCCGGAAACATCACGGTGGACAACAAGAGCCTCACAGAGACGATCGCGTTCAGCTCTACGGTCTATAGCGTGAAGTTCGTAGGGGCGGACCAGCCGTCCGGGGCACTGTGGTCCGTGACGCTGAACACCACGAAGGAGTCCACGACGGGAAGCACGGTCACCTTCTCGAGCGTTTTGGACGGAGTGTATCCGTTCGTCGTGACCCCGCCCTTGGGGTACGCCGCGTCCCCCAGCAGCGGCACGGTGACCGTCGATGCGAAGGCGGTCACGCGCGACATTTCGTTCAGCCCGATTCTCTGGAACGTGACGTTCGATCATCCGGGGGCCGTCGCGTGCTACCCGTGGTTTGTGACCGTGGACGGGCAGAACAGTAGCGGCGCAATCAGCGGGTCGAGTTACCTCACCCATCTTGCCGATGGCCAGCACACCTACTCGTACGCCTCCTCCAGCGCCTCCTGCTCGAGAGGCTCCGGTGAGTTTACTGTAGACAACGCGGACCTCCCGGTCCCCGTCGTGTTCTCGACCCGGGGCTACGCCGTTACCCTGACCGCAGTGGACCTTCCGACCGGGACCCCGTGGACAATCCACTTCGCCTACGGGGGCTCGGCGGCGACCAGTGCCTCCTCGATGGTGCTGGAGAAGCCGAACGGGACGTTCCCGTACACGATCACGACCTCGAACCTCAGATACGCCGCACCCCCCGGGAGCGTACCGGTCGCAGGCGAGGCGGTGTCACAGAACGTCACGTTCCATCTCGTAGAGGAGAGCCTGACGTTCACCGTCCACGATCTCCCTTCCGGCGCGAGCTGGGGCGTCAGTGTGAACGGGACGCCCGAGTACTCCGAGGTGTCGACGATCGGGTTCTCTGTCCCTAACGGGACGTACGGCTTCACGGTCCTGCCGCCCAGCGGCTACCTGGCCGCACCGGCCGCAGGGAGCGTTGCCGTCAGCGGCGAGACAGGTCGGACGATCCTCCTTACGTCGCTCGTGTTCGAGGAGACGGGGCTCCCGACGGGTACCGGATGGTCCGTTCGGATCGGGGGAACGAACTACACAAGCTGGGCCGCTCAGCTTGCGGTGCCGGTCCCCAACGGGACCTACAACTACACCGTCTCGTCTACGGGCCGCACCCCGACGCCGGGGAACAACTCCGCCACCGTCATCGGAGCTCCGACGGTAGTGCCGGTCTCCTTTGCGCTGACCCACTACACCGTCTCCTTCACGACGAGCGGGCTGCCCAGCGGTGACTCCTGGTACGTGACCCTGAACGGCACGAATCGCTCCTCGGAAGGCTCGACGATCAGCTTCGCCGAGACGGGCCTCGGGCGCCAGTACGGCTACGCGGTCTCGGCTCCGGGCGGCTACGCAGTGTACCCCTCACAGGGGACGGTCGCGGTAGGGACCGGTCCGGTCGCAACCTCGATCGTCATGGGCCCGCCGCATCTCGTCACGTTCACGGGCGCGTACGCCGGGTGGACCTGGTCGGTGACCGTCGGCGGCCTGAAGGAGACGAACGTCGGCGGCTCGATCTACTTCGAGGAGCCGAGCGGCACCTTCCTCTACCATGTCTCGGCCGAAACGGTCGTGACGAACGGCGTCGAACACGCGGGCTACCCCGCGGACGGCGGCAACGGCAACTTTACCGTGCTCTCCTCCGACATCACCGTCACGGTCTCCTTCGAGACGGTGACCAGCGTGACGTTCGACGAGCTGAATCTCCCTGCGGGAACGCAGTGGACGGTCGATGTCAACGGGACGGGCTTCGAAAGCACCGGCAGTACGCTGACGGTGGAGGTGGCTCCGTTCTCCAACGTGAGCTTCGTAGTACCGCCCCCGACGGGCTTCACGGTCTACCCTGCGGCCGGGGTCGTACAGGTCGGGTACTCTCCTGAGAACCAGAGCCTGGAGTTCGGCCACGGCTACGCCGTGACGTTCTCCGGAGCGCCGACGGGCGGGAGCTGGAGCGTCAGGGTCGGGGGCGTGACAGAGGACGGCACCGGCGGGACGATCGTCTTCGAGGAGCCGAATGGTACGTTCGGGTACTCGGCGTCGAGCGCGCTCGTGGACGAGGACGGCCGGTACTGTGTCGTCACCCCGTCGAACGGTCAGGGCCACTTCACCGTTAACGGGGAGCCGCTCTCCGTCGATATCGAGTACGTGGACTATTCGTGCACCTGCAACTCGATGCATCTGATGTGTATCGACAGTCCTCACGACGCCCGGACCGACCTGACGGTGACCCCGTCGGCCGCGGCGCTCGGGCGGACGGAGTAGGCGACAACACCCCGAAGCCCCCGGTCTGCGGAGCCGCGCTTCCCGCGGACCCGAGAGAGCGCTCCGCCCACCGGCCCGGCGTCGCGCCGAGGAGAGGCTATGTAGCCTTCGTCGGTGAACGGCCGCTCGCGGGGCGGCCGCGCCGTGCGCCGGACGCTGCGGGGACCCGGGTCGGAATGCGTCGACAGGTCGCAGAGACTCCAGCGACTCCGACGCGCGGGCGAGGGGCCCTGCGGGGAACCGCACCGCGCGGGTGCTCTCTGCCCAGCGTCGGGGAGGTCGGGCCGTGAGCCAGGGGCCAAGCGGTGGCACGACAGGGCGTCCGCCGGACGTCTTCCTGGTCGTCACCGACACGACCCGTCGAGATGTGCTCTCGGGAGGCGCCCGTCCGGCGGGCGGCCAAGCGGACCTGGACGCGCTCCGGGCCGACTGTTGGGTCCACCCCAAGGCGATCTCCGCGGCTCCCTGGACCGCACCGTCCCACGCGAGCCTCTTCACGGGCCGGCCCCTCTGGGAGCACCACCTGCACCTGCGGGGGGAGCGCCGTCTCCCCTCGGGGATCTCGACGCTCGCGGAGTCGCTGGCGCAGTTCGGCTACCGCACCGCCTGCTTCGCGGCCAACGACTACATCGGCCCGGTTACCGGGCTCCAGCGTGGCTTCCAGGAGTGGTGTTCTGGCGGGAAGCAGGACTGGCTCCTCCGCGGCTTCCATGGGCCCCCGACGCGGGGCTCGGACCTCCAGTGGCGAGCCCAGCTCCGCCGTACGGCGCATCCGGCTCGACTGATCTACTACGGGCTGCATGAGCCCGTCTGGACGTACGCGAGCCGCTGGCCGACCCTCCCGGGCAAGTTCGGGGAGCTTCTCGCGCCGCACGACCAGGGGTTGGAGGGACGCTCGGTGGCAGGGTGGATCGACGACGAGCTTTCCCGCTGGCTCGCCACGGTCCCGCCGGAGACTCCCGTGTTCGTGTTCCTCAACTACATGGAGAGCCATGAGCCGTACCTGGGTCTGAAGGAGAACGGGGAGGCCGCCGACTCCCGACGAGGCGGCCTCGCCCCGACCCGTCAGGACGCACGGGGGTGGGCGAGCGGCGCCTGGGTCCCATCCGAGGGCCAGCTCTCCAACCTGCGCCGACTGTACCTGTCTCACGTTCCCCGCGCTGAACCGGAGGATCCGGGACCTCGTGGGGGCTCTCCGGAACGCCGGGCGGTGGGACCGGTCGCTCTTCGTGCTCACGAGCGACCACGGCCAAGCCCTGGGCGACGACGGGGTACTCCTCCACGGGCTGCGGACCGCCGAGCCGCTGGTACGGGTCCCGCTGTGGGTCCGGCCCCGCCCGGCGTCACGGTTCCCCTTCCCAAGAACGACTGGGTCTCCCTCGCGTCGGTCCGGGGGGCGCTCGAGGAGATCGTCCACGCCGTCGCCGAGGGCCGCTCGACGGCGGTGGTCGAAGGCGGAGACGACGCCGGCAGCCTGAGGGAGCCGGTCGTCACGATCGCGGACGGCGTCGGAGGGCTGATTCGCCCGTTCATGTCGAAGGCGCGGTTGGAGCTGCTGGACCGGCTGACGATCACGGCGTACAAAGGCCCCCACAAGCTGTCGCTCGACGTCGCCTCGGGCCGGTGCACGCTCACCGACTTTGACCGCGACCCGTCCGCGGAGCACCCCCGCGAGGTGACGCCGTCCGGAGAGCTCGAGGAGCTCCATCGCGTGCTGCGGTACGCGGCGGGACGCACCTTCGAGGGCTCGATCGACCCCGGGGCGAAGGTCGACTCCCGGCTTGAGTCCTGGGGGTACTGAGTCGCCCGCGGGAGGGCTCGGCGGGTTGCCGCCCCGGACGACCCGCTATAGCAGACGGGGCGATGGATACCGTCGGAGGGACCGATGGGTGGCAGTGCCGGTAGAGCGGAACGTACGCCGATCTCCCTCACGGTAGTTCTGAGCCGCGGCCGGTGGCACGGGCAACTCCCTCAAGGGGGATCTTGGAGCAAGCCGCGACTTCGAGACCGAACGTATCTGACCCGACCCGAGTTCGTGGAGCGCTACGGAGCGACGCCGTCGGACGTGGAGGCCGTACGCCGTTGGGCGGAGCAGCGCGGGCTGCGTGTGGGTTCGGTCGACCGGGCACGCCGGTCCGTCTCGGTGGAAGGACTCCTCCCCGCCCTGGAACAGGCTCTCTCCTTTGAGTCCCGGACGGTCGAGATCGCAGGCAGGTCGTATCGCGAACCGAGCCGGGCCTGGGGTCCTCCTGACGAGTTGCGGTCAACGGTCGCGGGGATCTTCGGCCTGACCAACCGCCCGATGCTGCGACCGCACTTTCGCCTGAACCCCCGGACGGCCGCGTCAGGGTACTCCATTCCCACGGTCGGAGAGGCGTACGGATTCCCGGCTTCCGCTACCGGGCGAGGCGTCTGCGTCGGCCTGCTGGAATTTGGCGGCGGATATCGCTCCGCGGACCTCGCGTCCTACTTCGAGGGCCTGGGGCGGCCGGTCCCCTCCGTCACCAGCGTGGGGGTCGACGGCGCCCAGAACGATCCCACGGGGGACCCGAGGGGGCCGGACGCTGAAGTGGAGCTCGACATCGAGATGGCCGGGGCTCTCGCTCCCGACGCCTCGATCGTCGCCTACTTCGCCCCGAACACCGAACAGGGGTTCGTCGACGCCCTGACGACCGCGATCCACGACGAGATGCACCACCCTTCCGTCGTGTCGATCAGCTGGGGCGGGCCGGAGCCGACCTGGTCGCCGTCGGCCCGGACCGCCCTGGAAGGCGCGGCGCAGGATGCGGCTGCCCTCGGCGTAACGATCCTGGCGGCTTCGGGTGACCAGGGAGCGACGGACGGAGAGCCGGCCGGAACGCTCGCCGTCGACTTTCCCGCGTCCAGCCCTTACGTCCTCGGCTGCGGGGGAACGCGCCTTACGCTCTCCGGCGCGAAGGTCGCGTCCGAAGTTGTGTGGGACGACCTTTCGGCTGGTGAGGGGGCCACCGGGGGCGGGGTCAGCGAAGATTTTCCCCTGCCGAGCTACCAGTCCGCCGCGAGCGTGCCGGCGGCACCGAACGGCTTCGTGGGCCGGGGAGTGCCGGACGTCGCGGCCGACGCGGACCCCGAGACCGGGTATGCCGTCGTGGTGGACGGGGCGCCCGCGGTGATCGGCGGAACGAGCGCGGCAGCCCCGTTGTGGGCCGCACTGTTGGCGAGACTGGAACAGGCGCTCGGGAGACCGATGGGGTACGCCAATCCGATCCTGTACGCCCCGTCGAGCGCCAACGGACTCCGAGCGATCACGAGCGGGGGAAACGGCGGATACTCGGCCCATGCAGGGTGGAACCCGTGCGCCGGGCTCGGGTCCCCGAAGGGAGGGACGCTCCTCGCAGCCCTGCAGGAGTGAGCCGCTCCCTCCTCACGGAGGCCGCGGCGGCGGTTCCGTATCGTGAGATGCGGCGGGGTGCGACGGCGATCGCAAGACAAGAGTATTTAGAGGATGAACCGGAAGATTTTCCCGGACCCATGCCGGAACTGGTCGAGAACCTCGCGCAGCTCCCGGTCGGCTCCCACGGGCTGAGCCTGCACGCAAGCGCAGAGGAGGCCGCCCGCCACGCCGGCGACTTCCTCGCGGGCACGACCGAGTGGCAGGCGGCCGCGTACTGGGTCCCGGACGAAGAGTCTGCGGAGCTGCGGGTGGACCGGATCTCCGACCGCGCCCCCGAGCAGGTCGGATGCGTCGCGATCCTTCCGCATGCCCAGGTCGAGGAGGTCGAGGGCAGATTGCGACCCGTACGGGAGGTGCGTGAGTTCGTGGAGCAGCACCCGAAGGGGGTGACGGCCGCCGGAGAGACGCTGAGCCGCAGCCTGCATCCGGGGAATGTCGACGAGCACCTGGAGTACCGAGGAGTGGTTCGAGAGCCAGCCAAGGGACCGCTCCCGGTTCCTCTGCCCTTATGACCTTCGTGCGGTACCCCCCGGCGAAGCCCCCCGCCTCCTGCGTGAGTTGGGCGGCTCCCACTCCCACGTGGCCCTCTCCGAGGATCGGCATCCCGTGGTGCGGCTCCTCCAGCTGTTCGTGTTCCGGCGGGCGTGCGAGCTCCCCCCGGTACTCTTGCCAGCCTTCGCCAACGCGGTCCGACGCAACGTCATCAAGGTCGACCCCGCGACCGGTGAGTTCGCCCTCACGCCGGCAGGAGAGGCCGCAGTGCAGCGATGGAGCGACGAGGTATCGGTCGGCGGGGAGGTGCGCCGTGCAGCGAGGCTTGACGGCGAAGCGCGTGCGTACTTGGTTCCCCTGGACCTCGTGGGACGCTGACCGGCCCCGCGGCAGAGGCGGTGCGCGCAACGCACCGGTCGGCGCGACGGACCTCGCCCCGTATCGCCGCGCGGCTCCCTTCCTGTAGGCAGAGCTGTTTCTCCGACCAGCATGCCGAGGCCGCCGGCGTGCCAGCAGGAGGCGCCCCGGCCCTGGCGACGGGTGGGCCTACCTTGACGGCTACGGGGGCAGCGACCGCAGCGTTGCCGGATCGAAGGCTCCCCCGCGGGTGGGCCCTACCGATCCACCCGGGCAGCCGGAAGCGGGTCGTCGGGATATTCCTGTTCGGCATCGCCACCGTCTCCCTGATCGCTGCCGTCGGTGGACCTATGTGGTTCGTCCAGGAGCTCTACGCCGGGAGCGGCACCCCGTCCGACGCGCACTACGCCCAGGCGACCTACAACCTGGGGGGATCGATCAGTTGCGTGGACCACAAGCTGACCTCCTCCCAGGTGAAGTCCTCTCCGTGCGCGGGGATGCCGACGCGGATGACCGGCGCGGTGGGGGCCCTCTACGCCCGCCTCTCCGTGGTCGAGTTGGGGCTGCTCTCCGCCACTCTGGCCATCACGGTCCTGGCGACGCTCGGGGGGCTTGTCGTCTCGTACGGTCGGGGCCAACTCGCTCTGGTCACGGGCCTCTCGATCGCCGTCGGGGTCGGGACCCTCGGACTCCTCGTTTTCGTCAGCGACGCCGGGGTGGGATCCCAAGCGAACACCATCTGCACCACGCTCTCGGGCGGGGTCCAGGGCTGGACCGCGTTCTGGGGCCACGGAGAGGGCTCTCAGGGTGAACTGAACAGGTGGGGGGGTGGCGCCGGGTTCTACGAGATGGGCCTCGCGGCGGTCATGAACCTCTGCGGCGCCGTGTTCTGGTGGGCTCGGCGTCACGACCCGTTCACGCTGGCGGAACTTACCGCGTGGGCCAAACAGAACGCGCCGTACCCCCTGAGGGGGACGTAGCCAACTCTCCCCGCGAAGCCGGCTGCCCTGCCGGGGGACCCAGCTGCGGGCGTCCACTGGCGAGCACGGCTCCGTTGCTATCCCGGGGAACGCGAGCGGCTGGGGCCGTCCAGCGGCGGCCGAAGCGCTGCGAGCGGCCGGACCGTGCAGCTAGGGGCCGGGGGCGGTTTGACCTCTCAGGTCAACCGGACCGTCGGCCTCCCAGCTCGCGCGGTCGGCCTGGCACGCGCGGACCGCCCCCAGCCACTCTCCTGGCCAAGGTCAGTAGAGCTAGGTCTGTCCAGCGCTCGTCAGGTTGAACGCCGGCGCGAACGGTGCCCCGACGCCGAACGAGGACTTGCCGACGGCGACGCTGGAGCCGAAGTCGCCGTACTCACCGGGGTTCGGACTGCTATACGAGCCACCCGGGACGCCGGTTGTGGCGGAGTAGAGGTAGGCGTTCCCTCCCCCGGAGATCCCGTTCGAGGTCTCATCCGGTGCCCCGACGACGATGGACTTCCCACCAATAGCAACGCTGGCCCCAAACTCACCAGCCATTTGGGGGACCGCTGACTGCAGGGTGAACGAGAGAACGCCGGTCTTGGCGTTGATCACGTACGCGTGCCCGGCGAGGGTCGCTCCGTCGGCGGTCTCCCCCAAGGCTCCCACGACGAGCACGTTGCCGCTGACCGCGACGGAAGCTCCGAACAGCCCGTCGGTCTCGATGTTCGGGCTGCTCAACGTCAATCCCAGCACGTGGGTCTTGGCGCTGAAGGTGTAGACGTTGCCGGCAGCGCCCACTCCCGACGCGTTCTCTTGGGGTGCCGCGACCACGAAGAGCGCTCTAGAAGTCGCCACCGAGTAGCTGAAGAACCCCTCGGAGCGGGGGTTCGGGGTGTGGAGGGTCGCCACCAGGACACCTGACGACGCCGTAAAGGCGTACGCGTTCCCGGACTCGTAGAGTCCGCTGTAGTTCTCCCCCGGAGCCCCGACGAGCAGGGTCTTGCCGAACAGCGCCACGGAGTAGCCGAAGTACCCTGAGGAGCGTGTCGCAGGGCTGGAAAGGGTCGCAAGAAGCGAGCCGGTCGTTGCGTCGAAGACGTAGACGTGGCCCGCTTGGAGCGCCGAATCCTCCGACTCCCCGGGCGCCGCGACCACAATCAGCTTGCCATACACCGCGACGGCGAACCCGAAGTCACCGTGGACCTGCGGGTTCGGTGAGGTGAGGGTCTGCCGCAACACCCCCGTCTTGGTGTCGAACACGTAGACAGGGCCGGCACCGTCTGCCCCCGAGACGTTGTCCCCCGGCGCCCCCACGACCATTGTCGACCCGCTGATGCCGACCGAGAAACCGAAGTCCCCGTCCGCTTGCGGGTTTCCGCTGACGTACTCTCCGGCGTAGACGTGCGCCCCTGCCAGATCTACTTCAAGCAGAGCTAGTGGCCCGGCTCTGTCCAGGGCGACTGGTCCTAGCGCCCGTGAGATCCCCCCCATCGCGGGGAGATATCCCTCGAACGTCCCCAAGGACAGACCCTCAGATCGCGACAGTCCTCCCTCGAGCCTAGGACTGGAGAGGAGACCCAGCGCGCTGGAAGCCAGAACTAGGACGGCAAGAGCCCCGACGACAGCCAGCGCAGTCGCCCAACTCGTCGAGGAGCTCCCGGGTTGGAGTAGCCGGCGTTCGGCACGTGACGAATCGGCAGACCGGGGACGTGGGATTCGCGTCATTCGGGGTCCGGAACGGAGTCCGGTTGTTATCGTGTCGGCGACGGAGGGTGCGCTGGACAGGTGTGGCGTGTCCCCGTGGGTTCCCTGAGCCTGGCCGGCATCGACCTGAAGGGTCGAGAGTCTGGCCTGGCTGAATTCGCCCTAGCCGGTCGGCGCGGCTCTCGCCGCCCCCAGCGAGCCCCGGAGAGCGGCCCCCCGATCGCCGGCGCGCACCCCCGCCCGATGTCTCGTCCCGAGCGTCACCTCGACCCTCGGCTGACCGCGTCGGGGTGCTCCTTTCTCCGGGGGGGAGCGGCACACGGGGTCCCGACGCCGCGGTCGGCGTCACGTTCGCACCCGGGAATGCCGGGAGCGCAGGAGGGATTAGGGCGGCAGGCCGGCCAGGAGGGGCGGGAGTTCGGCGAGCGACCGGATCTGACGGCAGGGGCCCGGCGCCGGCTCGTCGGTGCGGTTGAGCCAGATTGCGGTCATCCCCACCCCCGCCGCCCCGACGACGTCGGCCTCCCAAGAGTCCCCCACGTACACCGAGTCACCGGGCTCAGCGCCGGCGCGCGAGAGCGCGTAGCGAAAGACCCGCGGGTCCGGCTTTTGGGCACCGACCTGCTGGGAGAACGTGACGGTCTCGAACAGCTCCGACCAGCCGAGGTTCGCAAGGATAACGGGAAGATAATCAACGTGGCCGGAGATCACGTGGAGCGGCAGCCCGGCAGCTCGAAGGGCACGCAAGGTCGACTCGACCTCCGGGAACGGCCGGTGCGAGTGTGCGGACGTTGCCTCCTCTCGGATGTACTCTACGAGGCGGTCGGTAGGGCCGGCAAAGCCGATCCGGCGCAGCGCCCGCTCGTGCACCCGGTCCGCGAATGCGGGGATCTGACCGACCAACTGCGGCGCTTCGGGCCACAGTTCGTTCCAGGCCTCGTCGTTGGCACGGAGGTAGTCGTCCCAGGGTAACTCAACGTGCGCTCGGCGGGCCGCCTCGCGGAAGAACGGCAGGAGGCTGGCGCGGGTCTCGCACAGCGTGCCCCCGAAGTCGAGGAAGATCGCACGGCGGTTCATCGGTAGGGTCCTCGGAGCCGTGGGGGCCGTCCCGCACTCGAGCCGGTCCATCGCTCTCCCCTCGGCCCGCGGTGCACCCGAGCCGCCACGAGAGACGCCCTCGCGATCTACGCCTTGGCGTCCGGGGTCGAGCTCGCGGGTGGAGGGCCCCTAGCGCGCTTCCGCCAAAGATACAGGGCCACTCCCGCGCCCGCCGCGACGACGACCCCGACCGCCCCGACCAGGAGATAGGCGGTGGTCGGAGGGAGGCCGAGCAGCGTCGGCGTTCCAGCCCGACCGGCCCCCCCGAGCGGGCTGAACGCGACCAAACGAGAGACCGAGCCCCCTGAAACCGTGAGCTCGCCGGCCGCGGCTGTGTACCCCTTGGTGGAGGCGGCGACCGTGTAGTGGTAGCTCCCGTTCGGAAGGGAGACGATAATCGACGTCGTCGACGACTCGAGCGGAGCCTGACCCGAGATGTTGATCCACCACTCCGTTCCAGAGGCAAGTCCGCTTCCGGTAAACGTCACCCGGTACGTCACCAGCGAAAAGGCAACGGCGGCCGACAGGTTCCTCCCATTCACGACCAGCATCCCGGGCGGCGCCGCGAAGCTCGCGTTCGCGGAGCCCACCGTGTACGAGTAGCTTCCGTTCGAGACCTCGAATGCCACGGTGGAGCGGTCGTCCGACCAGCGGGTCACCGACTGGCTCGCAAGGATGATGGCCGAGGAACTTCCCGTGAACGTCACCGACCAGTTCGTCCCTGCCGCGAGCCCCGATTCCGTAAGGTTCACGAGATAGACGTGAACAAAGACGACTGCGACCAGGGCTGAGGCGCTCGCCACGGAGACCGACCCTGCGGGGACCACCGGGACGTACCCGGCCAGCGAGGCCACGGAGTACGCGTAGCTCCCGTTCGGCTCGGAAAAGTTGACGGTAGAGGAGTCGGACGCGAGGAGCGTACTGTTCAACGTCACGGCCCACCCTGACCCCGAAGGAAGCCCCGTTTCGGTGAACTGGACGAGGTTGGGGACCGGGCTGCCGGGAGCGACGATAGAGATCGTGCCCTGACCGTAGTTGGCCACGTAGACCTCGCCTGTGCCCGTGTCGACCGCTACCGAATCCGGCAAGGCGCCGACGTCCACCGTCGCGAGGACAGCGTTCGACGCGTAGGAGAGCACGCTAAGGTTGCCGGAGCCAGAGTTAACCTCGAGTACCTCGCCCGTCGCTTCATCGTACGTCAGGGCATCCGGACCGCTGCCTACGCTGACGTTCGCGATAGAATCGCCGCTGGCCGCCGACCGAACCGTCACGTTGCTCGAGCCGTGATTTGCGACGAAAAGCTCGTCCTGGGGCCCGTCGTACGCCAGGGCGTAGCCTCCGGTATTGGTGATTGTGGTGACTACGGTATCCGACGTGTCGGAGACGACGCTGATGTTGTCCGAACCGGTGTTGGCGACGAACACTACGCCGGCCGCTGCGTCGTAGGCGATGCTTCCCGGCTGGCCCCCAACCGCAATGGTCGTGACCAGGGTGTCGGTCGCCGCCGAGATCACGCTCACATCGTCCGCACCGTAGCTGGAGACAAAGATCTGACGGGTCCCCGCGTCGTACGCGACCGACTCGGGGGTGCTTCCCACATGGACGGTGGCCGCGACCGTGTTGGTGCTGTCGTCGATCACGCTCACGGCCGACGAGCCCGAGTCCGCTACGAACACCTCTCCCATCCGGGGATCATACGCCTCGCCGAGCGGCCCCGACCCCACCTTGACGGTCCCGACGATCTTGTTCGTCTGGTCTGAGATGACGTCGACAGTGTTTGCCCCCCAATCGGAGGCGAAGACCTCCGCCTGGCCCCGGTCGTACACGAGCCCATCCGGGCTCGTCCCAAGGGGAACGGTCGTGGAAACCGAGTCGCTGAGAGACGAGAGGACGCTCACATTGTTCGTGACGGAGTTCGCGACGTAGGCCGCTGCCGCGGCCGGATCATAGGAGATCCCCAGCGGTTCACTGCCCACGGCGACGGTCGTCACTACATCATTGAGGGAATCGGAGATCACGCTCACAGAGTTCGATCCGGAGTTGGTGACGAACAGCTCTCCCGACCCCGGATCGTAGGCGATTCCGGCCGGGCTACCCCCGACCCCGATGCTCACGTCGGGGGTGTAGGCCGACCCCCTCAGAACGGAGACATTGCCGGATCCGAAATTCGCCACGAACAGCTCGTTCTTCGCCCCGTCGTAGGCGATCGCCCCCGCGAACGTACCCGCCGCGACGACCAACAGGACCTTGTCAGTCGAGTCAGCGATCACCGCCGCGTCCCCCAGGTAGCCCGAGGAGAGATTGGAGTAGGAGGCCCAGACGTCGTCCGTGCGGTAGTCGAACGCAACCCCCGACGGGAAGTCGCCAAGGTGCACGCTTGCGACCACCGTGTTGTTGCCGTCGGAGATTACGCTCACGGTTTGCCCGCCATAGTTCGCTACGAAGACCTGGCCGGTGTGGTTGTCGTACGCCATCGCCATCGGCTCCGCGCTGACGTGGACAGTAGCTACGATCGTATTGTTGGAGTCCGCGATAACGCTCACATTGTTGGTGTCGGTGTCGGCGACGAAGACCTCCGCCTTGCCACTGTCGTAGACGAGCCCTCCCACCCCAGAGCCGACCGGAATCGTGGCGACGACCGAGTTGGTGGCGTCCGAGATCACGCTGACCGAATCCGACTCGAGGTTTCCGACGAATACCTCTGCCTTGGCGGGGTCGTAGACGACCGCGCGGGGGGACACGCCGTTGGGCGCAAGGAAGTTTCCGGGCACCAACGTGTCGTTCAACAGCACCAGGGTATCGCTGACCATCGGACTCCGGACAGCGGGTGTCTGGGCGTCGGCCGATGTTCGGTAGTTGTCTCGCCCCAAGGTCTGGGTAGGCGACAGGGACCCGGCAGCTGCTCCGTCGCCGCGTTCGGCGGCCGAGGTGCCCGCTGGGCCCGCTTGGGAGCCACCCTGCGCAAGGACATGCGATCCGGCGCTGGCCAGGCTCAGTCCGCTCAGAAGGATCCCGCCGACCAGGAGCATGGCGAACGCCTTGCGGGCTACGACGTACGAACGGGCGGTTGTCGCATGGTCCATGGTGGGCACTTCCCCGCGCGGTGGAGCGAGGCCCCTCCGGACGGCGGGGCGGTAATGAGGCTTCCCGCGGCCTCGGCGCGGTTTGCCCCTCCGATTAGCGGCCGTCCCGCGGTAGGTCAGACGGTTCGAGGTTGCCGTGGCGCGTACCCGGGCGGTTCTTGGGACGGAGCTCGGCGTGCATGGTGGTCAACTCAGTTGCACACCCCCGCAGATCCTGCTGCTGCCACCGCTCCGCGACGGCGAGTTCCGCGCCCCAGGCATCCTCGGAAGCGATGTCGAAAGTCTGCTCAGTGGGGCGTCGAGCACTTAGAAGGCAGGATGGCCCGGTCTGAGACCCGTAGCAAACGCAGGTCTTCTATTACGAGCGGGCACCCTCGTTCGACCGCCAGGGCTCCGTAGGATGCATCGTAGATTGTTAAGTCACGTTTGAGGGCAATCTTGGCGGCGGGGCTGAGCCCGACCCGCGACGGCGCTACGAGGGTCAGCTGGAGATCGAAGAAGCGCCGAACCGAAGCCCGCAGTTGACTTGGGTTCATGCCGGGGTGATGACGTAGCGCAGCCGTAACCTCATGGGCGATCAGAGACGGCGCAAGGAGGCGGATACGGCCCTCGAAATGTTCATCTCGTAGTACGAGTGCCGAGTCTGCCCCAGGCTCGGTAGGAATCACTTACACGCTACGGACGCGTCGAGGACTACTTCCGGGACTCTCGCCACGTCCTTACCTCTCGAGTCGAGTCGAAGGGCGTAGCGGGCAGGCTACGGCGGATTGCGTCGACCCCTCGCGCGCCTCGAAGTGCCTGACGGCGGTTCAGCGGCTTCCTGAGCTCCGCCTCGAGCTTGAGCCGGTCCCGGAGAATCTCACGGATCACCGCGGCCCAGTTGATGTCGCTGAGCTGCTCCATCCTGCGCTTCGTGTCGGGGTCGACCCGAACGCTCATCACCCCCATACCTGACGCTGGATTACTTGTATTACGGAGGGTCATGAGGATTCTCTCGACATCGGAAACTGTGCTGGACGTGGGGCGTGGGAACGCTTCCATTGTAGCTAACCCCGAAACCCCACGTCAGTTACATCGACCGCCGGCGTGACTTCTCCCCCACTCGCCTGCCGGGAGCCGGGGACGGGGTAGGGGTCACCCGGTCGAACGACCCCCATATACTGGGGGCCCATTTCGCGTCGAGGACAGCGTATGGGTTGAACTGGGAGGTTCAACGTTGATTGAACCGCTCTCGCAACCGAGGGCCGATCCTGGACCTCTCGGCCCCGGCCTCGTTAGCGAGGAGACCCGCGGGCCCCGCCTACAAAAAGAACTGGTAGGCGAGCCCAGGGTAGGGGCCGGTGTAGACTAGGGCGTTGTTCGAGGCCAGCCCCGGTTGCCCCACGACGATCACGCCCCCGTGCCCGATGCTTATGGAGTCTCCGAACGCCAAGCCGGTAGTTGGCACGGGACTGTTGTATCGTTCGTAGAGGAGCCCGGTGGCGGCGTTGAAGAGGTAGAGGTTCCCCGCGACCGCTACGCCGAACGCCGGTTCGAAGGGGGTCGTCACTCCGATGATCCCTGCGTTTACCGCTACCTCCCAACCGAAGGCTAAGCCGGAGTCGACCGAATTCGGGCTGGTCAGGGTGTGCAGGGGTAACCCGCCCGTCTCGGAGAAGACGTAGGCGTGCCCTGCTTGCGCTGAGCCGAGCGCGCTGTCACCGGGTGCGCCAACAACGATCGTTCCGCTCGCCACTGCGACAGAGTGGCCAAACCCCCAGGTGAAGTAGGGTGCCGCCGAAGATTGTGGGTGGGGGCTCGTAAGCGCAAAGGCGAGGGTCCCGTTGGCGGCATCGAAGACGTAGGCGTTGCCGGCCTGGGTGACGTCGCCGGAACTGCTGTTTTCGCCGGGGGCACCGACGACCACGGTGCTACCGTTGATCGCCACCGAGAATCCGAACTCGCCGTTCCCAGAGGCCTGGTGGCTCGAAGGGTCGGTCGTGTTGAGGCCCACCGGGGACCAGTACGTTGTGAGGATGTGGACCTTACGCTGGAACGAGTAGGCGTAGCCGGCCCCGTGGTTCTCTCCGGGAGCACCGACCACGACCGTGCTCCCGTTGGTCGCGACGGACGCGCCGAACAGTCCGGATCCTGACGGTTGAGGCGAGAGGAGCATCGCTTCGAGCTGGCCGGTTGCCGCGGAATAGAGGTACACGGCGCCGTCTTCCGCGCCGCCTGCTGTCTGGTCCGGGGCGCCTACCGCGACCAGCTTGCCCCACACCGCCACCGCGTAGCCGAACTGCGCCCCTGCCTGGGGGTACTCGGGTACGAGCGGCACCATCGGCCCCGTGGACGAGAGCAGCAAGTAGGCGCTGCCCGCGCCCGCTTCGTCAGCGGAGCCGTTTTCGTCGGGTGCCCCAACGACAGTGACCCCGTTGTCGACGGCTACGGACCATCCGAACAGCCCGCCCGGGGCGTACCCCGACGGGGCGAGAGGGTCGGGAGATGCGATCCTGAGAGGGATCTGATGGAATAGGTAGGCATGGCCTCCGTACGTGTAACCCCCGCCGGTCTCGAACGGTGCACCGACGATGACGCCGTCACTCCCGTTTTCGGCGACCGACGACCCGAAGAATCCGCTGGCGGGCCAGTTCGGAGCCATGAGCTCCGAACTGATCAGCGAGCCGCTGGCCGAGCTGAAAAGGTAGGCGTTCCCCGCCCCAACGCTGCCGTTGGACGTCTCGCCCGGGGCACCTATCAAGACCGTGCTGGCGTCGACCGCTACGGAGAAGCCGAAGTAGCCAAACCTTATCGGCGCGGGGCTCAAGAACGTCAGAGACGCGTTGGTCGCCAGGTTGAACTCGTAGACCTCGCCGGACTCATGATAGGGCCCGCCCGGCCCGGCTATATCCGCTCCGACCACCGCAACGGTGCCGGAAAGCGCTGCTGCGATGCCAAACTCACCCCCGGCCGTCGGTGTGGGGGGCGTGAGCGTTGACAACAGGTCGCCCGAGGGCGCGGCGAAAACATAGGCAAAGCCGATAGGTGTGTCCGGCCGGGCCGTCTGCCATGGTGCCCCGACAAGCACACGGTTGCCACTAATCGCCACGGAGCAACCAAAGTAGGCGCCGGCTTCGGGGGCCGGGCTTGAGAGCATGATGACGGAGCCGGTTTTCAGGTTGAAGATGTACGCGTGGCCCGCGTTGATCTGCCCCGACACGTTCTCGTAGGGGGCGCCAACCACGACGAGATTGCCGCTGATTGCGACGGAGTGCCCAAACTGGCCTCCCCCGGAGGTCGATTGGGCGTTCGGGCTGGTCAACGCGGCGACCTCTGACGTGTTCACAACGCCGTGCCCTCCCTGAACTCCGAGGCTGTAACTGTAGACGTAGGCGGTGCCTTCATCGCTCCGCGCGCCTGGGGACCCAACGACGAGATCATTGGAGGTCATGGCGAGGGCGGCGCCAAACTGGTTCGATGTGCCCCCGACGCTGGGGCCCCACACCGTTCCCGTAGCACCGTTAGCCGTATCCTGCAGTTGCACGGCGCCGTAGTGAGTGGGACTGTCGTAGGACGCCTCCTCCTCGTGAACGGCTCCTACGGCATACATCGAGCCGCTGGCTGCCACGGCTGTGCCGAACAACCCATCGAAACTGCTGTTCGGACTCGTGAGGATGGTCGGCAGAAACTGTGGGTCAACGAGGGCGGCGCCGTGAGGGGGCGAAGCGAGCCCCTGCGCCTCGTGGTGACTGAAAGTCGCTGGAAGGACGAACGCCGAGACCATCAACAGCCCTACAACTGCGCCCGCCACGACGGGGGCGAGCGTGCGACGGGCCCCCGTGAGTGCGGTGAGGGGACCACTCAGTGCCATTCGTCGGCAGGGTCTCGTTCCAGCGGGTATAACAGCGAGGTTTACTTGGGAAAGCAGGGCGTCAGCCGAGGCCGACACGATTAGGCCCGGGGAACGTCCGGGATGTACGGCCGGAGGGTAAGTCCGAGCCGGGGGGGGCGCTGTGCCGTGGCCGACGGGCCCGGCTCCGAGTCTTCTGCACGCCTGACTAAGGACCCCGGAAACGCACAACGCAGGTTGGACATTTGTTGGCGCGAAGAGCGGGGCCGGTCGGGCACAACAGGGTGCAACCCGCGATCGGACCCTGCAAGGGTGAGTAGGGTGCGCCCAGGGTGTTCATATAACCGTACGTATGTGTGCTTTATCGGACATGAGGTTTCACGATGGACTGAACGACCTGCTCGGCAACCCCATACGCGTCCGGGCACTGAGGGTACTCACCCGGTTTCCCGAAAAAGGATTCACGGGTCGGGAGCTTGCGCGAATCTGTGACGCGTCTCCGTCTCAAACCAACGCAGCTTTAGAATCCCTTCGGGACTCGGGTGTCATCTTCCGCGAGGTCATCGGACGCTCCCACGTCTGGCAACTCGCTCGAGAACACGTGCTTCACGAGATTCTTGTTGGGGTGTTTCGCGCGGAGGCGGACGTGTCAAGGCGGCTCAAACTCGAAGTTGAGAAGCTGATCCGCGCGCTTCCAATCCAGAGAGCGTTTCTCTTTGGGTCGGTCGTCCGAGGAGACGGTCGCCCGACCAGCGACGTGGACCTGTTCGTCGAGGTCAAGTCGGGGACGGAGAAGGAGACCGTCGAGCGGGCCCTCAGCGCAGCCAGTGCTCACTTTGCCCTCCGGTTCGGAAACCCGCTCTCGGCGCTCGTCCTAGATCACTCCCAGATGCGGCATCCGGCCAATCCTGGCCTCATCAACCAGGTGCTGAACGAAGGAGTCGAACTTCGGGGCTAAACAGTGCCGCAAACCCGGGTACAGGTTCTTCCTCAATCGAAGGCCCTGGTCTATCTGGCCCGCGCCGACAACCTGCTCGTGACCATGGAGCTCGCGGAGAGGGAGTCGAACCCGGATGGCGTCGCGACGTGCGCCGTCCAGGCCGCGGTAGCGTTGGGGGACGCTTACACGATCTACTTTCGGAAAGAGCGTTGTCGCGGGCAGGATCATCATGAGGTCTTGGCTCTGATAGCGCGGTGCTAAACCCCAAACGCGGGAGAAGTCGGGTCCACCCTCTCGCGCATCCTCGACCGGAAAGGCGAGGTCGAGTACGCGGAGCGGGCAGTGATTCTCAGGGATGCTCGTGAACTCGCGAGCCGGGTCCGAGCGCTCAGGGCTCTTATCTACGCAGAAGTGGAGTGACCTGCTGGACGACCGACCCGTCTGCCATTACCCCGCGTCCAGCCTGCCGGAGACACACCCGGTGGGCGCCACGGAAGTTGAGCGCTTACCCTGGGAGAGCGCTGCGCCAGAGTGCGCTCCGTTACGCGGTGACCACACACCTTCGACTGGGCGATCCGGAAAACCGTCCACGTTCTCGCGCAGGTGATGTGAGCCGACCGGGGAAGTGCACCTTCGCCGCGCGGCCGAGTCTTCGAAGACCTGGGACCTGCGGGGACGGGTCGGCCCCCGCCGCCTCCGTACGGATCCGCCGCGAACGTCAGACGTCCACCATCTTCCGCCGGGGTGGGTAGGGTGATATAGTAAGTATATCCCTACCAAAGAGTAGGGTGCCTTGACGGTGACGACGGCCGAGATCGGGACGGTCAGTACCAAGGGTCAGGTGACGGTGCCGCGAGACATCCGCCAGGCCCTTCGACTCCGCCCCGGAGATAAGCTCGTCTTCGAGCTCCAAGCGGGGGGTCGCGCGGTGGTTCGAAAAGTCGAGCCCGCGCGCCTGACCGAGATCTTGGATCGCCTTGGCCCCACGAAGGAAGCGGGCGTGGAGCTTCAGCGGAGGTTGCGAGATGAGTGGAGTCACCGCCATCGTTGACACGGACGTCTTCGTCTCCGCAAGGAACCCCGAGGAGCCGGGCTACGCCGCATGTCGCGAGCTGTTGGACCGGATTGACCGGGGTGGACTTCGAGCCATCGTCTCCACCGTCACGATCGCAGAACTGCGTGCGGGGATGTCACCTGGCGAGGACGGCCCGGGATGGAGAGCCGTGCTTACACACCTCCTTACCACGCCGAGCTACCGTGTCGAACCCGTGGATCTCGAGGTTGCCGAGGCAGCTGGAGCCCTTCGTGCGTCGTCCCGGCTGACGTTGCCGGACGCGGTGATCGTCGCCACCGGCCTGGTCCGTGGCGCATCGTATGTCGTGACCCAGGACGACAAGATCATCCGACGCCAGACCCTCTTGAGGGTCTGCCGACCAGGTGACATCCCGTAGGGCGCCCCCTCGGGTGGTCGAATCGACACAGTCGTGGGACAACGGATCTGGTGCGCTGGTGCGCAGGTTCCTGCTCGGTCCGTACCCGTGGTGCGGACCGACCCCGAGTGCAAGTCGGTCCTAACGTGGGTCCCCTCTGCCCGCTGGATGTTGAGCGGTTGGCGACGTGACCGCAGCCCGCGCTTCTCTTCGGCGAGAGGGCGGTACGCATCCGCTCGCGCCGCCCCGTGCCCTCTCCAGAGGGGCCCTCCCAACATGGTACCGTGCTCACATCGGTCTATGGATGGGGCCGCGCTCGAGGGGGATCGGCTCGGATCCCACCGGGCGGACCCCGCCCGCAACGAGATCGTACGGCGGAGCGACCCGGCTCGACACGAGTGACCTTCTCCGACAGCCAAAAGTAAGGTCCACAATCTCGTTGAGGTCGAAGGATGACGACCGCGCGGAAGCCCCGTTACGGTCACTGTTACCGCTGCATCTACACGTGGCGAATGCGCAAGCGGAGCGCGCCGATGTGCCCCCGTTGCAGGTCACGGCTCTGGAGGGTGCCGAAGATCCGGCCGGTTGTCCTCGGGTCGGGTCTCGGCATCGAGGACGTGCTGCTGCCTCGCCGTGAGGAGATCCTGCGACTCACAGCGAAATTTGGCGACCGGAACGTCCGGGTCTTTGGTTCGGTTCGCCGCCGACAAGCCGATGAGAGGAGCGACGTCGACCTTCTCCTCACCTGGCGTAAGGGAACCTCCTTGCTGGACGTCGCCGGAGTCAGCGTCGCGGTTAGCCGGGTCCTCGGCCGGGACGTGGATGCGGTCGAGGAACCCCTCCTGCATTTTGGGCCATGCGGCCGCAAGTACTCGCCGGGGCCGTGGCGCTTTGACCGGACGGCGCACGGACCCCCGCATCCTCCTCGACGATATGCGCGGCCATGCTCAGGTGATCGCTCGTTGGGTGGCCAAAGGAGACGAGGCATTCCTGGATCCTGAGACCGGGTCACAGGCGACCATCGAACGGCAGTTCGAGCAGGTCGAAGAGGCAGCAAACGCTCTTGGGGAACCCTTTTAGAAGGCGAATCCAGGAATCCCATGGGCGCCGATCTTCGAGATTCGGCATGCTCTCTCCCATCCCTACGCGCGCGCGTACGATCCCGAGAAGTTGTGGAAGTTCGCCCGCGACGACCTCCCCCGGATCCTGCGGAAGCTGGAGCGCCCCGTGTACCCCGTAGACCGCGAGTCGACCCGCGAGTAGCCGGTTTCGGGTTCGTACCCTAGATTCATCCGATGCCCCTCGATGCAAACAAGTGGCTCGGCTGCGAAGCCGGTACACCGGACCTCAGCTCGCTACGGTCACACTAACTCTGGCGGCAGCCCTCCGCGGTGCAGGCCCGTCCACGATCCGGCGAACTCAGGTCGCGCTCGGTGCGCTGGCAGTGCGCAGACCCTCGAACTGGGGACCGGCTCCCCCAGGCCCCTACCTCGCCCGACCGACCCCTGCCGTGACGCGACGGCTCCGTCACTGTGAACTTTGTCGGTCCCGTCGCTCAGAACTATCTTGCGGGGATGCCGCTTAGCGAGTACGACGCGGGACTGGGGTACGACCTTGCGACGCGAGGTCAGGGAGTCGCCCCTGGCGGCGGGCTTGGCGGGCGGTCGGTTGACTCGGCAGGTGGCCGGGGGGCCCGCTTCCGTAGGACGAGGCTGACCCCTACGCTCCCCACCACTGCTCCGACCAGCAGTCCGACGGCGAGCCCCTCGACAAGGCTCAGGCCCCCGGCCCCCGAGCCTGACGAGCTGTGGGGCGTCGGTGCATCCGCAATCACGGTCACGTTTGCAGAGTCGAGGTTCGCGACGAACTCCTCCGCTTGGGCGGCGTCGTAGACGATGCCCATGGGCGCGTTGCCCACCGACACCGTGCCAATCACGGTATGGGAGGTGTCCGCGATCACGGTCACATTGTACCAACCGTAGTTGGCGACGAACACCCAGCCCTGAGCCGGGTCGCTGACAACGGCAACGGGGCCGGGCCCGACCGGGACAGTCGCCACGACCGTGTTCGTCGCATCCGACACGACGCTGACGTTGTTCGTCAACTGGTCGGTGACGAAGACGTCGCCCGTCGCGCTGTCGTACGCCGCCCCCGCGGGGCCGGAGCCCGACGGGAGTGAGACGGTCGCCACAACGCTGTTGCGCGCGTCGGAGATCACGCTCACGTTGTCGCTCCCCGCATTCGAAACGAAGACCTCTCCCTTCGCGGGGTCGTACACCATGAGATAAGGCTCGGAGCCGACCGAAATGTTGGCCACTACAGTGTCCGTGGCGCCGGAGATGACGGTCACGTTGTCGGATCCGTCGTTGGCGACGAACATCTCGCCCTTGGCGGAGTCATAGACGATCCCATACGGGTAGGCCCCGACCCCCACCACGGTAACGATCGCGCCGGTCGTGGCATTAAACACGGCGACTTTGTTGATCGAGGAGCCGCCCGTGACAAAGAGCTGGCCGCTCTTATCCTCGAAGGCCAACCCAAACGGTGACGCGGGCCCGAAGGATAGGGTCGAGATGACCCTATCCCGGAACCCGGTTCCGCAGTATGGGCTACCATCGCAGATGAGGCTCACGTTGCTCGAGCCCGAATTCGCGACCCCGACCTCGCCAGTGGCAGCATCGATTGCGATGCCCTGAGGATCGGTCCCAACCAGAACGCTCCCGGCCGAGTGCGGAAACGTTCCAGCCCCGATGGCAGGCAGAGTTCTCGAAGATGGTCTGGCGTTCGCTGCGTGACCACCGTCAGAGGTCGCGGCCCCCGTGAGCAGAAGCGCGACGATGGCAACGGCCGTGGCCACTGGCCGTGCCAGTGCCCGTCCATGTCGCTTGTCGCACCGAACGCCCCACGCCTTCGCTGCCAACACGTTCCGCCTCAGGCGCACCAGCACATACTCCTTTCTTCGGTCCAGGCGGGGCCCGAGCCGCCTTCATCGCGGCTCAGGACTACTTGCCTGACCCTTTGGGACGCAGCCTCTCGTAAGTGTCCTTCGAACCCTTCCACCGGACAGTTGCTCGGCCGGCAGAGTCTGACTGCCCGAGCTCTTCGAGAAGCTGCTTAGCGGCCTTCCCCTTCACGTCCGGTGTCGGTTCGGGATACGCCATGTCACATTACGACGGGTCTCTCGCTTGTAAGGTTAGCATTTAGGGTGGTCGCTGACCCCGTTCTACCGGCTTCAAGGGTCGCCCTGAGCTGACGTGCGCTCGCCCAATTCACCCGGACTGGGAGCGCGTGCCCAAATGTGATCCGGGGTTGCCAAGCCGGCAAGCCGTCGTCTACCATGTCTGTCCCCGTGGATCCCCCGGCGAACCGCCAGGGTCCCTTCGGCACTTCAGAGGTCGAGCCCTCAATGCAGGCTGAGCACCGAGTTGATGGTGGACGGACTGCCCCTGCGAGGGCGCCCCCGACCCGAGCACCTGCGGCACGCGCCCCTTCCTCATCTATCCGGGGTGGAGACGTCGGACCGTGCAGCGGCATGTGCCTCGAATGCGGTCCAGTCATTTTGAGGGGACCGTCGACGGCCAGCCTCGCTCGATCCTCGAGACGCATGGCCCCTCTCACAGAGAGGCGCACCTCGCGGCCGGCGACAGCCCAATGGGAGCGCCGAGGTTTTCGGGCGCGTCTGGCGCCGATTCGTCGGACGGGGTCCGAACCGCCGCGGGAACAGGGTCTCTACTTATAGCGGTCTGTAGATGTGTAGCCCCGTGAGCAGTCGTACCGTCTCCCTCGAAGTGTCGGCATATGAACGCCTGCGAGCCGCCAAGCGACCGGGCGAGAGCTTCTCGGAGACGATCAACCGCATCCTCCTCGACTCGCGGCCGTCCTTTCGGGTTCTGGCGGGGGTCCTCCCTCCGAGGGAGGCCTTGGCCGTTCGGCGTGCCATCGCCGAGATGAGGAAACGGGAGATGCCGGTTGAGGCGATCAAGTTCGCGAGGCACGGGGGGCACGGCCGTGGGCGTCACGCTTGACTCCAGTGTGCTGATCGACGTACTCCGCGGGGACCGTCGCGCGCTGGAGGAACTCGACCGGCTTGAGCGGCAGGGCCTAGTTCCAGTCCTCAGTGCCATCGCGGTGTTCGAGGTGCTTTCGGGGGTAGAGTTCTCCCGGTCGCGCTCCGAGAGGGCGAAGCTGGAGGTCCTGCTTCGGCAGATTCCGTTCGAGCCGTTCGATCTTGACTCGGCTCGCCGGTCCGCGGAGCTCCGAGCCGAGCTTCAACGCACCGGGACGAGCCCCGGCGCCCCAGATGTCATGATCGCTGGCTACGCGCTAGCCGCCGGCCACACCCTGGTGACTCGCGACCGCGCGCTCGCTGCGTGCGCTGAAAGCCTCGGGCTATCGACCGTCGGTATGCTAGTTCACGGCCTCGCCAGCGGAAAATCTCTCTACGTTCATCGCGAGTCGACCAGATTGCCCGGGGATGCTGCCAGCCCTAGGTTTGCAACGCAGAATGCAGGTTCGTTCGACGGGAGCCGCCACGGTTCAACTTCCTTCGCACCTACCCCGCAGTGGGTGCGGACTCCCTATTCGCTGGGACGGTCCAGGCTCCGGAGAAGCTCTTGAACAGCCTTGACCCGGAGCGCAATTTCGTCACCCCGACCGAATCGGCGGGCAACTGACACCGCCCCGGCGAGGGTTGAACGGGGGATCCCGACGCGGAGATCCCGCTCGATGCTTGGGATGTTTTCGCGCCAGTCATCCAGTGCGAGTCGCATGTAAAAGACGACCGCGGGCCGTGCCCGGAGAATGTCCTCGTAACGGAGGGAACCCCGGCTCCGGACGAACGATAGGAACTCATCGCCGCCGAAGGGCCCCGCAGAGAGAAAGTCCACCTGGACCCGAGATTCCCCAATCGAGACCTCAGTCCCGCGGATAGTTCCCGTTGCCGGCTGGAGGGGGTAGGCATCCCGCCGCCCTTCGATCAGCGAGTCGGCCTTCTCGAGGTCTGCGGCGGAGACGAGTACAGCGACATCCTTCGTCCCGACCGGGAGCGCGATCCTGATCGCCGACCCGCCTACCAAGACGAACGGGACGCCGATCTCAGAACGCAGCCACACGCCGACTGCGCGGATCTCATCCGGCTCGACGTCTTGACTGACGGAGGCGTTCTCGCCGCGGCATGCTTTCGGAGCTTTCGCTCCAACCGTGCGCGGTCGAGCGCGAAGTCGGTCTTCGGGATCCCCGGAAGGACATCAAAGAACCGGACGAAAGACGCTCGGCGCTCTAGCTCCTCCTCGAGGATACGTCGCAGGAGGTACGTCTCGTCGAGTCGGTCCTGACTCCGGTCCCAAATCGCGCGGGCTCCGATCAAGTCGAACCGGAGCATCGCAACAACCGTGTCCTCGTCCTGAGGCGATGCGGCAGCCCTGGTTGAGCCGAACGGGATCACCCCGAGGCGGGTCTCGAGAAGCGGTAGGAGCGACTGGGCGACTACCGCCTGCGACGGGAAGGCAATCGGATAACCCATGTCGGAGACCTTCGTCGCGCTCAGCAGGTGGATGGGAAGCCGGTGTCGGTGAAGGGTCTGGACGTCATCCTCGGAACGGACCCGAAATCGATACTCGACGCGCGGGCGATGGTTTGGAGCCGGAACGGGTACCGCGAGACCCCGTGGAAGAGGGTGCTCACCGGATTCGCGGTAGGCCGTCGTCGCCAGTCTCATTGTTATCCTGTACGGCTCCTAAGGATATATACTAGATTACAACACTTTCCGCCCTCGCCTTGCTGGCGCACCAGCAGTGATCTGCGCCCGGGGCTGGGCGACCGGCCTTGAGGGCCCGGCTATCGCCTCGGCGCGCGGTGTGTTCAATTCAGGTTGTACGCTGCGAATTCCTGCCCCAGTCCGCGAAACGGAGTGTCCGGTCCCGCCGCTACGCTTGGGTCCGGGCCGACGTTCCCAGGCAGAAGTCGAACCCCATTGGAATCGCAGAAAGAAGAGGGTAAAGTGGCCTCAGAGGGGACGGGAGCAGCCCGCGTGGGTAGTTGGCGCCCCAGATTCTAACGCTTAGAAAGCCGGCAAGCCTTGCAGCCGCCCTTAGATCTCGGGGTGCTACCCTGAACCAAGTCGAGCCCTCTCCACGCCACGCTCTTGGTGAAAATCTGCGGACGTACCAGCTCCCTAGTCCATGGGGGAGATACGACTGGAACGGAAGAAGACTGTGTATCTCTACCGGGAGATACATGTTCGGCATCTGGCCGACTACTACCCCGTTTGGTTTCAGGACCCGACGGATTTCGCGGAGAGACCCGACTCTCTCCGGGGGATTGATGTGTTCGACCACGCTTACGAGGGAGACAACGTCGAACGAGCCGTTTCTGAAGGGGAGTGCCCGCGCAATCCCGCTGATCAGCTGGACAATGCGATCATCTCTGCGCGGGAGCACCGCACCCGGTTCGACCCCAACGAACCCAATCCCGAGGGCGCGGCTGAGCAAAGCCGTAAGCTCCCCATGCTGTGCTCCGACATCTAGCCCGGTTATCGCAGCGGGATGATGCTCTCGCACGGCGGCGGCCATTCGTTCCGCTAGTTCAGCCATCCTCGGGGGAGGCGAAGACTCTCTTGGGGTCGCGGCTCCGCCCTGAACCATCGCCGCTGTAATACCCCACCAGCCCGCGCGAGGAGGGCGCGTCCCGTTATTGAGGTACTCCGGGAGGAGGCCTGCCCGCGAGTTGCCTGGCGCGTCGTGTTGTGGCGGAGGTCGATAGAAATTTGGCGCGAGACGAGTGGGGCCCGTTGACCTCCCTGAAGCCGTGTTCGAGTTAAATCCACGCGGCCCATCGGGCCCTCACTGCCTGTCCAGCGGGCGGCAGAGACCAGAGCCCAGAGGCTTGCAATCACCGCGCTCAGGGTCGTGGACCGCAGAGATAGCGACAAATAGCTGCCTACCGACTTGTTATGCCGTTAGACGGGGTTGCGCGAATGCGTGGCGTTAGCATCGTAATCCCTGCTTGGAACGATAACGCGCGCCTCACTAGGACGCTCCAGAGCTATGTCCCCTCGCTCGAGGAGCAGAACTTGCCGTACGAAGTCATCATTGTCTGCGATGGGGACCAGACTCTACCGACGGAATTGCTGCCTCCAACCAGTCACGGGATGCTCCGGGTCCTGCGCTTCGGATCACGACTCGGAAAGGGCGGTGCGGTCATCGCGGGCCTGAAGAGGGCCAGGTATGACCGTTCTGGATTCGTAGATTCGGATGGCCCCATCGGGCCGAGGGACGTAGTTGGCCTCATTCGTGAGCTCGATGCATCGGATGCGGCGATCGCGGTGCGCGTAAGTGAGAGACGGATTGGGGACCACCGACCCCTTTCTCGTCGGATAATGAGCATGTGCTGGAGTGCGAGCGCGAGAGCCCTGTTTCTGACGAGGGTCAAAGACACCCAGTTCGGTGCCAAGTTCTTCCGGACCGAGCCATTACAAGAGGTCCTGTCAGCCGTCGCGATACGAGACTGGGCTTTCGACTTGGACCTCCTCTATCACTGGGAACGGAGAGGACTCTCACTCCGAGAAGTGGAGGTAGACTGGCGAGATGATTCCGATTCTCGCCTTCGGGCAGTCCGCGCCGTGCCCGCTATGATCGTAGCCCTGGTTGGCCTACGACTCTACCATTCTCCGGCGCGCCGCTTGGTCGCCCCGGGCACGGCAAGGCGCATGTACTACGCTCTCGGCGAACTGACAAACGGTTATGCCACACAGTCACTGCACCGTGGCGAGCCACGAACAATTGGGGAGAGCGTCCAGAGCCCTGCTTCGCTGTTTCAGTTGGGCGAACCTGACGAAATCGATGCTATCTCCCTGCCGGCAAACTCACGGGATAGCCGAGTCCCCGGCCCAGAGGAACTAGTCCGGGAACGCTCAGGGGTCGACTCCGCCGTGGAACAGGCCTAACCCCACTGGCCCACCAGTGCCAGTCGGAAATCGGCTCCACGGTGCGTCGAGCCTGGGTCGAAGGGACGGGGGCCGGTGTTTCCCGGCCAGCACGTGCGGCCACGAAAGCCCGTGGACACAAGTTCAGAACTTCGTCAGGACCAGGGTGGGCCCGCACCAAGCCTAGTGGTTCCCTGCCGCCCAGGTCGGAACTACCACTTTGACCCGGGCCTGGAGTCGTTCGAGCAGCTAGCCTCATCGACAGTCGGCCTACAGGGGTTCTCCCTTGCACACGGGGGCATGTTGGACGTGCTAAGCTACGAGCAGAATACTCCCCAACGGCCTGGTATTCGGCCGCCTAGTGCCGCGTCCACCAGCGGAGTGCGGGACGTGAATTCGTCGCGCAGTGGACTCGATTGAGCCGACGGATGGCGTACTGTAGGGACCGATCCGCCTCGTCCCAACTGACGTAGTTGGTCCGGGTGAACGCCCACCGTCGTATCGTTCGGAAGTGGGTCTCGATCGGGTTGAGGTGACTGGCGTTGGTGGGGGTGGGTACGAAGGTGATCCTCAGCCTTCGGGCCGCGGCCACCGCCGCCGGTGTGGTGTGCGTCGAGAGGTTGTCCTGGATCAGATAGATCCGTCCGCCCGAGGGGTACTTCCTTCGGACCCAGTGGCGGAACCGCACGTACCCCGCTCCGTTCTTCGAGGGGGAGAGATAGCCCCGGAACCGATGGTGGTAGTAGTCGTAGGCCCCCATCAGATAGCGAATGCCTCCCCTTCGCTCGTAGGTCGCCGGCGCTCGGTCGGGGTGCCCCGACCGCGCCCAGGTGTGGCCCCCGTAGGGTTGGGGCGAGATCGGACCCATCTCGTCCACCGAGACCACGATGGGTGGGTTGTGCGGGCGGTTGGCGAGCTCGTTCAGCCGTCGTAGCTTCTCGGCGAACTTGGGGTCCTTCGAACTCTTCCAGGTCTTCACCGACTGGAAGGTCACCGACTCTTCGACGAGGATCTGCCGCAGTCGCTCGCGGCTGATCGACTCCACGACTCCCTCGAAGACCAGGGTCTCTTGCAGGAGGTCGAGGGACCAGCTGGTGGGCCCCTGCCACCCGTGGTCCTTCGGCCGAGAGAGGGCGAAGGTCACGATGGCCTTGCGGACCTCGGGAGTGAACTTCGGCTCGGGGCCCGGGCTTTTCTTCGGGTAGAGGGCATCCCGACCGATGCGATTGTAGTCCTTGATCACCCGTCGAACCCAGTCCTCACTCCAGAGGACCAGGGCCGCGATCTTGGGCGGGGAGAAACCCTGGAACGAGTGCAGCACGATCATCGCGCGCTTGACGACGGTCGGGTCGTTGGAGCGTTTCACCAGTCGACTGAGAGCGTGGCCCTCCTCGTCCGAAAGCTCGCGGATTCGCAGCATGGGGAGGAGGCATCACCTCCTCCGGGAAAGTACTTGCGCTAGAAGTCAGAAACCTCGAACTCTCCCGCTAGACGCGGCACTAGGAGCCTGTGGCACAGCTCCGAGTTGATGTCCTACCGGGTCTCTGCGGTTTCCAGTTCGTCGGATCCCTAACTCCGACGCCCCGTTTCGTCCTATCCGACCTGCGCCCGATACAACTTCCCGAGGTTGTGGGTGAGGGCCCACAGATGCCACTCGCCTCGGACCTTCCGTAATCCCCTCATCAGAAATTGCCTCAGCCCTCGACCTTGCTTCACCTGGCCGAACACCGGCTCCACGATGCACTTCCTTCGGCCGTAGTGCGCTCGGCCCTCGGCACTCCGGACCCTCCGACGCATCCGTTGCGTGAACGTCTCGTCGTTCGGTGGCCTCCCTCGGGGACACGCGGCTCGCTCGGCGGTCTTACCCGGTTCCGGCGGGCAGTAGACGATCGTCCCGAAGTCCTCCACCGCTTGGATCGACTCCTCGCCGAAGTAGCCCGCATCGGCCACGATCTCTCGAGGTAGGAACCCGAGATCCTGGCGGGTCAACTCGGTCATCGGGACCAACTGCCGACGGTCCTGAGGAGCCTGGGTCGCCTCGGCGGCCACGATGATCTGCGCCTTCTCATCGACCATCGCCTGGCAGTTGTACGCCTGCACGAACGAGCCTCGGTTCGCTCCGTCCGGCATGATGCGGGAGTCGGGGTCCGTGAAGTTGAACTGCGTCTTCGGATCGATCGGCTCGGCCTCCCTCCCGGCCGCCTTCGCCTTTTGCCGCTCCCGCTCCTCCAGCGCCTCGATCGCCTTGCGGATCTTCTCCCTCCGATCCGCCGCCGTCTTCACGCCGGGGATGGCGTTGTACGGGTTGTTCCCCTTCCCGAACCGCCGATCCTCCTCGGCGTCGTTCTCCGCTACCTTCCGGAAGTACTCCTCGACGCTCTTCCTCAGCTCCTCGTCGAGCTGCTTCTCCTTCTCGAGCATCTTGCCGTGGCTCATCGCACGGTGCTTCGAGGCGTTCGCCTTCACCTTCGTCCCGTCGAGCGCCATGCGGGTCCCTCCGATGAGATTCGCCTCTTGACAGAGCTTCAGCACGCGGAGGAACAGCGCGTGGAAGTTCCCGAGGTTCCGCTCGCGGAACCTCGCGAGGGTCGAGTAGGTGGGGTGCTGGTCCGCCGCGAGCCATCGGAACGCCACGTCGTCAAAGGTGGCGCGCGCCACCTTGCGGGAGGTGGGGGTTCCGATGCAGTAGCCGTAGAGCCAGAGCTTCAGCAGGAGGCCCGGGTGGAACGCGAGGTTGCCTCCCTCGGCGTTGTCGTATCCGTGGGAGAAGAGCGTCAGGTCGATTTGCTTATCGACGAACTCCGAGATGAACCGAGCCAGGTGATCCTCGGGGAGCCAGTCGTCGAGGCTCGGCGGAAGGAGAAGGTTCTGGTGCGGGTCGTAGCGACGGAAGTTCGCCTTCGGTATCGAGGGTTCCATGACCGAGGGAAGACGACCCCGGCTATAGTACCTCCGTCAGAGTTCACGTCAGGCGCGAAGCGTCGCTGTGCAACAGGCTCCTAGAGCAGCTGGGTCTGGTCAGACCCGCCCCTTGTGCGATAATCTATCTCAATTGAGATCCGGGCAGCCACGGAAGCGATCTCGCTGTCGCCCAGGTATTCATCCGCCGCAACTGTGGTCACTGCGCGTTGGAATCCCTGACCTCTTGGTTCGACTGAACTGATGACCTGTGCGAGCTGGCCCGCAAACCCTTCAAGTCCCGCAATCGTGATCGCATCTCCTCCGACGATTCCCTCTGATACGGCAGGCGTTGATACAACGCGAAGCCCATGGAGCAAGTAGTCCACTAGCTTGCCGCTTGTACCACCACCGACTTCCACCGGTGCAATCCCGATGTCGCACGCGAAAAGCAGACTATCTAGGTCCACAACAGGACCTGTCCCAACCATGCGTGGCAACTCTTCGCTTGCGAAACCCTCTGACCCCAATCCAACAAGAACCACGACCGCACCGTCCCCTACTCCGCGTAGCTCGCTCCTGAGTCTCCCGGCGATGAACTCGGCGGCCCTCCGATTCGGCGGATAGTTCAGATTACCCACGAACACGACGCCTACGCGATCACGAGTACCAAGTCGGTCCTGCCACCTCGACACTGCCACAGGGTCCAGGGTTGGCAGGCTCCGCTTGATCGGACACAGCATCAGTCGAGACGGCTCGACTCCCGTACGAACCAACTCTCGGCTCATCTCACTGGACACCGTTAGCACCAGGTCGGACTCATCCAAGAGAATTCGTTCGAACGGCAGGCGTAGGCTGGAGAGAAGCCACGCCCCACGGTAGCCCTGTTCTCGAAATGCCGCCGCGACGACTCTTCCCAGATCCTGAACGTAGTAGCCAACGGGACGAGACGAGATTTTCGCCCACAGAAACGGGAAGACAGCGGCGTAAATATCGAAGAGAAGAATGGCATCCACTCGGCTGGCCCTCTTCTTCCGAGCCTCGTGTACGACAAAGGCTAAGGCCCGAAGGTTGGCGAGGATTATGTTGCGGACCGACGTAAGTAGCGTGTCCTTGCGCACCAATCCGGGGTGAGACCTTTCGAGAGGCGCTACATATTCAACGTCGTGATACTGCCTAAGCCGCGAGACAAAACCCCTCAGATGTGTAGAGCCCCCGGAAAATGGGTCCTCTACGGGTCGCTGGTAAATCACAGCCAGCCGACGCCGGGGCTCCGACATTACGTCTCTCCGGAAGTCTGCAGGCCCGGGCCAGCTCGGTGATCATGCCTCAGAGACGCAGAGGGAGGCTCCGGGGCGTCGGTAAGCCTCAACTCCTCAGACTCGGACGCCATGCACTTGGGTAGCTTGCGCGCGTAGCACTGCCTTCGACTCCCTCGTGAGTCCTGGGCATCCCGGCAACGGACGCTGGACCATGCGTTCCCCGCCGACAGCCGGACCTAAGGGTGGTGACGATGATTGATTCATGTGACGTTCTGACCTGTAGGTGGAGGGCTGCAGTTCAAACCCTTCGGCGCGCTTTGAGTGGGCGGTCAAACTAGCTGGGTCGACCAGAAGAATAGGGTGGCGGTTCCGACGCTGCTCGACGCAATTGCGACGTAAGGGCCATTAGAGCTAGGTACCATCAGCGTGACGGTATCCGCACGAAGGCTGTTGACGGTGATCTCTGTCGCGAAAGTCGGGCCACTATCGGGCGCGTACCCCGAGCCTAGTAGCAGCTCGATGTCCGAGCTTAGCAACCCGTCGGCGTCGGGGATAACACCCACTTGATCCCCCCAAATTCCGCCACCGAAGTAAACAATCCGTCCTTCACCTACGGGGATGTAGGCGGCAGAGGTCCTGGCCGATGCGCTACCCACCGGTGACGCATCGAATCCGAGATCGGTCCCATTATGCAGGAGGAGCTGCGAGAGATTCGCTCCGTCGGGGGTCCCGGGGTAAGTCATACCGAACGCGGACGCAAGCGGTGTCTCAACGGTCCCTACCAGAGGGCCGTACGATCGAGATGCTGGGTTACCAATTGGGTCCTCGAGCGAGAAGCCTGTAAGAGCGACTTGGCCAGCCCAGCCGAGGTCCTCGTGATGCAGGGTCCCGTTAGGTAGAATATTCCCCTCGAAATACGCCAAAGGCCCGCCTGCCCAAATTAGAGTGCCTCCGCCCTCAATCCAAGTCTTCAGCAGGCTAGAGTTCTCTGCGAGGAGGCTCTCAGGCAGAGTGTCGTACGCGAAATCGATTAGCGCGGAATGGGGGTTGGCCTCAAGTACCGACGGGAGAGCTTGCGCGTCCACAAACGCGACCGGAATCGCAGGTGAAAGCGCAGCAAGATAGTCTGAGATCCGGACCTCTAACCCTACCAGATCACTCGCCGTCCCGAACCGAAGGAAGAAAGCTGGGTCCGAGAAGACATAGGCCTCGGTGACAGAGCTTAGGCTCCGACCGGGTAGCAGTGCTAGGTGAACGCCTATTGTGCCTGAAGAGGCCGTGAGACGAAGGGTCACCACTAGGGAACCCGGTGTCTGTCTGACTGAGAGGACTGAAACGCTCAGTGGGGGGCGACTGCCCCGCCCTTCCAGCCCAAAGCTCATGCCCAGAAGAATCGCCACGCAGACCAAGGTACCAATCGCAGTAGACACTCGGCGTCGTTTTGCTAGTCTTCGTTGGAAGCCTCTAATCATGGAGCCCTTGAGAGGTAGTCGGTTTCGGAAGCACTGCCCTTGCCATAACACCGACGAGATGTCGGATCGCCAGAGCACAAAGAATCAAAATCGAGGTCGCACCTACGAGCCCCGCAATCACCCAGAAGTCCTGGTATGGAACGATTGTGTTAGTTCGGTAGGCTATAACCACTGAGTTGACGCTCGACACCCATGAAGGCCCCCCAAGTGCGGCCAGCGGGTAAAAGTAGGCGGCAGGTGACGCGAGGGCGAAGTAGAGAAGGAGTCCGGCCCCGGTGATTACCCAATACAGTATTCTGACCAGCAACCCGCTTACGCATCCGAGAACGAGCACTACGGCAAGCAGAAGCAGCAGATTCTCGGATTGTGGCGAGGACTGGAACAGGAGAACTGCTGCAACCGGCCAGACAACTGCGAAGGCCAGTGTAGTGCTTGGAAAAGAAATGGACGCCGTGCCGGGGGCATACGTAGCCATGTATGCCAGGATGAGAGACCCTGCCATTGCCACGATGAAGAGGCCTACAAAGACTCCATAGAGCGCGGCAGCGTTGCCGGCAGAGAAGAAGCCCCAACCGACCTTTGGCCCGTCGAGGAATACTCCGGGGTTAAAGAGCAGAAGCGGGTTGAAGCCTCCGTACGAACTCAGACCTGACAGACCCCCGTCAATCGACTCCAGATTCGGAAGGTAGGTCAGGAACGGGAGGATGGCGAGCCCTAGGCCAGTTGCAAACCGAGCGATGCATGCGCTCGGCGCACACTCATTGGGGGGTCCATTCCGGAGATTGACCGCAACGATTGCCATGGGCAAAATCACGATTGGATATGCCTTCGATAAGACTCCGAGCGCGAGCGCCACCCCAGCGCTGAAGTACCATCGCTGTAGAATGGCGACGAGGAACGCGAGGACGGCAATGCAGGCGAGGGCGTCGACCTCTCCGTGAACCGACGTCGCCCATATCACAAGCGGATTCAGTAGCCACGAACCTGCCACCCAGTTTGCCTTCTGAGCCCCGACGGTCCTCTCAGCGAGATAGTAGACGCACAGTCCCGCTCCGACCATCGCTAAGATCAAAGGGAGTTTGAGCGCGAGAAGAGCCGCCGGAGAGGGGATGAAGGTTGAAACTCCCGCGATCCCAGCTGCCGGGGTTATCCCTACGACGTTTACAATCAGGTTCTGGGGAGGAATCCAGATGGAGAGGATCGCAAAAAATGGTGCCTCAAGAAACGCCCCCAGTGGTGGGTTAAACAACTGGTTCGTCGCATAAGGGCTGCCGCGATATACCAGGGCAACCACCGAACTCACGAATGATGGAGTGTCCAAACTCCAGGACGTCAGCGGGGCAAGCGAAAGTTGAATGGCGAGACTCACAATCACCAAGGTGCGAAGCAGCCGCGAACGTGGTCCGAGCAGGCGATCCTTCGCCCAGGCGAACACGTCCTTGACCGGGCGGCTGCCGTCCTCCGCCGCCCAGAAATCCGTAAGCCACCGGCGCAGAGTAGTAGTCAAGGAACCCTCGGTCTAGCCTTGCACAACACTAGCTCAACTCCCACCGAGGCCCCGGGGCATGGGGACATCTTCGTGAGGGGGGGTATGAGCTTGTTCTCCATCGACCAGGCTCAGAATGGAATCGGCCAGCCTTCGAAGGTTTGCCCGGTTCTCAGACGGCAAGTCCAGTCTCCGAGCTTCATCAGCCAGGCGGGCACGATGGCTGGGATTGGACGCGAGCAAATCCATCGAGTCCGCTAGGTCGTTTACATCTCGGGCGCGGAATGTAATCGCGCCGGAACCGCCCACGAAACGGGCGGCCGCTGGGACGGCATCCGAAGCGAGGACAGGACAGCCAGTGCTTAGAGCCTCAAGCACGACTAGGCCAAAGCCCTCCGACTCCTCGGGCGATGGAACTACCAATGCGAAAGCTGCTTCGTAGAAGGCGACGAGCTCGGCGTCGGTCACTCGCCCCACAAATCTGACGATGCCGCCAACCCCGGTCACGCGGGCGAGCTCTGCGAGCCGCTGCTTTCTGTCGCCTTCACCAACGAAGACCGTGTGGGCACTGTGGCCCCTCGCCTTGAGCACTGCGACGGCCTGGAGTAGGTCCTCTGGCCGCTTGTACTGGTGGACCGCGTCGAGCGCGCCGACGAACAGGAACGGGTGATCCGGGGTGCATGTGATCGGGGTGACCTCAAGGCCTTTCCTGCCTACTGAGCCGAGTCGATCAGCCCGGGTGATGCCCGGGATGACTACTATTCGCTGTGGATTTATCCCTCGAAGCGCGAGCCGCTCGGCGTACTTGTGTGAAGTCACATGGACGACATCCGCTAGTCTCAGCGCTAACGCCTCGAATCTAGTGAAGAGTCGTCTGGCCAGCCTGTCTTCCGCGACGTCGGCGTGGAAGATGGCATACCACCGAGCTCCAGTTACTCGACAGTATAGCCCCCCCACTAGGGCGGAGGCCGACGGATGACTCGTTACTACCACCCGAGGTCGAACGCTCGCCAAGCATGGTAGGGCTGCTGAGGGAAGCATGAATTTCTCTCTTAGAAGGTAGATCGACGGTAGATAGCGCACATCGACCTCTAGCTCACCTAGACGGACCTTGGCATGGACTCCACGAAGCGACGACTGGCGCGCGGGCTCCAGGCAGAGTGTCGAGGTAAGCACGCATGTTGGGACGTGAGCCCCGACTGCTTCGACTGCAAGCTCCAGCGTAACTTCGGACCCTCCGACACTCGGGAAGAACCCGTGAGTGAGAAAGGCGACGCGACAGCGCTGTTGGCAGGGCGCCAATGCATCGGGAAGTCGCGACATCACAGAGGACACTGGGTAGCCACCGGCCCCGGCTACCTAACGCCTATCATGCGTGGGTGGCCGCATCTCACTGACCGTGTCAACCAAGACTCCGCGCGAAAACCCAAGCTCCTAGTAGCCCCACGAGGTCAAGCGGCTCAAGGGGCTCCTCGAAGGTCGTAGGGCTCTCGAGGCGGAGTCCGCGGCCTCCGTCAGGGTCCTCGCCGCCGACCCGGCAGAGGGTGCGACAGCTCGGTCGGGACCAGTAACTGACTCGCCAAAGAGCGACGTCGGTTCGTCCGCCGAAATCTCGGGCGCCCAATCAGGCTCGACCGTCTTTATGCGGAGATTGCCGAGCCTTCCGACGACGGTCATGGGGGAAAGTTCGGTCCGGGGCATCCTTCCCCCCTTGGCTCTTCGGTCGGCAAAATTAAAGCCGTCGCTTATTGCCAAGACCGGGCTCGCGCGTGGCCTCTCGACCAGGGCTGCCAAGTCCTCGCCGTCAGTAGTTCCCACGCCTCCAAAGCCGACAAGGTTTCGAATCGTGGGGACAACGTCCACTAGGGATGTCCAGGAATTCGATCTGCGACCGCCATAATTTCCCCCGGGGAAGCCTACCAGAAGCGGGATCCGCAGCGTTTCGTCGCCGGAGTCATACTCGTGGAACACGTGTCCATTTTCCCCGAAGCCCTGCCCATGGTCGCTGGTCAAAACCACGAAGGTGGACTCAAGCTGCCTAGAAGCGCCGAAGGTTGAGAAGATCCGTCCAATTCGGCCATCCAGCGTGCCAATCGCACCAAGGTACCGGCGCTTGAGCTCCTCGAGTCGGGTGGCGTCGAGCGCAAGGTTCTCGTGCCACCTATCCCGCCCGTCGACCAGGAAACTTGCCTCATCTCTAGCCCCCGGGGGCTCCGCCGTACGGCTCGGGGTCAGGTACGGCTCGTGAGCGTCCATCAGATTGATGAAGCAACAGGCCGGTTCTGAAGGCGGCAGGGATTGAAGCCATGCCTCTAGCGTGGGTTCGATCCAGGGCGCCGAGAACTGCGTCGAAGCGTTCCTCCCATCGTCGAAACGAACGCTAACCAGATGCGTTAGCCGCCACCAATGAGGAGTCAGGGTCTGAGCAGAGTCCGCCAGCGCTATGGCAATCCTCCGCGCGCGTCCGCTCAGCCGGATGGTGCTGCCGGGCGCAGAGGGCTCGGGGACGAAGCCATGGACGGGACGGTTCGTGGCCAAGAAACGAAGGTAGTGTGCAGCCCAATCACCCCAGAAGGCCGAGCCGAATCCTCGAGTAAGGCCGGTCTTCGGCGCAATGAACGGGTTCGCCGAGAGGCTGAGCGTGTGGTAGCCGAGTCCCGTGAGTTCCTCGAAGACGGTGCGTCCTGCAAGCCGGCGGTCGGCCCCTCCGTACGCACCGTGGTTCCACGGGCTCATACCCGTAAACAGGCTCGCATGTGAGGGCATGGACCAAGAAGACGGGGCCAAGCAGCGCTCGAAGACGGTGCCGCGCTCAATCAGCCTCCGCAGGTTCGGCGGGTTCGCGCCCTTCAATCCCCATGGTCCGAGCGACTCTGCGCGGAACGCAGTCCAGTACCGACGATTAGAATGTCAGGGCGTGATGGACCTTGCATAGAGTGACTCGATCCGAGCTCGAGATCGACGAATCTGCCAGCGGCGCCAGTACTTCTGTTGCTAGCTCCGTCACGGGGCTTCGACCGCATTCCGTCGCCCCTTTGTGAATCATCGAGGAACTTGCGCCGCAGCATGGGCTCACACCCGGGCAAGCTGGCGCCGCGCTGCGCGCAACTCGCTCGGAGCCATGGCACCCTTCACCCAAGCACGCTGGGCCCCGGCACGCGAACGGAACTATGCACAATGACCACTAGACCCACCCCGCGCACTGAACTTCGTCCTGTGCACGCCGTACGGACGGCCGAGCCAGTCCGAACATGGAACTATAAGGCCAGGGTGAGACTCCGAGAGCTTGCCGCAGCATGCGGAAAGGGAGAACATGAAGAGCGTAGTCGCAATCGCAGTAATCGTCCTAGCCTCTTCACTGGCGGTGGGTACGGGGTTGCCCCATAGCTTCGGGACAGGTACGCCCTCCGTGAGCGTGGCGGTCGAGCACACTCCTCGAGTCACCATTCCGGCGGGAGTCCAGCCATTCGCTGCGACCTTCGACAGCGACAACGGCTACCTCTATGTTGCCAACCTTCACTCCAACAACCTCACGGTGATAGATCCCGCGACCAACACCATCGCGGTTGCATCGATTGTCGTAGGCACAGAACCCTCCTCCGTTGCGCTCGACCCGACCAACGGCTATCTGTACGTCACCAACGAAGGCGGGAGCAACGTAACGGTGGTCAACGGGGCGACCGACACCACGGTGGGCTCAATCTCGGTGGGCCCCGGGCCGTTCGGAGCCGCCTTCGACAGCTCCAACGGCGATCTCTTTGTCGCTGACGAAGACTCGGATAACGTGACGGTAATCGATGGGGCGACCGACACGGTCGCGGTCCCCGCGATCCCCGTAGGAGACACCCCCACGGGCGTGACCTTCGACCCCGCGAACGGCGACGTCTACGTGACCAATATTGCTTCCAACAACGTGACGGTGATTGACGGGGCGACCGACGCAGTTGTGGTGCCCTCCATTCCGGTGGGGGTGAGCCCGGAATACTCGGCCTTCGATCCGGCCAACAACACCCTCTTCGTCCCGAACATCGCTGACAACAATGTCACAGTGATCAACACGCGCACGAACACGGTGACAGTTCCCGGGATTGTTGTCGGGAACACCCCTCGCGGCGTTTGCTACGACAGCCGGAACGGATACATCTACGTCGCCGACCGCGGCGCCGACAATGTAACGGCGATTGTCGCGGCGAACTACTCGGCCGCGAGCACCCCGATCCCCGTGGGGGACGCTCCGTTCAGCGTCGCGTACGTCTCCTCGAACGGGGAGTTGTTTGTGCCGAACCAGCTCTCGGACAACGTAACCGTTCTTTTCCCGTCGTATCCGAGCGGGGCCCCTGGCAGTTCGGCGACAGTCTTCGGACTGAGCGCCGGCGCCGCGGAGGCTCTGGTCGCCCTACTAGCGGTATGGGGAGTTGCAGGCACGCTCGCAGCCATCGTTCTCTCCCGGCAACGCCACGGACCCGGCCCCATCCGCCCCAGCACCCCCCCGTCGTCGTCTAGCTCGCCGCCACAGTCCCCAGCGAGCCCACCGCCGGGAGCTACCTGAGCGGTCCCGATCCCCGAACGGGTACCGTGCGGGGGCGTTGGCACGCGTCGCAACTCGAGTCGCAGTCTCCAGGTAGCCGTAGGACGGCGCCCTTCGTTCGCCGGCGGTGAGCGGGAGCCCGCCTCTCCTCATAGTGCTCAGGCGGGAAGCGACACAACGGACCGACCCCGCGTAGGCGCTGCTGCTGCTGTGGGCGGCTGAACCGCCCGATGCGCGTCCCACGTCCGTCCCCGGCGATCCCCTAGCACTGCCCTCTGAAGACTCCGCGCTGCTGCGCCAGCTGGATGGCGTTTCCGGACTAACCTAGCGTCCGCGTCGCACAGAACCTCCCGTATCCGGCTGGACCCCTACCCGGACACGTCGAAAGGTCGCCGCACGATCCTCAGAGTGGGACCGGCGTGCTCAGGCCGCCGGCAGGGTGGGCACAGTGGGCCCCGCCGAGCGAGGAAAAGTGGGAAGGAA
>CAVRCS010000002.1:0-52330 GCA_963719635.1 uncultured Thermoplasmata archaeon | reverse complement strand
GCCGGCAGGAGGTCGGTCAGGCTCGGTTCCCCCCGGGTCAGGGTTCCCGTCTTGTCGGCAAGGACCAGGTCGATCCGGCTCGCCCGTTCGAGCGACTCGCGCCCCTTGAACAGGATCCCCTCTTCGGCCGCGCGCCCCGTGCCGACTAGGCAGGGCCGTCGGAGTCGCAAGGCCGAAGGCGCACGGGCAGGCGATGATGACCACGGAAACGAAGACGAGGAACGCGACCGTGACCCCGGCCCCTCCCAGAAGGAACCAGCCCAGCGAGGCGGCTCCGGCGAGCCCGAGGACCAGAGGGACGAACCGCGCGGCGATGCGGTCCGCCGGACGCTGGAGCGGTACTCGGCTCGTCTCGGCTTCGGCGACGAGCTGGCCGATCTGAGCGAGAAGGGTGTCGGCCCCCACCTTCGTGGCCACGACCGTGAGCGGACCTTCGCCGTTGATCGCACCGGCGATCACAGGGTCTCCCGGCGTCTTCTCGGTAGGCCGGCTCTCTCCGGTGAGGAGAGCCTCGTTGACCGTCGACCGTCCTTCGACAACCGTACCGTCCGTCGGAAAGCGCGCTCCCGGCCGGACCCGGAACCGGTCGTGGACCGCCACCCCCGAGACCGGGACCTCCACCTCCCGCCCCTCCCGGAGGACCCACGCGGTGCTCGGAAGCTGCTCCGTCAGGCCCCGGAGCGAACCCCGCGCCTTCTCCCGGGTGAGATGCTCGAGATAGTTCCCCGTCAGGATCAGGGTCACGATCAGCGCGGACGCGTCAAAGTAGTACTCCGGCGGAAGGCGGGCGGGCAGGAGGAGCGCCGCCGCACTGTAGGCATACGCTACCGTCGTACCCAGCGCGATCAGCACATCCATGTTCCAGACCCGGTTGCGGACCGCGTCGTAGGCTCCGCGGTAGAACCGGAATCCGGGGTAGAACTGTACGACCGTGGCGAGGAGGAGGGCGACCCAGGGCCAGTTCGGAAATGAGTAGACGTACGAAAACACGAGGACGGTCACGGCGAGCGGCCACGCCACCGCCAGGCGCCGTCTCAGGCGAGCGAGCTGCTGCTCGGGGGCAGAGAACTCCTGGAGGCACGCGGTGGAGCAGAAGTAGAAGGTCCGATTCTCCCGGGCCAAGGCGAGTTCTGCGGTTCGTTCGTCGACGAACATCCCGCAGACAGGGTCGGTCGCCATCGCCCGCGGAGGAGGGAGGGCGTCTACCCGGGCCGCCGCTGGGCCTCGAAGTTCTTTCGGCAGCCCTCGCTGCAGAAGTACACCGCGACTCCGTCGTACGTCCCTTTCGCGGGCGCCTTCGCCGTGTCGACCATCATGCCGCAGATCGGGTCCTTCGCGCTCGGCATCGGATGCCCTCAGACGCTCCGGGGCGTTAGATTATCCGGCCTCGGCATCGAGCCCGGGACGCTGGCCGTTCCTCCACCCCGGTCCTGGGCCTAGGATACCCCGGGACGACCGTCGGAAGGACGCCCGGGCGAGATGTTGCTGGGGTCCCCAAGCTCCCGCGGCGGCCGGGCACTCCCTCGGACAGACTGCCGGTACGGCACGGGGTTAGCCGCGCTTGGCGGGGCGAAGCCCGCGGCGGCCGTCCGAGCGAGCCCGGAGCCTACCGGCGCAGCCGCGGGTCGAACGTGTCGCGCAGCCCGTCGGAAAGCAGATTCACGCTCACCGCGAAGAAGAACAGCATCAGGCCCGGGAAGAACAGCTGCCACCAGGGGATGATGCAGCCGCTCGGATCGGTGCACGTTCCGAGGATCGAGGTGATCTGGGCGACGCCCAGCTGGGCGATGTTCCCCCACTCGGGAAAGAGGCCCTTGTTGGGGAACAGTTGTGGGCCGAATCCGAGATAGGCAAGACTGCCGATGAGCAGGGGGATGGTCCCGACATCCAGCGAGAACTGGATGAAGATCGGGTAGACGCTGTTCGGGATGATGTGCCGAGCGAGGATCCGAGGACGCGACGCCCCGCTCGCCCAGGCCGCCTCCACGTACTTCTGTTCCCGGACGACCAGGACCTGTCCTCGGACGAGACGCGCGTAGAACGGCCACCAGGTGGCGGCGAACGCCAGGACCACGATGAGCAGCTTGGTATTCGCCGCACCCAAACTTCCGATATCCGGTAAACGGAGACTGGCGACGATGACGACCACCACGACGAACAGGATGACCGGAATCGAGAGGAAGATGTCGACCAGCCGCATCAGCGCGTCGTCAACGATCCCGCCGTAGTAGCCCGCGTACGCGCCGACGAGCAGCCCGATCATCGCGCCGATCCCGACGATCCCGACCGAGAAGAGGAGCGACCAGTCCGAGCCCCGGAGGAGGATGCTGAACAGATTGTACAGCGGGGCGGAGTCGATCCCCGTGGAGAGCGCTCCCATGGGCAACGGGCCAAGCGTCAACGGCTTCGTGGAGAACGTCGGTCCGACGACCGAAGCGTAGTTTATCGGAGTTTTGAACCATAAGCCGTGACAGAAGTCGGCGGCGTTCGACGGCAGCGTAGCGCTGTAGGTGCAGATGATCGAGCATCCCTGGTCGGAGGAGGAGTTGAAGGCCCCGGGGTACCCCGAGGACGGGTTGTCCGGCCCGTAGTCGGTCGCGCACGACCGGTCCATCGAGAACCAGGGGATCGGCTGCGTGTAGGCGTACACCGCCACGACGGCGATGAGGACGAGGATGCTGAGTCCGACCATCGCGAGGCTGTTGCGGCGGAAGAAGTACCAGCTCCGCTTCGCCTGGGCCATGTGCGGATGGTGCTTGACCGGCGGCTTCGAGGTCGCCGACCGTGCGCCTGGAGCTGCCATCGCCTATCCTAGCCTCACGCGCGGGTCGAGGTACGCGTACAGGACATCGACGATGAGGTTCGCAACGACGACGATGTACGTGAACAGGATGGTCGAGCCGAAGACGACGGCGAAGCTGATCCCTCCGTTCGAGTCGACCACCGACAGCGCCAGCATCCGGCCAATGCCGTCCAGCTGGAAGACCTCCTCGATGATGGGGAAGCCGCCCAAGAAGAAGGCGAACGTGAGCCCGAGGACGGTGATCGTTGTGTTGAGCGAGTTGCGTCCCGCGTGACGGGAGGCGACGACGCTCTCGGGGACTCCCTTCGCGCGCGCGGTGCGGACAAAGTTGAGGCTCATCACCTCCAGCATGCTGTTGCGGACGAACCGAAGGATCGCCGCGATGCTGCCGAAGGCGATCACCAGGGCGGGGAGGATCAGTCGGATGACCGTGTTGAGCGAGAGCCAGGACCTGGTGGTGGAGGGCGGCGTCCACGGTCGGGAAACCCGTGGGGGTCGAAGCGTAGGTGTGGAGGAGCCAGGACGGATAGCCGGAGTTGTGCGCCTGTTGGATGAACGTCATCCCGGTATAGCAATCCTGGGGCGTCTCGGAAGCTAAGGGCCAAGAGCCCAGGAACTCGTTGGTGATCGGCTCCCCGTGGAAGCACCACGGGCTATGGACGAGGTAGCCCGTGGAGGGGAGCATCACGAGAATCACCCCGGTCATCACCAGCGACCCTAACAGGAAGCCGGGAATCGCGAAGCCGGAGAACGAGACGACGCGCGCGATCTGATCGATCGGTCGATTCCGATTGACGGCGGCTAAGTTGCCGATGGGGATGGAAACCGCCAGGATGATGAACAGCGATAACGCCGCTAACTCCAGGGTATACGGGAGCATCCGGCCCATGGCGGTCGTGACGCCTACGTTCTTGAGGACGGGGAAGACCGACGTGAGGTACGTATCGTTCTCGATCGTCCCCCACTGGAACGTTAAGGCTCTCCCCATGAACCCTAACCACTGGCCGTAGACGGGCTGATTCAGCCCGAGCTGGGCGAGGTACTTCTTGAAAATCAGGTCGTCACACGTCGTGTTGGGTGTCACGTTCACGCTCGAGCCGTAGCAGTTGCACGTGTTCCCGCGCACCGAGGCTTTGTTGTCGGTGTAACAGGGGCACGTGCCGACGAACGCGCACGGGTGGTTCTTCGGGGGGTTGCCGTAGTGCGACTGCAGCTCGTACTGAACCGGGAGCGCCTGGAAAAGAGCGAACGTTACGGTGATGACACCGAGGAGGACCGGGACGAGCAGGAAGACGCGGCGGAGAATGTAGGTGACCATCCGCATGGGACGATCGACGTTCCCGGGAACGAGCCTCGGCGCGCCGAGGCGGCCGCTCCTATATTAGGGCCGTCGGGGCGCCGCCGTCAGGAGCCGATGCGCCGGGCGCTCGAGCGGTCCCTATCTCGCCATGACGGGCCGGCCGTGGGCTGAGGCGACCATGGGCCGGCTGCGCGCGGCCCCTGCGCTCGCCGCAGCCGCCCCGGGGAGCGGTTCCGTCCCCTCGGTGTAGAGGTGGCAGGCGACCGTGTGCTCGTCGCCCTGCAGGAGCGACTCGGGCCGGACCTTCGGGCAGATCGGCATCGCGTACGGGCAGCGGGGGTAGAACCGGCAGCCGGTGGGGGGCTTGATCAGGTTCGGGACCGACCCCGGGATGGTGGAGAGCTCCTTGTCCGGCTGGTCGAACCGGGGGATCGCCGCCAGCAGCCCCTGCGTATACGGGTGGAGCGGGCGTCGGAACAGTTCGTTGACCGGCGCCGTCTCGACGACGACCCCGGCGTACATCACGTTCACCCGATCACAAACCTCGGCGACGACGCCGAGGTCGTGCGTGATCAGGACGATCGCCGTACCGACCTTCTCGCGGAGCTTCTGCATCAGGTCCAGGATCTGCGCCTGGATCGTCACGTCGAGCGCCGTCGTCGGCTCGTCGGCGAGCAGCAGCTTCGGCTCCGCCGAGAGGGCCATCGCGATCATCGCCCGCTGGAGCATGCCGCCAGACAGCTCGTGCGGGTACCCCTTGGCGACCTGGACCGGGTTCGCCACCCGGACCCCCTCGAGCAGGCCGACCGTGCGCCAGAACAACTCCCGGTCGACCGGGCCGTTCACCCGCTGGCGGAGGCCGGGCAACCGGAAGTAGCAGTGGCTCATCCGCTCCAGCGCGAGCCGGAACCTCAGGCGCGAACGGGTGACGGTCCGGGAGCGCTCGAGGCGCATCTCCTTGAGATAGACGTCCTTGACCGCCCGCTCCAGGATTGCAATCCGCCGCCGGTGGCGGAGGTAGCGGCGCTGGAGGCTCGTGAGATGGACCCGGCGCAGGATCCGCGCGACACGCCGCCGGCGGCGGCCCGCAAGCGAGCCCGCCCCGCGCAGCAGATAGAACAGCTCGGGCGCGATCGACGCAAGGCCCACGGCCGCAGCCAGCTCATCCGCCTTGGCACGAAGCGCTTCCGGAGACCCTTCGGTAGCCGCGGCCAGGAGCCCGTCGATATCCAGTTCCGGCGCCGCCCCCGGCGGTTCCGGGATGTCGGGCACCTGCCCGGTCTCCTCGGTCTGTTCCGTCTCCTTTTCTGCCGTGTGTCTCGGTGGGGTCCATCCGACCCCCGCGTCGGCCCGCAGCAGCCCCTCGTACAGCTCGACGGCCCGGTGGAGCATGACCGCCTCCCCGACCTGGTTGCTGATCGTGAAGACCGGATTCATCGCCTGGCTGGGCTCCTGGAAGATCATCGCGACGCCCTTGCCGCGGACGGCGGACATCCGTTCGTTGGCGGCCCGAACGTGGCGGAACTTCCGGATCACACGCACCCGGTTCGGATCGCCGGTGCGGCGGAACTTCGCTTCCTTGTCGAGGCCCCAGAGCAGGTTCGCCCCGCCGAGGAGGATGCGGCCCGAAATGATCGCCCCGGGCTCGGAGATAAGCCGGGCGACGGAGAACGCAGTGACGCTCTTGCCGCAGCCGGTCTCGCCGACCACGCCCGTCGTCTCGCCCGCGTACGCCTGTAGGTTGATCCCGTCGATCGCGCGGACGACCCCGTCGTAGGTGAAGAAGTAGGTCTTCAGGTCCTGGATGTCCAGCACCAGCTCCTTCCCGGCGGTCCGGCGGAGGGGGCCGGGGGTGGCCGCGGAGGCAGCGGTGCGGCCGGCGCGATCATCGCGCGGCGGCGGATCGGCGGGGGGCGAGCGAACGAAAAGCCGCGGTGGTGAAGGGTCGGCCGATACCGATAGGCGTCCTGAGGGTCGGAGGCAGCCATCGGACCTGACCCCCCTCGGCTCAGTCCCGTCCGTGGGGGAAAGGCGCCCGGATGACCGGACGCGAGGCCCGCGGGGGTTGCGGTCGCTGAGCCGTCGACAAGCTATGCGTCATGCTCGCCCCTACCCGGCGGGAGAGGTGGATACCGAGGGGTATATTTAGACCCACCAAAGGCGCGCGGTACGGCCGGCGCCGGGCGCCCGTAGTGATTCCTGGGGCCGCGGCCGGCCGCGACGGCCACTCCGGACGCCTAACTCAGTACCAGGTACCCGAAACGGCCCGCTTCGAGAAGGCTAATAGACCCCCCCCCGTTCCGGGAGTCGGGGACCCAAATGGGAAGCTCGTCGCGGTGGGTTCGCGTCAGCGTAGCGGTCGCCGCCGGTACTGACCATGCTCAGTACGGGCGGTTTGGCTGTCCACGTGATGCCCGGACCGACGTCGTTCCACTCGACCTCTTGGGCCGGGTCGAACGTCTCCGTGCCGGGTGGCGGCGTCCCCGGAACCGTGACCACGGGGGTCGTCGGCTTCTCGATCAGCGTCGGCGCGAGCCCCACGGGGATCGCCTACGACCACCAGACGCAGGAGCTGTTCGTCGCCAACCGGGGGTCCAACAACATCAGCGTCATTGGAGCGGCCAGCGGGGCGGTCGAGAAGTCGATCGAGGTCCCCGGGGGCCCGACCGCGATTCTCGTCGGCCCGCACAACGGCGAGCTGTTCGTCGCCGACTACAACTCCCAGAACGTCACGATCGTCTCCGCGCTGACCGACACGATCGTCGCGAACATCTCGGTCGGCGTGGAACCGGTCGCGCTCGGCTACGCGCCGAGCACCCACCAGCTCTTTGTCGTGAACGCCGGCTCGAACGACGTGAGTATCATCTCCCTCGCGAAAGAGAAGGTCCTCAAGACCGTCCCGGCCGGGATCGAACCGGTCGCGATCCTGTACGACGCGAACCGCCATGAGATGCTCGTCGCCGACGAAGGGAGCGGGTCGGTCTCCGAGATATCGACCGTCGGGGACCAGATCGTCAAGACGGTCACGGTCGGCAGCCGGCCCACGGCGCTGGCGCTGGACCCGGTCGCGCGGCAGATCTTTGTCTCGAACACGGGCTCGCTGAACATGACGATCCTCTCGGCCCACAGCGGCAACCCCGTCGGGAGCGTCAACCTCCCGACCGCTCCCGGCCAGCTCGCCTACGATCCTGGTCAGAAGGAGATGTTCGTCGCCAACCCCGACGGGAACACGCTGAGCGTCCTCTCTGCCCGGTCGGGCGAGTACCTGGCGACCGTGCCGGCCGGCGCGGACCCGGGAGGCGTCGCCTTCGACCCGATCTCGCACGAGGTCGCCGTTGTGAACTCCGGCTCCAACAACATCACGGAGATCCCGGACACCACGCCCTCGGTCATCGCGTCGGTGACCGTCGGGCTCAATCCCGAGGGAGACGCCTACGACCCCGGGACCCGCGAGGTGTTCGTCACCAACGGCGGCTCGAACGACGTGAGCGTCGTATCGGCGAAGTCGAACACGCTGGTCGACACGGTCGCGGTCGGCGCCAACCCGACCGCCGCCGCCTACGTCGGCTCCAAGCACGCGGTCTACGTGGCGGACCAGGGCTCCTCGACCGTGTCGGTCGTCTCGGACGTCACAGACCGGGTCGTAGCCAACATCACTGTCGGTGCCGGCCCGAGCGGCCTCGCCTACGTACCCAGCCGGCACCAGGTGTTCGTGGCGGACAGCTCGGCGAACGAGCTGAGCATCATCGCGGTCGGCACGAACAAGGTCGTCGGGACGATCCCCGTCGGGTTCAACCCCCAGGGGATCGCCTTTGACACGTCGACCCACCAGATCTTCGTCGCGGACAGCGGCTCGGGGAACGTGAGCGTCGTCTCCATCAAGGCGGACCGGGTTGTCGCGACCATCGGCGTCGGGAGCGAGCCGCTCTTCCTCGCGTACCTCCCCTCCGCCCACGAGATGGTCGTGGCGAACTTCGACTCGGGGACGCTGAGCGCGGTCTCCGACGTGACCGACAAGGTCGTCACGACGTACGTGGTCGGGGGCGAACCGGCCGGCATCGTCTACGACCCGGCCCGGCACGAGTTGTTCGTGGCGAACTACGAGTCGACGAACGTGACCGTGGTGTCGGTCCAGTCCGGCCGGGTCCTCGACCTCCTCAGCGTCGGGTCGGGCCCGTACGGGCTCACGTTCGACCCCGCCCAGCGGGAAGTGTTCGTCTCGACGTTCGGTGACGGGGACCTCACGGTCCTCTCCGACGTGATCCCGAAGTAGGCGCCGCCCCACAGGGGTGGAGCACGAGCGGACGTCAAACCGGAAATCAGGTGAGCTGGGCCCCGGCGGCTCAGCGGACGGCTCCCGGCGTCTAGGAGCCTGTTGCACAGCGACGCTTCGCGCCTGACGTGAACTCTGACGGAGGTACTATAGCCGGGGTCGTCTTCCCTCGGTCATGGAACCCTCGATACCGAAGGCGAACTTCCGTCGCTACGACCCGCACCAGAACCTTCTCCTTCCGCCGAGCCTCGACGACTGGCTCCCCGAGGATCACCTGGCTCGGTTCATCTCGGAGTTCGTCGATAAGCAAATCGACCTGACGCTCTTCTCCCACGGATACGACAACGCCGAGGGAGGCAACCTCGCGTTCCACCCGGGCCTCCTGCTGAAGCTCTGGCTCTACGGCTACTGCATCGGAACCCCCACCTCCCGCAAGGTGGCGCGCGCCACCTTTGACGACGTGGCGTTCCGATGGCTCGCGGCGGACCAGCACCCCACCTACTCGACCCTCGCGAGGTTCCGCGAGCGGAACCTCGGGAACTTCCACGCGCTGTTCCTCCGCGTGCTGAAGCTCTGTCAAGAGGCGAATCTCATCGGAGGGACCCGCATGGCGCTCGACGGGACGAAGGTGAAGGCGAACGCCTCGAAGCACCGTGCGATGAGCCACGGCAAGATGCTCGAGAAGGAGAAGCAGCTCGACGAGGAGCTGAGGAAGAGCGTCGAGGAGTACTTCCGGAAGGTAGCGGAGAACGACGCCGAGGAGGATCGGCGGTTCGGGAAGGGGAACAACCCGTACAACGCCATCCCCGGCGTGAAGACGGCGGCGGATCGGAGGGAGAAGATCCGCAAGGCGATCGAGGCGCTGGAGGAGCGGGAGCGGCAAAAGGCGAAGGCGGCCGGGAGGGAGGCCGAGCCGATCGATCCGAAGACGCAGTTCAACTTCACGGACCCCGACTCCCGCATCATGCCGGACGGAGCGAACCGAGGCTCGTTCGTGCAGGCGTACAACTGCCAGGCGATGGTCGATGAGAAGGCGCAGATCATCGTGGCCGCCGAGGCGACCCAGGCTCCTCAGGACCGTCGGCAGTTGGTCCCGATGACCGAGTTGACCCGCCAGGATCTCGGGTTCCTACCTCGAGAGATCGTGGCCGATGCGGGCTACTTCGGCGAGGAGTCGATCCAAGCGGTGGAGGACTTCGGGACGATCGTCTACTGCCCGCCGGAACCGGGTAAGACCGCCGAGCGAGCCGCGTGTCCCCGAGGGAGGCCACCGAACGACGAGACGTTCACGCAACGGATGCGTCGGAGGGTCCGGAGTGCCGAGGGCCGAGCGCACTACGGCCGAAGGAAGTGCATCGTGGAGCCGTGTTCGGCCAGGTGAAGCAAGGTCGAGGGCTGAGGCAATTTCTGATGAGGGGATTACGGAAGGTCCGAGGCGAGTGGCATCTGTGGGCCCTCACCCACAACCTCGGGAAGTTGTATCGGGCGCAGGTCGGATAAGACGGTACGGAGCGCCGGAGCTGAGAGATCCGACGAACTGGAAACCGCAGAGACCCGGTAGGACATCAACTCGGAGCTGTGCCACAGGCTCCTAGTCGGCGGGGTCGAGGTTGAGCGCGGTTCGTCGGGTCGGGTGGCCCGACGGTTCGGGCTCCTGCTCTTCCGCAGGGGCTTGCTCGGGCGGCGGCTCCTCCGCCCCCCGGCGCTCCTCCTCACACTGGGCCTCGGTGACCCACTCGAACTCGACGTCCTCCGGATGCTCGTGGGCGACGAACGCCCCGGCCTCGAAGGCGCTGGAGATGATCTCCTCCAGCTTCTCCGACTCGTGGCTCCCGAACGACCCGACCAGCCGCCAGAACCAGTCCGGGGCCTTCCCGGCGGCCTGGAGGAACTCGGTCACGAGGTCGTAGTACGTCGCCCGGGCGTCCGAGAGGTGAACGTGGAGGTGCTGGTCGTGGTGGTCGAAGCCCGCGGACGACTCGGCGCGCGCCATGCACTCTGCCGGAGGCGCCAAGGCCGGGCCCCCACTATAACCCTTGGCGGACGCGAGCCTGCCCGCCCGAAAGGGGCCGACGGGGGCCGATGCCAGCCCGGTCGGCGACCCCCGAGCGCCGGGTCCCGCGGCCCGTTCCTCGAGAGAGAATCGAGACAGCGGGACGCGGGCCCGACAGCCCTGTACCAGGCGGGTTAGTCAGTAACAGACGCGGTAACCTTCGGATGAAGGTTTTAATAGGGGCATGTCATGGCGCGACGTAGGTGGGCTAATGCGTCGAGACAATCATCGCCGAAGGGGACTGAATCGAGCGAGCTCGGGTGGCTGGGGCCACCGGGCGGTCTATGTGGGAGCGGCTGTGGCCACGGCAGCGTTGCTTGCCGGCTTTGGCGCCGCGGTGCTCCTGTACGGACCCCTGGGGACTCCGAGCCGCCAGATCGCGGGAACAACGCTGAACGTGCCGCCGCGCGGCGTGGAGTTCGGCTCGGCGTTCGCGACGTACGCGAGCGCGCTGGACTTGACCAACGCCTCGGCGGGGAACGTGTCGTGGAACTGGTCGGGCGGCGGGCCGTGCAACGGCTCGGGCATCTACTACCAGAACCACACGTTCTCGAACACGACCAACAACGTGACGTGGAACGGCACGGTCTCGGGCGGGAACACGACTCTCGTGTGCCTGAACGGGGTCGTCGGCGGGAACTTGACCGCCTCCTGGTACTGGAACGCGACCCAGGCGATCACCCACAACACGTACAACGCGACGAACGGGCTGCGGAACAGTTCGTACTACAACGCTTCGGGACAGAACATCTCGGCGTGCAACGAGACGAACGAAGTTGACCACATGGTCAACCTGACCTCCGCCCCGTGCGACACGTACTTCGAAATGAACAACAACACGAGCTATCTGTGGTCGGGCGCCGGCACGTTCAACAGCACCGGTGGCTACAACAACTCGACCGTCTGGAGTCCGAACCAGAGCGGGTATGCTCCGGACGATGTCGTCTATGCGGTACCGGTCGTCTTCCTGAACAGCTCGGTCAACGGGACCTACGAGATCTCGGTGGCGCTGGCCGGCGTGACGCCGGTGGCGCAGACCTTCGTGTTCAACAACACGATGGGCAACACCAGCTCGGCCCCGGCGCTGGTGCTGTTCACGTTCGACATGACCGCTGCGTGGCTGATGGACTTGAGCGTCAATGCCACCGGTAACGCGACGGCGACGAACCTGACGAACGGCACTATGCTGATCTACGGCTCGGTCGGGATCGTTTCGGCGATCGTGACCGAGTGCGGTGCCTACGCCACCTCCAGCGGGCTGATCGCGGTCTGCCCCGTTGAGGACCCGTACACCTAGACCGGTAACGTCGATCGCAAGGACCCCCACCTCACGGTGGGGGTCAAACCCCTTCCGTCTCCCTTTTTCTTACGAGTCGGGATGGGTGCACACCGCCGGATCCGCGGGGGGAAACGATGCGCGCCCACGGGGCGGTCCCCCAACGAATATCCGCCGGCACCGCTCTGGGGTGGGGGTACGATGACGACCGACTCAGCCCGGGGCGTTGGGACGATGACCGCGTGCGCGTTCAGACGGCCTAGCGGGAGGTGCCCCTGATGGCCGGCCCTCAGACCGAGCCAAGCCCCGCCTGGCGCGGCTGGCACGTCATCGGCCGGTTCATGCCGATGGTCGTCCTGGGCTTCGTCTTCATCCTCGTCGGGGCGACCTCGTTGGCCCCCCAGCGCGGGACCGAGAGCTTCGGGACGATCTTCACCTGGATCGGGGTCGTGCTGATCGCGGCCGCGGTCCTTGGGATGCTGTTCACGAAGTGCCCGAGCTGCTACAGTACCCACTGGGTGATCTGCTTCCGCGAGCCGGACGTCATGCACGTTCCCGGCGAAGAGGACGGCTACTATCGCGAGCTGAGCTCTCCCGAAGAGGAGAGCTGAGCGACCGCGGCGCCGTGGCGGCGAGCCCCGCCTCCGAGCGAGCCGCCGGCACTCTCCCCGCGCCCTCGGCGGGCGGCTCCGACGCCGCCCCCCGCGGAGTGGTGCTCGTCGTCCTGAGCGAAGGGGACCCTGTCGCCCGGGCCCTTGCCGAGCTGTGGACGGGGCTGCCGGCCTCTGGCGAGCACGTCGACGGGGCGGTCGTTCGTGTCCTCGGGCCGGACCGCTTCGTAGTGCGACGGGCGGTCCACCATCTCCAGGACGACCACCTGGAACGACTTCTGTCGCCCGCCCTGGCGAACGCCAACCCGACGATCGTCTTCGGTTCAGTCCACCGCAGCGAGAGCGGTGTGCGGTGCCTCACCGTCCATCCCTTGGGAAACCCCGGCCCCACGGCAGAGCTCGGCGGTGTCGCGCGGACGTTCGTTCCCGCGGACCCGCGGAGGATGACCGCCACCCTCCGCGTGCTCCAGCAACGTGCCGAGCCGCTCGGGATCCCGGCGACGTTCGAGGCGACCCACCACGGACCCCTCGTCGGCGCTCCGGCGTTCTTCGCCGAGGTCGCGGCGGGCCCCGAAGTCCCGCCCGCGGCCGCCGAGGTTGCGGCCCTCGCGGCCGCCCTCACGGAGGCGGAGGTGGATCCACGGGACCGGCTGGCGTTGGGGGTCGGAGGCGGCCACTACGCCCCCCGCTTCACCGACCTGGCCCGCACCCGTCGGTGGGCGTTCGGGCACCTGCTCTCCCGCCACGCCCTCGCAGAGCTGGACGGGCCGACCGCGGCCGCCGCGCTGGCGGCGAGCGGGACGGACGCGGGGGTCGTGTTCGCCCGAGCGCAGGACCGTGCCCATCCCGCGTTCCGGTCGTTGGGACCGGTCCTCCGTGACGTCGATGCGCCCCCGCGGTCCGGGACCGCTGCGGAGTAACGCTCGCGCTCCCCGATCTGCGGGGGGGCTCGGCGCGCGGAGGGCCGTCGGTCTAGCGGCGTCCTACTTCGAGGACCCGCCCGACTTCTGGAACATGATCGCGCCGGACTTGAAGACGGCGCGGCCCAGACGGAGCGACTGCGTAGAGGCGAGCGACGGCGTGCGCTCGGCCAGCATGAGGCTCTCGACGACCTGCCGGAACAGGGCGCTCTGGTTGAGCTCCGGGTGGCGGTCCAGGAACGCGGACTCCTCCGGAGTGATGGTGATGTTCTTGCGCAGCATCCCGGTCGGTCCCATGTCGGCGCGCGGTCGGCCTGGCATACGGCTCGGAATCACTTCCCCGTATAAATGCGCATGGGTGCGCAGAGGCGTTGTCTCTGATCACCCCGGGAGCGGGGCTTCGGACCCAGCGACTTCCTTTCTGGCACACGATGGGGTCCGGAGGAAATCCGGGACAACCCCGCCCGTCGGAGCTTTGCCCGAGAACTAGTTTCCGTGTAGGACTTAATGTGCCGGGCTCTCGGTTTCCGTGCAGGGGTGCTCGTTTCTGTGCAGGGAGGCGTCTATGGGCAAAGCCGGGAGGACCCCGGATAGGGGCGTATGACTCGGACGACGCGCGGTCGTTCTGTCGAGGACTGTTCACGTGCCCCGGGCGGGCCGTCCCGCGCGATAGTCCGCCTCGATGGCCGCGGCGAACCGGGCCCACGTCCTCGCGACCTGCGCGCGGAGTGCTTCGCGGGTCGGGAATTCCGGGGTGACCCAGCGTTCGGTGACCAACAGCCGAAGTCGCGTCCGCGCGCGCCCGACGGCGCTGACCCGGTAGTCCAAGGACTGCCGGTCGGTCTCGTCGATCTGGTCGAGGTGCCAGGAGTGGGGGGGATCGAGACGAACCAAATCGACCGCGATCGCGGGAGCGCGACCAGACCCCCGGGAAACGCGAATCCGGAGCACGCGGCGGGGCGAGATTCTGATCACACGGAAGCTCGGGCGGGGACGCCTATTCGAGAATCGTCCGTCGTCGCTCCGGTAGTCCGTGCACCAATCGTACACGTAGCGCGACGGGGCGTGAATCATTAGGGAGACACGCACCGTAGTGGTCCCGTAGATCCGGTGGCCCCGTTCGGGCACGTGCGGGGAAACCGGTGGGACGGCTTAAGCCCGGTGTCCGGGAGCGGCCGCGAAGCGGTCCCGAGTGCCGACGGCTTTGCCCGAGAACTATCTTCTGTTCATGAGTCGTTGTGCGGGCCTTCTGGTTTCTATACTCCCATCGGGGTTTCTGTGCGGGCGGGCTACGTTCTGTGCGGCCCCGTGTTCTCGGCCAGCGCCGCCCGTTGGTGGTACGGACTTCTGACACAGGACCCCAACGTCCGACACACTCGCGCCCCTACGACACAAAGCCGGTGCGCAGGGGCGCGGTCGCCGGTCGTCAGCCGGCGCGCAACGGGCCGGCCACGACCGCCGCCTCTCCCGACCCTCCCAGGACCTCCTCCGCGGCCGCAAGGACGTCCCGGGGCTTCACGGCTCTCAGCGCCGAAGCCCACCGGATCCAGTGGTCGGAAGGCAGGTGGTGGTAGGCGGCCTCGACCGCCAGCTCGTGGGCCTCCGCCGTCGACTCCAGGCTCAGCACGAGCCCGCCGATCGCGCTCTCGCGGACCAGGTTCAACTCCTTGTCGGACGGCGCCGCGCGCCGCAGCGCACGGAGCTCGCGCTCCAGGGCTTCGAGCACCTTCGGCCAGCGGTCGACGCCGGTCCCCGCCTGGGCGACCCAGTAGCCGCCCCACCGCATCGCCTCGAGGGAACTGGAGGCGTGGTACGCCAGCCCGCCCCGCTCCCGGAGCTTCTGGAAGAGACGGGAGAGCAGCGGCCGCCCGCCGAGCACCTCGTTCGCGAGGAGGGCGGCGAAGTACCGCGGGTCCGACCGTGGCAGCGCCGGGCCGCCGAGCCGGACCTCCACCTGGGAGCGGCCCGGTAGCTCGATCCGGGTCGTGCCGGCGGCGGGTCGGCCTCCCGTGGGGATCCGGGGGGGTGGCCCGGCCAGGCGGGCCATGCCGTCGAACTGGCGCTTCACCGCCTTCTCGACCGCGGGCCCCTTTGCCCGAGCCGTCACCACCACGATCCCGCCCTCCCCGGAGAACCGTTCCCGGTGGAAGCGGACCAAGCTTCCCTTCGTGATCTTCCCCAGCGCCCGCGCCGAGCCGACCCCGGTCTCGCGGTAGGGGTGGCCGTGCGGGAACATCCGTTGCAGCAGTTCGCGCTCCGCGCGGGCCCCGGGCTGCGTCTGGCCGCGGAGCTGACGTTCGTGGAGCTGCCGACGGGCGCGCTGGACGTCCGAGACGTCAAATCGCGGCTGGCGGACGACGAGCGCGAGGATCTCGAGGAGCTCGACCCAAACATCGGCGGGGCCCCAGATCGTCATCTCCGCCGACTCGGGCGCGCACTGGTGGCTGAGGGACGCTCCCGCCCGGTCCAGCCGTCGGGCGAGGGCGACGCGGTTGTACGGCCCCGCGGCGCTGGTGACGACCTGGCTGACGAGGCGGGCCGTCCCCTCGAGCCCGGCCGGGTCGTACGCCCAGCCCGCCGGTCCGACGTACGTGGCCGAGAAGCTCGCCGAGCTGGCCGGAGGGTCCTGCCGGACGACCTCAAGGCCGTGCAGGGGCGAAAGGTGCTCGACGCGCAGCGGCCCGAGGACGTCACGCATCGTGCGGTCCCCTCGGCTCGGGCGTAGGCGTGTAGCGGACGACGGTCCGGTGTTCCTCTCGGAAGACCGCGCGCGCCCGGTCGCGCACCTCGCGTGCCCGGACCTTCAGGACAGCGTCCAGGATCTCGTCCTCGAGCTCGGGGGCCTTCAGCACGGCGAAGTAGCCGAGGCGGAAGCCGGTGCGCGAAGCCCCCTCGTAGGCGAGGGCGCACGCCCGGCGCAGCTTGATCCGCAGCTCGCGCAGCTCGGTAAGGGTCGGCCCTCGCTTGGCGAGCTCCTCCAGCAGGCGGAGGAGGGCGGCCTCGAGCCGGTCGAGCCCCACCCCGGAGGCGGCCTGCGCCTGGATCGTGAGGAGTCCCGGGTACCGTCGAGGACGCCACTCGCTGGTGGCCCGCACAGCGAGGCCCGTGTCGACCAGGCCGCGGTAGAGCCGGGAACTCGGGTGCTCGCCGGAGCGGCCCCACGCCGAGCCGCCGGAGAAGAGCCGGGTCTCGCCGCCGAGGATCGCGTCGAGCACGATCGTCGGCGGGGTGACCGGGTCCTCCAGCGCGGGGGCCGGGAAACCGACCTGGAGGTACGGGGTCGTGCCGGGTCCGGAGAGCTCGGCGCGCCGTTCGCCGCGAGCGGCGGGCTCACGGATCGGCACGTTCACATCGTCCCCTCCCGCCGGGAGGGGTCCGAATCGGGCGCGCACGTCCGCTTCGACGGCCTTCGGGTCGAACCCTCCGGAGACGACGAGGTAGGCGTTGCGGGTCCCGTAGAAGCTTCGGTAGTACTCCCGGAGCTGCTCTGCGGTCATCTGCTCGATGTCGTGTCGCCGGCCGAGGGCGTCCCAGCGGTACGGGTGCTCGCGGAAGGCGAGCTGGTACAGCTCCTCCTCGACCCGGAACTCGGGCCAGTTCTCGTTCCCTTCCCGCTCGGAGAAGATGATGGTCCGCTCGCGCCTGACCTCCTCGTCGGTGATGAGGGCCCGGGTCATCCGGTCCGACTCGATGTCGAGCGGAACGCTGAGGTGCTCGCGCGGAACCGTCGTGAAGTACGCCGTGAAGTCGGTGTCGGTGAAGGCGTTCAGCTCGCCGCCGACGCTCACGACGGCCCGGTCGATCTCGCCTTTCCCGTACCGGGGGGACCCCTCGAAGAGCATGTGCTCGACCCAGTGCGACGCTCCCGTGATCCCCGGGTGCTCGTTGACCGAGCCGACCCGGTACCAGACCCAGACGCTCGCCGTGGGGCTCCGGTCGTCCGGAGCGAGCAGCACGCGGAGCCCGTTCGGAAGAGTGAACGCCCGCGTGCGGGGCCGGGGGACGCGGTAGGTGACCATCGGCATCTGCGACACGTCGGCGGATATAACGCGCCGAGTTGCGCTGGCGATACCTGGCGACGAACGTTCTCCCCTGCCCCGCTCCGGGGACGACGGCGCTCTCGGCGGTCGCCGCCCCCACGCGCTCGAGATCCGGGTCTGCCGGTTCAGGATGCGAGTCCTGGGGGGACGGTGCGCGGGACGACACCGCACCGGCGATTGAACCGCCGAACCTCAACCGGTACGAATCTCCCGAAGACGGCCGCAGGCCAGCTGCTGGTGGGGCGGGAGAGGCCGGCTCGAGATTGGCTGTTCTCGGCGACCGCCTCGGGCCCAAGCGCGGGGCGGCTGCCCGTGGGTCTTCGGTCAACCCTTGCGTAGGGCACAACCGTTATCGTGCGGGGGCGGGCATCGAGACGCGTGCGGGACGCGCTCCGCCTGGTCCGCGCGAACAACGTCGTCGTCTCCTACGTGGGGACGGTCGTCGGAGGCTTGGCAGCGCTCGCCGCCGGCTTCGGCCTCGCCCGCGAAATGTGGGGGTTCCTCCTCCTCGCCTCGGCGTCGACGGCGCTCGTCACCGCGGCCGGCAACGTCCTGAACGACGTCGGGGACCTCGAGGGGGACCGCCGGAACCATCCGGAGCGGCCGCTGGTCACGGGTGCGATCCGGGTCTCCACCGCCCGCACCCTCGCGGTCGCCCTGTTCGTCGCCGGGGTGGTGGTGGCCATCCCGGTAGCGGTAGCGGAGCCCCTCCTCGCGGTGTTCCTCGCCGTCGCGGTCGCCGGCCTGCTGGCGTACGAGCTGCGCTGGAAGGCCGCCGGCTTCGTCGGCAACCTAACTGTCGGGGGTTTGACCGCGATGGTCTTCCTGTACGGCGGGGCGGCGGTGGGGCACGTCGCGCCGGTGCTGCCGTTCGCCGGGATGGCGTTCCTCGCGACGCTCAGTCGCGAGGTGATCAAGGACATGGAGGATGTCGCGGGCGACACCGGGCGGAAGACCCTGCCCAAGACGCTCGGGATGGGCGGGGCGTCGGCCCTCGCGCGCGGGGCGGTCGTCGCCGCGATCGCGTTGAGCGTCGTTCCGTTCCTGTGGTACCTGTCGCCCCGTACCGTCGCGGGCGTCGTGTACGCCGCCGTGGTCGCCGCCGCGGACCTCGGGTTCCTTGCGTCGGTCTTCTGGCTCCCGCGGCGCCTCCGGTACGAGCAAACGGTCAGCAAGGGGGCGATGGCGATCGCCCTCGGGGCGTTCCTGGCGGTGGCGTTCCGGTGAAGTTCTTGACCGAGCCCGGGCCGGTCGAGCGGAAGCTCCGTTCGCTGCTGGAGCACGGCCCGATCCACTTCACGCTCATCGATCCGGAGAAGTCCCCGGGCCCGCGGGCGGCCGCGCTCGCGAAGGGGGCGGTCGACGCGGGGAGCCACGTCGTCCTCCTGGGAGGCTCGACGGGGATCACCCGAGAGCTGATGGGCAGCGCGGCCCGCGCGATCCGGGAGACGGTCGACGTGCCGACGATCATCTTCCCGGAAGGACCGGGGTCGCTCTCCCCGGACGCCGATGCGGTGCTGTTCATGAGCCTGTTGAACTCGAACCGTCTCGACCTTGTCATCCGGGCGCATTCGCGGGCTGCGCCGCTCGTGCGCGCGCTGGGCCTCGAGGCGATCCCGATGGGCTATCTCGTGATCGCGCCCGGGATGCGGGTCGGCGAGGTCGGCGAGGTCGATGCGGTGCCGCGAGAGGAGCCGGCGGCGGCCGCCGGCTACGCCCTCGCGGCGGAGATGCTCGGGATGCGCCTCGTCTACCTCGAGGCCGGCTCGGGAGCCCCCGCCCCGGTCCCGGTGCCGATGGTCGCGGAGGTGCGGCGAATCCTTCACGTCCCGCTGGTGGTGGGGGGCGGGATCCGCACGGGGGAGGATGCCCAGCGGCTCCTCGCGGCGGGGGCGGACATCCTTGTTACAGGGACGGTGACGGAGGAGGAAGGGCTGGGCGACGGGTTCCGGGCGATCGTCCAGGCGGTGAAGGATGCCCGAACCGGGTAGCCCCGCCCCCCCGGCCCCTCGGCGGCCGCCCCCCCGCGCCGACGGCGCTCCAGCGTGCTGTTCAGCGCGCCGTCCCCCGCCCTTACGACGGCGTGGATCGTCCTCGCCTCGCTCGCCCTCTCCGTCCTGCTCTGGCCACCGCCGGGGGACGTCTGGTACACGACCGGCTTCCTCGCGGTCCTCGCGCCCGTTCTGATTGCCGCCGTCGTCACGACCCCGTTCGCTTCGGCGCTCGGGGGCCGCTTCGAGTTCCACCGGGGGGTCCTGCTGGCGTTCTCCGGTCTGCTGCTCGAGATCCCGCTCGCGGCCGCGTGGCGGGGCGGGCTGTCCGCGTGGCCCGGCGTGGTCCCCTCGGTCGTCTTCCTGGGACCGTTCCTCCTCGCGCCGGTCTTCTGGTTCCGGCAGCTCACCCTGTTCGGCGTCTCCCATCCTAGCCACGGTCGGACGCTGCCGGTCGCGCTGGTCCAGCCGCTCCTGGCGCTCGTCGGCTTCTACTGGATCACCGCGCCGACCGTCCCGTCCCTCGCCAGCGTCGTCGTCGACTTCCTCGTCGCGTTCGTGTGCGTGATCGTCGTCCTCCACGCCGCGGACCGTCCGATCCGGCGCGAGTTCCACAGCTCCGGCGTCTCGCTCATCCGCCCGCTGCTCGACCACGTCGGCAGCCGAAAGGACGAGGCGACGCACGCGCTCGAGGCGTTCTTCCTCCGCAAGACCGTCGAGGCCGACCTGCGCGTCGACCTCCTCGCGTTCTCGCGGGCCGGCCGCCCCCCGTTACGGTCGTGCTCCCGACCGTGCACCCGGGCCCGTTCGCCGCGCTGGGCGCGAGCGACCTCCCTCGCAAGATGGAGGAGGCGCTCGGCTCCTCCGCGGGGGTCGTGCTCGTCCCCCACACTCCGAGCGACCACGACCTCGACCTGCCGAGCGGCGCGGAGGTAGCGCGGGTCGGGGGAGCGGCGCGCGCGCTGCTAGGGGCCCTCTCTGTTTCCCGAGGGGGGCGCGCCAGCCCCCTCGTCTCCCCGCACCCCGGTTCGACGGCCCGGGCGCAACTGCTGGGCGATGTCGCCCTCATCGTCGTGAGCCAGGCTCCGGCCCCGACAGACGACATCGCCTTCCCCGTCGCGGACCGGATCGTGCGGGAGCTCCGGGCAGACGGCGGCCCCCGGCCGCTCCTGATCGACGCCCACAACTCGTACGTCGAAGGGGAGGGGGACATCTCCTACGGCAGTCCGGCCGCCGAGCGGTTGCTCGCCGACGCGCGTGCGGCCGTGGCGAGCGCCGTAGCCGCGGGCCGGGCCGGGCCAATCGAGGTCGGCGTGGCGTCCCGGGGCGGCTACTCGATAGGGAAGGACGGGATCGGGCCGTCCGGGCTGCGCGCGCTCGTCGTCCGCGCCGGCGGTGCGACGACCGGATACGTGTTGATCGACGGGAACAACCTGGTGGTGGGGGCCCGCGCCACGATCGTGGCGGCCCTGGAGCAGGTCGTCGACGTCGCCGAGGTGATGACGACCGACAACCACGTCGTCCACGAGGTCGACGGCGGGGTCAATCCGGTCGGGGAGCGGTACGCCGCAGAGCGGCTCGCCGCCGATGCGCGGCTTCTGCTCGAGGCGGCCGTCGCAGAGCTCGCGCCCGCCACGGTCTCCTCCGGCAGCGCGGAGATCCCCGCCGTCAAGGTCCTCGGGCCCGGCTACACCGCTCGGCTTTTGACCTCGCTCGGCGACACGCTCGCGATGTTCACCAACATGTTCCCGGCGTCGCTCGTCCTGCTCCTCTCGAGCTCGCTCGTCGTCGCGCTCGTCCTGAGGTAATCCTGTGTCCGGCGACCCCGTCGGGCCTTCGGTGGTCGAGCGGCTCGGGGACGAGCCCGCGCTGCGACTCCTCCAGGAGCTCGTCAGCATCGCGCCGACGAACCTGGAGGACCTGCCGGCGGGCCGGTTCGAAAAGCCGCACTACCCTCGGGCCGCGGAGGCGATCGCGCGGTGGGCACGGCGGTTCGGCCTCAGCACGCGGATCTTCGACCCGCTCATCGAGGGGACCGGCGAGGGGCTTCACGGCGTCCCCCGCCCGAACGTCATCATCGACCTCGACCGGGGGGCCCCCGAGACGGTCCTGATCCTCGCGCACTTCGACGTCGTCCCGGTTCCCACCGAGCAGCGGAGCCGGTGGAAGACGCCCCCCCACACGCTCACGCTGCGGCCGGACGGCCGCCTCGCCGCCCGCGGGGCGAACGACGACCTCGGCAGCGGGGTCACCGCCTCGCTCCTCGCCCTCCGGCGATTGAACGACGGGGACCGGAGCCGCCGGAACGTCCGGCTCCTGGCGTGCTGCGACGAAGAGACCGGGGGACCGGCGGCATCGAGGCGATGGTCGAGCATGACGCCCCGTTGCCGGTGGCGAGCCCGGACCGGATCGTTCAGGGCGACCTCACGCTGATCCCGGACGGGAGCCCGCACACGACGGTCGGCTCGAGCGGGGTCGCGTTCCTCGACGCCACGCGACGGCTCCCCGGCTCGCTGCGGGACGGGGTCCTCGCCGGCGAGCTGCTGGTCGGCCTTCACGAGACCGCGCGGGCGTGGAAGTCGCAGTACCCGCTCGCCGGACTGGCCGGACCGCGGCGCTCCCGAGGCGGTCCTCACCGGGCGGGCGACCGTCACGAAGCTCGACCTCGAGGCGGACGCGGGCTCGTCGGGGCTGCGCCTCGTCGCCGCCCATGCCGAGAGCGACGCCTCGAACCAGATCGCCCGGGCGGTGACGCTCGTGCTCGGCGGGCCGGCGGAGGCGCTGGGGACGGCCGCCGCTCGCCTGGCGCCGCTCCTGCCTCCGCCGTTCCGTCTGGAGAGCGGCGGCGCGACGGCGCTGTCGGTCCCGCCGGAGGCGCTGGCGCTCCAGGTCGTGGGCGTCGCCGCGCACGGCGGCTACCCCCACCGGGGCCACAATCCGGTACCCGCTGCCCTCGGGTTGATCCGCGCCGGGGTCGAGAGCGGGATCCTCGCCGACGGGGCGCTGCGGCGGGCCGTCTTTGCGGTCGACCTCCGCCTCACTCCGGAGATGGAGCTCGCAGACGGGACGGGACGGGCGATCTCCGCCGCCCGCCAGCGCCCCGGCGGCGACCCGGCCCATCTCGACCTCGTTGCCCCCGACTCCCGTTGCCGGCCCGGCTACGCGCTCGCGCCGGACCATCCGGCCGCCGTTCGTCTCGAGCGGATCGTCCGCGCGGAGCTCGGCGAGGCGGGCATGTACGGGGAGTACGGGGGGACCGACGCCAGCTCGCTCCGCACCACCCAGACGCGGGGCGGCGTGCCGATGCCGGCGCTCGTCTTCGGCAGCATGGACCCGGAGTCCAACATCCACGACGTCGACGAGAGCGCCGACCCACGGCTGATCGCGGCGGTCGCGCGCACGATCGAGCGGTTCGTCCTCGAGTCGTAGGAGGTCGGCGGTCTGCTGGCCCCGTGGGAGAGCGCGGCGCTCGCCGTCCTGTGGATCCTCCTGCCGGCGTACCTGGCGAGCGCGTTCGCGACGCTGCCGCGGGGCCGGGGCCCTCCGATGGACTTCGGCCGGCTCTGGAAGCGGGACGGGCGCCGGGTCCTCGGCCCGTCGAAGACGTGGTCGGGGTTCCTGGTCGGCGGCGGGCTCGCCGTGCCGTTCGGGCTGCTCGAGGCGGGCCTGATCCTGGCCGCCCCGAAGAACCTCCAGCTCGTTCCGCGCTGGGCCCCCACGGTCCTGGACGCCCTGCCGGTCGTGCTGCTCGTCACCTACGGGGCGATGGCCGGGGACGCCCTCGGCTCGTTCGTCAAGCGGCGGCTTGGCCGGGAGAGCGGGGCACGGACCCTCCTCCTCGACCAGCTGCCGTTCGTCCTCGTTCCGATCGGTCTGGGGGCGGTCGTCGACCCCGGGCTGTTCGTGGCCGTCTTTGCGTCGTGGCCAGCGCTGTTATGGCTGCTCGTCTTCACGCTCTTGCTGCACGCCGGGTTCAACCTCGTCGGATACGCGGCCGGTCTGAAGAAGGTGCCATGGTGACGGAGAACCCGGCCGAGGCGGTGTGGCCCCCGGCGCGCGTCGCCCGGGAGCTGCTAGACGCCGGGGCGGTCCGATTCGGCGACTTCACGCTCAGTTCGGGTGCGAAGAGCGACGTCTACGTCGACGTGAAGCGCGCCTGGACGGAGCCGCGGCGACTCGACGGGCTCGGCCGCGCCCTCGCGGCCCGGGTGGGGAGCGAGCCCCGCCTCGCCGGGATGGAGCTGGGCGCGGTGCCGCTCGTGGTGGCGGTCGCCCTTCGGGTCGGCCGGCCGTTCGTGATCCTGCGGAAGGCGGCGAAGGAGCACGGCACCCGGCAGCCGTTCGAGGGGGAGATCCCGGCGGGCGAGCCGGTCCTGCTCCTCGAGGACGTCACGACGACCGGCGGGAGCACCGAACGATCGGTGCAGATCGTGCGCGACGCCGGCGGCACAGTGGAGCGCGCGGTCGCGGTCGTCGACCGGGGCGCCGGCGCCGTCGAGAAGCTGCGCGGCATCGGGGTGCGGCTGGAGAGCCTGGTCACGATGACCGAGCTGAGGGCTGCCCAACGGTGAGCGGCACGCTCGAGCCCGACGGGGCGGTCGGGTTCGCCGACCCGGCCGAAAGCTCCTCTGTCTACGCGAAGGGATTCTTTGGCACGGTCGGGCCGGAGGGGACGCTGCGGCTCGACCGGTACGAGGCGGTCTACCTCGCCGAGATGGGCCGCATCGAGGTCGCCGGGGTCGGCGGCCGCACGGTCGCCTGGTCGACGGTCTTCCGCCGCGCGGTGCGCGCGGAACCGGGATTCCCTGTGAAGTACCTCGTTTACCGCGACCTGCGCCAGCGCGGCTACGTCGTCCGGGACGGGCCGTCGCCGGTCGCCTTCTCGGTCCTGCCCCGGGGCGGGATCCTGCACAGGACCCCCTCCCGCTACTGGGTCGAGGCGCTGAGCGAGCGAGAGCCGTTCGACCTCGCACGGGTCGTCCAGCTCGCCGAGCGGGCGCAGTCCGCGCGCAAGCTCCTCTGGCTGGGCGTCGTCGACGAGGAGTCCGACCTGACGTACTACCGGCTGCGCCGGCGGTCCCGACCGGCGCCGTCGTCTCCACCCCGCTCGCTGCCCCGGCCGAGGCGTGGCTCGGGGACGACCGGCTTACCGTCCTCGACCCTCCGGCGGTCGACGGGCTCGGACGCCAGCTCTCCTACGGCAGCCGCGTCGGGAGCCGGCTGGAGCTGTCGCTGCTGGAGGGCGCCTACCTCGCCCGGGCCGGCCAGCTCTCGGTTCGCGACGCGAAGAGCGGCCGCGCCGTGCCGCTCGCCCGCCTGGAGGCTCGCGCCCGCCGTCTCGACCCGCGGTTCGCCGAGCGGCTCGCGGCGTACCGCGACCTGCGGGTCGCCGGCTCGTGGTGAAAACCGGGTTCAAGTACGGGGCGCACTTCCGCGCCTACCCCCGGAATCCGGAGCACGCGCACGCGCGCTACCTGGTGCAGGCGCTCCCCGAGGGACATGTGGCGACCTGGCCCGAGGTCGCCGGGGCGGTGCGCGTGGCGCAGGGGGTCCGCAAGGAGTTCCTGGTGGCGAGCGTGAACCGCGAGAACGCGGTCCGGTTCCTTTCGCTCGAGCGGATCCGCCCGTAAGCCGCTCGCCTCGAGCGCAGGTCACGAAGCGGCCGCGGTCGCCCCGATCGCACCCGCGATGCGTCCGAGCCACCGGCCGAGGTCGCTCGGGCTCGCTCCCCGGTCGATCTCCTCTTGGAGCGCCGAGCCGATGACGACCCCGTCGACGCCGCAGGCGACGGCGACCCGCGCGCTCGCCGGGTCCCGGACGCCGAACCCTAGGAGGACCGGGAGCGTAGGGACGAGACGGTGGGCGGCCGCCACGAGAGGCTGGAGTTCCCGGGTCGGCGACACCGCCGTCCGCGCGCCGGTCGTTCCGAACCGGGAGACGAGGTAGAGGAACCCCGCGGAGCGGCGCGCGATCTCCGCGACGCGCGCCGGGCTCGCCGACGGGGCCGCGAGCAGGACGAGCGAGAGGCCCGCGGTGCGCGCGGCCGAGCGCCAGGGAGCCGACTCCTCGAGGGAGAGGTCGGGTACGATCAGCCCGGTCGCCCCGGCGGCCCGCAGCTGCCGGGCAGCTGGTCGAGAGGCCACGGACCCAGACGGGGTTGGCGTACGTCATCACCGCGGTCGGAAGGACCGCGCTCGCGACGCGGAGTTGGGAGAGCAGCTCCTTCCATGTGGTGCCGCGCGCGAGGGCCCGGTCGGACGCCGCCTCGAGGGTCGGGCCGTCCGCGATCGGGTCGGAGAACGGGAACCCGAGCTCCACGGCCGTCGCCCCGCCGTCCGCGAGGGCCCGAATCGTCGGCCCCAGCTCCTTGCGGCGACCCCGGTCGACCAGCACGTACGGCACGACCGCGCGGCGCCGCGCGCCCCGCTGGGCCCTAAGCGCCGCGGCGAGTGGCAGCACGCACCACCTCCATGTCCTTGTCTCCTCGGCCGGAGAGGGTCACGACGATGTGCTGGGGCTTCGGGCGCCGTTTCGCCTCCTGGACCGCGGCGTAGATCGCGTGCGACGGCTCCAAGGCGGGAAGGATCCCTTCGTCCGCCGCGAGCCAGCCGAAGGCGGCGAGGGCACCCTCGTCGTGGACCGCGATGTACTTCACGCGGCCGGAGTCGCGCAGGAACGCGTGCTCGGGCCCGACCCCGGCGTAGTCCAGGCCCGCGGAGATGCTCTCGGTGTCGGCGACCTGTCCGTCGCGGTCCTCGAGGACGTACGAGTAGGCGCCGTGCAGTATCCCGGGCCGACCGCGGCTGAGGGACGCGGCGCCGACCGCCGACCGTTTCGGCCCGCCCGCTTCGACGCCCAGCAGGGCGGTGTTCGTCCGGAGGAGCGGGCGGAACGTGCCGATGGCGTTCGAGCCGCCGCCGACGCACGCCACGGCGAGGTCCGGCGGACCTCCGAACTCGCGGCGGGAGTCGCGCAGGATCTCTCGGCCGATCACGCTCTGCAGCTCGGCCACGATCGTCGGGAACGGGTGTGGCCCGACCGCGGAGCCGAGGAGATAGTGGGTCGTGCGGACGTTGGCGATCCAGTCGCGGAGGGCGGCGTTGATCGCGTCCTTGAGCGTCTTGCGCCCGCTCGAGACCGGAACGACCGTGGTGCCGAGCAGCCGCATCCGCTCGACGTTCGGCCGCTGGCGGGCGATGTCGACCTCGCCCATGTACACGACCGTCTCCAAGCCGAGCGCCGCTCCGATCATCGCGGTCGCGACGCCGTGCTGGCCCGCGCCGGTCTCGGCGATGAGCCGGGGCTTCCCCATCCGGACGGTCAGCAGCCCCTGGCCGAGGGCGTTGTTGAACTTGTGCGCCCCGCCGTGGACGAGGTCCTCCCGCTTCAGCCAGATCTCGGCGCCGCCGGCGCGTTGGGTCAGCCGGCGGGCGAAGTAGAGCGGGGTCGGGCGCCCCGCGAGGGTGCGGGAGAGGCGGGCGTGCTCTCGGCGGAACGCCGGGTCGGCGCGGGCCGACCGCCACACTGCCTCCAGTTCCGTAAGCGCCGGTACGAGCGTCTCGGGGACGTACGCCCCGCCGTACGCTCCGTACCGGCGCGGCACGGCTACACCCCGCTCTTGTCGTACGCTTGGACGGCCGCGACGAAGGCGCGCATCTTCTCGGGGTCCTTCACGCCCGGGGCCTGTTCGATGCCGGAGGAGACGTCCACGCCCCACGGTCGAACGTTCCCCAGCGCCTCCCGCACGTTCTCCGGCGTGAGCCCGCCCGCGAGAATGAGCTTGCGGCCGGGGTGGTGCTCGACCACCCCGGCGCAGACCTCCCAATCCGGCCGCACCCCGCTCCCACCGGGAAGCGGCTGGCCCGCGGCGTCGAGGTGAACCCGCGGGTACTCCTCTGGTGGCGGCAAGGTGACCACCGACGCCGCCGCCCCCGGGACCCCGATAGGGACCGACGGGACGAGGTGGTGGCGCTCGAGGAACTCGAGCCCGTCCGGGACGCCGTCGTAGACCTGGATCCGGTCGACACCGACATCTTCGAACAACTGATGGATCAGCTCGACGGTCGGTGCGACGACCACCGCCCACGCCTCCACCTCCGGCGGGAGCTTTTCGATGAGGGCGGTCGCCTCGGCCGGGGAGAGGTTCCGCGGCGATGCGGGTACGTTGACGATGAACCCTGCCGCGCCCCCGGCGGGTACTTGCGCGACATCCTCCGCCGTGCGGAGGCCGCAGAACTTCACGAACGTCGTCACCGTCGGGCCTCCGACTCCGGGCGTCGAAGCGAGCCAAGCAAAGCGCCGACGTCCGACGTGCGGGCGACGGCGGAGCCTATCAGAAGTCCATCGCAGCCGCGCGACCAGAACTCGTGGGCGTCCGCGGCGCTCTCGACGCCGCTGAGGCCCATCAGGGGGGCTAAGCCCCGGCGGCGCGCCGCCTCGAGCGTCGCGAAGGCGGCCGGGCGGTCGAGCTCGAGCGTCGCGAGGTCCCGGGTGTTCACGCCGTACACGTCCGCCGCCACGCCGTCCGCCTGAGATAATTCTGCCGGCTCATGGAGTTCGAGCAGGACCTCAAGCCCCCGACGGTGCGCCTCCTCGGAAAGCTCCTCCAAAGGGGCGTCGAGCAGCCGCTGGGTAGCGAGGCGCGCGATGAGGAGCACGGCCGCGGCTCCCGTCCGCTCGGCGACCGCAAGCTGCTCCGGGGCGACGACGAACTCCTTGAACAGGACGGGCCGTGCGGTCTGGCCGACGAGCTCGGCGACTCGAGCCGACGAGCCGTCGAAGCCGTGAGCGCTCGCGAGACAAGAGTAGCCGGCGACCCCTGGGCGGGCGGTGAGCCGCAGGAACTCCGGGACGCTCCGGGGCGGAGGGAGCGGGCTCTTCGCGCCCGGCGAGACCCGCTTGTACTCGACGACGAGGGCCCCGCGTTGCCGCTCCCGCTCCAGCGACTGCCGGAGGCTGGGCGGCGTGACCGTGCGACGAGCAGGGACCCCCTGCCCGTACGTTCCCGCGGCGAGGTCAGCGTGGACACGGGCGACCGACTCCTCCAGGAACGACGGGCTCATCGGCCGGCCTCCCGGAACGGAGCCGCAAGCTGCCTCAGCTCCCGCAGCAGCCCCGCCGCGGACCCGGAGTCGATCGCCGCTCGGGCCCGCTGGACCCCTTCCGCTACGGACGCGACTTCGCCGGTCAACGAGAGCGCCTCGCCGGCCGTCAGCACCACGGCTCCCCTGCGTGCCCCGCTGCCGCCCGCAAAGAGGCGCTCTACCTCCTTCGCGGCGTCGGCCGGCGCGAGCGGGGCCCAGGACCCGCGGCGCTCGTCCGGGCGGAGGAGCGTTTCCGGGCGCGTCCTTCCGGCTCGGACCCGACGGCGCTGGACCTGGAAGGTCCGGGTCGGTCGGTGCGGCGAGAACTCGTCGCACCCTTCCTCCGACGCCATCGCGAGGGCTCGTTCGACCCCGAGCTGACCGAGCACGGTGGCGGCCTTCCGGGCGAGCTCCGGGGTTGGCGCACCGGTCAGCTGGAACGGGACGTGCGCCGGGTTCGAGAGGGGACCGAGCCGGTTGAAGACGGTCGGAATCCCGACGGCCCGCCGGGCGGCGGCGACCGCCTTCGCCGCCGGGTGGAACAGCGGGGCATGCAGGAACGCGATCCGATGCGCCCGATACGTCGCCCGGGCGAACCCGACGGCCGACGTGACCGGGAGTCCGAGCGCCTCCAGCAGGTCGCTCGAACCGCAGACGCCGGTCGCCGACCGATTCCCGTGCTTCACCACGGAGACCCCCGCGGCGGCCACCACGAAGGCGCTCGCCGTGGAGACGTTGAACGACGGAGTCCGTGCGCCGCCGGAGCCGCACAGGTCGACCGCCTTGTCCGCCCGTGGCACAGGGAACGGCCGAGCGCGTCGCCGCATCTCGCGGGCGAACGCTGCCAGCTCTGAGGGCGGGCTCGGCCGACTGGCGAGCGCCACGAGGATCGCCGCCCGTTCCAGCTCTTCGGTCTCCGGCGCGACGAGCCGGTCGAAGACCCGGCGCGCCTCCGCCGCGGTGAGGGGACGCCGCGCGAGCAGCCGTGGGAGGAGCGGCGTGGTCACCGGTGCACCCCCCGGAGGAAGTTGCCGAGCAGGTGCGGGCCCTCGCGCGTGAGGTACGACTCTGGATGGAACTGGACCGACTCCATGGGGAGGTGCCGGTGGCGCAGCGCCATCACCACGTGTCCGTCCCCCCACGCCGAGACCTCGAGCGTCTCCGGGACGGTGGTCGGAGCGACCACCAGGGAGTGGTAGCGGGCAACGTCGATCGGCGAGCGGATCCGTTCGAACAGCCCTCGGCCGTCGTGCGTGATCCGGGTCCTTTCGCCGTGGACCGGGGCGCGGGCGCGCACGACCCGCGCCCCGTACCGTTCGGCGAGCAGCTGGTGACCGAGGCAGATGCCGAGGAACGGCCGCTCTCCCTCCCAGCGGGCGAGCAGGGCGCGGGAGAGGCGGGTCCTCCGCCGGTCCCCGGGCCGACCGGGGCCCGGGGAGAGAACGACCGCGTCCGGGTCGAACCGCACCGCCGGCCGTGCCTCCGTCGTGGACCGTAGGCAGAGCACCTCGGCGCCGAGCGCTCCCAGCGCCTGCTCGACGTTGTGCACGAACGAGTCCTCGTGGTCGACGAGGACGATCTTCATGCGGCTCCTCCGACCAGCGCCGCCTCGACCGCCGACAGCTTGGCGAGCGTCTCGTAGTACTCCCGGGTCGGTCGGGACCGATGGACGATCCCGGCGCCCGCGGCCGTGTGCAGACGGTTCCCGCTCGCGAACCCGGAGCGGATCGCCAGCGCGAACGTCGCGCGTCCGCCGGGGCGGAGGAACGCGACCGCTCCGCCGTACGGTCCGCGCCACGTCTGTTCTTCGCTTCGCAGGAGCTCCGTCGCCCGGATCTTCGGCGCCCCGCTGACCGTCCCCGCCGGGAACGTCGCCCCCAGGACCTGCCACGGGGTGACCCCCGGGCGCAGGCGGGCGGCGACCCGGCTGACCAGGTGGTCGAGCCGGGCGTAGCGGACGACGCGCTCCGTCCACGCGAGCCGGACGGATCCCGGCCGGGCGACCCGGCCGAGGTCGTTCCGGGCGAGGTCGACGAGCATGCGGTGCTCGCACAACTCCTTCGGGTCGGTCCGCAGCGGACGTCGCCCCGCGCGCGCAGACCGGGGAAGTGTCCCGGCGATCGGGTCGACGTACGCCGCGGTTCCCTCCACCTCCGACACCGACTCGGGAGAGACCCCGACCAGCTCGCGGTCGCCGAAGCGCAGGTAGTAGAAGCTCGAGAACCGCTCTCCGAGGCGGAGCGCCCCGGCGCGGGCTAGGAGGTCGCCCGGCCGGGGCCAGGTGTGCCGGTGGGCGAGGACGACCTGGAAAGACTCGCCCGCACGGATCGCCTCGATGAGATTCCCGACCGCCCGTTCGAATCGCGGCCGGGGCAGAGAGTCGGCGAGCGGACGGCCGGACGGCCGTGCGGGGAGCGCACGGCGTCGTCGCACGCCGATCGGCGAGGACTCCCAGCCGCGGGACCAGCGCGAGCTCGCCCAGCGGGAACGGGCTCCCCGCAGGGAACGAGTGGAGCGCCGGTTCGAAGAGACCGACCGCGTCAAAGCCGAGGTAGCCGAGCGCGGCGCCCTGACGGTGCCGGGAGAGAAACCGCGTCACCCGCCGGTCCGCCTCCTCGGGGTCGCTCTTTGCGGTGAGCGTGACCCGGTCCGACTCCCCCGAGAACCACCACGCCCGTCCGGTCCCGAGGGCGATGGCCGGTCGCTCGAAGTACCCCGCCATCTCGTCCGTGCCGCTCGAGGCGGCGAAGCGGTCCCACGGGTCGGGCGTCATCATCCCCCCGAGACGAGCGCGGCGTGCAGCGCGCGCACCACTTGCGCACACCGGCGCTCAGGAACGGCCAGGGAGAGAGCGCGCGGAGTGGCGCTGAATCCCTCGGCCCCCCGCACCGCCGACGCCGGGAGCCGGTCGAGGTCGTCGAGGACCCCGTCGCCAATCACCGTCACCAGACCGACGCGGAACGGACCGTCGAGCACGGCGGCGGCGTCGGCCGTGATCGGCCGGAGCGTCCGCAGAGCGCGTGCGACTCCGGCGGCTCGACGACCAAGCAGAGCAGCGCAGAGGAGGTGAACAGCTGGACGACGTTCACTTTGGCGGAGCGCAGGCGGTCGGCGACCTCGGCTACGATCCCCGGCCGCTGTCGGCCTCCGGGGACCCGGAGGCGAAGGAGCCGCAGGGGCCGCAGCACCGTGACGGCCCGGTTCCGCCGGCCGGGGTGAGCGGGCCCTATCGTCGTGGAGACCCGGGGGTCGTCGAGCGAGCGGACGGTGATGCGCACCCCGTACGCCCGTGCTGGTTCTATCGTAAGAGGGTGGAGGACGCGGGCTCCGAACTGGGCCAGCTCCTCTGCCTCCTCGTAGGAGAGCGTGGGGATCGGCTGGGCCGCGGCGACCTCGCGAGGGTCGGCAGAGAGCACGGCGACGTGGCGCTTGACCAGCTCAACATCGTGGGAGCCGAGCAGCGCCGCGATCGCGGTCGCGGCGTAGTCGGAGCCCCCCCGCCCCAGCGTGGCGACCCGGCCCTCCAGACTGCGTCCGAAGAAGCCGGTGACCACGGGAAGCCGGCCTTGCGCGAGGAGTCTACCGAGGCCCCGACGGACCGGGGCCCGCGACCGGTCCAGCACCACGCAGGAGGCCCCGTAGGCGTTGTCGGTGATGAGCCCCAGGTGGTCTGCTTCCACCGCTACGGCGTCCAGCCCCTGGCGACGGAGCTCGGCGGCGAGCCAGTGGGCCGCGAGCCGCTCTCCCTGGCTCAGCACCCGGTCCACCTTCGGGGCGTCGGGGGCCCCGTGTCGTTCGAGATCCCCGAGGAGGAGCTCGAGGCGACGCAGGTGACGCCGTCCGGGTTCCGGCAGACCGGGGTGCGCCCGCGCGATCGCGTCGACGATCGCCCGGTGTCGGCGGCGGTCGCGCGGTCGGCGCGTCGCCTCGAGGAGCAGGTCGGTGACATGCTCGCGAGCGGAGACGACGAGGACTAGGCGGCGATGGGCGGTCCGGGCGGCACGCACGTCCCGCGCCAGCTGGTCCGGGTCGGCGAGCGAGGCGCCTCCGAACTTGAGCACGTGCGGCGGAGCGCGGGCGCTCACGGCGCGCCGCCGTTCAGACGTCCGGTGGCGACGGCGAGCTCCGCGTTGAGGACCGAGCCGCCCGCTCCTCCGCGTACCGCGTTGTGCGAGAGCACGAAGAACCGCAGGTACGGCGGGTCCCAGCGGACCCGGCCGACCGTAACGGCCATCCCGCGGGCCCGCACGGGAGCGCCGGCCCATCGGTCACGGAGCGGTTGGGGCCGGTCCGACTCGCTCCGGACGAGGATCGGCGGGGACGGCGCGCTCGGGAGGTCGTACGGCGCGAGCGGGTCGAACTCCGCCCACGCCTGGAGGAGCCGGGGCAGCTCCGGCCGTCTGCTTGCCTCCACCGTGACCGCTTCGAGGTGGCCGTCCCGGGTGCCGACCCGGGCGCAGTGGGCCAGGATCGGCAAGCGCAGCGGGAGCACCGTGGCGCCGCGCGAGCTTCCGAGAAGCATCGCGGACTCTTGGGCGAGCTTCTCCTCCTCCTCGCGGATGAAAGGAAGGACGTTGTTGGTGATCGAAAGCGACGGGACTCCAGGGTAGCCGGCTCCGCTGAGCGCCTGGTAGGTGCTGACGTGGACCGCCTTCGGGCGAAGCGGCGGGACGATCGGGGCGAGCGCCACGACCAGGCCGGCCGCGGAGCAGTTCGGATTGGCCACGAGGAGTCCGCGCCCGCCGCGCGGCCTCGGGAGGTTCTCGAGCCGGTGGGCGTTCACCTCCGGCACGAGCAGAGCCGCCCGAGGGTCGGTCCGATGGTCCGACGCGTTCGAGAAGACGGAAACGCCGCGTCGGACCAGCTCGGACTCCGTCGCGCCGGCGACCCCGCTCGGCAGGGCCGAGAAGACGACGTCCACCCGTCGGCGGGCGAGCTCTGCCGGCGAGAGCGGTCGGAGCGTCTCCTCCGCCAGCGCCGGGGGGGAATCTCGTCGAGCTGCCAGACCTCGGAGAGCGTGCGTCCGGCGGAGCGCTCGCTCGCACCAAGGACGGGGGGCTCGAACCACGGGTGGTCGGCGAGAAGCCGCGCGAAATGCTGACCGATGTAGCCGCTGGCGCCGAGGATCGCAGTAGTCCGCCGGTGGCCGGTCACGAAAGGTACCCCCCTCGAGGGCGAGGTCCGCGAGCGCGAACGCCGTCATCGCCTCGAGCACGACGACGGCACGCGGCACGATGCACGGGTCGTGGCGGCCGGTGACGACGAGGTCGACCTGCTCACCGGTGCGGGTGTTGAGCGTCCGTTGCGGGTGCGCGATGGACGATGCCGGCTTTACCGCGATCCGCGCGACGATCGGCATACCCGTCGCCAGGCCCCCGAGGATTCCCCCGGCGTGATTGGTGACGGTCCGGACCTCGCCGTCGCGCAGGACGAACGGGTCGTTGTGCTCGCTGCCCCGCATCCGGGTGCCGGCGAAGCCGGCGCCGAACTCGACGGCCTTCACGGCGGGCACGCTGAAGTACGCATGCGCAAGCACGCTCTCGAGCGAGTCGAAGAACGGTTCGCCGAGGCCGACCGGCACGCCGAACGCCCGGACCTCGACAACGCCTCCGAGACTGTCGCCGGCGCGGCGCGCCTCCCCGATCTCGGCCTCCATCTTCTCCGCCGCGGCCGGGTCCGCCGAGCCGACCTCGTTCCCGCGCGATCGGCGGGCGAGTTCGCTGGGCCCCAGCTCCTCCGGCGCCGGTGCCTCGAACGGGCCGATCGACCGCGTGAACGCGACGACCTCTACGGAGAGCCGCGCGAGGAGTCCCTTCGCGAGCGCGCCGGCGACGACGAGCCCGACCGTCATCCGGCCGGAGAAGATCCCTCCGCCGGAAAGGTCGGCCTGCTCCCCGTAGCGAACGCGCGCGGGATAGTCTGCGTGGCCGGGCCGCGGGATGTCCCGGAGCTTGTCGTACGGCTCGCGGCGAACGTCGGTGTTCAGCACATGAGCCTGGAATGTCCCTCCGTCGGCGCGACCGTCGACGACCCCGCGGTCCACGATCAGCGCGTCTTCCTCGTGACGCCGGGTCGCGAGCCGGCGCCCGACCGGCCGCCGACGGTCGAGGTCGGCCCGGATCGCCGCGAGGTCGACCGGCGTCCCTCGCGGAAGCCCCTCCAGCGTCAGACCGACCTCCGGCCCGTGGCTCGACCCGTACACGCCTAGTCGAAGCCGACGGCCAAGCTCCATCGTCACGCCGATGCGACCTCCCCGCCGAGGGCGCGGAGGACCTCGAAGAACCGTGGGAACGACTTGCGGACCGCCGACGCCTCCCCTACGACGCTCGGTCCCCCGGCGATCAGGCTGGCGACCGTGGCGCTCATGACGAGGCGGTGGTCGGTCAGCCGCTCCAGCCGGAGCGGGCGCACCGAGGCGGTCCCCTCGATCGCAAGCCCCTGGGAGCTGGAGCGGACCTTCGCACCCATCGCGCGGGCGAGCCGGACCGTCTCTACCTTCCGGTTTGACTCCTTCTGCGCCACGTGTGCGGCGCCGCGGATCTCGCTGCTCCCGGGGGCAGACGCTGCCAGGACCCCGACGAGCGGGTAGAGGTCCGGCGCCCCGTCCAGGTTGACGCGGATGGGCCGGTGCCGGTCCCCTTCGACAGTGACGCGGTCCCCCACGCGGTCGACGTGCGCCCCGTACTGGCGCAGCACCCCGAGAACGGCGAGGTCGGCCTGGGGCCACCGTTCCGGGATCCGGTCGACGGCGACCCTGCCGCCCGTGAGGGCCGCGGCGGCCCACAGGTACGCCGCCGACGAGGCATCTCCCGGCACATCCATGTCGCCGCCCCGGAACTGCTGGCCGCCGGGGACAACATACCCGGAGGCTCGAGAGTGCACGCGCACCCCGTGACGCTGGAGCACCTCGAGCGTGGCGCGCACGTACGGCTCGGAGACCGGCTGCCCGACAGCCCGGATCCGCGAGTCCGGCTGGACGGTAGGGAGTGCGAACAACAGCGCGGACGTGAACTGTGAGCTCGTGCCGACTTCCAGGTCGACCGTGCCGCCGTGGATGGGGCCCCGCAGCTCGAACGGCAGCGACCGCCGGGACGTCGATCCCCGGACCTCTGCGCCCAGCTCGCTGAGCGCTCGAAGGAGCGGCCTCATCGGTCGGACGGGGAGCCGCCCCGACCCTTCGAACCGTACCGGAGCGGCCTGCAAGGCGGCCATCGCCGTGAGGAGCCGGAGCGTGGTGCCCGACTCCCCGCAGTCGATGACCCTCGGACTCCCGCGACCGGTCGCGCGGGCCGGTGTCACCGTCCACACCTCCGCCCGGCGTCGGACCGACGAGCCGAGGCTCTGCAGCGCTCGAGCGCTGCGGTCGGTGTCGTCGCTGACGAGCGGGTGGCGGACCCGGGAGCGCCGCCCGCTGAGGTGGGCTGCGAGGAGGAACCGATGCGTGTAGCTCTTCGACGACGGCGCGGGCACCCGGCCCGCGGCCGTCGACGGGCGGATCTGTACGCGGGTCATGCCGACCTCGTGCCGCGCTCGCGGGCTCCGAAGAACAGACGCGCAGTGCGGCGGCGGCCGCCGGAGAGCGGCAGCGCCCGCGCAACTCGCAGGAGTCGCGACGCAGGAGCGAGCGCTGCGAACGTCGGCCCCATCCCACTGACCCCCGCGGCGACGGCGCCCGCTCGGCGGACGGCGACGTGGAGAGACGCGTAGCGGTAGCTCATCGCGCACTCGACCAACGCCGAGTTCGCGGTCATCGCCCCGACCCAGTCACCGTCGAGCGCGGCGTCGACCGCTCGCTGAGCGAGCGCGGGCTGGCGCCGGAAACGGGCGCGGACAGAGGCGGACGGTGGGTGGGGCCGGTCGGGAACCCACAGCGCAACCCGCAGCGAGCGGTCGATCTCGAGGCGACGCAGGGGTCGACGCGTCCGGTTGTCGGTGACCACGGCGCCCCCTCCCACGCTGGCCAGCGCGTCGTCGAACGCGCCGGTGGCGCTGCCGCCCGAGTCGGCTTCCGCCTGCGCCGTCAGTCGCGCGAGCACCTCAGCGCGCGGGCTCTCGCCGGCGGCGCGGGCGGTCGCACGAACGATGCCGCCTCCCACGGCACTCGAGCTCTTCAGTCCCCGCGCGGCGGGGATCGTTGACCGCACCTCGAGCAGAAGCTCGGACGCAGCCGGGCAGTAGCGGCGCAGCGCGAGCAATCCGGCCGCCCGGGCGATGGGCGTGGAGGAGGAACGCGGCAGGACCCGGACGCTGGGGCGGCGCCCCGGGCGCGGGCGCAGCCGTGCGGTCGAGCGGACCGGCCAGTCGATCGCCACGGCGGCGCCGATCCCGAGGGGAAGGGCGTTGACGATGCTGATCGCCGCCCGGGTCGTGGCTACCCCGCGCATCGTCCCTCCGCGACCAGTGTCGCAACGGAATCCGCCGGTGGCTCCTCGCCCCACCAAAGCGCGTAGCTCGCCGCGGCCTGGTAGACCAGGAGGTGCCAGCCGTCCTCGGTACGAGGCCCCGGCACGCTCGGCGGCCAACCGCACCTCGGGCGAGGCCGGCGCGTAGACCCAGTCTAGGATCCGGCCCCCGGTTTGAGCAGCGGCGGCAGAGGGACCTCGAGAGCCGCGCCCGGGCTCCGACCGACCTCGGTGGCGTGGACCACCAAGGAGGCCGGGTCGGCCGTCGGCTCCGTCGGTGCGCGGGCGCCGAACGTCTGCGCGAGCCGGAGCGCCTCCGCCGGACGCCGGGCGTACACGGACGCCTCGACCCCGAGCTCCCGCGCGGCCGCGAGCGTCGCCCGGGCGGCCCCGCCGGCGCCGACCACCGCGAGCGACCGCCCGTCCCACGCGCCGCTGTTCCGCAGCTCTCCGAGCCGACGCAGGACCGCGACGAGGTTCTGTGTTCTCGGCGAAGACCCCTCCGTCGGCGAACGAGAGGAAATTCGCGGCGCCGCACGCGGCCGCGCCGGGTCCCAGCTCGGTCGCCGCCGCCGCGGCGGCGGATTTGAACGGATGGGTCACGTTGACCCCGCGGAATCCCCCGTTCGCGAGCGGACCCAGCGAGTCGAGGAACTCCCGGTCGTCGTGGAACTCGAGGGCGACGTACATCCCGGCGTGGTGGCCGGCACGCATCCAGCGCGTGTGGATCGCGGGACTGCTCGAGTGGGTGACCGGCCGTCCGCAGATCGCGAACAGGGGACCGGGCTCGGGAGCCTCCAGGAAGGCCCGGAGCTGGTCGACCGGCAGTTGGCTGGGCTCGACCGGCGCGACCCCGCTCGAGGGAGGCAGCGCGGCGTACACGAACGGAAAGCCGAAGCGGCCGGACCAGAGCCGGAGCAACGGACCTCCGGGACCTGTCGTGAGGAGGACCACATCCTCGCCTACGCGCTCGGCTTCCGTGCAAAGCTCGCCGAGAGTCTCCCCCACGCTGGCGCGGACGACAAGCTTCCCCACCCCATCTACCGATTCGAGCTCCCGCAACCGCGCTCTCCAGACCGTCGGGTCGGAGGCGTCGAGGTGGCACGAGTAGATCCGGCCGAGCTGCTCGGGGGGCGGGAGCTGAGGCACGACAGGCAGGTCGCGTCCGACCTCCAGGTCGATCCAGCGGAACGGGTGGGCGGCGATCCGGAGCAGGACGGACGCGCGCTCCGTCGCCTCGTCGCTCCCGTCGCCGCCCTCGGCGCGGGACCGGTAGGTCCCGATCAGCGGCAAAGGCGCGGGGAACAATCGCCCGAGCTGTGCGCGCTCGGTGCCCTCCAACCGGTCGAGGCGGACTTCGGCCGCGTCTGCACCGGAGTCCTTGGCAAGACGGAGCTCCGCGGCGATATCCTGAACGGTACGGGCCGGCAGCGTCACGACCAGCTTCGGGCGCGCCCGGCTCATCGCTCCTCCACGGTCTCTTCGACCGCGGTGCCGAGGTGGCGTCCGGCCGGAAGGCGAACCCCGCGTACCTTGAGTCCCGGCCTCAGCTCGGTCGTAGGCACGCGCCCGGCCTCCCCGCAGAGGCGGACCGTCTCCGCCTCCTGCAGGAAGATCGTCCGAGGGGTGCCGTCGACGTCGGCGCGGACCAGCAGGAGCGGCCGCCGTTCGACCTTGAGACGGCCGACCCGCACCGCACGGCCGGTGCCGTTGGGCCGAACGACCGCCACCTGGTCGCCGGCAACCAGCTCGGAGAGATACCGGGTCGACCCGTCGGCGAGAAGGACGTAGGAGTGGACCGCCCCGGCGTTCACCCGGAACGGGCGGGGCCGGCTGAACGCGGAGCCGACCGCCTCGCTCGCGACGTGGAACAGGAAGGCGGCTGCGCTCCCGACCAGCAGTCCCTCGTCCGGGAGAAGCTGGCTCGTCGTGTCGACGATGACCCGGTCGCCGACGCCGACCGGAGCCAGGTCGCTGATGGAGACGAGCACCCAGTCGAGTCCCGAGGGGACCGGCGCGCCGGTCGCCGCGTCCAGCGCGTCGACGTCGGCGGGGGAACGGACCGTGACGATGACCCGGTCGGCGCCGTGCTCCAGCGCCCCCAGCGCCGCGGAGACCTCGGCGGGGCTGCGGGCGACGGTCCACAGCTTGAACCGACGGCCTCGCTGGGCGACCGCCGACTCGAGGGGGATGACCCGGTCCCCACTCCACTCGACCGCGAGGACGCTGCCGTCCCCCGCAGAGGCGAGGAGCTGTTCGAGGGCCGCAGCGTCGCCGACCGTGTGGACCGGGATCGTCGCCGCGCTCGGCTCCGTTCGAATCCCTTCGGTGTTCCGGACGGCGAACTCCTCCTTAGGGAGGGTCAGCCCGTTCCAAGGCCGGTCGACGACGAACCGGTGGAACCCCCGGCGCCGTGCCCGCTCCACGATCGCGAAGCGGCCCGCATCATCCGCTCCTTCCGGGGCGACCGCGACCCGCTCGTGCACGGCTTACCCTCTCAGCTCGACCCGTGGAGCAGTTCGGCGATCCGCCGGGCGAGAGGCGCGAGGGGCCGGCGCTGGAACAGGTTCCGGCCGATGCAGATGCCGGCGGCACCGGCCGTGAGGGTCGAGCGGACGATGTCGAAGAACACGGTCTCGTCGTCCAGCTTGACGCCGCCGCCGATCAGCACGGGAACGGGCGTCGTCGAAACCATGTGCGCGAACTCCTCCGGCGAGCCGGGGTAGCTGGTCTTCACGATGTCCGCGCCGGTGTCGGCGGCGGCGCGGGCGGCGTGCCGGAGCTCGTCCGGCGTCCCGCCGTTCGCCTTCTTCACATACGCCATGCACAGCAGGGGGAGGCCGAGCGCCCGGCAGGCGTCGACCGCTTCGCCCAAGTCCCGGAGCATCTCGGGCTCCTCGGGTACGCCGAAGTTCGTCTGGACCGAGAGGACGTCCGCCCCGAGGGCGAGCGCCTCCTCCGCGGTCCCGACCATCACCTTGCGGTTCGAGCTCCCCCCGAGCGACGTCGAAGCGGAGAGGTGGACTCCGAGGAGGACGTTCGGGCGCAGGATCGGGGCGAGCTCGCGGACCGCGCCCTTGGTCACGATGAGCAGGTCGACCCCGCCGTCCTGGAGGTCCGTGGCGACCGGCGCGAGCTGCTCCAGGCCGTCGATCGGCCCCATCGACACCGAGTGGTCGAGGGGGACCGAGAAGAGCTTCCGCCCGGGACTCGGGAACAGTCGGCGCAGCCGGATCTCCTTACCGTACATCGTTGAACTCCTCCTTTCTCACCCCGAGAGGCGTCCGGAGGGGCTCAACCCGATTGCTTCAGACTACGCGCATCGGGGCGGCGCCCTCCCGGCGCCTCCCGTTCACCAGAGCCAGGCCCCGGCAGGCCGGACGTGCGACCCCACGAGGGGCCTCTTCCGCGTGGCCCGGGCTGCCATCGGCTCTCCCACGGCGACCCCGCTATTTAGAGTTCCCGGGCGCCCATCCGGTCGCCGCTACGACGCCGTTGACCAGAAGCCCGTGAAGCGAGAATCCGCGGAGCATCTGCTCCCACATCCGTTGGCGCACTCCGGCGTCGTTCGCGAAGTTCGCGACGATCCGGCCGATCCATTCGGAGTGCTCGACGTCCGCGGTCACGTGGAGCCGGTAGTACTCGAGATTCTCCTCCGGGACCTTGTAGTGCGTGCGGAACGACGGGAGGAGGCGCGCGCAGAGGTCGACGTTCGGCGGCTCGCTCGAGCCGGCGGCGGAGACGAAGAACGGGTTCACCCGGTTCGTGTAGAGGAAGTCGTCGATCGCGACCATCGTGCTCGGCAGCTGCGGCTCGGCGAGCACCTCCTTCCGCGGAACCCCGATCCCCTCGCAGAACCTCAGCCACAGTTCCGGGTGGCCGGTCGTCGTCCCCTTCGGGTCCCCCGCCTCTTCGACCAACTGGTCGAGGATTAGGCGGCGGTATGGGTCGTTCTCGATGCCGATCGGGCAGTTCGAGAACCGCTCAGCCATCGCGATGGGGACCGACGCGAGCCACGGGTAGAACTGCTTGACCCAGGCCCGTACGACGGCCGGGGGCAGCTCCCCCCGCTCGAGCGCCGCGAAGAACGGGTGGGTCTTGAACGGGTGCCGCTCCATCTTGTAGCGGGTCAACTCGTCGCGGAAGGCGGGGCCCCGCAGACGCTCCCACGGGGGCTCGGGCATCGGCGGCGGAGCGGATCGACCGTATTTGGTCCTCGGGGTTCCGTGCGGAACCTCGGCGGTTAATGCTTCCGGCCCGGCTCCTCGCCCGTGCCGGACGGCGCGCGGCCAGAGCCGCTCGTCCCGCCGTACGGTCCCCTCGCGGGGATTCGGGTCCTCGAATCCGCGCGGTTCGTCGCGGGACCGTGGGCGGCGACGTATCTAGGGGAGTTCGGGGCCCAGGTCGTGCACGTGGAGGGCCCCCCGTTCGCCCCGCCGTACGCCGACCCCACCCGCACGCTCGCGCCGTTGCTCCCCAGCCGGACCGGGGCACTCCGGTCTCCGAATCGTGGGTCCAGTACGGCCGGAACAAGCTCTCCGTGGGCCTCGACGTCCGCTCGATACGCGGTCGGGAGGTGTTCCTGGACCTCGTCCGCGCCTCCGACATCTGGATCGAGTCGTCGCGTCCCGGGACGTACGACAAGCTCGGCCTCTCGGACGATGCCGTCTGGGCCGCAAACCCCCGGCTCACGATCGTGCACGTCTCCGGCTACGGCCGGACGGGCGAGCCGGCACGGCTCGTCGCCCCGTCCTACGACCTCACCGCCCAGGCGTTCAGCGGCTTTCTCTCCCTGCAGGGAGAGCCGGACCCGCAGCCTCCGATGCGCTCGGGGACGGCGCTGAACGACACCGTGACGGGACTCGCCTCCGCGACCGCCGCCCTGATGGGCTACGTGAACGCCCAACGGACCGGCAAGGGCCAGGCGGTCGACGTCGCGCAGGACCGAGATCTTCTTCGTCCTGCTCGAGAACCTCGCCCTCGACTACTTCGCGCGGGGGGTCGTCCGGGGCCGGCACGGTACCTCGCACGCCCGGCTCCACCCGTACGACGTCCACCGCGCCCAGGACGGTTGGGTCGTGGTCGCGGCCCCGACCACCGCGTCGTATGCCTCGCTGAAGGGACTGATCGGGTTCGACGACGCGACGTACGACAACCCGGCGTTCCGTCTCGCCCACCGGGAGCCGGTGGACGCGGCGATCGCCGCATTCTGCGTGGCGCGGAACTGCGACGAGCTCGAGGCGCTGGGCCGGACCCATGACGTCGCGATCGAGCGGGTTAGGTCGATTGCTGACCTTGCCGCAGACCCCCATTTCCGGGCGCGGGAGATGTTCGTTGAGTGGGACGACCCGACCGCCGGCCGGGTGAAGGGCGCGGGTGTTGCCCCGAAGTTCTCCGCGACCCCGGGAGGGGTCTGGCGCGGCGCCCCGTGGCTCGGCATGGACAACGAACGGATCCTCTGCGGGATGCTGGGATACCCGCCCGCCTCGCTGGAGGAGCTGCGGCGCGCGGGCATCGTCGGCGAGCATCCGCCGGGGCCGGAGTCGCCGAGGGGGCTGGAGGCGCAGGAGATTTCGCCGTGACCGAGCTCTGGCCGCTCCCCGACGACCCTCTCATCCCCGAAGTGCTCACCGTGGTCGAGTCGGAGGGGCTGGCGGCGCGCTACCGCACGCTCGACCGGGCTCCCCAGTTCCCCCGAGCGGAGTTCCGGGCCCTCGGTCGAGGGCGTCTGCTCGGCCTGACCGTGCCCGAGGCAGAGGGCGGCCGCGGCCTGACGGCCGCGCGGGCGGCGGTGCTGCTCTACCGTCTCGCCTACGCCGCGGGCACGACGTTCGCGAAGCTCGCGCTTCAACCGGAGTTCTCGTCCGTCCTCGGCGAACACGGTTCGCCGGCGCTTCGGGAGCGGTGGTACGCTCCCCTGCTCCGGGGCGAGCTCCTCGTCGGGAATCAGGTCACCGAGCCGGAAGCGGGGTCCGACGCCACCGCGCTCTCCCTCCTCGCGGAGCCGGTCGCGGACGGCTTCGAGCTCACGGGGACGAAGAGCGAGGCGGCGTTCGCGGCCGACGCCGACGCGGCGATCGTCTACGCCCGCCGGCCCGGATCGATCCGCGCCGACGGGATCTCTGCGTTCCTGGTGCCACAGCAGCTGCCGGGAATCCACCGCGAAGTCGATCCGCTGGACCTGGGAGAACACTGGCAGCGCCGGGGGCGCGTCCAGTACAACCGCGTCCGCGTTCCCGACGACCACCGTATCGGCGAGGAGGGGGCCGCGTTCGGATACCTGCGCCACGAGCTCGACCGGGAGCGGGGCCTTCTCGCGGCGGTCTACCTCGGGGTCGCGCGCGCCTCCTGGGACGAGACGGTCCAGGACGTCGGAGCCCGGACGGCGTTCGGCCGCAGGCTCGCCGACCAGCAGGCGGTCGCGCACCCGCTGGTCGAGGACGGCGCCGACCTCGAAGCGGACTGGCTGCTCACCCTCCGGGCCCTCTCGCGCCTCGACGCGGGAGAGGACAGCGGCGCGGCGACCGCGATGGCGAAGGTTCGTGCGAGCCGGACCGCGCTCGCGGTCCTCGACCACTGCATCCAGTTCCACGGAGGGGCCGGCTACTCGGCCCGACTCCCGCACGAGCAACGGTGGCGTGACGTCCGCAGCGGCGGGATCGCCCATGGGCCGAGCGAAGTCCTCCGCAGCGTGGCGGCTCGGCGGCTCTGGCCCCGGGCCGGCGGCCAATAACCCTTATCGGCGGCACGGGGCCTTGGCGAGTCCCGGCCCCGTGGTGGGCTACGGTCATGACGTCATTCGTGGCTCCGGCGCGACGGGCGTTCCCGGTCGCCAGGGTCCTGCTCCTGCTGGCGATCCTGCTCGGCTCGGCCGCGCTCGTCGGGGGTCCGGTGGTCGCCGGCGTCCGGCCGACGGCCGTACTTGCGGCCGGGGCCCCGACGGGATCGTCGGTCCGAGGCGGTCTGTCGTCCCTGCTCGCCGCGCCCCTGGCGACGGTCTCCGGGGCCGCGTCCACGGAGCCCTCCGCGGCAGCCGTCGCCGTGCCGTACGTCGCGAGCAGTAGTTTTCCGGTCCTGCTCTCCCTCCCGCTCGGAAACTCGAGCGGGCTGAGCCCGCTTCTCGCCGCGCTGGGGGATCCGAACTCGTCCGAGTATCACCACTTCCTCACCGCCTCCGAATTCACGCGGCGGTTCGCCCCGAGCCCCGCCGTCTACGACGACCTCGTGGCATACCTCCGTGCCTCGGGGCTGGGGCCGGTCACCCCGTTCCCGGACCGGTTGAGCGTCGAGATCCGTGCGACCCCCGCGACCCTGGGAGCCGCATTCCACGCGCCGCTCGACCGGTATGCGTCGTCCGCCGGCAGCTACTGGGCGTTCGCGGCGGCGCCCGAGCTGCCCACCCCGCTCGCAGGGCTCGTCCAGGAGATCGCCGGGGTCGGTCCCTCCTCGGCGGCCCCGGTGCTCCCCCTTGCTCGGATCTCTGCCGCGCTCACGTCCCCCGGCTCCGGAGCGGCTCCGGCGACCGGGATCTGATCTCGCCCCGGTGACGGTCGGCGGGGTCCAGGAGCTGTATGCGTCCGACCTCCAGGTCGGCTATGACGAGGAGAGTCTCCTGAGCCAGTACGGGGCGCTGAGCAATGCGACGCTGGCCGCCCTCGTGTGGTCGGGCGCCTACGGCGGGCTCGCCCAGAGCACGTCCTGCGGGTCGCTGACCGTCGGGGAGTCGGTCGGCCCGTACGACCCGGCGGACCTGACAAACTACTTCGCGCAGACGACGCCGTCCGGCGAGCCGGACGCCACGGTGACGGCGGTCTCCGTCGAAGCGAGTCCCGCGCCGTCCTGCTCGGCGTCGTGGGACACGACCGGCGTCGTGGCCGCCAACACCGCCGAGCTGGAGGCGATGGGGGCGATGGCGCCCGGGGCCTCCCTGTTCGCCGTCTCTGCCCCGGGTCCTTCCCTCGCTGGGATGGAGGCCGCCTTCGCGACCGTCCTGAGCCCGCCCTCGAACCTCTCCGTATCGGTCCGGGACGGCCTGGCGAACGTCAGCGTCGTGTCGGTCGGGTGGGCAACGACCGACACCACGTCGGCGGCCTGGGCGACCGACCTGAGCGCGGCGCAGGCCCGGGGGATCACGATCGTCGCGGCGGACGGCAACTCGGGCGACAACCCGCACAGCTCGGCGTGGATCGGTACGCGGGTCGGCTTCCCGGCGTCGGATGCGACCCAGACCGACGGGACGCTCGCCGTCGGGGGCACGACGGTGAAACTGAATCCGACAACCCTCCAGCTTGCGAGCCAGGTCGTTTGGAACGTCAGCGCACAGGACGTCGCCGACGGAGGCCCGATGGGCTCTCCGGGCGGGGTCAGCTCAACGTACGTTGAGCCGGCGTTCCAGAAGAACTCCCCCGCCAACACGGTCCTGAAGGGCGTCGGGCGGGGCGTACCGGACGTCGCAGCCCTCGCCAACAACAGCCTCCTCACCATCACGATCAACGGCACGCAGTACCTCGCGACGAACGCCTCGTACGGCGGCGCCGTCCGTACGGCGGCCGGGACCGGAGTCGCCGCCGGGATCGTCGCGGGCCTCCTGGCGGTGGTCGACCATGTCCTCCGGTTCGACCGGGCCGAGCCGCTCGGCTACGCCGACCCGACGCTCTATACGCTCGCCACCGAACAGTTCACGCCGCCGGTCGGCGGGGCGTACGACTACGGACTTCCGACGACCGTTTTCACCGACGTGAAGACCGGCCGCAACGACGTATACTCCGCGGGAGCGGGCTACGACCTGGTCACCGGCTGGGGCTCGCTGGACGCCGACAACCTCACGATGTACGTCGTGCCGGTCCCCTCGCACCCCGTCTACGGGGAGCTGGCGGGCGTCGAGGATGCGGTCCATCTGAACGCGATGACCGTGACGACCACCGTCGGGAGCGTCGTCAACACGAACTACAACGCCTCCGTCCAGCAGAACGTCTTCCTCGCCAGCCCGCTCGGCGACCCCGTCTACTGGGTCCAGAGCGTGATCTACGCCCAGAAGGTCCCCGGCGGCTGGGCGATGAACTTCACCGGCTGGATCGCCTACCCGTTCTGGGGGTTGTACCCGAAGCTGGCGACGTTCGACTACCGGTTCCCGGCGTCCGGGGAGGTCGAGAAGCTCGCGCTCGCGGTGACGATGACCACGACGTTGGTTCCCCAGAAGGGGACGACGCCGCCGGAGGTGAAGTTCACCTTCGGGGTCCCGGGCGCGAACATCCTCACGCTACCGGTGCCGGGCGCGGCGTACATCATCGGCCGGACCGGCTACTCGGTACTCTTGGCAGGGGGCGACGTACACGGACGGACCCCGCACCACGACCAGTCCGTACGGGTTCCTCGCCCCGCAGTTCGTCCTTGTCGGAGGTCCCTCGGCGGGGACCGGGACGTTCCGCTCTCCGACCTCGGGGACGGTCACCGCCTACACCGAGCAGTTGGGCACCTCGACGTTCGCCCTGGCCCAGCTCGGGGTCGTCAACGAGTCGAACACCCAGACGGGGGAATCCGCGGTCAACCTAGAGTTTGACGTCACCGGGCTCGGGGCGGCGACGTATGGCTACACCTCCGGGGCGGACGACCAGGGGATCTTCCAGGTCGCCCAGGCGTGGTACCCGGTCGAGTTCACGCAATCCGGGGCGACCCCGGGGTCCCGCTGGTACGTGAACATCTCTACCGGCTACGACCTCTCCGGCCCGGGGAGCGTCGACGGGCTGACCACGGCCCTCCCGAACGGGACGTACAGTTGGCTCGCCGCGACGTCCGTCGCCGGCTGGTCGGCGTTCCCGTCGTCCGGGACGATCCGGGTCGAGGGGGGACCCGTGGAGGTGAACCTGTCGATCGGGCCGGCCCTCGGGACGGTGACGTTCCAGGCGAAGGGGCCGACCACGGATGGGCACCTCAGCTTCCCGTGGTACGTCAACATCACGGGCCAGGCGCCCCACAGCGGCGCCGCGCTGACGTACACAGCGAACCTCAGCTATGGGACGTACAGCTACCGGATCGCCTCCTCAACGAAGGCATACTACCCGACGAAGGGGTCCGGGACGGTCACCGTCACGCGGACCGCGTTGGTCATCTATGTGACGTTCGCGCAACGGACGTACCTCGTCGAGTTCCTGTTTGTCCTGCCCAAGAGCCCTCCCCGGCTCACGATCAGCCTGGGCGTGGTGAGCCAGACCGGCGCGTTCCAGAGTTGGGGGGTCGACGAGCCGAACGGTACGTACAACTGGTCGGTCACCCACCTGCCGCTCGGCTACGTCGTCAGCCCGTCGCACGGTACCGTCCACGTCGAGGGGCCCGTCGCATCGATCACGCTCACCGTCACCGAACCGGGGTGGGGACCGTTTGGGCTCGGGGTCCTCGGCTACGGCCTGGTCGTGGGCGCCCCGGCGCTCGCCGCACTCTGGTACGCTGTCTACCGCTCCCGCCGCAAACGCGGCCGCCGTGGCCCCGTCGCGCCGAAAGCCCGGCCCGCGCCGAAGGCGCCGAAGCCCCCCCGGCCGCGGCGGGGCTCCCGGGACCTTCGCCCCGACGAGCTGTAGGCCTCCTCCCTCGGCGAGCCGGGATTCCCCCGGAAGGATCTTCGAGCAGAGGGACGAACACCCCCGACCCGCGGCGCTGTCGAGAAAGCGGGCTTTGTAACAACCTAACCGTTTCAGTGGAATTGTTAGCAGATATCGCTAGGCTAAAGGGGCCGACGGGCCTCCGCGGGCACCCATGCGAGCTCTACGATCGAAATCCCCCGTGTTGGTGCTGTTGGTGACCGTCCTGATGACGAGTTCGTTCGCGCTGGTGTCGCTCTCGGCGATGCCGAGCGCCCACCCAGTCGGGCCGGTCGCGAACCATGCCACGCCGGCCGCGGGTGTTGCCTCGCCCGCCGCGTCGGCATCGCCGAATACGGCCCCCGCCGCTCACCCCGCCGCGCCGAACCTTGGCGCCGCAATGGCCGCCGCGGGGATCGCGGCGACCAAGGCGGCCGGGCTGAAACCGTACAACGTCTTTGTTCCGCGTCCGTCCGCTACCGCGGACCAGCTCACCGCGAGCCGCGCGGTCGGGCACGTCGTGCCCCTCTACTCGGGCAGTCCGGCCCCGATGGGTCTCGCCTACTACGGGCTGAACGCCGGCCCGGGCGGGGCCGTCGTCCCGACGATCCTCAACACGACCAGCATCGAGTCGACGATCGCCATGAACGCGACCGGGGTCGTGCCGAACAACCTCGTCGACAGCTCGCCGGATGCCTACACCATCCAGATGAACGCCGTCCTGACGAACATCACCCTGTTCGGCCAGTCCGGCTACTCGTTCTGGACGCAGAACGTCATCGTCTACTTCCCCGCGGCGCAGCTCCTTGAGCTGGAGACGAACGTCTGGAACTTCACGGGCCCGAACCTGAGCCTGAACGCTTTCTACTCGCACGGCCCGTACGGCGAGCAGGTCGGCACCGAGTACTACTACGCGGCGATCGTCGCCCCGTTCCCGGTCAGCTACCCGTTCACCCTCAAGCTGTGGATGAACTCTACGCTGACGGACGGCCGCGACAACATGAGCTTCAACGTCCAGTACGGCAACCCTAGCATCCCGGCGGAGAACTTCACCGCCCCGTACGACTGGGTCGTCTTCAACTCGATCAAGCCGGTCGGGGGCACCCCGCTGACCGTCCCGTCCAACTACACCGCGAACGGGTTCAACTACAACCCGATCGGGCTGACCGACGACTTTGAGGTCGACTTCGGCGGCCCCGGCGGCGGCAGCCAGGCGACCCTCTTCGGCGCCGATGCGACCCTCGGGCTCGCGTACCTATCGGGCGCCCAGTACGTCAGCGTCCCGTCCGCGTTCAGCTACGGCGGCGAGACCGGCGAGACCGACACCGGCGCGAACGTCGCGTGGGCGAACGAGTCGGGCGGACTCCTCGGTCCCGGCCTCACGACGTACGGAACGATGACGACCGGCCCGTCCGTGCTCACCGGCCTGTGGAACGCCAGCGGCCCCGCCGGCTCGTACCCGGTGACGCTGCACGTCACGCCGGCGAACGCGTTCAACCTCGTCGCGACCTCGGGAGGCTGGAGCTCGAACTTCACCATCGCCGAGCTGGCGGTGGCGCCCGAGCTTTCCACGAACGTGATGAACCTCGAGCCGGGAGAGTACACCCTGGAGACGGAGCTGGCGGACTACGTCCCCGTGATCCAGACGATCGACGTCACCGGCCCGATGGCGCTCACCCTCTCGCTGTCGCCCAGCATGGCCCTCGGCATCTACACGCCGCTCTGGGCGTTCTCGAACGCCGAGGCCGCGGCGCTGGCGACCTCGGGCGCGGGGACGCCGGCAAGCCCGTACCAGCTCGTCAACAACCAGTATGGCGTGATCGACGCGGCGTTCGGGCTGTACAACGACTACGGCTTCCCGGCGTACCCGGCGGTCTTCTTCGTCGGGACGACGGCGAGCATCGACCTCAGCAGCCCGCCGTCGTTCGCGACGGCGACGAACGCGTTCCAGTTCCCCGGAGCGAACCTGCCGTCCGTGAACGACCTCCAGGTACTGGTTCGAGAACGTCTCGAACTTCGCCCTCACGGGCGCGTCGAACATCTCGGGCTGGTTCGCGGCTACGGTCTTCTATCCGGCCGTCTTCGACACCTACAACGTGATCTTCTACGACAGCAGCAACAACCTGATCGCCGGCAACCACTTTGACACCCAGGGCGGCGCGCTGCTGCTCTTCGTCGGCGGGACCGAGTTCTCGGTCGTCAACTTCGCGGGCGGGAACAACACCGTCTGGGGGAACACGTTCGAGACGGTCGGCACCCCGGCGTCGCCGATCGCCCTCGAGCCGGGCTACTTCAGCGTCGGTGTCCAGGTCGCCGAGCCGAACGATCTGATCTACAACAACTACTTCGACACGCCGACGACCGCGTGGACGATCCCGCTGAACCTGTACACGGGCTACCCCGAGTACTTCGGCGCGACGACGACCTGGAACATCACCCAGCAGCCGGCGACGAACGTCAACTTCGCGCCCGGCTTCCCGACGTTCCCGCTGACCGGAAGCATCGCGGGGACCGCCTACCAGGGCGGGAACGCGTGGTGGGACTACGGCCTCGCCCTGAACGCGTACAACGGGGCGGACAACCCGTATGGGGTCATCTACGAGGAACGGGCCCCTACCCTGCTCGTGGACGTCTACGGGCCGTACCTACTACTTCGCGACGTACATCTACCCCGGCGGCGACAGTGTCCCGCTGAGCGCGTCGAGCACGTTCTACAACGTGACGGTCTCGGAGACGGGCCTGCCGGACGGTCTGGTCTGGACCGTCGTCCTGTACCAGGGAGTGTCGGATTTCGGTCTCCAGTCGTCCGACGCCAGCAGCTACTCGGTCAACCTCCCGAACGGCAGCTACCACCTTGCGATCGACGGACCGACCGGCTGGGTCGTCACCGGCGTCCGCCGGCGACGGTCACCGTGAGCGGCGCTACGGTCACCGTGTCGCTGACGTTCGCGATGCAGAAGGGGTTCCACAAGCTGACGTTCCGGGAAGCCGGACTCCCCTCGGGGACGCCGTGGTCGGTGACGATCAACGGCACGAGCCCGTCGGACTGGGACCTCAACGCGACCGAGTCGAGCATCAGCTCTACGATCGTCTTCGCCGTCCTGAAGGGCGCGGGACTGAACTACACCGTCGGCCACGTCTCGGGCTTCGTTCCTAAGGTCGGCTCGGGCCTCGTGAAGGGCTTGGCGGTCAAGGTGAAGTTCGCGCCGTACACCTTCACGGTGACGTTCACGGAGACCGGGCTTACGCCGGGAGCTCTCTGGAAGGTCAAGATCGGCCACAAGACGGTAAAGTCGACCTCGAACACGATCACCTTCGAGCTCGGCAACGGGACGTACACCTTCAGCGTGAAGGGACCGCACGGCGAGACGCCAACCCCCCTGTCGGGCCCGGTGGACGTCGACGGCTCCCCTGAGACGGAGATGGTGACGTTCGCCTAGGTCGCGCGGCTCGGACCCTGGCCCCCGGCGACCGCCGGGGGCTTGGGCCCCGGGGCGCCGGGAACCGGTGGTGGGCCGGACCGGCGCCCTTCAACCCTCCCGTGAAAGCGGGAGGGTTCAACCATTTCCATTTTCCTTCTCTTCTCCGACTTGAGCTGAGCCGATCTCTCGACTCAGGCGATCGAGTGCATCCACCTTCTCCGAGAGGCGGGTTCCGATGGTTTCGAGCTCCGGGGGGCTGATCTCGGTGGGGGGATGTTGGGCGGCTCGGTCCAACCGGGCCGCCTTCCGCTCCGTGAGGTCTTCGTCCTGCTCTCGATAGGCCTCTCGGTGGGTGAGGACCCACCAGACCACCGCGGAGAGCTTCCGGGCGGCTGCGACCTGAGCCTTCGGCTGCCCAATCTGCTTCACCTTCTTCTGATAGAAACGCTTGACCGCCGTCTCTTGGCGGGCGAGCAGCATCCCCATCACCGCCCCGCAGAGGAAGCGCTTCAGCACCATGTCCCCGGGCTTGACATGACGGTGCGAGCTGACCACTCCGCCGGAGTTGTCGGCCCGCGGGACCAGCCCCGCGTAGGAGGCGAGCGCCTGCTTTGATTCGAAGCGCCGGATGTCGCCGATCTCGGCGACCAGGGCCACCGCGGTGTAGTAATCCACCCCGGGAATCGACATGAGCAGGCGGACGTCCTCGCGGTCCGTCGCCAGTTGGGCGAGCGTGCGCTGGAGGTCCTCCTCCTGTTCGGCCAGGTAGGTCAGCTGCCTCAGGTATCGGGCCAGCGCCGCTCTCTCCTCGAGGGGGAGCGGGAGCCGAGTCAGTCGTTGAAGACCCCGGACCCCGAAGAAGTCGGTGACCCCACCCATCTCTCCGTCGAGGAGGTTCCGAGTGACCAGAGCGTGAACCTGGTTCTTGACGAGGGTCACCTTGCGTCCCAGGTCCTGACGCTGGCGCACCACGAAGCGCATTCGGTCGATCTCGGGCGGAGGGAGATAGCACTCGGGAAGGAAGCCCGCCTGGTAGAGGTGGGCGAGTTTGGCGCTGTCCCGAACATCGGTCTTCACGGGACTCTTGGCAATCAGGGCCACGTCCCTCGGTGACGCCATGTGCAGCTCCCGACCGGCCTCCTTCAGCAGGGTCGCGACCGCCTTCCCCGACGTGCTCGCCTCGAGGACGATGGGGGTGTTGGACTCGACCTCCCCGGCCAGCGCATGGAGCGCACTCCGAGTGGTGGGGAACGTCCAGACCCTCTTCGTCTTTCCGTCCGGGCCCAGGTAGGTCGCGGTCGTGGTCGCCTTGTGGACATCCAACCCCAAACACGGGGCGGGGATCCAGTTCGTGCTCTCGTTCACCAAGTTCTCTCCTCCTTTAGTAGGCGAATCCGGTCCCGGGTCTCGACAACCTCCCGTACGCGCAATCGTACCCGATGGGTTCGAGGCGCAGATGGACCCGTCGTAAGGGCGGCCACACTTTCCAACGCGTGCTCGACGCAAAAGGGTTGACGGCCGCCCAGGCCCGGATTCACGAGCCGCGTGAATGGCGGGCGCCTCATCAGCCCGCTTTCAGGTC
>CAVRCS010000001.1:0-616756 GCA_963719635.1 uncultured Thermoplasmata archaeon | reverse complement strand
CTTGCAGAACCCCCCCCACCATGGGGCGGTGCCGGACCCTTTGCAGAGAGCAGGGTTTCCTACTGCCCCCACTCCGAGACTGATGGCAGCCCTTGCGGGCTCGAATGTGAGAGTGCCCGCGAGAGTGGGCTCGTGTGGGATCGGACCCAAGCCAATCCGAAGATGTTGGGCGGCGTCGGTTTGACTTAGGCCCTCAACGCCGTCGTTCCCCCGCCTGAATCACCCGAACGAGCGCTTCGAGGTACGTGTTCAGCTCATCCTGACTGGATCGACGGGGCAGCTCCCGTACAAACTCGAGCGCGGCCCCTGGCGGGAGTGCCCTCGCCAACCGGTCCAGCTCGGTACCTCTGTTTGAGCGGAGGCCCCGGCGAGCGGCAGATGGCACCTCGGGAGCCGTGACAAGCCGAGGGGGCTCGCTGGCCTCAGTCCGTAGCTCGGCCGCCGGCGCGGTGCCCTCCATCTCAAGAGTCTATCAGCACCGGGCGTCAGATAATCGGAGCGCACACGGTAGCAACTACCGTCACAGAAGCGACGATACCGGGAACGACCCAGCAGCAACCGATTCTGTGCGGGGGTCCCTATACGAAAAGACGCATCCCACCGCCGGATCCATCTCGGGAGTCCCGGCGGGCCCGTAACACCGGTGACCGAGGTAACCACCGGCGTTCCTGACTGGGAGGAGGCGTGGGACACTCTCATCAGAGCCCGGCGGGAGCGCGAGATTGCATCACCCATGGAGGACTGATAGCGGGCACCGCCCTCCGGTCGATCCTAGAGAAGCTCAAACGGACCGAACGCTGCTTCTGGACGGGGTTCCGGCCGTGGCTCGGGCGCTCACGCGCACTCAAGGGCAGTACCTCGCCTACATCCACTACTACACGATGATCCACCGGCGACCGCCCTCGGAGAACGAGATAGCCGACTTTTTCTCCGTGCGGGGGCCATCCGCCCATCGAATGATCCTTCAGCTTGAAGGGCAGGACTATCTCTCTCGAACTCCCGGCCAACCTCGAACCCTGAAGGTGCTGCTGTCTCGCGAATCTATTCCGGATCTGGCGTAGCCATGGGTCTCGACAAACCCTGAACTACTGACCCCGGAGTAAATGGGTTAACACTCTCCGAGAGAGAATCGAGCTTCTCCGTCCGGCTGTCTTGAGTCAGTGCATCAATCATAGAGGTGAGTGGCCGCAACGAAGGAGCGGATCAGCTCCGGACGCACGCGCATCCGGACCACCGCCCTCCGGAGTTCTCGGCTCAACTCCTTCTCGTCGTGTGGAGCGTAGCTCGCCAGCTCGTGGATCTTGAGATGGCGCCAGACCCACTCGTCCGGATTTAATTCGGGACTGTAGCCCGGGAATCGATGGACCTCGAGCCGCGGGTGCTCCCTCACGAAGGCCATGGTCTCATCGGACCAGTGGGGTCGTCCACCGTCCCAGAAGATCATGATCGGCCGCCGTCGGATATGGCGCAGCAGGTGGTGGAGGAACTCCACCACCTGCTCGGTGGCTACCGTGTCCTTGTGAACCTGAATGTACAGCTTTCCCTTTGGCGTCACGCCGCTGATCGCCGAGAACTTGGGCCACCTACCCTGATGGATCAGCACCGGGGTCTGGCCGACGGGCGCCCAGGTCTTCGCGACGTACGGAATGAGGGAGAACCCACTCTCGTCAACGAAGACCACTACGGCTCGGCGGCGTCGGGCTTTTTTTTATACCGTGGCCAGGACCGACGCTTCCAACTCTCCACCCTCTGAAGGTTCTTCTCCCTGGCCTGACGGCGAGGGCGCTGCCACGAGAACCCATGGCCCTTGAGGATTAGCCACGTGGCGCTCTGGGAGTACCGCACCCCCCACTCCCGCTGAAGCGTCTCGACCACCCGAGGAATGGTCCAGAGATCCGTCGAATAGCCATATGACAACGCCCCCCGAGAGAGGATCTCGGGGAGGGTGGCCATCGTGGCCGCCGGAACGAAGGGGGGCCTCCCCGAGCGAGGGACCGCTCGGAGGGCCTGAGGCCCTCCGTCCTCGGCGGCCCTCCGCCACTTGCACACCGCCACCGGACTCACCGCGAGCCGGCGGGCGACCTCCGCCTGGGAGAGCCCCTTCTGGAGAAGCAAGAGCGCCTGGAGGCGACGTTCCTCGAGAGTAGCCGTGTCACGATGGCGTTGAGCCCACCGTCCCATGACAGGGCGGTAGCACCTACGTCGATATTAACCCACTTACTGAATGGTCAGTAACGAGGAGCGACGCCCGGGCTCCGGGACGCATCCCGAAGCGAGAGTCTTCGTGACGGTTCCAAGGGAGCTTCGATCTACCCGACGACTCCGAACGCATGGATGACGCCTTCGGCGAAGCAATTATACAACCAATTGCGCTGACCTGCCCGTGGCGTCGGACACATCGGCTACCACCATCACCGTCCCTGTCTTCGTCCGTGAGGCCTTGTCGAAGTACAAGACCCGGGGAAAGTCATACGGGGATGTGATCCTCGAGTTCATCGAAGAGTATCCCACCCGGGAGTTCTTGGACGAGATGGATCGGAGGTTCCGAGAGGAGCCCCGGATCTCCTTGAGAGAGCTTCGCAAACGCAGAGCGTACTGAAGTGGCGTACGCTATCGTATTCACTCGATCGGCCGCGAACGAACTGCTGCGACTTCCGAAGGCGATCCGCCGCCAGTTCGATACCGGGTTCGGCGAGCTCTCGCGGTCACCCTTCCGGACCGTTTCGGGCGCGCTCGATGTTCATGCCCTCAAAGGAGGGCGCGGCCTCTGGACCATGCGCGTGCGGGGCTATCGGGGGTTGTATCGGGTCGTCGGGGACGAGGTCGTCTTTGTAGCGTTTCGGCCCCGACCTACGGCGTACAGAGATATCTCCACCATCTGAACCTTCCTCGGCACGCAAGCCGCAGTGAACCCTTGGCGGACCTCGCTCGATAGTGCCGCGCATCCTGGGGAGGAAATCATCGAGCGAGTCCCGGCGGGCCCGTCACCCTCTCCGGACGGAACCAGTACCGCGGCCCCGCCTAGCAGCACGAAGGGCGCCCATGGGTCCCGCGGGACACGTCCCCGCCATCTCCCAGGTTGGAGCGCTCTCGTCGGTCCCACCGAGGGAAGGCGTCGGTCAGGTTGGGGCGAGAGGTGGGACGGAACGGTTCCGACCGGTCTCCCTGCACCGCCGGCGTCCTCAGGGGGCAGGGCAACGGTGTACCGCTGGCGTTAGGGACTCCCGCCGCGTAGCCTTCGTCATGGCTCGGACCTCTGCCGCGGGACCCGATGCCGAAGCCCGGGCACGAGCAGCGGCAAGCCTCGAGGTCGATTGGCCTCGACTGTACGCCACCGTTCCGTATACCCGGCTACCGTGGTACTCGCCCCGGCCCGCGCGATGGTTGGTGGAGGCGGTCTCCCACGGATGGGTCCGGCCCCCGGGACCGATCTTGGACATCGGGTGTGGGGCCGGCTCGAACGCGCTGTGGCTCTCCCGCCACGGGTTCCGGGTGACCGGCATCGACCTCGCGCCGGCCGCCATCGCGGCGGCCCAGCGGCGTGCGTCGAGGAGCCGGTCCTCGGCGGTCTTTGCCCAGGGCAGCTGCCTCTCGCTGCCGTACCGGAACTCCGCGTTCGGGTCTGCCCTGGATAGCGGGTGTTTCCACAGCCTGCCGATCGCCGACCGATCGAGGTATGCGCGAGAGGTCGCGCGCCTGGTCCGCCCGGCCGGCTCGCTCCTCATCACGTGGATTGCGCGAGAGGAGACGGGGGAGTATGGCCCTCCCCACCGACCCTCCCTCGAGGAAGTGGTGTCGGTCCTGGAGCCGGCCTTTCTCTTTGAACGGACGGAGTTTGCCGACAAGCGCTCGCCGAGCGCGTGGAACGCGAGGGGCCACCGTTTGTCGCGGTACACCGCGCTCCTCCGACGTCGCCGCACGGCTCAGCCTCCTCCGCGGTAGCCTGCGCGCCCCACCGGGTCCGGCTCACCCACAGCCGCCGCGGCGAACCGCGGGCGGCTCACGCGAGGATGGGGGTCTCGACGGTTCTCGCTTCGCGCTCGCTGTACTTCGACCGCCAGTCGTTCATCGTCCGGAAGATCTTGAGGAGGTCGCGGCCCATCGGGGTGATGCCGTACTCGACCCGTCGCGGCAGCGCGCGGATGACGGTCCGCTTCACGATGCCGAGATGCTCGAGCTTCTTCAGCCGGTCCGACAGGGTCGCGGTGTTGACGGTCGCCGCCGTCTTCAACTCGTTGAACCCGCGGGGGCTCTTCTGGAACAGAAGGAACAGCAGCCGCAGGACGTGCCGCTCGCCGAGGAGGGCCATCGTCCCCTCGAAGTCGCAGTGCGGGTTGACTCGTCGCGCCGGGCGTCCCCCCATCGTCCGTCCCCGACCTCTCCCTCGGCCTTATTGGATAGTAGTTTGTTTTTCAAACTTTAAGTAGGTTTCAGTTCTGAACCCACAGAGGACCCCATGAATGCCTGGCACGAAGTCGCCGCCGCGCCCGCCCTCAAGCCCGGAGAGATGACCCACGCCCAGGTCGGGACGAAGGACATCCTTGTCGTCAACGTGGACGGTCAGTTCCACGCCTTCGTCAACCGTTGCGGCCACCAGAACGCCCCGATGGACCAGGGGACGTTCAAGAGCGGGGTGCTGAAGTGCCCGCTCCACAACGCCGTCTTTGACGCACGGACCGGCGAGGTCCGAGGGCCTCCCGTCTTCGGCGGCTCGGGGTTCGACCCCGCCCAGCTCCCGAAACCGCTCCTCGAGGCGCTGGGCCGCACGATGGCGATCGTCACCAAGATCCCGTGTGAGCCGCTGACCCCCGTTCCCGTCGACGCCGGGGCCGGGCAACTGAAGGTCTGGGTGTAACGCGGACGCCACCACGGCCCGCACCCTTTTGAGGGGCCGACGGAGCGCCGCGTCGGATGTCCGCCGCCTCCGAGGGCCCCGGTCCGGCGCGGCCCACGCCCGACGGGCCGGAGCCGAACCGCAAGTTCGAGCTCTTGGTCGTCATCGGGATCCTGCTCGCCCTCCTGATGGGGGCGCTCGACCAGTTCGTGGTCCTCACGGCGCTGCCGTCGATCCTCGACGAGTTCGGCCAGCCGAACAGCGGAACGACCGTCGTGACGGCGTACATCATCTCGTCCACGATCGCGATCCCGATCTTCGGCAAGCTCTCGGACCTCTGGAGCCGGCGGAACGTCTTCCTCGGCGGCCTGGTGATCTTCATCGCCGGCTCGATGCTCGCGGGGCTCAGCCAGAGCCTCCCGGAGCTGATCGCCTTCCGGGCCGTGCAGGGGTTCGGCTCCGGCGGCTTCTTCCCGGTGGGGATCGCGATCGTCGCCGTGACGTTCCCCCCGGCGATGCGGGCCCGGGTCACGGGACTGCTCTCCGGGGTGTTTGGCATTGCGACGGTCGCCGGACCGCTCATCGGCTCGACGATCCTCCGGTACGCGAGCTGGCGATGGATCTTCTACGTCAACCTGCCCATCGGCCTCGCGGGCGGGATCGCCCTCGTCTACGCCCTTGGGCCCCTCCGCCCGACCATCGCGCGGGCGTTCGACGTGGTTGGCGCGGCGCTCCTGGTCGGCTGGGTCGCTACGCTCGAGTACGCCCTCACCCAGATCTCCGATGCCGGATGGTCGTGGACCGATCCGCGGGTGCTCGGGCTGCTCGCCGCCGCCGCGGCGGTGGCGGTCGGGTTCGTCGTCTGGGAGTTACGGACCCGCGGCGAGCCGCTCGTGCCGCTGCGCCTGCTCGCGCAACGGGTGGTGAGCGTTAGCGGAGCCGTCACGTTCCTCGTCGGCGCCGTCTTCTTCGCGTTGGCGACGATGGTGACGCTGGTCGTCGGGATTGCCCTTACGCCGGCCGGGGCGAGTTCGGCGTCGACCGTCCGTGATGTGCTCTACGCGCTCGTTCTCCCGCTGGTCGTCGGCGCCGCCCTCGGCGGGCAGTTGTTGACGCGCCTGTCGTACCGCGTCCTGGTCGTCCTCGGGCTCGCGATCGCCCTGGTCGGGATGCTCTCCCTCCGCGAGATCACGATCGCCACCCCGCTGTGGAAGTTCGCGTTCGGCTTCGTGCCGGTGGGCGGGGTCGTGCTTCCGCTCATCCCCCTCGGCTTCGGCGTCGGGATGACGTTCCCCGTGTTCCTACTCGCGGTCCAGAACGAGGTCGCGACCAAGGACGTCGGGGAGGCGAGCGGTCTGATGCAGTTCCTCCAGTCGCTCGGCGGCTCGGTCGGGCTCTCGGTCCTCGGGTCGTACGCGACGACGCGGTTCGCCCGGCTCGACCCGCTCCCCGCCCCGGTCTGCAACACGCCCGCCGGGGCGTTGCAGTCGATCTGCGCTCCGTATCTGCTCCAGCTCCCCGCCGCGGAGGTCACCGCGTACGATGGGGCGTTCACCGTGATGGTGGGGCTGCTGGTCGCGGCGCTCGTCGTCGCGCTGTTCTTCCGGGGTCAGTTCCTGAGGAAGGGTCCGGCCGATGCGGCCGAGTCGGCCCCCGCTTAGTCCCCCGGACCGACGAACGTCGAGCGGCCGTCTCGGCAGGGTTATCCCCAACCCCACGGTCCCGGGCGCCTATGGCAGAGACGGTCCAGTTCCTCTACAGCGGATTGCGCGTCCGCGACCTCGCCCGCTCGCTCCGGTTCTACCGCGCGATGAGCTTTCGCATCAAGGCTCGGGGGAAGATGGGCCACGGCGGCCTCTGGGTGCACCTCGTGTATCCGGGCTCGCGACACCGCCTCGAGCTGAACTACTACCCGCCGCACAACCGATTCTACGAACCGATGCGGCGGGGGACGGAGTTCGACCACCTCGGGTTCTACGCCCCCGACCCGCTCGCGTGGAAGCGGAAGGCGCTGCGCGCCGGCGGCAAGCTTGTCGAGGAGTTCGTCGACGGCAAGAGCCGGCTCGTCTACGTCGCCGACCCGGACGGCAACTGGCTGGAAGCATTCGGTCCCGCCGTCGCCCCGCGGCGTCGGCGGGCGGCCCGCAAGCCCGGCCGCCGGCCGGCGGCCTAGCCGCCCATCTCGAGCACCACGGCGCCCGTGATGCGGCCGGCCTTCAGGTCGGCCAGCGCCTCGTTCGCCTCGGAAAGCGGTCGCGTCGTGACCGTGCTCTCGAGGCGCAGCCGCTGGGCGAGCTCGAGGAACTCCCGGGCGTCCGCGCGCGTGTTCGCCTCGACGCTCACGAGTCGACGCTCCCCGGACAGCAAGCGGTCGTAATCGATTGGCGGGATCGGGCTCAGGTGTATCGCGGCGATCGACGCCACGCCGCCTTTCTTGAGCCGGGCCAGAGCGTCCAGGACGACCTCGCCCACGGGGGCGAAGACGACCGCCGCGTCGAGCGACCGGGTCGCGTCGGGCGACGCTTCGGGTCCCGTCGCGACTGTCTCTGCCGCGCCGAGCCGCGACGCGAGCTCCAGGTGTGCGGGGTTGCGCGAGAAGGCGACCGTCTCGTAACCGAGGCGAGCGGCGAGCTGGAGGGCAAGATGCGCCGACCCGCCGAAGCCGAAGAAACCGATCCGGCCGCCCGGACGGGGGAGCGCCAGCTTGAGCGCATGGTAGCCGATGATCCCCGCGCAGAGGAACGGGGCCCACGCAGGCGGACGGTCCGCCGGAAGCGGGAGGGCAAACCGCGCGTCGGTCGCGAGGTGCTCGGCGTAGCCGCCGTCCACGCTGTAGCCGGTGAGCGTCTTCGCGTCGCACAGGTTCTCGCGTCCGCTCTGGCAGTACTCGCACCGGCCGCAGGTCCCGCCGAGCCACGGGACACCCACGGCGTCCCCCGGGCTCCAGCCCTCGACCGCCGCGCCGACCCGTTCGACCACGCCCACCACCGCGTGTCCGGGAACCAACGCGGCACGTCGCTGGGGCAGGTCTCCCTCCACGACGTGGAGGTCGGTCCGACAGACTCCGCAGTGGACGACGCGGACGAGCAGCTGATGCTCGCCGGGCTCAGGGACCGGGAGTTCCTCTAGGACGAGCGGCCGTGAGTCGACGGCGCCGGGCCGACGCAGCACCATCGCACGCAACGGCCTTCGACCCCGTCCACGGGCGCCCGCGCGTCCCCGCCCGCCGAAGGAGGGAAGCCGGACCTCGGGGATAACCGTTCGGCGCGCGGTCAGCTCGTCGGAGGGTTCCCGAGCCGGAGGCCGAGCATCTCGGCCAGCTTCGGCACCTGGACGTCCGGCCCGAACCACGCCAGCGCGCGGTCGCGGACCACGACCCGCAGCGCCTCGAAGGCGGCCGGCTCCCGCTGCCAGGCATCGGCGAGGCCCAGCACCGCGTCCCCAAAGGCGCGGGTGTCGAACATCGGCACGCGGCCCTCGGGGTACGACGCCATCACGTCCTCGAGGCCGGGGACGGCGAAGCTGACGACCGGGAGCCCCTGCGTGAACGCCTCCACCGCGACGAGCGAGAACGATTCGGCGCGCGAGGGGAGGAGGAGGGCGTCGGCGGCCGCGTAGACCTTCGCCAGGTCCGCCTCGGGAACGAACCCGAGGTAGCGGACGCGGTCGGGGAAGTCGTCCACGAGCGCCTGCACCCTCGGCAGGTCGGGTCCGGCGCCGACGATCGTCAGGCGGACGAACGGCCGTTCGGCGAGGATCCGCCGCGAGATCTCCACGAGCAGGTCGATCCCCTTCTGTTCCCGCTCCAGCGGTCCCACGAACAGCGCCTCGAACGTCGCGTGGCGCACCAGGTCCCGTGCCCGCGGCTTCGCGGTGGCGAACGAGTTCACCATCGCGACGTTCTCCGTCACCCCGGCCCGCCGGAGCGTCGCGGCCTGGGCGACGTTGATCGTGTGGACGGCGTCGGCCCGCCGGAGCGCCGCGCGGAACGCCCGCGCCCTCCACGACGGCCGGGGGACGCCGCGGAGCTCCCGCTCCAGCGCGTCGACCTGGGTCGGGTCGTGCAGGCCGACCACGACCGGGCGGCCGAGGAGCCGGCCCAGGAAGACGACGAGGGCGACGAACCGCGGGGTCGACTCGAGCGAGAAGATCGTGTCCGCGGAACGAAGGGTCCGCAGGAACGCGCGGGGCTCGAGCGGGAGGGGAGGGAGTCGCGGAAGCCAGAGGAGCCGGTAGAAGCGGAACGGGACCCCGACGGTCGCGGGAAGCTCGTCCAGGCCGAGGCGGTAGTGCTCGTGGCGGTCGACCTTGCTGTAGAGCAGGACCTCGGCCCCGCGCGCCGCCAACTCCCGGCAGAGGGTCGCGGCATACTTTTCCCCGCCGCGGTACGCGCGCAGGTCGAGCCCGGTGAGGAGCACCAGGCGGGGCCGGTTCCCCGGCCCGGCCGCGCCGGTCATGCGTTCGCCGGCCGGCCCGAGGGCCGAAGGACGGCGGCGCGGCGCGGCGGTCCGGGTCGGCGCGGACAACCCTCAAGTAAGGGGCCGCGAGTCCGAGCACGACCACCGTGCCCGACAGCGAGGACGCCGCCGAGGCTGCCCAGGAGGCAGAGGCGAACGGACCGGCCGACCTGGCGAAGCGGATCGAGGAGGAGCTCGACCTCCTCGCCCGGAACGTCGACATCCTCGAGCGGCTCTCGAAGAGCCCCCCGATCGGGATCATCCGCCTGAGCGAGGCGTTGCAGCTGCCGATCCATAAGACCCGCTACTCGCTGCATCTCTTGGAGCGGGACGGCGTCATCCAGCCAAGCGCCGACGGGGCGGTCGTCACCGACCGTGCCCGCGAGTTCTGGGCGTCGCTCAACCGTTCGCTCGAGCGGATGAGCGCGCTCATCCAGCACCTCAAAGCGCGCGCCGCCGACCACGAGCACCGGCCTCCTGCGAGTCGGAAAGGCTATTAGACCGATGCCGGCTCGGACGCTCCGGTGCCGCCGTAGCTCAGCGGCAGAGCGATCGGCTGTTAACCGAAAGGTCAGCGGTTCGAAAGGTCCGCGGCCGCCCGCCGCGCACCCCAAATTCCGCTCGGCGGCGCCTCTCCGACACCGGCTGCGGGCCCGTAGCTTAGCCCGGCTCAGAGCGTCCGGCTCATAACCGGTTGGTCGACGGTTCAAATCCGTCCGGGCCCACTCCTACAAGGGTTAAAGCCATCCTCCGCCTATGCCGGGAGCATGTCTCCCCGAGGACCGGCCGAATCCCGCGCCGAGCTGGCCGCCGACAAGGACCTCCGATCGTGGTACGAGAACACCGCGAACGGCTCGAGGATCACGGCGGACGTCTACCTCCGACGGCTTCTCGCCTTCTGTCGGGAGATGGCCATCGACCGCCGGTCGCTCGTCGACCGGAAGGCCAAGGAGACCGATCTCAGGGACCTCTTGGTCCGGTTCATCAACGCCGAGGCGAAGAAGGGCCGGAGCGGCGAGTACATCCGGTCGACGGTCAAGGCGGTCAGGTCGTGGCTCCTCCACCACGGCCGTCGGATCACCCTCCCGGTCAAGATCCCCGGAGCGGGGTCCCGCCCCTCGCTCGAGAACGAGGAGATTCCCACGCCCGAGCAGCTCAAGGCCGTCCTACTCGGGGCGACCTCGAACGAGCGCTTGTGCTGCGCCCTGATGGCCTTCTCGGGGCTCCGGCCCGAGGTCCTCGGCAACTACGAGGGGACCGACGGCCTCCGGGTTGGCGATCTTGTCGGAGTCGAGGTGGTCGGCGCTTCGGTCCGGTTCCCCGACCCGCCGCTTCGGATCCGTGTCAGGGCAGCCAACTCGAAGGCCGGGCACACCTACTTCACGTGGTTCGGCGCGGAGGGCATCGAGTACCTGCGGACGGTCCTCGAGGAGCGGGCCCGCAAAGGAGAGACGATCGGGCCCGAGACCGACGTCATCCACCCGTACCGGGCAAAGAAACGGTTTGTCCGGGCCCTCAACATCGGCGACCAGGTGCGGCTAGCCCTCCGGCGGGCCGGGATCCCGCGCGGCCGTACGTCCTCCGCAGCTACTTCGCGTCGCGCCTGCTCGAGGCCCAAAACGCGGGGAAGGTCGCGCGGGACTACTCCGAGTTCTGGATGGGACACACCGGTGATGTCACCGCGCGGCACTACACGACGGGACGGGCCCGGCTTCCAGATAGCCTGGTCGCCTCGATGCGCAAGGCCTACGCCCGGTGCGAGCAGTTCCTGTCGACGGCGCCATCCCGGGCGGCGACCTCCCTCCGCGAGGAGCGGCGGGTCCTGCTGTCGGCCTGGTACTCGGACACGGAGATCGAGGGGGTCGACCTAGACGACGTCGCCGCGGTGATCGAAGCGGTACGCAAAGGCGTCGCGAGGGGGGCCGTTCACGCCGGGCCGACGCAGCAGGTCGTCGAGGACGCGGATCTTCCGCGCTTGCTCTCGGACGGGTGGCGGTTCGTCTCGACCGTCAACGGGACGAAGGCTGTCGTGGAACGGGCCGCCTAGTCTTCGCCGGAAACCCCCTTGCGGGAAGTTCCCGCAAGGGGGTTTTTCTTGTGACCGCGCCTTGTCCTTCGCCGTAGGCTCCCTCTTTGGTTTGGAGGTCGCCGAGACGGCGGCAAACCCCTTGCGGGAAGTTCCCGCAAGGGGTTTCTTTCGCCCTCTCCCGCCGTCCTTCCCGTGATCCGCTTGGGCGGCCCCGTTTGAGAACCTTCGGGGAAAGGTTGACGGAACTTTCCACCAACCTTTCCTTCGGCGCACCACGGTGAAACTTCGCGCCAGCCTCGACCACCTCATGGACCTTCCGGAGCGTCCGCTCGCTGTATCCTGTCCCCTTCGCCGCCAATTCCGAAGCACGTACGGGGGCTTTGCTTGTGTGGAAACTTTCCACAGAAGCTATTGGCCGCCCCCGTCCGGCGGTCTTACCGCCTTCCTTCTGGCCCTCTGCCTTCCGATCCGCCGCAGCCTCCTTCTGGATCCTGACCTCAATCAGCTTCGCCAGCGCCGCGGCCTCGGTGGGCAGGAACGGTTTCCGGACGACGTTCTCGTCTCGCTGCGCCCTCAGCCGCTGAATCTCCTCCTCGATATTGATCTCTCGAACAGGGACTGTCTTCCATCCTAGCTTCTTTGCCGCATTGAGACGCCGCTCTCCGGCAATCAGGTCCCCGTCCGTGGTCACGACAACAGGGTGAAGAAGGCCTACGTCAGCCAAGCTTCGGGAGAATCCTTCGATGTCTCCGAGGTCCGTTCGGAATCTATGGCCTACTCGAATCCGGGATATTTCCCACTCTGTCATGGACTGTTAATCTCCCCCCGGCACTCGCATCCCTTCATGCGGCAGGGGCCGGCCCTACGGTTCGTCAGGGCCGTCGTCCGACTGGATGGAGTTGCGGATCACACCGGCCCGGATCGCGAGGTCGATCCCGACGCGCTCGAGCGACTGCCCGCGCTCGAGGTCTCGGAGCGCGAGCCGGATCGTGGGTCTCACCAGGTCCCCGACCCGCAGCACCCTCCCCGCGTTGACGATTGCCGGGGGACGGCTCCCCGGGGGCTCCGGACCCCGCGTGGGACGGGACCGAACCTCGAAGCGTAACGGGACATCGAGCGTCCCGTAGTCGTCAACCAGGTCCCTGAAGAACGTGGTGACGGCCCACATCGCCTCCGAGAGCCGGCCGCGCAGCGGAGTCCCGAGGGGCAGGGTTAGATCGAACAGGGGATACGCCCTGTCGTAGGCTGCGGCGGGCGCCGCGACGAACGCGAGCCCCATCGAGCGCAGGCGGTCCACGATGTCGCCAGGGTCGACCCGCACCGTGGCCGCCGCCAACGTGAGCGCCACAACCCGGTGAAATCCCCACCGGCGGTCCGAGTCGGACGCATCGGACGAGGGCCGGGAGGATCGACCGGCAAGACCTGGTACGGACCCCACGCGAAGCACGTCGCCCCGGGGTCGTCGGCGTCGGGGGCCCGCCTGCGGCTCAGCCAGGCGGCGAGCTCCGGCCAGGTCGGCCGCTCCGTCGGGCCCTGAACCTCGACGCTAGTCCCCTCACTGACCCACTTCGAGATCGAGAAAGTGCGGCTCGGCACGGCGGGGTACCCTAGAGGGGCGGAGCTATTTAGACGAGGAGCTGTTTCCTGTCAGTATGGTGGGTACGCTTGTCGAACGGGCACACAGACTGATGAACGGTGGCACGAGCCACCAGACCACGGGGGGCTTTCTTGGCCTCGGGCTCCTTGCCGGGCCCGGGCTGGGCGTCGGCCTCGCCGTCGGCACGCCGGACCGATCGTCACGTTGCTCCGGGCTGGCTCGCTCAGAGCCCGTTCGTGGCCTACGCGCGGCTCTCCGCCGTCGGGCGCTGGGGCGCTGCGCCGGCGGCGGGCGTGACCTTCCGCGACGCCGTGCCGTCGAAATCGGCGAAGAACAGGAACGGGCGCGCTCCCCCGACGGCCACGAGCTTTCCGCGCGGCTTTGAGTCCGACCTGACGAAGCTCGGTTTCTGGACCCAGCGATTCGACAAGATCGCCGGGGGTGGGCCCCGCGGGCCCAACGTCGTCGCCTACCCGGCCGATGCCACGAAGAGCCGCGTCCATGTCCTCGGCCCCGGGCCGAACCTCCCGAGCGCCGCCGGCTACGCCAGAGGGCAGGCAGCCCCGAGCCAGGGCGTCGACTTCCTCGACGCTAGGTCTCCTTCGCGGCGGCGGCCTTCTCGAGGGCCGCAACTCGCGCCTCGAGACGGTCGAGCCGGTTGAGTTCCTCGCCCACGCGGGAGGCCACCGCGCGGACGAGCCCGCCCCGCCCGATCTCCGAAAGGTCTAGTTCTCCGGTCATGCCACACCCACCGTCTCCGACTGCGGGAACTTTCAGCCGCGGCCCGGCAGCCCCGGCGGGGGGGCGGTGGGGCGCGCCGCCCATGCGTCCTCGAGCGGGGGCTCCGGCAGCGCGGCGACCGCCGCCCGGAAGAGCGGGTCACCCCGCGCTTCGGCGATCAGCCCGGTCAGCTGGGAAAGGATTCCGACCGCGGCGAAGACGTTAGGCCCGTCGAGCAAGCCCAGTCGGAGTGCGTCTCCGTCCCCGAACGGCTCCCGGATGCCCGTGGTTCCGTCGGGCCGCCTTACTACAGCCCTGCCCCTCAGATCGCGGTCAGGGTGGGAAAACCGAGGACCGCCAGGATGTCGGGCTCGGCGCCCGGCGTCGCGCGCGTGATCCGCCCGAGGGCCAGGTGCAAGAGCACCTCACCGCGCCCCTGCTCCGCAACGTACGGGTCGTCGAGGTCCGGAACTTTGCCCGCCCGAACCGGTCGCAGCTCGCCTGTCTCGCCACTAGGCGCGGGTCGTCCTCGAAGATCACGAGCGAGACCGTCACCGGGGGCCGCCCAAGCACCTCCGGGTGAACGCAGCCCGAGTCGGCCGACTCCGAGGAGACCCGCACGACGAACTCTGTCAGCGCGTCCAAGAACGCCACTTGCCCCGCGAAGGCCTCGGCGTCCAGCGTCACGCGTCCCCCGACAGCCCCTCGAGGGCCGCCGCCGCGCTCCGCAGTTCGTCGACGCGGTCCCTGACCGGAACGAACTCCTCCCGCGGCTCGGCGGCCCCGGCTCCTTCCCCGATCACGAGCTTGCGGACCCCGCGACCGCGTTGCGGCTCAGCTCGGGGCCCAGCGCTCCTGCGAGTTGGCGGAGGACGTCCTGGCCCGCCCCGGTGCGACGGATCTTCTCCGTCCCCGCCGACACGAGACCGGTCAGTGCGTCCCTCGATAGGTCGTTGGTGATCCGTCGCCGCTCCGTGTCGGGGTCCTCGCGACCCGAGGAGCGGCGCTCTACGGCGTTGAGTCGCTGCACGAGGGGGACGAGCGCGCCCTCGAGGTCGTTCTTCCGCTCTAGCCGCTCCAACCTGGCCCGCAGTTCGTCACGCTCCCAGCGTACGCGTCTAGCTCCGCGCTCGGTGCGCCCCCTCCCGACATCTCTCTCTCGAATCGCGCGAGTTCGAGGTCCTCGAGTTTGTCCCGGCGCTCCCGCAGCCTCCGGCGGCGTAACTCCGCCACCGGATCGTCTGCGCGGGCCTCGGCCTCCGCTTCGGGCGGGCCCGTCTCGGACCTGTAGTTGGCCGTGATCAGGCGCACTGCCGCCGCCTGGCAGCCAGTAGTCGTTAGCAGCTCCGTCAGGTACGCGTAGTCGTCGGGTCGCCGCCGGGCGAAGCCGCGGATCACTCCCCTACTGTAGGCCTCGCTCAAGCCCGCCTCGCGGCAGATCGCGAACAGGTTGTTGTAGATGCTCGGCGTCATGAAATTGCCCTCGAACACTCCGCCCTGACCCTGTGACTCGCCCCACGGCGAGCCGTTGCCCGGGTCGGTCCACTTCCCCCCGGGGGCGAGAAGCCGAGCGAACGCTGGCGGTCGGCGTCGAGTTGGCGGGCCAGCGAGGCCATCTCCTCGACCGACATCCCGCTCTTGGTGCCGCGGTCGGCTGCGTAGACGGCGCCCCCGGCGTCGCTCCGCCGTCGGGCCCGCCTGGCCCGTCGGCGTTGCCCCGGTCGTTCGGGGCTTCGTCTACGGGTCCCGAAGGACAACCTCGATGGCCGCGACCGGTAGGCCCACCATTCGGGCAATCATCGAGTCGGTGGTCTCGAGTCCGTGGAGTCCCCAGTACCTAGACGCCTGCTCGCGCGCTTCACCGACCTCCTCCTCCGTTGCAGCGCGCCTGCCGGGAAAACGTGCGGCGCGCTTCGGCCGCTCCGCAGTCGTCGCTGCGGGCGCGTTCGGATCCGGCTGCTCGGGCGACTGCGATCGGCGCTGCGGCATCACCCACTCCGTAGCCGGCGCCTACCGATAAAGATGGCCGTGCGACCAGTGCGGCCCTGCAGCGAGTGGGCACCCGTCCACCGCAGGCGTGCTGCGCTGGACGCTGGGCTGGGAGCTGGGCGGGGCGCTGGGCGCGGCGCTGGGGGGCGGTGGGTCGGTCTGGCAGAACACGGGGTGTCAGGCGTAGACCACTCCGTGCCGGTCGACCCGGGTGGGTTTCTCGGTGGTTTTCTGGCGAGGGAGGCTGGGCCAGAGTTCGGCCGCAAGCTGCTCGAGCCACCTGGGATCGCGGGGTGGGCCGACCAGGCGCTCGCCGCGTCGCCCGATCGAGCCCCCAACGTGGCCGGTCACGGCCCCCCCTTCAGCTTCCTGTCCTTCGCCGGACGGTCCAGTTCCCTTCCTCCTCGAAGACCCCGGCCTCGGGAGATGTACCCCCCGTACCCACCCCACCTACCCCACCTCCTACACCACCACCATCATCGCTCTCTGACGGAGATTCGGTCTGAGGGGCGGGGTGGGGTAGCTCGGTTTTCGCGCCCCCCTCAACCCCACCCGGTGGGGTAGGTGGGTGGGGTTGGGCTCCTCCGTGGATGCATCCCCCCGCGCAACCGACGATGTATCGCGGCGGCAGGTTCCACCGGAGAGAACCGTGGACATTCGTGATCCACTTGTCCAGCACACCCGCCTCCCGCCGAGCGTTGCGAACTCCTTGTTCGATAGGGGCCGCTCGCCCCGTGTCTTACGGTGGGCGTTGACCTCCTCCCGGACATGGCGCTGTTCGAAGACGACCCAGCCCTCCGGATTGCCGTCAAGCGTCGTCCTGGTCGAGGATAGGGATAGGACTACGCCGGTCATCTCGGAGAGGTCCTCGTTCTCCTCCTCCTCGATCACGAGTTCCCGCGCAGCCGAGGCCTCGAGCAGGTCCGAGCCGATGTCGACCCCGGCGATCTCGGTGGTGAGCAGGACGTACGTCGCCAGCTCGGAGTTCCGGTTCGCGCCGATTTCCCGGCACGGCCGCCTTGACCTTGGCCCGGAAAGCCTCCGACTCGAGCAGGGCGCGGATCCTCTCGCCCGTCCACTCCGCGGACCGGGCGTGTCCCCACGCCGCGAGCCGGGCCGGGAGGTCGTTTGGCTCCGGATACAGGTTCGACACCACGAGTCCGTAGCTCGCCGCGCCAGTGGGGGTGGTGCTCGGGATGACGTACCCGCGGCTCGCAAGCGCCGGGTCGAGCGTGCCCCTGAAGCTGCAGCACTTGGGCCCGAACACGTTGACCGACTCGAGTTCCCGGGTCTTCGGATCGTCCCGGGTATACTCGGCGTCGCCGCGCCGGTAACCCTGGCGGAGCAAACTGTCTCTCATGGCGTCGAACTCCGCTCCCCTTGGCACGTCGAACTTCGTCCAGCGCGACTAGGCCGGCGCCGTCGAGCATCCGCGCGAGGGCGGCGACGCTGACGTTCTCGACCAGCTTCCCACCGGCCAGGCGCACCGCGAGTCTGAGGGCGGACGTCTTCCCCGAGGCGAAACGTCCGCCGACGAAGAGGTAGAACACCCCGGGGAGGGCCTCGACCAGGGCGCATTGCATCAGGAAGACACAGTACAGGTCGAGGTGCCACGGCTCCGAGAAGTTGAGGTGCTTCGACACGTACGCCTTCAGCTCGTCGAACAAGGCTAGGCCCTCGCCGACCGGGACCCGGCTCTGCAGCTTCCGCCGGGCCGCCCGCAGCGCGATTTCCCACCAGTCGCCCCGCGACTCCTTCCGCCGAGCGGCGCCCCAGGCGATCTCGACAAGCCGCCGGACCGCGTCCTCGGGTTGGGAGAACTCGACAGCGAGGTCTCTCGCGGTCTTCGAGGCGTTCTCGGGCCAACGAAGCGTCAAAGCTCTCCCGCAATCTCGGCCGCCTCGTCGTCGGTGTTAGTCCGGAACTTCCGCGCCGGCTGACGCCGGCCTCGGTGTTCGAGCGCGTTGGCGATCCGCTCCAGGATGGCGTTGTCGACCCCGTCTTGAATCAGGCCGCCGAACAATCTGGCGACCTCGTCCGGCGTGACGTTCAATATCGTTCCGAGTTCGTGTAACCGTTGGGCGATGCTCGCGAGAGCGGGGACCATGTGGTCGCCGTAGAGGGAAGGAGCCCGGAACAGGTCCTCGTCGTCCCACTTGGTCAGCACCCCCGCGATCTCCTCCGCCGCGTCGGCCTGGCGGTGGAGTTCGAGGATGATGTCGTGGGCCGCCTCTAGGATGTTGTCCGGCGGACAGCCCTCCGTGGCGTGTGCCCGCCCGCAGAAGGTGCAGACCTCCGGAGAATTCTTACGCTCCGATGTAGTCTGGTCAGACGAGGTGTCCGGCGTCAAGCCGCCGCGTCACCCCCCGTACCGCCGTGGCGAGAGGGGTGGGCAGCCCCTCTCGCGAGCGCGCCCCTAGCAACCTGACGATAGTTTCACCGGCGATGGCGAGGTAGAGGTCGACCGGTAATGGGACCGGAAGAGGATCGCCCGCCTGTCGCGAATCGTTATGTTGGCCGACGCCTTCCCCACGCTCGGAGGAAAGGGTCGGCGGTGTGCCTGGCACCGCCACCCCTCCGCCGCTCAGCCGGGCGGACCTCCGTTTGCTTCTCTCGCGCGGATCCGAATCACGGCGACCGCGATCGCCGCGTACTCGGCATCCGGCATGCCATCTGTCATCTGGTCGAGCAGCGGGACAGCCGCAGAACTCGACGGGACGAGGGAACGGAGGCGTTCGCCGATAGAGGAGGCGTCGACGCTCACGACGGACCCTCCGCGGGTTCAATCGTCACCCTGGAACCGTCGAACACCATCCGCACGTAGGTTCCGGGCGCGAACCGGGGCCTGGCCCAAGCCTCGGGAATGTGGATGGTGGCGATGGTGCCTCGGCCGGCGCTTCCGACCTTTCTCACTACCTCGGCGGCCACGACCTATTATGTAGAATCACGGTAGTATGGCCCCGGGTCAAAATCGCCCGGAGGAGAATGGTCGAGTACTCCCCGCCTCAGACTGAGATTGCCAACGCGCCGCTAGTGGGCATCTACGCGGACGCTGCGCGCATGTTGAGGACCCCGTCGAACCCCAACGGTGTGCTCTGGACAAGCATCGTGTCCGTCGCCTCGGAGGTCTACGGAGGGATGGGTACACAACTCGCTAGGCGTCCCGACGAGTCGACGATGACCGCCTTCGACCGGTTCGCGGAGAGCCACCCTGGTGCCGCTGCTCTTGCCTTACAGGGCGCGGGCGGTCGAGACACCTTGCGGCGCACCCTGAACCGCATCCGCGGCCACCTCCTCAACGAGGCGACCGTGGTATGGCGGGTCGACCCCCTCTAGTCCGTTCCTCTAGGGCGGACGGGGCGCGGCGACTCGTACCACGCGGAGAAGGATCTGGTCCTTGCCTAGCGTCTCGAAGCTCACCGCGTCGCCGACGCCCAGGTCGAGCATGTCCAGAATCGCCTTCGGGATCACGACGGACGCGCTGCCGCTCCGCTTGCGGATCTTCCGGGTCAGTGGCACTTTCGTACCCCCGTCGTGGTAGTGGCCGGGCTCACTTTAGCGCTCCGCAGAGTCCAAAACCGATAGGTTTCAACCCTTGAGGGTCTAAGTCCGTCCGGGCCCATCCCCGAAAGGAGCGTCTCGCTTGGCGGGCAGACTCCCCGCCCGCTCCCCAATGGGCGATGGTATGGGCCGCCGGCGACCGACCGCAGCTCGAGGCCGCGTCCTCCTTGGCTACCGGGTGAGGGGCTGGCATCGCTACCGACCCACCCATGGATCGACGGGAGCCGCGAGCTCGTCCGGGCTCGGGTCAGGCGCTCGATCAGCCGGGCCGGTCCCGGGGGAAGCGGTCGGCGGGAGGTTCCCCGTCGGCCGCCTCGATGCGCGCGGGGGAGCGCGGGCGCGCGATCGACACGAGGATCAGGGTGAAGCCGACGCAGTCGAAGCCGGCACTGACGGTCCAAGCGGTCAACAGGTCGTGGGTCGTCAGTTCGTAGAGCACGCCCGCAAGCGCGGCTGCGACCGTGACGACCGCGAAGCCAACCCCAAGGAGCGCCAGCCCCGGGTCCCGGTTCCTGCGGAACGCCCTCAGGCTCGCGTAGGCGATCGCCGCCCCTACGACGAGGATGAACCCCTCAGCGAGGCGGAGCCACCATATCGACGCCAGCCCGCCGCTCATCCCCTCACCTGGTCCCACAGCTCCCGCAGGCGGTCCGAGGCGTCCTCTTCCCGGGACCGGACCCGGACGCGGAGGCCTCCGCCCTCGAAGTCGACCGAGACGCCGCGGATGCGGCTCGCGTAGACCTCGACCTTACGACGCTCCGGGGTGAAGGCGAGGCGGCTGACGCGGATGAGCTCGCCCGCCAGCAGGTCGTGCAGCTTGCGGTAGACCGAGCTCTGGGGGAGGTTCGTCTCGACGACGAGCCGGTGACCGTCCCGCTCCCCTCCGCCGAGCGCGGAGAGGATGCGCAGCGAGACCGGATCGCCCAGCGCCTCGAGCAGCCGCCGGTCCCCGGGACGCAGGCCCGGCGGTCCCCCGGCGAAAGGCACCGCGTCCGAACCCGCTTCCGTTTCGTCCATGCGCACCGTTCGCCGGGGCTCTCCTCGGAGCCGGACGCGGGCTCATGAGCGTATGGTGCGCGCCGACGCGGCGCCCGAGGGCGGTCCGGGCTTTCCGGACCTCCCGACAGGCCGGTCAAGGTCCTGACGCCCACCGGCATCGTCCAGCTCAGCCTGCGGTACGGGTCGTAGGCAGGCCCGGTTCCCAGCGTTGGGACCGAGCGGCGGGAGGCAGGGGAAGGACCATCAGCCCCCGCCCCGTACGCCGTTTCCAAGGTGAGTGAACGTGACGTTCGTAGACGACCTGACCCTGATCCTCGACCTGTTGGTGCTGGTGAGCGTAGCGGTGTTTTACACCGCCTTTTGCGTCTGGGTGCAGTACCGCCGCAAGGATTATCCCCGGGCGATTGGCCACCTGCAAGCCGGTGCCTCGCTGCTCGCGCTGCTCGGCGGCGGGATCGGCGCGATCGCACTGTGGGGAGAGCTGACCTGGCCGATCCCCGCGGCGTACGGCCCGTACGACCTGTTCTTCTTCGACCCGCTGTTCATGCTCGCGCTCCTCCTAATCGCCTTCGGCGTCGCGGTCTGGCGCGGCCTGCCGACCCATCTGGTCGGCATCCTCGCGGCGGTCGCCGGCTCGGGGATCATCTTCTACGGCGCGCGGGCGTACCAGCTGAACGTCACGCTCGAGCCGCTCGAGACGTTCCTGATGTACCTCGCCTTCGGCGCGGTCGGGATCCTCGCCTACCCTGCGACCCTTTTCCTTGACTGGTTCGTCGTCGGCCAGCAGAATGTCCAGGCGTCGCCACTGCCGTCCGGTCCGGTCCCGTCGTACCCGTGGCTGTGGAGGGTCCTGGTCGGACTCTTCCTGGTCGCCGTCGTCCTCGCCGGTGTCGCCTCCGTCGCCTACGGGTTCACCGCCGCGTGGGCCCACCTCGCCTCGCCTCCGTGAGCGGGGGGACCGGGGAGACGACGACGATGAAGGCGTTCGTCATGCACGGCATCGGATCGGTCGGCGTGGTCGACAAGCCGGTCCCGCAGCCGGGACCGAACGACGCGGTCGTCCGGACGACCGCAGCGCTGGTCTGCACCTCCGACACCCACACGGTCCGCGGGGCGATTGGGGAGCGGAGCGAGCTGACCCTCGGCCACGAGTCGGTCGGGGTCGTGCACGCGCTCGGCAGTGCGGTCCGCGGCCACCGGGTCGGCGAGCGGGTCGCCGTGAATGCGATCACGCCGTGCTACCGGTGCGAGAACTGCCTGCGCGGCTTCCCGTCGCAGTGCGGGGGGCCGCTCGGGGGCTGGAAGTTCGCGAACGAGAAGGACGGGGCGCTCGCGGAATACTTCCATGTGAACGACGCGGAGGCGAACCTCGCCCCGATCCCGGACGGGGTGTCGGACGCCAAGGCGGTCTACGCCTGCGACATGCTGTCGACCGGCTTCGTCGCGGCGGAGCACGCGGCGATCCCGATCGGCGGGAGCGTCGCGGTCTTCGGCGCCGGGCCGGTCGGCCTGATGGCGATCGTCGGCGCCCGCCTCTCGGGCGCCGGGGAGATCGTCGCCGTTGAGACGGTGCCGAAGCGACAGGAGCTCGCGCGCTCGTTCGGGGCGGACGCGGTCGTCGATTTCCGCGCCCGGGACCCGGTCGAGGAGATCCTTCGGCGGACGGGCGGCGCCGGGGTCGACGCGGCGATCGAGGCGCTCGGTTCCGAACTGACGTTCGCGAACTGCGTGCGCGTCACGCGGCCGGGCGGCACGATCTCCAATGTCGGCTACCACGGCGAGGGGGAGACGGTCGGCATCCCTCGCCGCGACTGGGGCGTCGGGATGAGCGACAAGACGATCCGGACCGCGCTCTGCCCTGGCGGGCGGGAGCGGATGGGCCGCCTGCTGCGCCTGCTCGGGAGCGGCCGCGTCGACCCGACGCCGATGACGACGCACACCATGCCGTTCGCCGACGTGGAGCGCGCGTTCCGCCTGATGGACCGCAAGGAGGACGGGGTGCTGAAACCGCTCCTCACGTTCGGATAGTCCGCCCCGCTCACGGCACGCGGAAGGCGGGCCGGCCGCCGGCCCGCAGCCCGCGCGCCAGAGACAAGAGCCCCGCCGTCTAGGCCCAGGGATGGCGACCGCTTCGGCGCCGGGGGTCGGCTCTTCCGCCCAGGACCGCCCGGACCGCCGGATCGCCCCGGACGTCTGGTCGATCTCGGTGACCAGCCTGTTCTCCGACTGGTCGTACGAGATGATCCTGCCGGTCGTCCCGTTCTTCCTCGCGTTTTCGCTGGGGGCGTCTCCGTTCCTCGTCGGCCTCGTCGACGGGGCGGCGCAGTTCGGTCAGAGCGCCGTCCAGACGGTCGCCGGCTCGCGGTGGGCGACCGGCCCTTCGCGCAAGCTCCGCGGGGCGTACGGCTACCTCGCGACGACGGTCTTCCACGGCCTCCTGGCGGTCGCTGTCGTCTGGCCCGAGGTCCTCGCGTTCCGACTGGGGGCGTGGCTGGGGCGGGGCTCCCGCCAGCCGATCAAGAAGGCGATCGTCTCGAACGCGACCTCCTCGGCCAACCAGGGCGCCGCCTTCGGCGTCGAGCAGGCGATGGACTCGATCGGCGCCGTGCTCGGAACGGCGACCGCCGTCCTCCTCCTGCTGTACGGCGGGCTCGGCGCGTTCCGGGAGATCTTCGCGGTCAGCGTCATCCCCGGGTTCGTTGCCGTGGCGGTCCTCCTGCTGTTCGTCCGGGACCGCAACGGACGGAGCGCCGCGACCGGCGTCCGCAGGACCGGTTGGTCGGGGCTCCCCACCGCCTTCCGGCGCTTCCTGCTCGCGGAGGCGGTCTTCGGGCTGAGCTACTTCAGCATCCTCCTCGCGCTGCTGCGGGTCGGCGAGAACCTCCTCCCCGCCTCGGGAGGGTCGCGGACCGGGGCGGTCGTCGCCGCGCTGCTGCTCTACCTCCTCTACAACCTCGTGTTCGCGGGCCTCTCGTACCCCGTCGGACGGTGGGTCGACCGCCTGCCGAGCGTGGGCCTCGTCGCGATCTCCTTCGCGCTGTTCGCCGTGGTCGACCTGCTCCTGATCGGCAACCGCGGCCTCCTCGGGGGCGTCCTCGCCTTCACCGTCGCCGGCGTCCAAGTCGCCTTCCAGGGGGTGGCCGAGTCCGCCTGGGTCGGACGTCGGGTCCCCTCCGATATCGCCGGGAGCGCGTACGGCTGGCTCGGCATGGTGCAGGGGATGGCGATCCTCGGCGGTTCGCTCCTGGCGGGAGCGCTCTGGACGTACGCGAACGCGGACCTGGCGTTCGAGGTCTCCGCGGGGCTCGCGCTCGCGGGTGCGGTGCTGCTCATCCCCGCCCACCTCGCCGGAGGAAGTCCCGGCGCGGACGGGTCCGAGCCGCTCCCGGCACGCGGGTGAGGCGTGCCCCGCGGAGGGGGGCTATGGCGCCAGCCGCGCGAGGACGTTCAGCGCCGTCAGCGTGACCAGCCGGCTCGGCTTGCCGGCGTCTTCGAGCGGCAACGGTGTCGGCCGGTGCGACGGGTGGCGCTCGTACCAGCGCGCCATCGCGCCGACAACGTCCGGGTGCTGGGCGTCGAGGTTCCACCGACCGTCGGTCCGCCGCTTGCGCTCGAGAACGCCGAGCGCGAAGCCCAGCCGCGGGTCGCTCCCGTAGCCGAGGGCCGTCAACAGCTCCAGACCGACGAGGACGTCGTAGTAGTAGTGGACGGGGAAGTGGAACCGGTACCACGGGGCGTACCGTCCGCCTTGGCGGTGCAGCTCCCGCTGCAGGTAGAACTCGGCGGCCCGCTCGACCGTCTCGCGCATCGCCCCGGTCCAGCGCCCCCGGGGGTACGCCGCGAAGGCGCTCAGTCCCTCCCACGAGTCGAGGTTGCGGCCGCGCCCAAAGCACGACCAACCCCCCTTCGGGTCGGCGGTCTCGACGAGCCAGTCGAGGCTGCGGCGGATGCGCGAATCGTCCCCGTAACCGAGCCGGATCAGTGCCCTCGTCATGTTGCCGACGACGCAGTGGTGGCCCGTTCCCTTCGAGTTGCCCCCGACGCCTCCCCCCTTCAGCGCGAACCGCTCCATCCAGAGCTCGCACGACTCGTGGACCTCCGGGACGCTCCGGTCCACGCCCAGGTCGGAGAGGACGATCAGCCGCCAGTGCGTCGCGAGGTACTTCGGAACGTAGAGGCTCTCGTTGCTCCCCCACCAGCCGGCGGGGTCGCGGTCCCGCAACTGGTCGGCGACAAAACCGACGGTCGGGATCCGCTCCCTCGCCGAGCGCACCGTGGGGTCCGACGCGGGCCGGTGGAGGAGCTCGGTCAGCGTGCGGTACTGGATCGACGGCTGAGACGGGTCCAGGAGCCAGTGCAGGACCGCGGGCGAGGGTGTCCGCGCTCGGGAGCTCCGCCGAGGAGCCTTCGCCACGTCCGCCGCGGGTCGGGGGCGAGATAGCCGTGCTCCCGCGCCGGCGGCCGGGACGAGCCGTGCGGCTCGGTTCGCAGGAACAGGAAGGATCGGGGAAACGGTTGGGAGGTGCGGCAGGACTAGCCTAGCCGCACCCACACCCACCGGAGCCGCATCCGCAGCCGCCTTCGACCGCCGGAGCGGGCGGGGCGTTCGTCGGCGTGATCTTGAATCCGGAGGTGTTCAGGTCCTGGACGTAGTCGATCGTCGCGCCCTTCAGCATCTCCGCGCTGAGGTCGTCGACGACGATCGAGAAGCCGTCCACCGCGATCACCTTGTCGCCGTTGCGGGGGCGGTCGAACGCCATCCCGAACGCCGGCCCGCCGCTGCCGTGGCTGTCGCCGCAGTTGCATCCACCGCCGCCCGATCCGCAGCCGCCGGAGCCACAGCCCCCGCCGCCACCGGACTGAAGGTAGACACGAACCGCGGTCCCCGGCTTCTGGCTCTTGATGAGCTCTCGGACCTGGTCCCGCGCCTCGTCGGTTACATTGAGTTTTACACCACTATCGTTCATGCACGGGGCCCTCCTTCGCAACCCCGAAGACTAGACGTGCCCCCGAGTATAAAGCGCCCCGCCCCGGCCGGCTACGCGGAGAACGACTTGCCGCACGAGCAGGTCTCCTTCGCGTTGGGGTTGACGATCTTGAAGCCGGACTGCTCGAGCCCGAGAAGGAAGTCGACCTTCAGCCCGTCGAGCAGCGGGGCGCTCGCATGGTCGACGACCACGGTGAGCGTGCCGTTCTGGTAGGCGACCTCGTCCCCGGTCTCCTGGTGGTCGAACGACATCCCGTACGTGAGCCCCGAGCAGCCACCGCCCTGTACATACAGTCGGAGCGCGGCGCCGGGCTTCTGCTGGCGGTCCATGATCTTGAGGACCTGGTCGCGGGCTGCGGGCGTCACCTCCACAGAAACCATCGTTGCACTCTATCCATCTAGTCCGGGAGGGGGTAAAAATGGTTGCTGGTCGGCGGGCCACCAGCGCACCCGCGGCGGAAGGCCGTTATCTATGCGGCGCCGCTCGCGAAGCCGTGTGCCGACTGTTCGGTCTTCTCACCAGTGGCTCCAACCCCGCGGAGGGGTGGCTCGTCTCCGCCGACCGCTCCCTGCTCGCCCAGGCGAACGCGACCGCCGAGACGGCCCAGCGGGACGGCTGGGGGGTCGCCTGGTTCAGCGCGGGCGGCCGTCCGCACGTGGAAAAGGGAGTCCGCGGGGCGTTCGACGCGTCTGAGCGGGACCGGTACGTCGCCGCTGCCCGGGCGAGCCAGCCGCCGCTCGTGATAGGCCACCTTAGGCACGCCAGCAACCCGATGGGGCTCCCCGCCGAGCAGCTCCTGGGGCTCGTGAACTCGCAGCCGTTCGACTCCCATGCGGCGATCTTCGCGCACAACGGGGCGATCCCGTTCCCGCGCGAGACCCGGCCGTTCCTCGGCGTCCACGAGGGCCAGGTGCGCGGCATCAACGACAGCGAGGTCCTCTTCTGGCTCCTGGTCCGCAACTCCGAGGAGGTACGGGACCCGCTCCGCGGCTACGTCCAGACCGTCGAGGACCTGGTGCGGGTCTGGCAGGGGCTCGGCCGCCCGAAAGGCCCCGCGTTCTCCGGGCTCAACGTCCTGTTCGCGCCGTCCCCGACGGAGCTGTGGGCGTTCTGCCTCTGGACCGGCGAGCACGGTCCCGGACTGCTCGACCCGTCGCGGTGTTACTACGAGATGGCGTACCAGGCGACGCCCCATCGGCTCGTCGTCGGCAGCGAGCCGTTCGACGGGGAGAAGGGGACGTGGCAGTCTCTGACCAGCGGCAGCTACCTTCGAGCGGTCCACAACGGCTCCCACGTCGAGCTGACGCGGGGGACGATCCCTCTCCCGCACGCCCTCCAGCTCGGAGCGGCCCCGGCGTAGTCCCGGGCGGAGGCCCTCGTGCCGCCGACGCCCGCGGCGCCCAGCGAGATGCTCTCAGGCCCGGACCTGGGCGGCGGGTACCTCCACCAGCTCTCGCTCGACCGTCTCGGCGAGGCGACGACGTTCACCCACCACGCGCAGGACGGCGGCGACGACGCCGGCGGCCCCCCGCTCGGCGACCTCGCCCCGCTCGGGTTCGCCCACCCGGAGAGCCCGTGCATGTTCGGCGGACCCCGCTGCTGGCACCGCCGGTACCTGCTCCCGTTCGCCTCCACCCAGAAGGTCCGCGCCGCCTACGTCCGCCAGCGGTTCGTGTTGGAGACGACGCTCCGCCAGCTGTACGCCGGCGAGCCCGTGCCGTTCCGGGAGGCGCTCCGCGAGACCCTCGCCCGCATCGCGGGGCCGCTCCGGTCCGAAGGGACCGAGTGGTACGTCGCCGGGTCGGCTGCGGTCGCCCTCCTGGGCGGCGGGGGATCGCCGATGGACATCGACTTGGGGACCACACGGGAAGGGGTCGACCGGCTCGGGGCGCTGCTCGCCGACTACTTGATCGAACCGGTCGCTCCGACCGACTGGCCGCCCGGAGGCCGCCTGGTCGTCGGGGCACGGGCGTTCGTCGGGACCCCCCGGTCGGGGTCCGGGTCGAGTGGGCGACCCCCCTCGAGTCGAAGCCGCCGGCGCCGTGGGAGGAGTTCGTCGGGGTCGCCGGCGTGGCTCGGACGCGGCCGGTCTCGTTCGAGGGGACCGAGCTCTTGGTCAGCCGCCCCGAGTACGCGCTCGTCCGGTCGGCCGAGCGGAGGCGGCAAGCGGGGGTCGATGCCGCCCTCGAGGCCGTCCGTCGGGTCGGCGTCGACCGCGAGCTGCTGGGGATCCTCCTGGGCCGCTCATCCCTCGACGCCGCCGGTCGGGAGTCGCTGCGCTCCCGCGCCGTCGGGTAGTCGCCGCGCTGCGGCTGGAGCCGCAGCTTCTTAGCCCACCCCGACGGAACTGGGGCCATGCTGGCGCCGCCAATCGCCCTCCCCGCGGAGCACCTCACGCCGCACGACCTGGTCACCTACTTTCGGTGTCCCCACGAGATGGAGCTGGAGAAGGCGCGCCGCCACCACGACCCGTCGGTCGGCCTCGGTCCGGTCCGGACCCCCTCGAACGTCGTTCCACTCCGCCACTCGCCGCTGATGACCCCGCCGCTCGGGGCGCTCCGCGTCAACCAGGGGCGGCTCGCGTTCGCCCCGGCCGACCGCCTCGTCTACCGGGATGAGGGGGAGGACGACCTTCCGATGCTGTTCGCTCCGGAGCAGGTCTTCCTGGATCCGCGGTTCCGGACCGCCACGGAGAACCTGAGCGACCCGGCTCTCGGGATCGCCGGCCGGCGGACCTCGTCGTCGCGCTCGGGGGCCGGGAGTTCGTCCCGCTCGAGTACAAGGCGACGCACCTGTTCGTCGGCTACCACGAAGCGCACGGCCGGCTGTTCGACGCCGTGCAGGCGATCGCCCAGTGCCGTCTGGTGGAGGTCGCCTTCGGCCGCCGTCCGCCGTACGGCATCGTCCTGTACGGGGACGCCGCGGGGGACGGCCAGCACGAGGGGTGGGTCGAGATCCCGTACGGGGACGCCGAGGCCGGCTGGTTGCGCTACGCGCTCGCCCAGGTGCGGGGGGACGATGTCCGCGCCCCGGTCCCGGCCGAGCGGAACTGCGGCGGCTGCGCCCCGAACGGTGAAGGCCTCTGCCGCTACGCCGCGGCCCGCTACGAGGGACCGCACCACCGCAGCTGGGCGGCCGGACTGCGCCGGTAGGGCGCCGAGGAGACCCCGGGGCCGCTCCCGCGGCCCACGGCGGCTGGCAAGGGCTTAATAGCGAGGCTTCTTACAAACCGAAGCCGCGCCACGGCGCAGCTGTTCGGTCGGCACATGCACCCGCAGAGGCCGGGGCCTCTCCGGGGAAGGGCGACGGTCCCTTCGCCATGCCGGCAGGGGGCCGATGACGCCGATCACACGCGTTCTGGACGCTTGTCGAGCGTAATCAGTGTAGCTGACTCCTGTCAGCTGGGGAATGGCTAGGCTCGGGCGCCGATGAAGGTCGTGCCAAGCTGCGATAAGCGGTGGGTAGGCGCAAGGAACCTGTGATCCACCGATCACCGAATCGGAACTCCGGTCCCGCAAGGGACATTCCGAAAGGAAGGGGAACCCCCCGAAGTAAAGCATTCTAGTAGGGGGAGGACAAGAAATCAACAGAGATGCCGTGAGTAAAGGCGATCGAAAACGGCAGAGGACAAACCGAATCCCCGCCCGACGAGGGCGGGGAGATGTGGAGTAGTGGACCTCCGTACCCGCGGACTTTCCAAGCCGAACGTGCCTGGAACGACGGACCATAGAGGGTGAAAGTCCCGTAGGCGAAAGAAAGAGGCGGGATTGGGGGTATCCTGAGTACCGTGCGTTGGATATCGCGCGGGAAGCCGGGAGGTACAGTCTTCCGATCCTAAATACGTCCCGAGACCGATAGCGCATTAGTAGCGCGAGCGAACGCTGAAAAGTACCTCGGAAGGGAGGTGAAAAGAGCCTGAAACCAGCTGACGATAAGCCGCACGTGGTCCCCAAGGAACGAAGCGGCTGCAAGGCCGTGGACACAGGATCCGTGCGTCCGTTTTGAATAACGGGCCAGGGAGTTTCGATCTATGGCGAGGCTAAGGCCCACACGGCCGCAGCCGCAGGGAAACCGACAGTCCGCAACCCCGCAAGGGGCGAGGGACGGGGTGCGCTCGCCCGAAGTCATAGGTGGAAGACCCGAAGCCAATCGATCTAAGCGTGGGTAGGTTGAAGCCTGCCGAAAGGTAGGTGGAGGACCGAACCGGTGTTGACGTGCAAATCACTCGGATGACCTGTGCTTAGGGGTGAAAGGCCAATCTAGACTGGGGATGGCTGGTTCCTCCTGAAACTACTCGCAGGTAGGTCTCGGTCGAGCCAGCACGGTATGTAGAGCACCGATTATGGGAAGCGGGACCGAAAGGTCTCGGCCTGTTGTCGAACTCCGAAGTGCCGTGCAGCGCAGACGCCGGGAGTGAGCGCGGCAGGGGTAAGCCCGCCGTGCGAAAGGGAATGCAACCCAGCCTCGCATTAAGGGCCCAAAGTGCCGGTTCAGTGTTATGCAAAGGGCGTCCGTGTTCGAAGACAACTGGGAGGTGGGCTCAGAAGCAGCCATCCTTCAAAGAGTGCGTAACAGCTCACCAGTCGAGGGCATGGGCACCGAAAATGGACGGGGCTAAACCGGCCCCCGATATGCGAGCACGCCGCCGAACGGCGGCGATTGTGTAAGGAGGCGTGGTGCTCGGGTAGAAGTAGGGGCGTGAGTTCCTATGGACCGAGTTCCATCGAAAATCCTGGGAGGAGTAGCAGCAAAGACGGGTGAGAATCCCGTCCGCCGTAGGGGCCAGGGTTCCACGGCAACGATCATCCGCCGTGGGTTAGTCGAGCCTAAGCGAGTCCTTAATCGGCACTCGCGAATGGAAACACAGTTAATATTCTGTGACCCCAAGGTCAAAGCGTCCTCGAGGAAGCCGGCCGCTAGGTGAGCTAGGCATATGCCAGCCTATCGCTCGCCCGTCGCCCCGGGAAGTACCGTCATGGTGAGAACCGGGGAAAGGGCGATCGGGCCCCCGCGAGGGGGCTCTTAGCAATGCGGGCGGTCCGTGAAAAGTCGAGGACGGCATCTTGGGCTCGTACCGAGAACTGACACAGGTGCCCCTGGGTGAGAAGCCCAAGGCGTGTCGGCGAGAATTCGAGCGAGGGAATTCGGCAAATCAGCCCCGTAACTTCGGGAGAAGGGGTGCCAGACCTGAGGAGGTCTGGTCGCAGTGACCAGGGAGCTCCGACTGTTTAATAAAAACATAGGTGGCCGCGAGACCGAAAGGTTGTGTATGGCCGCTGAATCCTGCCCAGTGTCGGTATCTGAAAGCCCGGTTCAACGGGACGAAGGACCGATAAACGGCGGGGGTAACTATGACCCTCTTAAGGTAGCGTAATACCTTGTCGCTTAATTGGCGACTTGCATGAAGGACCAACGAGAGCTCTACTGTCCCCGCTCGGAAGCCGGCGAAACTGACTCATTGGCGAGCAGTCCAATGTCTTCCGTCTGAAAGCGAAGACCCCGTGGAGCTTTACTGCAGCCTGCGGTTGTGATGCTAATTCGATTGTGTAGCGTAGGCGGGACTCGTTACCAGGGCGGGCCGCTAGGTCCGTTCCGAGAGGCCGATGAAACACCGCCCTTTCGGGTTGGCATCGCTCACCCCGTAAGGGGGACACCCGTAGGTAGGCAGTTTGGGTGGGGCGCCACGCCCTCCAAAAGATAACAAGGGCCCCCAAAGGTCGGCTCAGGTGGGTCAGAAATCCACCGTAGAGTGCAAGGGCAAAAGCCGGCTTGACGGGAATCTGCCTAACGAGGATTCCCGATGCGAAAGCAGGGCCTAGCGAACCACTGTGCCTCCCCTGTAGGGGCCAGTGATAAGAGAAAAGTTACCCCGGGGATAACTGAGTTGTCTCCAGCAAGAGTCCCTATCGACCTGGAGGCTTGCTACTTCGATGTCGGTTCTGCCTATCCTGGTGGTGCAGCAGCTACCAAGGGTGGGGTTGTTCGCCCATTAAAAGGGATCGTGAGCTGGGTTTACACCGTCGCGAGACAGGTGTGTTGCTTTTTGGCGGAAGTGCAAGGGTCTCTGACGAGAAGGTTCCCACAGTACGAGAGGAACGGGGAATCGGCGCCTCTAGTCCATCAGTTGTCCGGCAGGGCATCGCTGAGCAGCCACGCGCTACGGGATAAGGGCTGAAAGCATCTAAGCCCGAAACCCCCTCGAAAAAGAGAGACCTCTAAGGGCATTCGTAGAAGACGAGTTCGATAGAGCCGGGGTGTACGCGGAAAGCCTTCGGGCGATCCGTTCAGCCCGCGGCCACTAACGCCCGCAGCTACGTTAGCTGGTTGCGCTCGGCAGTTAAACAGAACGCGTGTGGTTCTTTTTTAGAACCCCGGAAACCTCCGCGAGCCGACCGGCCCGCCAGCGGTTTAGACCCGCGGCGCGCTCGGTCGCCGATGGGCTCGTTGGGCACCAGCCGGTCCCGCTGGCCGGTCGTCGCGTGGATCCGGCTCCGGCTCCCCGTGCGGCCGCCGCCGATGTCGCTCATGCCCGGCGTCCCGCCGCCCCCCGACCCGCCGCTGGACCAACTCCACCCAAATCCCGTGCCGACCGACCCGCGCAAGCGCGTGTACGCCTACGAGGAGGATCACGAGGCATGGGTCGTCCGGCTCGTCTGGGACGCCGACGACCCGGCGATGCTCGAGGCGGAGTGCCGCGCCCCGATCTACCGGGGCCGGCTCCCCGCCCCCGAGGTGCCGAAGTTCTGGGCGGCGGTGAAGGTGCTCACCGCCCCGATCGGCCCGCTGGCGGTCGACGGGGCCGACCCGCGCCCGTAACCCGCGGCCCCGCCGCAGGGCTAAGAGTCCGGCCGCCTCGCGGGCTCCGTGATCCGCTCGACGTTCCTGCACCTCCCCGGCATCGGCCCCGTCACGGAGGCGGAGCTCTGGCGCGCCGGAGTGCGGGACTGGAGCGAGCTCGCCCGTGCGGACGGCCTGGGCTCCCGGGCGACGGGCCCGAGCGTCCGCGCGGCGGTCGACGCGAGCGAGCGTGCGCTCGCCCGGCGGGACGCGGGCTGGTTCGCGCGCCGGCTGCCGGACGCCGAGCACTGGAGGCTGTACCCGGCGTTCGGGCCCGAGACCGCGTTCCTCGACATCGAGACGACCGGCCTCTCGCCGTTCGCCGGCATCGTCACCGTCGTCTGCGTGCACGGCGGCGGGAAGGTCCGCTCGTTCGTCGCGGGCGAGGACCTGGAGGAGCTGCCGGCGTACCTGCGGCGGTTCGGCGTCCTCGTCACGTTCAACGGCAGCCGCTTCGACGTGCCGTTCCTGCGGGCGGCGTTCCCCCAGCTCGTCCCCCCGCCGGCGCACATCGACCTCAGGTTCCTCCTCTACCGGCTCGGGCTCAGCGGCGGCCTGAAGCGGATCGAGGCGACGCTCGGCGTCGGCGAGCGGGACGGTGTCGAGGGGGTCGACGGGCTGCAGGCGGTCCGCCTCTGGCACGAGTACCGCCGCGGGAGCGCGGCCGCGCTCGACCGGCTCGTGCGCTACAACCGGGCCGATACGTCCAACCTGGTGCCGCTGCTCGACCTCGCCGTCCGCGAGCTCAGCGCCCGGATCCTGGGAGCGACGCAGCCGGCTCCGGTCCGGGCGACGTGACCGCGGCGGGCGGGGGCCGGGGCTCCCGCGGCGGGGCCCGGATCCGCACGCCGGCCGGTGGCCGGGCGCGCCGGGTACGCTCCGCAGCGAGCCGGCAGTACTCCGGCGAGGCGTCGATGTGCAGGTAGTGGCGGCCGAGCCGGCGCGCGACCGACGCGACGGTCCCGGTCCCGCCGAACATGTCGACGACCGTGTTCGTCCGGTAGCTGTAGAACTTCACGAGCCGCTCGATGAGCTCCTCTGGGAACGGTGCGGGGTGGCCGCGGCGGCTCCGCTCCGGCGGGATCGGCCAGAAGCCGTCCGAGAACGTCTCGAACTCCTTCGCCCCGATGTCGGCGAGGCGACGGTCGCCGTCGAGCTTCCAGCGCTCCTTCGAGAAGACGAGAAGGTACTCCCACGACGGGACGATGTGGGGGTTGGACGGGCTCCGCCAGCTCCCCCACGCCGTGCGGCGGCCCATCGTCTGCTTGTACCAGATGATCTCGGTCCGCATGATGTAGCCGAGCCGGCGGAGCTCGTGCGAGAGGTCGTGGTGGATCGGGCGGAAATCCTTGATCGACGTCGGGGCTACGTTCAGCACGAACCGCCCTCCGGGGACGAGGGTCCTGTAGAGCGCACGCCAGACGCCCCCCAGCCAGGCGAGGTACTCGTCCGGGGCGAGGTTGTCCTCGTAACCCCGGTACGGGATCTTGACGTTGTACGGCGGACTGGTGATCGCGAGGTGGACGCTGGAGGCGGGGAGCCGCTCGAGGATCGTCCGGGCATCGCCGCAGACGACCCGGTCGAACGCGTCGTCGACGCCGGCGCGCGGCTTCGCGGAGGGCATCCGTCCGCCACGGCGGCCGCGCCGCTTGACGGTTCGCCTCCGCCGGACACCAAGCGTATAATCTCCATACGCACGCCCTCGCCCGTCGGCCATGCCGGTCGTTTTCGCCGTCCCGAAGGAGAGCGCCGCCGGTGAGCGCCGCGTCGCCGCGGTCCCCGAGGTCGTCGCCCGCCTGACGAAAGCGAAGCACGAGGTCCGCGTCGAGAGCGGCGCGGGCGCGGAGGCCCGCTACACGGACGGGGAGTACGCCGCCGCCGGGGCGACGGTCGTCGCCGAGCGCTCCGCCCTCCTGCCGGGCGCGCAGGTCGTCCTTCGGGTCCAGGCGCCGCTCGGCTCCGAGGTGACGGGGCTTCAGCCGGGGGCCATCGTGGTCGGTCTGCTCAACCCATCGCGGAACCTGGAGGCGGTCGGCCGTCTGCGGGACGCGCGCCTCACGAGCTTCGCCCTCGAGCTCGTTCCCCGCATCACTCGGGCGCAGAGCATGGACGTGCTCTCCTCCCAGGCGACCGTCGCCGGCTACCGCGCGACGCTGATCGGCGCCGAGCTCTCGCCGAAGTTCTTCCCGATGCTCACGACCGCCGCGGGGACGATCCGCCCCGCGAAGCTGCTCGTGCTCGGCGCCGGGGTCGCCGGCCTCATGGCGATCGCGACGGCGAAGCGGATGGGGGCGCTGGTGGAGGCGTACGACGTGCGCCGGGCCGCCGGCGAGCAGGTCCGCAGCCTGGGGGCGAAGTTCCTGGAGCTACAGATCAACGCCGAGGGGTCGGGCGGCTATGCGCGCGAGCTGACGGACGCCGAGAAGGCCCAGGAGGCCGAGATGCTCGCGAAGGCGGTCGGCGAGGCGGATGTCGTCATCACGACGGCGGCGATCCCCGGTCGGCGCGCGCCGATCCTGGTCCGCAAGGAGATGGTCGGACGAATGCGTCCCGGCGCCGTCGTCGTCGACGTCGCCGCCGAGACGGGCGGCAACTGCGAGTGGACCAAGCCCGGCGCCACGATCGACGTGAACGGCGTCACCGTGGCCGGCCCGCTCAACCTCCCCAGCCAACTGCCGTTCCACGCGAGCCAGATGTACGCGCACAACGTCGAGGCGTTCGTCCGGCTCCTCCTCACGCCCGACGGCTCGCTCCTCTCCGAGTTCACCGACGAGGTCCTCGCCGCGAGCCTCCTCACCCGGGGCGGCGAGGTCGTGCACGCGCCGACCGCGGAGCTGCTCGCCGCGGGGAAGGCGTAGATGGCGGCGGACCTCTGGACGGCGCTGTTCATCGCCGTGCTCGCGGCGTTCACCGGCTACGAGGTGATCAGCCGGGTCCCGGTCCTGCTTCACACCCCGCTGATGAGCGGGTCGAACTTCGTGCACGGGATCGTCCTGGTCGGCGGGATCGTCGCGCTCGGTTTCGCGACGACCGACGTCGAGCGGGTCGTCGGCTTCGTCGCGGTCGTGATGGGGGCGATGAACGTCACGGGCGGCTACGTCGTCACCGACCGGATCCTGGCGATGTTCGACCGCTCCAAGAGGGGGGGCGGCACCCCGTGACGAGCATCGCCCAGACGGTCGTCAACGCCGTCTACGTCGTCGCGATCGTCGTCTTCGTCCTCGGCCTGAAGGCGATGAGCTCGCCGTCGACCGCACGCCGCGGGATCATGTACGCGGGCGTCGCGATGCTCGCCGCGGTCGCCGTCACGTTCCTGAGCCCCGGGCTCTCCAACTTCCTGTGGATCTTCGTCGGCGTCGCCGTCGGCGGCGGGGCCGGCTACTACTGGGCACGGGTCGTGAAGATGACGGCGATGCCCCAGATGGTTGCCGTCTTCAACGGGATGGGCGGCGGCGCCGCCGCGGCGGTCGCCGCGGTCGAGCTCCTCGGCAGCCTGCACGGCGCCACCGCCGACCTCTCGCTCGCCGGGGCCGTGATCGGCTCGATCTCGATCGCCGGGAGCGTGGTCGCGTTCCTGAAGCTCCAGGGCTGGATGCCGTCCCGAGCGATCGTCCTGCCGGCACGACAGGCCGTGAACTTCGCCGTCCTGCTCGTCGGGGTCGGCTCCGGGGTCTACGCGGTCGGCTGGCTCCATGCCGAGTATCTCGCGCCGTTCTTCGGGCTGCTGGTCGTCTACGGGGTCCTGCTCACGCTGCCGATCGGCGGCGCGGACATGCCGGTCGTCATCAGCCTGTTCAACGCCCTCACCGGGGTCGCGGTCGGTCTGGACGGCTTTGCGCTCGTGAGCGGGCCCCTCGGCGACGCTGGCTACGCGATGGTGGTAGCGGGGGTCCTCGTCGGCGCGGCCGGCTCGCTCCTCACCCTGCGGATGGCGAAGGCGATGAACCGCTCGGTCGGCAACGTCCTCTTCGGCGCCTTCGGCGCGACGGAGGCGGCCGGCGGCCCGGCGAAGGGGACGATGCGCGCGATCGACGCCGCGGACGTCGCGGTCCTGATGGAGTACGCCGGCACGGTCGTCATCGCCCCCGGCTTCGGGATGGCGGTCGCCCAGGCCCAGCAGAAGGTGAAGGAGCTCGCCGACCTGCTCGAGTCCAAGGGGGTCACGGTCAAGTTCGCGATCCACCCGGTCGCGGGCCGGATGCCCGGCCACATGAACGTCCTCCTCGCCGAGGCCGGGATCTCCTACGACAAACTGTTCGACCGGGACGAGATCAACGCCGAGTTCCCGTCGGTCGACGTCGTCCTCGTGATCGGCGCGAACGACGTCGTCAACCCGGCCGCGCGCCGGAAGGGGAGCCCGCTCGAGGGGATGCCAATCCTCGACGTCGACAAGGCCCGCAACGTCGTCGTGATCAAGCGCGGCCAGGGGAAGGGGTTCGCCGGCATCGAGAACGACCTGTTCTACGAGGAGAACTGCCGGATGCTCTACGGCGACGCCCAGGCGGCGGTCGGCCAGGTCGTCCAGGCGCTCAAGCACGGCTAGTCCGCTCGACATGCCGGCCCGACGCGCCCGTGCCCGCACCCGGCTCCCCCGCCGCCGCCGGCCGGGCCGTTCCGTCTCCGGGTCGGCTCCGCCGCCGACCTGGCGACGCTCGTCCTGCACCGCCGAAGGATGTGGCAGGAGATCCGCCGATTCCGGCCCGGAGAGCTCGACCGGCACGACGTCGACTACGCCCGCTGGGTCCGCCGGCAGAGGCGCGACGGCACGTTCCTCGCGCTGATCGCGGAAGGCCCCGACGGACGACCCCTCGCGAGCGGGTGCCTGTGGCTGATGCCGGCGCAGCCCCGCCCGGGTCCTCTCGGCCGGGGCGTCGTCCCGTACATCCTCTCGATGTACACCGAGCGGAGGGCCCGGGGCCAGGGCCTCGCCAGCCGGATCGTCCGCGCGATGGCCGCCTGGTCGGTCGAGCGAGGGTACCGTCGGGTGCTGCTGCACGCGTCCCGCTTCGGCCGCCCGGTCTACGCGCGTCTGGGGTTCGTCGAGAGCGGCGAGATGCGGCTGCGCCTCCGGGGGGCCCGCACGGGGACCACGCCGGGGAAGTTCCGGGCGATGCTCGGGACGCGGCCTGAAGGCCCGTCCCCCGCGCCGCTCCGCTGAAGGGCTCGGCCGTCCGTCTCCCGGAGGAGCGACCGTGACCGATCCGATCGTGGACGACGCGCTGCTCCGGGGGTTCTCCTTCGGATGCCGCCCCGACTGCGGGCTCTGCTGCTACGCCGAACCGCTGGTTGCCCCCTCGGAGCGGGCGGGGCTCCTCCAGATCGCGCCGAACGCCCTGTTCGTCTCGCGCGGTCGGAACACGCTGCTCGCGGCCCACCCGGACGGCGGTGCGTGCACGCTGCTGCAGGGGAATCGGTGCTCCGCCCACGCGTCCCGGCCGGCTCCGTGCAGGGAATACCCGTTGGCGGCCCACGTCGGGGCCCGGATCCAGGCGACCGTGGTGCTCAGCTGCCCGGGGATCGACCTCGCGGTCCTGGACAGCTTCCGCGCCGGCGACCGCCTCCCGGCCCCGCTCGGGCTCGACGGCGAGTGGGAGAGCCTCACGCGTCGGGCGGCGGCGAACGGCCCCCGACTGCTGGACACGTGCCAGAGGCGCGCGCGGTCGGCGGAGCGACGGCTCCGCTCCGACGGCCGCTGGGACGACGTGGAGGAGGTCCGGGCGCGGCTGAGCGCGGAGCCGCCGATGCCGTTCCCGGAGGAGTTCCCGGCCGAGGAGCTCCCCGAGGCGGAGGCGGGCCTCGCGCTCCTCCCGATCTTCTTCGACCACCGGCCCGGGCCGGTCGCTATCGCCCGCGTCGGGGATGGGGAGGAGTTGCTCGAGCTCCGGCCGAGCGGCGGGGTCGTCCGATCCCTGGGTGTGGTGCCGTCGCTCCGGCAGCGGCCGCAGCTCTCGGACGACGCGACGCGGACACTCCACGGCTACCTCCGCTACTGGCTGCAGCGGGACGCGCTCCACTCGCGCGTCCTCCGATCGATGATGTCCCGACCCGAGGGGACGTTGGCGGAGTGGTTCGGGGCGGAGCTGAGGGACGCGGCCGCGGTCGTGCTGTCGCGGGCGCACTCGGTCGCGGCCGCGCGCCGCGGAGCCGTGGAGCGGATGACGGTCGACGACCTCCGTCAGGGGATCCGCGCGGCCGACCAGGACCTGCTCGACCAGCCGACCCTCGGCTCGCCGTTGTAGCCGCCCGGGCCGCGAGCCGCTACGAGCCGGTGGCGCCCGGCACGACGTACCAGGTCAGGTAGATCGACAGCCCCAAGACGACGACCGCCCACCACAGACAGAGCTCGGTGCGCATCCAGCGCTTGTAGGTGCGGAAGCGGTACTTCTCCGGGATCCAGTTCGTGCCCGCGACGAGCAGGATGTAGATCCCCAGCGCCTCCGCAACTCCCCCGGCGATGAGCGCGATGGTCGGCAGGAAGTAGTACGGCTGGGCGAGCTCCCCCGGAAGATCCGGCAGGACGTACTCGAGGTACTGCGGGACCATCCAGGCCAGGACGATGGGGATATTGACGAGAACCACCGACGCTTGGAGGTACCTGTGCAGCCGGACGTGGCCCCGGCGCACCAGGAACATCCCGGCGATCAGCGTCGCCGCGATCGCGATCTCGACGACCGCGACGGCGGTCGAGGCGAGGGGGATCTCGGCGGACGCGGGGGTCGTCTCCCACGAGTCGAACGGAAGTACCCCGGCTCCGAACATCGCAGCGCCTCAGCAACGGGGAGAGCCCTTCGCCCGGGCCCCTAGAAGTCCCTCGGCGGGATGACGTCGAGCACGAGCCGGCGGCGCTTGGAGTGGTACTCCTCCCAGATCGCCCGGATGGCGTCCTCCTCGACGTGGGTCGTGTAGATCGGGGAGACGAGCGGCGTTGCCTTCTCGACCGCGACGATGACGACGGCGCGGACCCGCCGAACGTCCGAGCCCTCCTCCCGGTACATCTCCAGCACCTTCCAGTAGGAGGTGCCGCTGTGCAGGACCTCGGCGGTTCCCCGGAACCGGTAGCCGCGGCGGGCGAACGGGTCGACGACGTTCACCTCCGTCTTCGGGTCCACCGAGAGGTTCTGGACGGTGTGCGGCGAGTCGACGTCCGCGAAGACGAGGTTGTAGTCGTCCAGGACGGTCAGCGACCCCTTCGGCGAGACGTTCGGGTAGCCGTCCGGCGAGATCGACGCCACGAACCCTAGCCGCTGGTCGCGGACCAACTGCTGCATCTCGGGCGACAGGATGCCCATCGACAGCGGTAGGACGCGGGAGCTGCTTTTTGAGGGTTTGGTCGAACTCCGGCGCCGAAGCGCCGCCCTCGGTGACGGGCGGAGGCCCTCCCCCCTCCTATAATAACATCAGAGCCGCTGGGGGAGCTTCACGCGGGTGGGGCGATGGGGGCGGGCACAGGCGTTCCGGGAACGCCGGGCCGCAGCGGGCGGCCCGGAGGCTTGGAATCGCCGAGCGCGAACGCCTCGGTCGCCAACGCTTGCTCTTCGGGGTGACGATGGCCGACGACGAGCCGCGCCCCTCTATCATTCTCTGTCCGTACTGTGGCCGGGCGAACCGGGCTAACCGGGAGCTCTGTGCGGTCTGCGGCCGTCCCCTCTACAGGGCGAACCGCCCGGCGGCCCCCGCCGCTCCCGCTCCGCGCCCTCGGAGCCCCTACCCGACGACGACCGCCCGTTCGTCCGGAGGGTACCCGTCGCAACCGGCCGCGGGGGCCGCCGACGATCCGTTCGCTCCCGGGCCGCGGGTGCGGTCCGCAGCGTACCGCCGTGCGCCGGGCGCCGCTCAAAAGTACCGCGGACGCCCAGTTCGGCGCCGGGTCTGGGTCTTGATCATCCTGGGCGCCATCCTGCTCGTAGCGGCGACGCTCTTCGGCGTCCCGGGGCTGCTCGACTCTACCCAGACGTCCAGCGCCACCGTGAACGCGGGAGCCTCCTGGGTCCTCCAGTCGGTCGCGGTCACCTCCGAGTCGGCCCACGTGAAGTGGCACGGGGGGGTGACGACGACCCACACGTACCTCGTCACGGGGAGCGCGACCCCGAGCTGCAGCAGCCCGACCGGGGTGGTCGCGACCGGCGCGGGGAAGGGGGGCTCCTTCTCGAGCACGTTCAAGCCGGGCAAGTCGTACCAGCTGTTCGCCTGCTCGAGCGGAGCCACCGAGACCCTCGCGTTCTCCGTCTCGATCTCGGGGGGCGTTTCGAAGGGGGAAGTGTGGGCCATCGTTCTCACCGTCTTCGGCCTGCCGATGGTGCTCCTGGGCGTGCGGGGGCGGTACCCTCGGACCGAAGAGGACGACGAATAGGTCCCGTTGCGCCGGGGCGCCCGGCCGCTTCCGTCTGCGGCAGGACTCGTCGGCCGTTCCGGGCCCGACGGGCGCTCGCTACGGCGAGATCGAGCCCGCGTTCAGCGCGCTCTCCACGAGCCTCTTCTCGATGAGGGCGATCCCTTCCGAGATCGACGATTTGCTGCGGTCCAGCTTCTTGGCGAGCTCGGTCAGCGTGATGCCCCGGGGCACGGCGAAGTAGCCGGCGGCCATCGCTTCGGCGAGCAGCGTGTGCTGCGTCTCCGTTAGCACCGGGAGATGGCTGCGCAGGGTGCGGCGCCGCATCGAGATGATCTGGACCGCGGGGTCGGCGCGCTTCGCGTGACCGAGGATGGCGCGGAACGCCGCGAGCCGGGCGACGACCTCCCAGGTCATCCTGCCGGCCTGGATCCGCAGGGGAAACTGGAGCGGGAGCCGCAACTGGCGGTAGATTGCGACGACGGGAGGGTTGCGGTACTTGATCCGGTAGAGGCACCCTTCGCCGACCTCCGCCAGGCTCTCCACCCGAAGCACGTCGGGGTACGACAGGACCTCCTCCGCCCAGATCCCCGGGGGGCCGCCGCTGATCCAGTAGTCGGAGACCGAGCTCGACGGGGTCACCTCGGTGCGGTTCAACGCCTCGAGCCGCACGGTCGGGTGGCGCATCGAGAACGGCCCGGTCCAGATCGAGCTCGGGATCGTTACCCGGAGGGTGGCGACGAGGAGCCGGTCCTCGGCCCGCTCCACCTCGTCGCGCAGCGCGCGGAGCCTCGGCCCGACCTCGAGGCCCCGGCCCCGGGCCGGAGCCCGCGTGGAAGGGGCGCCGGGGCTTCGTGTTCCCGAGGACATGCTCTGGAGCTCCTCTCGAAGGGAGGACCGAGCCCCCAACCCCGGACCGGACGATATATCCTCCGAGCCGCCGGGACCGGCGGGTCTCGACAGCGCCGAACGGCTCGAAACGCCGCGCCGGGGGACCCGAACCCGTTCGGGAGACCGAAGAAGTTCGGGACCCGTTGAACCCCCGAGCCGTGCATGGAGGGAGCGGAAGCACGCCCATGTCGGTCGAGATGCCGCGTCGCGATACCGTCGTCGCCGGTTGGGTCTCCGCCGGACCTCGGGACGCGACGCTGCACGACGAGAGCCCGGAGCTCCCCTCCCGGGAGTCCCTCGGCCCCGGCGGTCCCGCTCCGAACGGCCCGCGCCGGGCGTTCCCGAACAGGGCGGGAGAGCCGACCCCGCCGCGCCGGGCCCCCTCCGTCCTCCTCCACGGCACCTCCCGACCGCTCGTCAACCTCGTCCTGTACGCCCTGGCTGACGCGGGGAGCTCGCAGTTCCACTGGCTGGACGTACGCTCCCCACCGGATCCGCACCAGGAGCTCGACCCGGTGTCGCTCGGGTGGCTCCCCCCGGAGCGGACGTGGTCGGTCGGCCAGTTCGAGGGACTGGCACCGGACAACGCCCGGGCGAACGCGGCGATCTTTGAGCTGATCCGCTCCGACGAGCCCCCCGTGGTGCTCGACCGGCTGACGAAGTTCCTCCGTCTGCCGCCGACGATCCAGCGGATCCTGGCCGAGATGGGCCCGGCGGGCGAACCGAACGTTCTCGCGGTCGCCAACGGCGACCGCATCGCCGAATCGTTCCCCGGGCCGACGATCCTCCCCGTGCTGGAGGCGTTCGAAAGCATCGGCTGCTCCCTGTTCGTCGGCTTCGCAGGTGTCGCCCCCCCGACCGGCCCGGCGTTCACCCGGGTGCTCCGACTGGAGGGGGCCTCCCCGGCAGGCTGGAGGGACGCCCGGATCGTCCTCGAGCACGGCCCGGCGTGGGAGACGCTCCATCCCGGGGTCCCCGTCCGTCTGGCGGACCTCCCGGCCGCGGCGCGAACGTTCCGCCGCGCCGTGGGGAGCTGACCCGGGGGCGCCGGGGTCGTCGGCGCAGGGAGGGAGGGGTCGGGAAAGCAAAATGTCCCGTCCCGACCTCTACGGCTGGTACTCGACGCTTGCGGGGGAGGAGGCGACCGGTGTGACGAGGGAGAAACGGGCCGGGGGCGGCCCCGCGACCGATGCCGGGTCACCGAGGCGCATGCTGCTGGCGGCCATCCACGCACGAATTCCCGACACTACCTGGTCCGGTCCGTTCTCCCGCCGCCATCCGGAGATCTCGATCGTCGCCCTGAATCGGACCGACGTCGACTCCGGTACGTCGGTGACCGACTTCTGGGTCAGCGGGAGGCCGCCCGGCGTCTGGACTCGCGAGATCGCCGCGTTCTCGGACGTGCAGGCGGTCGACTGCCTCGCCGAGGTCGGCGACGGAGCGCTCTACCGGGTCACGTTCGACGATCCGCCGATCTTCCGGCTGTACGGCCAGCTCGAGATCCCCCTCCCCTTCCCGATCCGGATCGAGGCGGGCGTCGTCCGCTGGGAGGTCGTCGCCCGCGCGAGCAGCTTCTACCCGGTCCTCCGTTTCGTGCGCGGGCTCGACCCGTCAGCCAAGCTCGTCTGGACCCGCACTCCTCCGCTGCGTTCCCACCTCCCTTTGCTCACTGCTTCCCAGCGGAAGCTGCTGAACAAGGCGATCGCGGCGGGGTACTTTGCCGTCCCGCGAGGGATCACCGTCTCCGGGCTCGCGCGAGAGGTCGGTCGGAGCAAGTCATCGGTCTCCGAGGGCCTGGCGACGATCGAGAAGAAGCTGCTCGAACACGCGCTCAGGCCCGCCTCGCTGCTCCCCTAGCGCCCGGGAGCGGCTCGCAGCCACGAGCCCAGGGCGCTGCGGAGCTTCCCCGTCCGACCCCTCGCCGTGCCGGGCGCCGATGCCCGCGCGCGGCGTGAGCACCCCGAGCGCACACCACCGGTGAGCTTGGGGTATGGCTCGGGTCCCAAGTCTCCAACCCAGGTGACACGCCGATGTCAAACGGCTGGAGCGGAGCAACGGGGCGGAGCGGAGGATGGCTGGAGACGGATGCGCCGGCGACGGCGAAGGGGTACCGTGGCGTGGCGATGGAGGGGTTCATCGCACGCTGGTACGCCCGCACGCGGGGGACGGCGACCCAGATCGCGTCGTGGAAGCGGGAGGCGGCCGAGATCGTACGAGGACTCCCCGCCGGCGCCGGGGTGCTGGAGATAGCGCCCGGCCCGGGTACCTGGCGGTCGAGCTCGCCAGGACCAGACGGGTCCGGGTGACGACCCTGGACATCAGTCGGACGTTCGTCGACATGGTCGCGGAGAACGCCCGAGCCGCCGGCGTGCAGCTGACGGCGTGCCACGGGGACGCCTCCCGGATGCCGTTCGCCGACGCTTCGTTCGACATGGTCCTCTGCCAGGCGGCGTTCAAGAACTTCAGCCGGCCCCAGGCGTCGGTTAACGAGATGCACAGGGTCCTCCGCGTCGGAGGGCAAGCGCGGATCGCGGACCTGCGGCGGGATGCTCCTGACCGGGCGATCCGGGCCGAGGTCGACGGTATGGAGCTCGGCTCGGTCCGATCCTGGATGACCGCGCGGGCGCTGAAGTCGCTCCGGCGGAGGGCGTATCTCGCCACCGAGTTCGAGGATCTGGCGACGGCGAGCCCGTTCCGCACTTGGGAGATCACGACCGACCCTCTCGGGCTGGAAGCACGGCTCTCCAAGCGGTCTCCCGCACCCGAGGGCGCACCGAGCGCCTCGTTCGGCGGCGCGGCGGAGATCTGGCCGCGGAACGGGGCCGGTCGCTGCTCCGGCCGTCCACCACTCGCGGTGGCGGGGCTCCAACGCACCCCGTTCGGGTCAGGCCTCGTCCTTTAGCCGTCCATCGGCGAGCGGCGTGTGGGTCCGTTGTCCGCGACTGTTTCACGGCCCCTTATCGCATCCCTAATGGGCCGGGCCCCCGTGCCCAGGCCGAGGCACCCGATGCTCGCACTCGCCGACTTTGGTGTGACCGTAAAGGACGCCCGGGCGACCGCACGCTGGTGGCAGGAGAAGATGGGATTCTCGACCCACACTGTGGGAGGTGAGGGGAACCATGCCGTCATGGTCGCCCCGCCCGGAGAACGATTCCTGCTGCATCTGTGCGAAGGGTTCGATTCGGTCGAGCCCGGGAACACCGGGATTGCGTTCGTTACGGACGAGCTGGAGGCCCAGGTGCAAAGGATGGAGGCCGCCGGGGTCCGTTTCCCCGAGCGGACCCGCAAGGAGAGCTGGGGCGGGAGAGCGATGTTCGCGGACCCCGACGGGAACGTCTTCTGGCTGATCGGAGCCCCGGCCGACTTCATCCGGCGCGAGACGCAGCGAGTCGCGGGACCTGCGACGACCGAGGGGACCGCCCCTCAGCGGAAGGCGCGCGGCGGCTAGCACGCGGGTCCGTCGGCGCCCCACGGGGCACCGGCGTCATCCTCCCGTCCGGTTCGGGACGGAGGGGGGGTGGATATCCGCAACGTACGCCGTCCACGTCGAGCGCTCCATGCGGTCCACTCCCGACCCGCGGTTCCGGGCCTGGACCGAGCAGTACGACCGCTGGTTCGCAGTCCCCGGCACGGTGTCGATGGAGCCTACCGTAGGCCGCCCGTTCCGCTTCGAGACTCAGTTCGAGGGACCCCGCCAGCCGCACTACGGGCGGTTCCTCCGACTGGTCGCGGGGCGGGCTATCGAGCTGACGTGGGTCACCGCCGCGACGCAGCGGGTCGAGACGACGTTCACGGTCGCGCTCGCTCCCGAGGGCGCGGGGACCCGGCTTTCCCTGACGCACGCCGGTTTCCCGGACGCGCCATCGCGGCGTCGCCACCTCGAGGCATGGCCGAGGGTGCTGGAGCACCAGGACTCAGTGCTCAGCCCTTCCTCGGATGTGGGCGGGGTCGCTCCGCCGGGTGTGCGAAGCCCGCGGCGCCCAGCCGGGCGACCTCGCCGTGTCGGAAGCAGTCGACCAAGTGGTCGTTGACCATCCCCACGGCTTGCATGTGGGCGTAGATGATCGTCGAGCCGACGAACGAGAATCCCCGCTTCTTCAGATCCTTGCTAAAGGCGTCCGACTGCGGGGAGGTCACAGGGACGCTACGCGGGTGGGTCCAGCGATTCTGGCGCGGTCGCCCGTCGACGAATCCCCAGCAGTAGGCGTCGAAGCTCCCGAACTCCCGTTGCGCCGCGAGCAGGGCACGGGCGTTCCGAACCGCAGAATCTATCTTCAGTCGGTTCCGGATGATCGAAGGGTCCTGGAGCAGGCGAGCGGCTTGCGCGGGAGCGTACTTCGCTACTCGGCCCGGGTCGAAGCCACTGAACGCCCGCAGGTACCCCGCGCGCCGGTGCAGGATCGTCGACCAGCTGAGGCCGGCCTGGGCCCCCTCCAGGACGAGGAACTCGAAATGCCGGCGATCGTCATGCACCGGCACCCCCCACTCCCGGTCGTGGTACTCCTGCATCACCGGGTCGCCCGACGCGCCCCACGGACACCGCTGCATCGAATGCTGCCCCCTTGCCGCGCCCGCGTCATCTCACGCCGGCTGGACTCCCCGAATCCACTGGCCCGTCAAAGCGCCTCGGGAGCACTCCCCTAGCCCGCCCGGGGCGGGTCGGCTCCCGGTCCCTCGAGCGCCGGTTCGCGGGCCGGATCGCTCCCGGGCGGTCGCACGCCCCTCGGGGAGCCCTCCTCCGAGGGCGCGGGGGTATCGGCGAACATCGGCATCTGGGACGACGAGCGTTGTCGAGCAGTACGACCGGAACGGGTCGAGCCACACCTAGGCCTCCCGGAGCTGGATGCCGGTCAGCGTCATCCGATGGATACGACCATGGACGGCCCACGATACCCGCCCTGCGTCCTCGAAGAGCGTCGGCCACGGTCCGATCGCCTCCAAAGACCAATCGCTCGCGGCAGAGCTCGGCGCCTGTGCGGCCGCGGACCGAGGAACCGGTCAGTTCGGTGGTTGCGTCAGGGCCGTGGCCCCGACGAAGACGACGACCGCGAGTCCCAGCAGCAGAGTCGGAAGGCCGGCCCAGAACAGCCATGCCCCAGGAGCACAGGCGTTGGAACCGCAGCCGCCCCCTCCGGAGGAGAGGCCGACAGCAACGACCGCCGAGAGGACGAGGAGCAGCCCCCCGGTCGCGGCCGCCGACAGACCGAGCACCAACAGGAGCCAGTAAGGGCCGCGGGACGGCGGAGGCGCGAGCGGGTCCAGCTGGGGCCAGAGGACCGAGTAGCGCCGGCCGGTCGGTGCCGCCGGTATCTCGTGGCCGCAACGACTGCAGAAGCGGCTGCCAGACGGATTTGTGGCCCAGCACGAGGGACAAAGCCTCCCTGCCACGCGGCTTCGAGTCGGGAGGTCCCCTAAGGAGTTCTCCTTCGGAGAGCCGGGCTCCCCAGACGGGCTAAGGCCCCCGGGGGCGGGCCCTGGTGCTGCCGACTAGCACGGGAACGTGCGGGCCGTTCCCCGTCGCGCCTACGGGGCCGGCACTGGCCGACCAAACGGAACCTCGAAGTAGGGGTACTTTGTAGGGTGGTTCGCCCCCCGAGGTCGGAGGGCGGTTCCGAGGAGCAATGAAGGGCGGGTTCGCGGTCGTAGTGGTGGTCCTTGTGTCGACCTTAGGACTAGGTCTCGCCTCGGCGCACCCAACGGGGTCGGCTAGCCCGTCGGGTTTCGCGCCGTTCGTCGGCCCCCCGGTAACGACCGTCCCCGTGGGCTCGGACCCCATCGGCGTGGCTTACGACAGCACCAACGGCACGGTCTACTCCACCAATTTCGTCTCCGAGAACATCACCGCTATTGACGGGACAACGAACACCGTTTCTGCCCCCGGGATCCCTGTTGGAGACGAACCGGTGGGGGTCGCGTTCGACCCTGTGAACGGTTACTTGTACATCGCGGACCACTCGACGGACAATCTCACCGTGGTCAACGGGGCGACCGACACGATCGTCGGGTCCGTCCCCGTGGGATCCGGCCCGTTCTCGGTCACGTACGACCACTCGAACGGTGACCTGTACGTGCCCAACGAGGATAGCGGGAACGTCACGGTCGTGAACAGCGTGACCGACAAGGTCGTCGTTCCCTCCGTCCCCGTCGGGGATCTTCCGACGGGCGCAGCGTTCGACAGTTCGAACGGCTACATCTACGTGGCCAACTTGTTCAGCGACAACATCACCGTCATCAACGGGGCCACGAACAAGATCGTCGTGCACGCGATCCCCGTGGGGGCGGCCGATGAGTACGACACCTTCGATCCCGCCAACGGAACGATCTTCGTCAGCAGCGCCGATGACGGCAACGTCACCGTGATCAACGGGGCAACGAACCAGGTTGTCGTCCCGACCATCAGTGTGGGGGCGACCCCGCGTGGCCTCGCTTACGACCCGTTGAACGGGTACGTCTACGTCGCCAACTGGGACAGTGCCAGCGTCACGGCGATCGATGCGGCCACCTACAAGATCGTCGACGCCTCGATCCCGGTCGGCAACGATCCGTTCAACGTCGCGGTCGACACGGTGAACGGATACGTGTTTGTAACCGACCAGGCGAGCGACGAGGTCAGCGTCATCGCGCCGAGCTACACGATCCAGGGCGGCTCATCCGGCTCGCCGGGGTCTGTCCTCGGCTTGAGTGGCGGGGCCGCGGCTGCGCTGGTGGTCCTGCTGGTGGTCTGGGCAGTGGCCGCCACCGCCGCGGCGGTCTTCCTCTCGCGGCCGCGTCGCGGCCCGGGCGCCCTGCGCCCTGCGGGTCCCGCGACCCCCTCCGCGTCGCCTCCGCCCTCGGCGGCGCCGCCCCCGGGTTCCCAGCCACCGGGCGCGCCGCCCCCTGGGGCTGCCTGAGCGACACCGGTCCGCAACCGACACCCGTGGCCGCTGACCGCGGCGGGCTCCGCTCCGGCCCGCACGGACGGACCGAGCGCATCAGCGCCCGTCGAACCCCCGCCGACGGATGTAGACTCGTCTCGGGGGCCCCCGTGGGGCGAATCCCCTCAAAGAGGTCGGCCTTTCCGACGTCCGAGGAAAGGGCGGACCCGCCCCGCTCTCGTTCCTACAGCCCGTAGGTCGAGCCCGCCGCTCCGGGCCCGGACGGTCGACCGGGGAAAAGGTGGGCCCCGCTAGAGCACGGGCGAGCGAGGGTGGACGAGCCGGAGGCCCAGCTCCCAACCGAGAGGCGTGAACGCCCCGAAGCGGACGAGCATCACGCCTGCTGCCTCGAGCAGGCGGGCCGCCTGAAGGCCCCCGGCGTCGACGGGGTCCAGTCCGATGTCCTTCACGAGCCCCAGGACGAGTTGCTTCGCCTCCGTGTCGTCCGCGGCGACGAAGCCGGTCAGCTGTTCGCCGAGCGCCGTTCCGTTCGAGCGGAGCCAAGGGGAGAAGACCGTGTTGAACGCCTTCACGACCCTGGCCCCCGACAGCGCGGCGGCCACCTTCTCGGCGTTCGAGGTCGAGAATCCCGTCGCCCACTCCTTCTCGGCCGTAAGGGGATTGGTCACGTCGATGACGATCTTTCCGTGGAGGTCTGGGCCCTGCATCGCCGCGAGCGTGCCGTCCAGGTGCCACGACGGAACGACGAGCGCGATCACACGCGACCTGCGGACCGCTTCGGAGATGCCAACGACGGCGCCCTCAGCTGGCGCGGGTTTGCGAGCCGGTTCCCGGCTCCCGAAGAGGACCTGGTGGCCCCCCCGAACGAGCGCCGCTCCGAGCGCTGTCCCCTGGTTTCCGGCCCCAACGATCGATACCTGCATGGCCACTGCTCACCTACGCAGCCAGACTTACGGCATGAGCCCCACCGTGCCCTACGGGGCCGGACCCTGTCGAGCAGGGACAATCGTTGAATCGCAGAGTGCCCAGGGGGCCTCGTGCGTTCCGAAGGATCCCCGGCGGTGGGTCCGTCACACCGCAGGGGGCCGCTCGACGGCGACCATCCGACTCTTCGACCCTTCGTTTCGAAGGCGGATAAGCGGGGCATACTCAGCGGATTTGTACCAGGCGAGCAGGGCATCCATGTCCGGAAACTCGATGATCACCACGCGATGGGGGCTCCAGTCTCCCTCCAGCAGTCGCGACTCGTTAGCGACCAGGGTGCGCCCGCCGTGTTGCTCGAGGGTCGGTCCGAGCAGCTTCCGATACTCGGCGGCTCGACCCTGGTCATGCCAGTCGATGTCCGCGATGAGATACGCCGGCATGGCCACTCGGGACCCGAACCCGATACCGTGAGTTAAGCGTTCGGGAGCCGCACCCGGGCATAGCCCGTGCCGGGTCCAGCGGCCCTCCGCAGCGAGCACAAACCGCTCGCGCGGCTCGCTTGCCCCGGGGGGCGTTCGCCGGCTCCCGTCCGCGCCCGAAGGTGCTTAGCTGGCGAACGGCTTGGCTGGGACCTATGACCGCGAACAAGTCCCGTACCCTTCGGCTGCCGGTGTTCATCCGCGCCTCGCCGAAGCGTGTGTTCAAGTGGATCTCGGAGCCCAAGCGACTGACCCGCTGGCTCGCTGACACTGCCACGCTGTCCGGCAGGAAGGGCGGCTCCTACACCCTCGGATGGACAGGGGGCCCCACGCACTCGGGCAAGGTTCTCGCGTTCGCGCCCGGTCGAGGGCTTACGCTCGCGTGGCAGTGGCCCGGCCAGGAGGGACTTGGCGTCACGAAGCTCAAACTTTCGATCTCCCCCAAGAAGAGCGGCGCGATTCTGCGACTCACTCACTCCGGTTTCCGGCGTACCGGGGAGTGGAACGAGCTGTACGAGTCCTCCATTCGGGGCTGGACGTACTTCATGATGAACCTGAAGTCGGTTCTCGAGTCCGACCACGACCTGCGTTCGCCTTTCGACTGGTAGGCTCGAGGTCCCGCAGGAAATCAAAGGCCTCCCGACGGCGGGCGCCTACTGTAGAGCTGGGGGCAGTCGCGTCTCCCGCTTGTACGCCGCCTCTTCTTCGTTCAAGGTCGGGGGGCTGAGCGCTTCGGGAGATTGGCAGCTGAGGAAGATCGCGGCGGTCGGGTGCCCGGCGGATGCTACTCTCTTCAAGGCGACCCTTTCGTGCTCAAGCCCTGTTGAACCCATCCAGCCCTTCGAGGGAGGGGAGGGCGCGCGCCCGCGTCGTTGCAGTTCTCGGTCCGCTAGCCAGCTGGATCGCCCGCTCCTAGACACCTGACGGCTGGAAGGGCAAGCTCCGGGGTTGCGGCTCCACCGTGAGAGGAGGGGGAAGAGGTTCGCCTTTGCGGCTCTGTGAACTACTTCTTCGCCGTGAACTGCTTGATGCCGGCGCTGTCCTCGTGGAAGACCTTCTCGAGGTTCATCATGACGGCCTTCTGCAACATGGCGGCGGGGATCGTCTTTGAGGTCCACTCGCCGACGACCGTGACCTCGGTCTTGTCCCCCTTGGGCGTGTAGTAGTTGACGAACTTCGACCCCGCGAGAGGGCCCTCCAACGGTTCGACAACGAAGCCGAGCGGCGGAAGGAACGTGAGCCGGTTCGCGGTCTTGATCCAGTTGCCTTCCATCTCCTGTTCCCAGGAAAGCTCGACGGAGTTCGCGCCCACCGGCTTCCGCTGGAAGTTGCGACGGCCCTTGTGGGCTTCGCCGTGATCGACATCCGACTGGACGTACTTCCACACGACGTCGACCGGCGCGTCGAATATGCTTCCTTCGTCCTTGATGTGGACCATGCTCCAAGAGCGGACTGAGAGTATTTGAGGTCGCCGAACTGAAGAATACGACTCCTACCCACCCCTATGACGGCACCGGTGGGCCGCGACGCGACCGGGGCTCGTTCGATCACGCAACCGCGTCCTGAAACGGGGCGGTCCTGCGGCCAGTTCAATCCCGGTTCTCAAGCTCCGTTGAACTCGCTGAGCGGTGCGCACGGGCCCACTCGGTCCCCGACGGTCGTCAATCCGCAGTCAGTATCCCTCGACTACCAAGCCCGGTATCGCTCCAAACCCCCGATCGCGAGTTAGAAGGCGCTGACCGTGCCGCAGCGAAATTGCCCCGATGAAGAGGTCGCCTTGGCCAAGCGGCGTACCACGGGCGGCCAACTCCGCACCCAGACGTCCCGCCAGATGGCAGGCCGGTTGGTCGAACGGCAACATGGGCAGCCCGTCGACCAAGAGCCGCGTTCGTTCTGGGTAGACTCCTCCCAGTCGATACGCCCCGAACAGAACCTCTGCCGCCGCAGGCGCTGTCACGTAGCGAGGCTCCCCCACCACGTCAAGCTCACGCGCCTTGGCAACGGCCTTGGGAACCCCCGCTAGGAGGTCGATGAGGAACGAGCTGTCGAGGCTAACCGTAGGTGCCTCCCTCCGTGGCGAGTCTCTTGAGTTTCGCCTTAGAAATCCGGTCGGAGTGACGCAGCGTGTCACGAATCTCATCGATTCTGGCCTTGGAAGCTCCGTGCCATGCCCCCGCGAACGAGGAGAGGAGAATCTGTGACCCCGTCAATCGGCGGACTACCTGGCTGAAGCTCTCTCCCTCCTTTTTCATGGCCGCAAGTGCGTCGTAGGCGTCTGTAGTAAGAGTCACCGTCTTGACGGACACAGATGTGTTGACATCAACACACTTATTAAGCGCTTTATCGAGGCATCTGCAAACCACCCCCTGGCGTTGTCTCCAAGACTGAGGGTGCCGACTGCGGTTGTTCAACGATTACTGGACATGGGGGCATGCAGACCACTGTCTGCGTAAGGGGCACGCGGTCTGTCCAACGGTGTTCAATCGCACTTGAGCGTCTCAAGCTGAAAGCAATCCAACTCGTGGGCCACTTGACTGAACTGGTGTCGGGCCTTGGGACCGGGGCCTCCGGGGCTTTAGGGTAGCTGAGGCTGAGCTGGCGGCCGACTCCGGAGTCGGTTCACCCGGGAAGCGACCGCCGAGCTGATCGGTATTCACGACTGGGGAAGGGTCATTATTTGGCGGGCTTGTCGAGGAATGTGAAGCTCAAGAAGCTCGGGCGGACCGGGGCCCTGGTCAGCGAACTCTGCTTCGGGACGATGACATTCGGCTGGCAGGCCGATGAGGAGACCAGCCACCGCATGCTCGACCGATTCACCGAAGCCGGAGGCAACTTCCTCGACAGCTCCAACGTCTACTCGGCAGGCAAGTCCGAGGAGATCATCGGGAAGTGGCTCGCCCGTCAGGAGCGACAGAACGTCGTCCTCGCCACCAAGGCCCGGTTCCGGACGTCTGGGGGTGCCAACAACGTGGGGCTGTCGCGAAAGCATCTGTTCCACGCCGTGGCCGACAGCCTGCGTCGGTTGCAGACCGACTACATCGACCTCCTCCAAGTCCACGCGTGGGATCCGCTTACTCCCCTCGAGGAGACGTTCGGGGCGCTCCACACGCTCGTCGAGGACGGATCGGTGAGGTACGTGGGCGTCAGCAACTACCGGGCATGGCAGCTCGAGAAGGCGCTTCAACTGTGCCGGTCCAGAGGCTGGCACGAGCCGGTGAGCCTCCAGCCCCAGGTACAGCCTGTACGCACGGGCCACCGAGTTCGAGCTTATCCCGGCGTGCCTGGCCGAGGGCGTCGCAGTGCTGCCCTGGAGCCCTCTGGCGAGCGGAGTCCTTTCCGGAAAGTACCGGGATGGGGTACGGAAGCCCCCTGCGGGATCCCGTATCGCCGACTCCGAGGATGTTGAGTTCTATGCAGGCCGATTCGATAACGAGAGAACGCATCGCATCGTCCGGGCTGTTGAGGCGGTCTCGCAGGAGACCGGCAAACCGATGTCTCAGGTGGCCCTGAACTGGTTGCTGGGCCGACCCGCCGTTACCGCGCCGATCCTGGGAGCGCGGACCCTCGACCAGCTGTCGCAGAATCTCGGTGCCACGGGCTGGTCTCTCACCGGGGATCAGATTGCGGCGTTGAGTCAGGCGAGCGAACTCGATGTGACCTACCCGTACGACCGGGGAGCGGACGCGCAGCAGAGAAGGGACAGAGAACTCGAGTAGGCAAAGTCGCCTCGGACGACGCAGCAGCTGAGGCTACCACCGCCGCACCGGTGCGTCAAGCGACTCGCACGTCTCGCCCCCGCACTCTCCGGCGCATGCCGCCAGCTCAGGGTGCTCTGGTCGGACCCCCTCGCCTTTGTCGACAACGGTACGGTTGTGGTCAGGTTTCCGCAGGGAGGCGATGGGCACACTTCCACAGGAGTACTTTCAGACACTGCCTTCGGGGCTCGACCGGCCATTCCTTGGGGTCGGGATCGCCCTGTTCGTGGTTGGAATCCTGGTGGTCCTCGGAGGGTTCGCTGTGGGCGCATACTGGACCCTGGCGCCCTGTCTCCTGCTCTGCTTGGCTGGCGTTGTTGTCGCTCTCGTCTGGAGGACATCAGACGGTACCTACCACTTCTGACCTCGAGGGGGGGAGCGCACCGATGCCCAATCCAGGGGAGTGGAGGTCGCTCCCGTCGCCGGTTCAGAGGGCGCCCGTGTCGAACTTCTGTGCGATCGCTTGGAGCGCCCCCAAAAACCTCTCAGAAAACTTCGGATACTCCCAGGCGTTCTGATGGAACCATGTGTCGGCGTTGCCACCCTCGCTCCTCGACACCTGGGCGCACCCCCACTGGCAGGCGAATTGCCCCGTGCGGGGGTCAGTGCGAGTGGCCCGATGACTCGGCTTCCCGGCGTCTGGTGATGGGCGTGCACCGGTCAACCAGCCCGGCGAGAACTAGCAGGTCGGGACCCATCGGGCATCGTCGGGGAACCTGACGGGAGCCCGCGCCCAACAGGGGCTGGGCGTGAACAGAACAGGATCCGGGGGGGTCCAAACATGGTTGAGCCAACGGCCCTCGACCGGGTCCGCTACGCGCTGGCCTGAGACACTCAACTGTCGGGTCGTCGCCCTCGGAGGGCGGTCAGCGGTCTGGGTCGGCGGGGTTCGTTCCGTTCGCGGCGGCGCTCCCGCGCCCCGCCTTCCCGGGGCTCCGCGAACGTTGACGTCACCGCGGAATCTTCGGATTTCCAAGCTGAGCCCTTGGCCGTTCAGGGCGACCAAGAACGCCTTTGGGTCCATTCCGGGCCCGTCTCTCCACTTCGCACCAATAAGCGCCGTTCCCTGCTGTCCTGGAATGGCCTGACCGTCCGAGATACCAGTTGAAGGAACCCAGCCTCCGATAGCGGCTCGAACGGTGTCGCAAGCATCTCTCGTCTCTTGGGTTGGCTCGACCTGACTCGCTTCATTCGCTTCCTCCGACTCCCTGAGCCGGTGTCACGCCACGACAGGAGACCCCGGGGAGTCGGGTCCAGCCTCGAGGCCGGGCGAGGGATGCTCCGAGGACGCGATCCGGGGGATGAGTCCGCGTGAGGATTGGACCCGAGTCGGCCCTGCCGGCGCACGCTCTCGGGGCAAGAGCTCGGCGTCTTGGAGCTCCTTCATGATCTTCTGAACCGCCAAATGGACGTCAGACGGTCGGCGGGCGCCCGTACACACGAGTTTGCCGCTACCGAAGAGGAGGAGCACAACGCGGGGCTCGCTGAGACGACAGATCAATCCCGGGAACTGCTCGGGTTCGTACTCCACCCGATCCAGGCCCACCGTGACCGCGACCGAGTTCAGGTTGATTGCGCTCCCGAGGTCAGCGGTTGCCACAATGTTCTGCACCTGTATCTTGGGGTGCATGACGACCTTCTGACCAGCCTTGCGAATCAGTGCCGACACAATCCGCACAGTCTCGTCGACCTGCTTCCAACTCTTCCCGCCGGTACAGACTACCTTCCCAGAACGGAAAAGGAGAACCGCAGTCGGCGGCTGCTTGAGGCGATAGATAAGGCCCGGAAACTGGGAGGGCTCATACTCGGCCGCTTGCAGCCCCTTGGCGATCGCGTGGAGGTCGAGGGATGGGCCGAGCGCGGTGGAAGCCACAACGTTCTCGATTCGAACTCGCACCATTTTAGTATTTAAATAGTATTTAAGTGGTATATGAGCAAGGCGCCCCTCCCTGACGGCCTCGTCTGGCTCGCCAAGCCGGTGGCTGGCCCCCGGAACCGTATGGAATCTCGGCGTGTCTGCCCCGGAGGCACCGCGTCGATTCGGCGACGCTCTGGAACTGGCAGGCCCTCCGAGGCCAAGCGAAGCTAGGCCTTTGTGCTCCGCTGAGTCGCGTGCGGACAGAACGGGAGCCGCGGGGACCCCAGCGGAAATCCCGACTCGGCGTCAAGGTCGGGCCCCGAGCTCGAGGGCTAAGGCCGCGCGGGCCCTGGTTCCGTCGGCCTTGGGCCGGTCGGTCAGCCGTCGGTGGGCCCGCATCAGCGTCGACGTCTTTCCGCAGGGAGCATACCTTGTCGAGTGCACGTGCGCACAAGGGTGAGAAGCCCCGCGGAAGTGTGGGTGGGTACGCTGCTCACTAGAGTGGGATCCACCGCCTCTCTAGCTCGGTTGCCGCGCGAGGAGTCCCAAGTGGGCTTGCCCCTGTCCCGACGGGTGTCACGGCTCTCGTGCCCCTCTCTGTGACACGGCTTCCGTCAGGCCCCACCCCGGGCTTCGAGTCGGTCCACTCGCTTGTTGAGGATGTCGAGCAGGTGGACTAGCGTATTGGTCCGATTCGTCAGGCTCTCGATCAGGTTGTGGGCGCGTTCCACCTGGTCGACCAGTTCCCTGAACTCTGCAAGGTCGATCGCGACGGGTTCCGGCCGAATCTTCGGGCTCCCCTCTTCGTTCACGGGCGTCTTCCCGGCCGGGACTCAATAGGCCTTACTCCCTCGGCCTCTGGGGCCACGGCGTCTGCTGGAAGGGGACCTTCGGGGCCCCACAGCCCTGGAGGCAGTGGCGTGGTTGATCGGGGAGGCACATGGGGAGCCTCGAGTGGACTACGAGGGCGTCGAGCGGGTGGAGCATGATTCTGCCCGCTCGGTTGGTCTCAGCAACGGTTGTGCGTTCCAGGGCCGCTTCCGGATCGAGGCTCCGGTGCAACTCCACACGGCGCCATGTGGGTCCTCGTGTGACTAGGAGCCTGTTGCACAGCGACGCTTCGCGCCTGACGTGAACTCTGACGGAGGTACTATAGCCGGGGTCGTCTTCCCTCGGTCATGGAACCCTCGATACCGAAGGCGAACTTCCGTCGCTACGACCCGCACCAGAACCTTCTCCTTCCGCCGAGCCTCGACGACTGGCTCCCCGAGGATCACCTGGCTCGGTTCATCTCGGAGTTCGTCGATAAGCAAATCGACCTGACGCTCTTCTCCCACGGATACGACAACGCCGAGGGAGGCAACCTCGCGTTCCACCCGGGCCTCCTGCTGAAGCTCTGGCTCTACGGCTACTGCATCGGAACCCCCACCTCCCGCAAGGTGGCGCGCGCCACCTTTGACGACGTGGCGTTCCGATGGCTCGCGGCGGACCAGCACCCCACCTACTCGACCCTCGCGAGGTTCCGCGAGCGGAACCTCGGGAACTTCCACGCGCTGTTCCTCCGCGTGCTGAAGCTCTGTCAAGAGGCGAATCTCATCGGAGGGACCCGCATGGCGCTCGACGGGACGAAGGTGAAGGCGAACGCCTCGAAGCACCGTGCGATGAGCCACGGCAAGATGCTCGAGAAGGAGAAGCAGCTCGACGAGGAGCTGAGGAAGAGCGTCGAGGAGTACTTCCGGAAGGTAGCGGAGAACGACGCCGAGGAGGATCGGCGGTTCGGGAAGGGGAACAACCCGTACAACGCCATCCCCGGCGTGAAGACGGCGGCGGATCGGAGGGAGAAGATCCGCAAGGCGATCGAGGCGCTGGAGGAGCGGGAGCGGCAAAAGGCGAAGGCGGCCGGGAGGGAGGCCGAGCCGATCGATCCGAAGACGCAGTTCAACTTCACGGACCCCGACTCCCGCATCATGCCGGACGGAGCGAACCGAGGCTCGTTCGTGCAGGCGTACAACTGCCAGGCGATGGTCGATGAGAAGGCGCAGATCATCGTGGCCGCCGAGGCGACCCAGGCTCCTCAGGACCGTCGGCAGTTGGTCCCGATGACCGAGTTGACCCGCCAGGATCTCGGGTTCCTACCTCGAGAGATCGTGGCCGATGCGGGCTACTTCGGCGAGGAGTCGATCCAAGCGGTGGAGGACTTCGGGACGATCGTCTACTGCCCGCCGGAACCGGGTAAGACCGCCGAGCGAGCCGCGTGTCCCCGAGGGAGGCCACCGAACGACGAGACGTTCACGCAACGGATGCGTCGGAGGGTCCGGAGTGCCGAGGGCCGAGCGCACTACGGCCGAAGGAAGTGCATCGTGGAGCCGGTGTTCGGCCAGGTGAAGCAAGGTCGAGGGCTGAGGCAATTTCTGATGAGGGGATTACGGAAGGTCCGAGGCGAGTGGCATCTGTGGGCCCTCACCCACAACCTCGGGAAGTTGTATCGGGCGCAGGTCGGATAAGACGGTACGGAGCGCCGGAGCTAGAGATCCGACGAACTGGAAACCGCAGAGACCCGGTAGGACATCAACTCGGAGCTGTGCCACAGGCTCCTAGTACGGGGGCCTGGCTCGTGCAAGTGGCGAATTCGAGTCCGGCATCTTGTCGGAGCACAGGTCGGTCCCGTAAGGCGGCTCGGCTCCTGGCTATCCTAGCGTGCCCTGCACGCCGAGCCGTGAATTGTCAGCGCCCTCCATATTCTCGTGCGAGTTGTAGCTAAAGGTCCTCACAGCGATACCCTGAATCGGGCCGAGCTGAGGGCAGTTAGACAGAATGAGCGCCCCAGTCGGCTTGCGGTCAGGGATCACGACGTCGCGCGCCGGATCGCCCGAGCCCTCCGGAACCGGCATCGGCGAAACGGCCGTCTCGTCGACGCCTCTCTGGAGACGTGGGCTGGTTCCCCCGATCAAGTCCCCGCGGCACGCGATGCGCCCACTCGTTGTCGGGTTCCTCCTGGAGGCGATGACGGAAGTCTACCAGTTCGTGACCGGGGTCGGACCGCTACATTCGTCGGTCGTCGGGTACTATGTTAGCCTCTCGACCACGATCCTCGGATACTACTTCCTCTGGCGCGGGCTCCACGAGTGGCACTTCCTACGCCCACGGCCCCCTGCTCGCCGAACAAGACGTTCGATGGGGGAGACGCTGACGATTTTTGTGGGTGGGGTCGGTGCCGCAGCAGCCTGGAACGTCCTGCTCGGCACTGTGGGTACCGGAAACTCGCCCGCGCCTCTCGCGTGGGCGGTAGGCGGGGTCATGGTGCTTGCCGTGGGATCGTTCTTCCTATCACTCGCGCGGCGGGCGGCTCCGTTTCAGCAGTCGTTCGGCCGTGCCTTGGGATGGGCCGCGTTCGCATGGTCGCTCGGGGCCTCGTCGATCTCGGGCCTCGTTCTCGGCCAAGGTATTGTCGGACTCTTCATCGACTTTTTCACCAGCTGGCCCGCGTTGATCCTCTCGCTTGCGCCGTTCATCTTTGCAATCTCTCCGCTCTGCGTCGCATTCACCCTTGTCGCGGCGGCGTACGTCGACGCGTATGCTCGAGCCTCAGACCCGGCCGCCGCGGCTGCTCGAGAAGAAGTGCCGGCATAGGCACGACCTTCCGGCCCTACTCCGCGTTGCTGCAAGAACCTGAAGGAAACGAGGTCGACAACAACCAGGTCGTGGAGCTGCGGGCGTTTCAATCGAGCCGGGGGGATGCACAAGGGCCCACCCGGACCCCGGCGCCGTGGATCGGACGCTCAATCGTCCTTGGACCCACGGGGCCTGGTTCACAGAGGGTTACTGACCATTCAGTAAGTGGGTTAATATCGACGTAGGTGCTACCGCCCTGTCATGGGACGGTGGGCTCAACGCCATCGTGACACGGCTACTCTCGAGGAACGTCGCCTCCAGGCGCTCTTGCTTCTCCAGAAGGGGCTCTCCCAGGCGGAGGTCGCCCGCCGGCTCGCGGTGAGTCCGGTGGCGGTGTGCAAGTGGCGGAGGGCCGCCGAGGACGGAGGGCCTCAGGCCCTCCGAGCGGTCCCTCGCTCGGGGAGGCCCCCCTTCGTTCCGGCGGCCACGATGGCCACCCTCCCCGAGATCCTCTCTCGGGGGGCGTTGTCATATGGCTATTCGACGGATCTCTGGACCATTCCTCGGGTGGTCGAGACGCTTCAGCGGGAGTGGGGGGTGCGGTACTCCCAGAGCGCCACGTGGCTAATCCTCAAGGGCCATGGGTTCTCGTGGCAGCGCCCTCGCCGTCAGGCCAGGGAGAAGAACCTTCAGAGGGTGGAGAGTTGGAAGCGTCGGTCCTGGCCACGGTATAAAAAAAAGCCCGACGCCGCCGAGCCGTAGTGGTCTTCGTTGACGAGAGTGGGTTCTCCCTCATTCCGTACGTCGCGAAGACCTGGGCGCCCGTCGGCCAGACCCCGGTGCTGATCCATCAGGGTAGGTGGCCCAAGTTCTCGGCGATCAGCGGCGTGACGCCAAAGGGAAAGCTGTACATTCAGGTTCACAAGGACACGGTAGCCACCGAGCAGGTGGTGGAGTTCCTCCACCACCTGCTGCGCCATATCCGACGGCGGCCGATCATGATCTTCTGGGACGGTGGACGACCCCACTGGTCCGATGAGACCATGGCCTTCGTGAGGGAGCACCCGCGGCTCGAGGTCCATCGATTCCCGGGCTACAGTCCCGAATTAAATCCGGACGAGTGGGTCTGGCGCCATCTCAAGATCCACGAGCTGGCGAGCTACGCTCCACACGACGAGAAGGAGTTGAGCCGAGAACTCCGGAGGGCGGTGGTCCGGATGCGCGTGCGTCCGGAGCTGATCCGCTCCTTCGTTGCGGCCACTCACCTCTATGATTGATGCACTGACTCAAGACAGCCGGACGGAGAAGCTCGATTCTCTCTCGGAGAGTGTTAACCCATTTACTCCGGGGTCAGTAGGCGCACCAATCGCCACCATCGGCGCGTGGTGCTGGAGCCGAACCAGCGGAGGAGTCGGCCGCTCCGATCCGAGCTGGACTGCTAACGGATTCCTAGTCCAGTCCGAGCGAAACGACCAGTCGCCGTACCCTCACTGAGAGTACGTATATATGACTCCATGTATACATCTAGTGGATGACCGGGACTCTTCAGGCGCCCAGGCCGGAGTTCGCACGTCCTGGGGCAAACCCCACGCTCGAGTCGATTGAGTACGTCCGTGCGATTCTCCGGGATGCTGAGGGCCCTGTCAGCCGGAACGAGATTCTCCAAACCCTTGCCGACTGGTCTCATTCCATGGGCCGTCAGAGCCTCAATGCCGTGCTCGAGTTCTTGGCAGCCGACGGCTCGATTGCGGAGGGCAGCAAGGGGCTAGTCTGGGTGCCAGAAGCCTCCGGTCCGTTGGCCAGGATTATCGCACGAGACCGAAAGCTCTGATGATCCCGGCGCGGGCCATCGTCCTCAGCGACGCGGCGGGCGCGGCCCTGAGCGCTCTCGAGGGCGGGTCGACTCCCGGGTACATCGCGATCGTTCGTCGCGTGCACGCCATAAAGCCTGTCCTGTTGGTAGACTGCCTCCACGGCGAGGTAGTGCGACGGAGCGCGCTTCCGAGGGCGCTCCAGGCCAAGTACGGCTTGGAGAACCTGTACGTCGAGGATCTCCCCGGTTTTTGGAGGCTGCTGTACACGATTGTCAAGCGAAGTGGCCAACGTGTGATAGTGGTGGTCGAGATCGTCTACCACAAGCGGTACAGCAGGTGGTTCCCGGGCCGCCGGGGCTAGCGGATCTCCCTACTACTAAGGGTCGGCCGCGTCGGGGCAGACGAACGGCAACTCTCCGGGCGCTTCTAGGGGGTGTGGGTAGCCGGCAATGCCTGCCCCGTCCGATCTCTGGGTGGAGCACCGCTCAGCTAGAGGCTTCTCATCCGTTTCGGGCGGCCTTGTTCTCAAAGCTCACAGTTCAAAGCCGGTTGCGCAGATGTTTCGGGCATGTCGAGTATGCAAGCGCAACTGAACCCGGGCTGGTCCGGTCTATCGGCAGCACGTACCCCATTCCCCCTGAGCCTACCGAGCAGGGCACTAGACGCGGTGCACCGGGGGTGGTTTCGCCGGTGGTTCAACACCCTCGACGTCAGCGCCTCTGACAGGCCCGTTTCCGGTCGAACTGTTCTCGGACTCGGGCCAGATTACTGACCCCGGAGTAAATGGGTTAACACTCTCCGAGAGAGAATCGAGCTTCTCCGTCCGGCTGTCTTGAGTCAGTGCATCAATCATAGAGGTGAGTGGCCGCAACGAAGGAGCGGATCAGCTCCGGACGCACGCGCATCCGGACCACCGCCCTCCGGAGTTCTCGGCTCAACTCCTTCTCGTCGTGTGGAGCGTAGCTCGCCAGCTCGTGGATCTTGAGATGGCGCCAGACCCACTCGTCCGGATTTAATTCGGGACTGTAGCCCGGGAATCGATGGACCTCGAGCCGCGGGTGCTCCCTCACGAAGGCCATGGTCTCATCGGACCAGTGGGGTCGTCCACCGTCCCAGAAGATCATGATCGGCCGCCGTCGGATATGGCGCAGCAGGTGGTGGAGGAACTCCACCACCTGCTCGGTGGCTACCGTGTCCTTGTGAACCTGAATGTACAGCTTTCCCTTTGGCGTCACGCCGCTGATCGCCGAGAACTTGGGCCACCTACCCTGATGGATCAGCACCGGGGTCTGGCCGACGGGCGCCCAGGTCTTCGCGACGTACGGAATGAGGGAGAACCCACTCTCGTCAACGAAGACCACTACGGCTCGGCGGCGTCGGGCTTTTTTTTATACCGTGGCCAGGACCGACGCTTCCAACTCTCCACCCTCTGAAGGTTCTTCTCCCTGGCCTGACGGCGAGGGCGCTGCCACGAGAACCCATGGCCCTTGAGGATTAGCCACGTGGCGCTCTGGGAGTACCGCACCCCCCACTCCCGCTGAAGCGTCTCGACCACCCGAGGAATGGTCCAGAGATCCGTCGAATAGCCATATGACAACGCCCCCCGAGAGAGGATCTCGGGGAGGGTGGCCATCGTGGCCGCCGGAACGAAGGGGGGCCTCCCCGAGCGAGGGACCGCTCGGAGGGCCTGAGGCCCTCCGTCCTCGGCGGCCCTCCGCCACTTGCACACCGCCACCGGACTCACCGCGAGCCGGCGGGCGACCTCCGCCTGGGAGAGCCCCTTCTGGAGAAGCAAGAGCGCCTGGAGGCGACGTTCCTCGAGAGTAGCCGTGTCACGATGGCGTTGAGCCCACCGTCCCATGACAGGGCGGTAGCACCTACGTCGATATTAACCCACTTACTGAATGGTCAGTAAGATCATTGCGACAATCCACAGCAAGTACGACACCAGGCGAAACGCCGACCCTCGGGCCTCCTGAGCCCTTGAGTTCTGGTCTATCATGAACGTGTAGTCCGTGATTAGTTCGGCCCGGACCTTAGCCGGCTCCATCACCAAGGCCCGAGACAGGTCCGTCGGGTCCTCACCAAGGTCGAACGCAACGTCCGAGAACAAGGTCGAGGCGCCGAGCGCCAGAACAACGAGAAGCAGGAGCGATGCCAAGACTATGAGTATGGACCCCCAGACGGGGATGTGAGGGACCAGGGCCTTCTCGAGAGCGATTACTCCGGAAAATGTACCCACAGAGATTGAGAAGAGGGTCGTGGCTCGTGAGCTCACCGAGTTTACTGACCATTCAGTAAGTGGGTTAATATCGACGTAGGTGCTACCGCCCTGTCATGGGACGGTGGGCTCAACGCCATCGTGACACGGCTACTCTCGAGGAACGTCGCCTCCAGGCGCTCTTGCTTCTCCAGAAGGGGCTCTCCCAGGCGGAGGTCGCCCGCCGGCTCGCGGTGAGTCCGGTGGCGGTGTGCAAGTGGCGGAGGGCCGCCGAGGACGGAGGGCCTCAGGCCCTCCGAGCGGTCCCTCGCTCGGGGAGGCCCCCCTTCGTTCCGGCGGCCACGATGGCCACCCTCCCCGAGATCCTCTCTCGGGGGGCGTTGTCATATGGCTATTCGACGGATCTCTGGACCATTCCTCGGGTGGTCGAGACGCTTCAGCGGGAGTGGGGGGTGCGGTACTCCCAGAGCGCCACGTGGCTAATCCTCAAGGGCCATGGGTTCTCGTGGCAGCGCCCTCGCCGTCAGGCCAGGGAGAAGAACCTTCAGAGGGTGGAGAGTTGGAAGCGTCGGTCCTGGCCACGGTATAAAAAAAAGCCCGACGCCGCCGAGCCGTAGTGGTCTTCGTTGACGAGAGTGGGTTCTCCCTCATTCCGTACGTCGCGAAGACCTGGGCGCCCGTCGGCCAGACCCCGGTGCTGATCCATCAGGGTAGGTGGCCCAAGTTCTCGGCGATCAGCGGCGTGACGCCAAAGGGAAAGCTGTACATTCAGGTTCACAAGGACACGGTAGCCACCGAGCAGGTGGTGGAGTTCCTCCACCACCTGCTGCGCCATATCCGACGGCGGCCGATCATGATCTTCTGGGACGGTGGACGACCCCACTGGTCCGATGAGACCATGGCCTTCGTGAGGGAGCACCCGCGGCTCGAGGTCCATCGATTCCCGGGCTACAGTCCCGAATTAAATCCGGACGAGTGGGTCTGGCGCCATCTCAAGATCCACGAGCTGGCGAGCTACGCTCCACACGACGAGAAGGAGTTGAGCCGAGAACTCCGGAGGGCGGTGGTCCGGATGCGCGTGCGTCCGGAGCTGATCCGCTCCTTCGTTGCGGCCACTCACCTCTATGATTGATGCACTGACTCAAGACAGCCGGACGGAGAAGCTCGATTCTCTCTCGGAGAGTGTTAACCCATTTACTCCGGGGTCAGTAGTTTCAACCTCGATTGCGCTATATCTGGCGAACGTCTTCTAGTGCATCGAAGGAAGTTGGGTGAACATGGTGAGCTTCAAGAAACTCGAGAAGAAGAAGATTTGAGCCCGCGCCGGCCGGGTCTCTCCGTGCCAGCTCGCCACCCCGTGTAGTCGAACCCATTCGTATGCGGTGCGCGCCCAGCGCAGTCGGGATTCAACACTCGGGTCGTGTCAATACGTTCCCGCATCCGGGGCGAGTCTCAAAGCTGGTTGCGCGTAGCTTCCAAGTACAGTTACGCCTGAGCGCCCTCAGCCATAGCTTGCCCAGCGGCAGGTTTCTACGAGCCAATGGCTGGTTACTGGGCCGTAATCAGGCCCAGCCTCGACCAGTGGGCGCTTATCCGACTAGAGGCGTATCGCCAAGACGCGAGAGGTGCGAAATGTCGGACTGGCACGAGGCAGCACTTACCAAGGACCTGCCCCAGGGAGCGATGAAGGGTGTCGAGGTAGCGGGCGCGAAGGTAGTCCTAGTCCACGGACCCTCGGGGATTCGTGCGTTCGAGGACCGGTGCGGGCATATGTCAGCGCCCGTCAGCATTGGGGCCTTCAAGTCCGGCGTTATCAAGTGCGCGCTCCACGCAGCTGCCTTCGACGCTGAGACCGGAGCAGTCCGAGGACAGCCTCAGATGCACATGCCTGCCGCGCAGCTCCCTCCTGAAATGCTTGAAGCGATGGCCAAGATGGGGGAGATCATGTCCCAGATTCGCTGCGAGCCACTCCGTCCGTATCCGGTAGCGGTTGAAGGCGGCCAGGTCAGGGTCTACATCTAGCCGTCCCATCCCCGCCGGCTGGGCCCGAAATCCCCCCTGTGGACGGACAGCTCGGGGTCAGGTACGCGCGTTAGCGCCTCCACCTGACGTGACATCACAGGCCTTGGGCTGAGCATCATTGCCTCAGTGGTTGTGCCAAACGCACCCTCATGCTCAGCGGGCTCAATCGAGATCGAGCCAGGGTGGGCACAGTCTCGATTGACCCCAAGTCTCGCCCGCTTGGCTCGAGCGCGTCAATGCCCAGTTTGTTCCAGGCGCCGACAGAAGGCTTGCCGAGGGGCGGCTCAGGAACAGGGGTGCGCGAAGGTCGGGCCGAGGTTATGGGCTGGCGAGGCGATATCGGGGTGGTGACCTCATGCGACACTCGAAGGATCTCTCGGGCCCGTGCTCAGAACCGAAGCTCGTACTCGTAACAGGCGCGACAGGGCAGCAGGGCGGGGGCCTAGCGCGGCTCCTTCTCCGGCGGGGCCATCAAGTGCGGGCCCTCTCGCGTAAGCCCGACAGTGCTGCATCGAACGAGTTGAGGAAGCTGGGGATCGAGGTCGTCGCGGGAGATCTGGGAGACCCCGCATCAATCGAGCGAGCCGCGAAAGGGGCCGATGTCGCATTCCTCGTGGCTACCCCCTACGAACAGGGGGTGGCCGCGGAGGCTCGCTTCGGTAAAGCCGGACTGGACGGGGTTCACTCGGCCGGGGTTCCCTATGTTGTCTATTCTTCTGTGAGCGATGCCGATCGAAGGACCGGTATCCCCCACTTCGACAGCAAGGCCGAAGTCGAGGAGCACCTCAAGACGCTCGGCACGGAGTACTCGATCATCGCCCCGGTTTTCTTCATGGAGAATCTGCTCGCACCGTGGGTCACCGGGGGTCTTGCCCAGGGAGTACTGGCCACGGGAGTCCTTTCGGACCGGAAGTTGCAGGTCATCTCCCTGCCCGAGATTGCTGAGTTCACGACGCTGGCCGTGGAGAGTCCTCAGTCTTTCCGGGGCAAGAGGATCAACATCGCGTCCGACGAGCTTACCCCGACTGAGATCGCTCGGCAGCTTTCGGAGCGGGTAGGGAAGAAGCTAGCCTACCAGGCGGTTCCCCTCGACGCCGTTCGGAAGCAAAGCGAGGACATGGCCAAGATGTACGATTGGTTCAACCGGGTCGGCTACAGCGCCGACATCCCGAAGCTGAAGCACGACTACCCCCAAGTTCAGTGGGGATCGTTCCAAGATTGGGCCGCGAGGCAGGACTGGTCCCGAATCCTTACCACTTCGAGCAAAACCTGAATGGTTGCGGGCTTGGCGCCCGGCGTCAGCTGGTAAATCGCCGATTGGGCTCCCGCGCGCGCCGAACAAGGGGGTCCGCTGCGGGCTGAACTCACCTGGGCAGGCAGACCCTGGTGTGGAACGTGGGCGGCCCAGGATTGGCACAATCGACGTTGAGCCCACGGTTCTTCGAGGAGGGTTCAGTCATCCGTGGGAAGCTTCGCTTCCGCCCGCTCCCGCCAGGGCTGGAAGAACCCAGCTGGGCGTGCGGCCGAAGTGGGGCGGCTCGCCGCCAAAGTCAGGTACGGCTCGACGACGAGACCAGTGACATCTGAAATCTCTAGGAAGTCGGCATCGCGGGTAACAAGCGAGTGCCCGCCGGCCAACGCGATGCCCGCCGCCAGGACGTCCCCGGTTGCCTTAGCCCTCCCTAGCTGCGTTAGTTCCACCCGAATCGAGGCGGCCCGCTCTGCTGCCGACAGATCGAGCGGCGCGACATGAAACCGGTCTAACCACCCGCGGAACAGAGCGGCCTGAGTGCGCGACTTTGCCTGAAGAATCCCAGACAGGACCTCGTAGGCCACCGGTGTGGGGATGACCTTCATGACGCGCCGCGAGTCCAGCTCCTCGAGTTTCGCAACGCCCGACGGGCGCCTGCGCACTAGATCGACAAACAGTGTGGTGTCAAGAGCGACGCCCACGGCCACCTCCCCGTCGGCCGGTCCGTTGTCCCTCGACCTCAAGGTCCTCCGACCGGAGGGCCTCGATAGCGCTCGCGACGCGGGGCCCATCCTTCGCGGAGACGATCTCGAGGAATTCCTTGAGCGCAGGCTCTGGCTTACCGAAGAGCCGGTGCAGTTCCTCAGAGAAGCTCTCGTCGGGCCGCTTCCGTGCCTTGAGCAGCTCGTACGCGGATCGCTCCAAGCTGATTGTAGTGGTGGGCATTGGCACGTGTCCATGCACGCATGTATACTTCTACGATCTTTCGTCCTTGAACGGTGAGGGATCTCATCCACGGGGCCATCAGAACCGCAGCCTCCCTCTCGAGGGAACGCTCAAACTCGGTTGTGCTCAGATCGGGGCTTAGACTAGAGGCGCCCATGTCTGTTGACCGTTCTTCCCCAACGACACGCACGGCCGCAGATGTTTCACGGGCCCACCGGAGGGACTACCTTAGGCGTCATCGTGCTGTCGCAGGAGGGCACCGTCTGTGGCACTCACGTCCAAGCCCTTGACCAAAGCAACCTGGCCCGCCTTCGCTCGTCTGGTGGAGAAACACAACGGGATTTTCGGCGGCTGCTGGTGCATCGCATTCCACCTTGAACCCGGCGAGGGGAAGCGCGGTCCAGCGGCGTACCGACTGATGAAAGAGGAGCGCGTGCGCGAGGGACGGGCGCATGCTGCTCTCGTCTTCGACGGCCCGGACGCGGTCGGGTGGTGCCAGTTCGGCTCTCCCTCAGAACTTCCAAACATCCGGAGCAAGAAGACCTACGAGGAAGGGTTGAGCGAACTTCCCGACTGGCGCATCACCTGCTTCTTCATCGACCGGGAGCGCCGAGGGGATGGAATCGCGACACTTGCCCTCAATGAGGCGCTGCGGTACATCGCCGATCTCGGTGGTGGCGTCGTTGAGGCGTACCCCGAGGATTATACGAACGAGAAGACCTCCTCATCCTTTCTCTGTAGCGGAACTCTTGGGATGTTTGAAAAGTCCGGCTTCCGGAAGGATCGCAGGATTGCGATGCGACGATGGGTCGTAATGCGAAAGGTACGGCCCGCCCGAGCGAAGCCGTCGGTGAAGGGATCAGCCAAGTGATCCACTCGGTCCTTCGGGAACGAGTCACCAGTCCGATTGAGCACAGGCGAGTCTGTGTCTTGACTAAGTTGATCCCCTCTCAGAATCTGCTGGTCACGGGCCTCAGAACCCAGTCCTCTAGTTTGGTTATGAAAGCCTGAAATATGTCTACTTATTCATAAGCTCCGTGCCCCTGGCTAAGCGTGATACGTCGGCTGGATTCCGCCCTGACCTTCACCCCTCCGAGGACATTGGCCTTCCCGCGGTGGAGTGCTTACGACTCGACGGAGTGCTCGAGACTCGCCTGCTCTCTCCACAGCTTCACCAGATCCTTCTGGGGATGGCCCGGGTCAGGAATGCGGTCAGTAGCTTCCGCCTAGAGGGAGAGACTGTAGATCTCGACCGGGCTAGGCAGGTCGTCGATGGAGCAGCTCCAGCCTCGCCATCTGAGATCGGGGTCCTACGCCTAGCTCACGCTTACTCAGGTCTGGCGACGGGCCATCGGACGACACTCACAGTAGACGGGCTGACCGCACTTCACAAGCGCTTGTTCAAGGGCCTGCTCGAGGATCCTGAGTGGGAGGGAGTCCTCAAGACCAGCCAGAATTTCATAATCAACGAGGGGTCGGGAACTGCCAGGTTCACTCCTACTCCCCCCGAGAGGACTCGGCAGGAGCTTGAGCAGCTCCTCGCGTGGTATGAAGAGGCACGGTTCAGCCTCCTTCCCCCGGTGGTCGCCGCAACATTCTTTGCCGAATTTCAGGCGATTCATCCATTCATGGACGGTAATGGCCGGCTGGGCCGACTCCTCAACATCGCGATCCTCGCCGAACTCGGCTGTAGGAAGGCGCCATTGATACCGTTGGACACTCGCCTCTTCAGAACGAGTGAACGCTACTACGAGTTCCTAGGGACCACCAACTCTGGTGAGAACTATCATCATTGGACACGATACTTCGTTCACGAAGCACGAGAGGCGTACAGGGCGGCTGCAAAGCAGGCCAACTTGGCTCCCTTCGTCTCCAGCTTCTCGAAGGAGAGCACGAAACGTGTCCTCAGGTGGATTCTCGGCGGAACGGGAGAGTGGTTTAGCCGCGGCGACTACCCAAATCCTAGACGCTACAGCCAACCGGCCCTCTGGGCTGCTTTGGATGAGCTAAGGAGAGCAGGGATTGTCGAGGCCCGGGGGGAGCGCAGGGGGCGTCGGTATCGCCTCCGGTCTCGGTTCCTGGCTGATGTGTACGCGAGGCGCCCCTGACCCGGGTGCGGGACCTATGTGGGCGGGCGCGTGTCCGGCGGGCTGAATCCCCTCTCTCGGAGCCACTCGACTCCGAGAGGTCGCGCCCAGTCGCAAGCCAACGATTGTGGACAAGTCCAATTGAACCTAGCGGCGAGGGACACCCGACTTCGGATAGTCTCCGGCATAGGGCAAGAGGCGGCGATCTCGTCGCTCTACGCAGGCGGCCAAACACCCACTCGGGTGGGGTGCGGACGGGACCGGGATCGAGAGTCGAGGTCATGGTGTCGCACCCGTGGTGCGTGCCGCTCGTATGGCCCCCCGCACTCGCGCAATCGGCGCCCACCCTCGGCAGTTGAAGAGTCTGTACCGTCGCGCCTCGATGGACATGGCAATCTACTGCGTCGAACCCGACATCGACTGCAGGAGTTCGCGCCTTCACAGAATCCGGCGCCTCCTGGGTATCGGGCGAGGTTGCCTTCAGCCAGAATGTTAGCCAGCATTCAGCGAGAAAAGGGTCCGAGGAGACGGGGCCCATAGACGCCAGCGAACCCCCCCGTCGCCGGGCGCGGTAGGCGGTCGACGGGAACGCGGCATCGGCGCGAGACCCGGACTCGGCATTGTGCCGTCGCGCATTGTTGAGAACGCCGAGAGACCCTACTTGATCAGCGTGACCTTGCCGATGTAGTTGTGCTGGGGGTGTGCCGCAACGGTGAAGCTCCCGGACCAGGTCGGGTCAGCCACCCCGTCAAATTCGAGCTGGTAGCCCTTGATCGGGGTGATCTTCCAGGTGTAGGTCCCGGCCCGTAGCATCAGGGTGATGTTGCCACCACTGGCCGTTGCCAGGCCGCTTCCTTTCGCCGTCGTTCCATGGCACCCGCTGGTGTTAGTCGTGCTCGAAGTGCAAGTAAGTTTCAAGTGCCACGTCTTGCCGGCGGCTAGCCCCGTTTCGTTCAGCGTCACCGCATACAGGAGCGGGGTGAACTTCACGTCGATGGCAGTCGTCCGCTTCGTCAGGGTCACCGACCCGGAGGAAGGGACAGGTTGCCCGTTCAGCAGGACACTCTCCGAGTACCCCGTGACCGTCGTGACCGCATACAGATGGGTCCCTGCCGTCAGGTCTGGGATCGTGAGGTGAGACGCCGCCGAACACGCCGACGCGTTGTCCAGCGCCGCGCACCACTCCGTCGCCTTCGTCAGACCCTTCTCTACGAACCTCAGCGTCACCGGCGTCCCCGGCTCGAACCGGATCACCTGATAGACCTCGGTGCCCGCCGGGAGGACCGACGGAATCGTGACGGTCCCCCTGGACGGGCCTGCCACGTACCCGTGGGGTAGGCTCACGGCGAAAGGGTAGCCTGCTGCGGACAACCGTGAGAACGTGAGGGTGGCCGAGCTTCCGTTGGCGGAGACGGCCCCCTTCAACACCGTCCCATTGAGCTCGACGCCCCAGACCGCCCGGGCGGGAAGTCCGGTCTGCTCGAACGTGACGGTGTACTGGCTGGGCGCGTAGGAGAAGGCGATCGGTACGTACACCTCACTCCCCGGTGCGAGCGTCGCCGGAACGATCACGGTCCCGGACGACGGGCTTGCCTTGTACCCGGCAGGAGTGCTCACGGTGAACGTGGTCCTGCCGACGCACAAGCCCGAGAACGTGATGCTCACGCCGGTCGGGGCGAGCACGGAGACGTTGTCGTCCCCGGAGTTGACGACGTAGAGGTAGCTGTTGGCCAAGTCGTAGGCGATGGCGCTGGGGGCGTCTCCGACCCCCATCGATGCGACAACGCTGTCGGTCGCTCCGTTGATGAGGGTGACGTAGTGCGACCCCCAGTTTCCTACGAAGATATCCCCGAGGGCGGGGTCATACGCGACCGCATCGGGGGACGTGCCCACCGCCACCGTCGTGACGACCGCGTCGGTGGCTCCGTTGATGACCGACACCGTGTTCGAAAACTCGTTGGTGACATAGACGTAGCCGTTGACCGGGTCAAAGGCAAGGGCGCTCGGATTCGCACCGACCGAGACGGTGCCGAGAAGCGCGTTGTTGGCTCCGTTGAAGACCGAGACGGTGCCCAGATAGTGCGGGACGAAGAGATGGCCGTTGGCCAGGTCCAGTGCTACCGCGGCGGGATCTGACCCGGCCGTGATGGTCCCGATAACTAGGTCGGTGGCCGCGTTGATGACGGTGTAGCTGCCCGAGAACCAGTTGGAGACGAACAGGTAGCCGTTCGCAGGGTCGAAGGCGATCCCGTCCGGACCAGAGCCGACCGAAATAGAGGTGACGACATGGTTCGTCGCTCCGTTGATCACCGTGACGTCGTTGGACGCGAAGTTGCTCACGTACAGGTATCCGTTCGAGGGGTCGTACGCGATCTGGGACGGTTGGCCGCCGGTGGGGATCGACTGAACCACGTGGTGGGTTGCCCCGTCGATCACGGTGACGTTCGCCGTCCAGTAGTTGCCGACGTAGACGTCGCCGTTGGCAGGGTCGTACGTCGCGGCACCGGGATTGCCGCCGACAGGGACCGTGGCGATCACGCCGAAGCCGACGGTCGCGGTCATCGTGACGCCGCCGAGGGTCACGTCCCACGTTTTGCCGAGCGGCACACCTGTCTCGTTGAACGTCGCGGTGTACTTGCAGGGCGGCGTCGTGTAGGTGAACGTCTCGTGAACGTACACCTCACCGCCCGGAACGACCGCGGTAGTCACGACCACCGTGCCGGACGAGGGGCTCGCCGAATAGCCCGACGGCGAGCTCACCACAAACGTGTAGGTGCCCAGACACAGTCCCGTGAAGGTGAGGCTCGTGCCGGAGTGGGGTCCTGGCGGCGTCCCCGCTAGCGTCGCGGTCATCGTTACTCCGTTCAGGACGACATCCCAGGTCGTCCCCGCCGGCAAGCCCGTCTCGTTGAACGTCACGGTGTAGTTGCAGGGCGGCGGGGTTGGGCCGAACTGGATCGTCTCGTAGACCTCGCTCCCCGGCGCGAGAGCCGGCGGCACGACGATGACCCCGGACGCGGGGCTCGCCGAGTAGCCGGGGGGTGAGCTCACTACGAACGTGTAGTTCCCGGCGCACAGTCCGGAGAAGGTGATGACCGAGGAACCGGGCAGCCCGTTCGCAGTGATCGTGTTTGTGGACATCGTCACCCCGTTCAGACCTGACCTCCCGGCAGTTTGGGTAGCAGGTGCCTACCCAATTCCCGTTCCTCCCTCGTAGATCGCGTCTCCGGTCGACCGGCAACCTCTTGTAGGTGCATACGTAATGGCATATGCGATGACCCACCGGGTGTACAAGGTCGTCGGACGCCACCGCTACGCCTACGAGTACGAGTCCTATTGGGACCCGAAGCGGCGGCGCTCCCACCAGCGGATGGTCCGCTATCTCGGGCCCTGCGACTCGAAGGGACGGATCCTCACGGAACCGAAGACCCGCCTCGAGAGCATCCACTCCGCCTTCCCCGTGGGACCGCTGGCGGTCTTCCACGCCGCGGCCCAGCAGCTCCGGGTCCAGGAGCGAATCCAAGAGGTGCTCGACGTGGATGAGGAAAGGGCCGCCACCCTGCTCACCCTGGGACTCAACCAGGCGACCGCCCGGGTCCCCCTCAACCACCTCTCCGCGTGGGTGAGGGCCAGTCCGCTCCCGACGTGGCTCTCTCTGGACGCGGAGAAGCTGACCCCGCGCTCGTTCGAGGAAGTCCTCTCCGCCCTCTGTCACCTCACGTCCCAGAAGACTTGGGAGGACCGCGGCCAACTCCTCCAGCAGGAGCTCACCCACGCCTGGCGCGGTTCCTCCCGGGAACCGGCCGGGGCGTACTACGACATCACCAAACAGTCGTACTACGGGAGCCACTGCCCGTACGCTCAACTGGGCCATGACGAGCGGGGAACCGCCGTCGTGGTGGGGTTCGGGATGGTGGTTTCGAAGGAGCACCACCACCCGATCCTCTGCCGTGCCCTCCCCGGAGCGCAGAACGATGTCCTCAGCGTAGCGCCCACCTTGGAGCTGCTCCAGGCCCAGGGGCTGAAGCATCTCACCCTGGTGATGGACAAGGGCATGACCTCGAAGGCGAACGTGGCCCGAGCCGTCGCGGCGGGCTACCAGGTGGTGGGCTCGGTCAAGGGGTGGAGCCGGGAGGCGGTGGCCTATGCGTCTCGATGGCCAGGAGAAGGAATGGAGAGGTCGGAGCATGTGGTGGGGACCTCCCACGGGGGCGCGGTGTACGCGCGGGCCTTTACCGCGCCCCTGCTCGATCTTCCGCGAATGCGAATCGCGGTGGTGGAGAACCTCTCACGGAAGTCGGAGGACCGGCAGGCGCGCGACCTCCTGCTCCAAGAGCTCGAGGGGCCGGTGTCGAGAGCGAGGCTGGCGGAGATCAAGGGGGAACTGGGGGATGTGATCGTCTCCTCACCCGGCCGTCGCGGGTTCCGAGTGGATTCGACGGCCGTGGAGCGGGAGCGGACGCTGGACGGGAGGTTCCTGCTGTTCAGCACCGACCTCGCCCTCGATGGACCGGAGATGTACCGCACCTACTTCGCGAAGGATGCCGTGGAGAAGGCGTTTCGCACCAGCAAGGGGGATCTCTCGTTGGGGCCGGTGCGCTACCGACGAAAGGATCGGTTGGACGCCTACGCCACGGTCGTCTATGTGGCCTATCTGCTCTGGAGCTGGGCGGAGCGGAGGTTGCAGGAGAAATACCCCGAGCGCCACCTCTCGGAGGCGCTCCGCGCCCTCGAGAGCGTCTCGTGGGTACGGTTTGGGGCCGGGAAATCGGTCCGGGAATGGTGCACCCGTCTCACCAAGGAGCAGAAGGAACTCCTCGCCACCCTCGGAGCGAGCGAGTATCTACCTGCTACCTAAACCCGCGGGAAGACAGGTCAGAGTGATGTCCCATACCTCCGGAAAGGCCGCTCCGTACGGTAGGGCGGATTCGTTGAACGTCACCGTGTAGTTGCACGGGGCCGTCGTCGGACCGAATTGGACCCACTCGTAGACCTCGCTCCCCGGCGCGAGACCCGGCGGCACGACGATGACCCCCGACGCGGGGTTCGCCGAATAGCCGGGCGGCGAACTCATCACGAACGTGTAGCTCCCGACGCACAGCCCGGAGAAGGTGATGGTCGAGGAACCGGGCAACCCGCTCGACGGGGCCGTGGATACGGTCATCGTCACCCCATTCAGCGTCACGTCCCAGGACACCCCCTGGGTGGGTCCGTACGGTAGGCCGGTCTCGTTGAACGTCACCGTGTAACTGCACGGGGGCGTCGTCGGACTGAACTGGATCCATTCATAGACCTCGCTCCCCGCCGCGAGACCCGGCGGCACGACGATGACCCCTGACGCCGGGTTCGCCGAATAGCCGGCTGGCGAACTGATCGAGAACGTGTAGTTGCCGATGCACAGCCCGAAGAAGGTGATGCTCGTCCCCGACGGCCCGCCCGACGACGAGGTCCCTACCGTGGCGGTCACCGTTGTGCCGTTCAGCGTGGCGTCCCACGATGTCCCCGATGGAAGGCCGGCCTCGTTGAACGTGACAGTGTAGCTGCAGGGGGCCGACTCGCTGAACGTGATCGTCTGGTAAACCTCGCTCCCCGGCGCCAAACCCGCAGGGATTACGACCACACCGGACGCGGGGCTTGCCGAGTAGCCTGGGGGTGAGCTCACCACGAACGTGTAGCTCCCGACGCACAGCCCGGAGAAGGTGATGCTCGTCCCCGACTGGGCGCCCGTCGGCGAGGCTCCCACCGTCACGGTCATCGTCGTCCCGTCCAGCGTAACGTCCCACGATGTCCCCGGCGCAAGGCCGGTCTCGTTGAACGTGACGGTGTAGCTGCAAGGGGCAGCCGTGCGGAATACGATCGTCTGGTAGACCTCGCTTCCGGGGGCGGTTCCCGCGGGTATCACGACCTTTCCTGCCGATGGGTTCGCCGAGTACCCTGGCGGGGAGCTGACAAAGAAGGCGTAAGGCCCTCCGCACAATCCGAAAAAGGTAATGCTGGTGCCGGGCGGCGACCCGCCAACGGTCGCACTTATCGTCGTCCCGTTGACGGTGATGTCCCAGGCCGCACCGTTCGGGACGCCGCTCTCGTTGAACGTGATCGTGTAGTTACACGGACCTGTCGCACCTCCGGAGGACCCCTCCGTACGGAGCGAGAGGCCCGAACTCCCAGAGGGAACCGAAGAGGGCGTCGATGAGCGGCTGGATGCGATTCCGGACGAGGACGTGACCGACGGCGTTGAAGGTGCAGCGGAGGCCGGCAACGAGGCGGCTCGCGGTGGCGAGAGGGCGGACAGCGGCACGACCATGAGCACCGCTAGGGCGACGACGATTCCTATCGACAACGTTCGCTTTGGTGTCATTTCAGCCCCTTGACCTTCACGAACCGAACGCCTCCGCCCGCAGGCGTGGCGTGCGACCCACCGGTCTACGGCGGCGGGAAGTAAGGAGTTCTAGTAGATGTACGTGACCGAACGGCAGCCTCTTTCCCGATTTGGTCTGGTCTCCGGGGCGGGGGGGGGTCGGAAGCCAAGGGGCCTGGTTGTGTCGGTTCCGCTGAGCGGCCCGTGAGTGCGAGGACAGTCCTCCCGAATTCGGACGCTCACCTCGGCTTGGCGTGGGTGTTTGCCTTGGCCGCACCCAGGTGTTGCCGCTCTATCGCGGAGGAAGGCACTTAGAGTTCGAGGGGCGCAAGCCCGTTCGCTGCAGACTTTCTCCAGCGGCCGCCCAAGAGGACCGCAGGTTCCTTGGTGCGTTCGTAGATTCCGGAGCGTCACCCCGACGCGGTTCTGGATGCTCCTGCACGGACGGGGTGACCTTCAGAAGCGCGTGCACGACGGCCACCGTACCGCTGCCACTGCCACGGCGTCTACCCACCCGACGAGCAAACGTAGCGATCCTCGAGACCCGACTGTCAAGACTGCTCGAAGACGCTCAAGGCCGATTGAACACACTCTGGTCGACCGGTTTGGCCCGCTCGGTGGAAGGTCGCCGAGCTGGTTCCCGTCGCAAGAGCTAGGTCCCCCGGGTCCGAGCGGTACGCATTGGGCTCCCACCGATCCCCGCAGCGGAGGTGGTCGAACTAGTCTAACTCCGCGGAGTGTGTGCAGCTGTCAACCTCACCGTCCCACACCCTCGTCGACCAAGGCGCAGTCCCACGGACAACGAAGCCTACCGATGGGAAATCTCGGTGCCGAAGGTCTCAAGAATGTCAATGAGTGGGCCCTCTGTGGTCAGGCTCGTCCCGATGGAACCGGCCGATTTCGACGCCTACCTAGACCGATTGGTCCGGTCCTATGCGGAGGATCACATTCGAGCGGGACGCTGGACCCCCGAAGAAGGCCTGGCCGAGGCTAGGAAGGAAGTCCAAAAGCTGCTGCCAGCCGGTCTACAGACAGCGAATCACTTCCTCTACACGATAGTCGCGGATCCTCCCGACGAGAAGGTCGGAGTGAGCTGGCTCGCGATCGAGCCTCGCGGTGGCTTCGTCTACGATCTCCTCATCTTCGAAGACTTCCGGCGGAAGGGATACGCCGAAGGAGCCATGCGCGCCCTTGAGAGGATGGCGGAAGCGAAGGGAGCGCGGAAACTCTCGCTCCACGTGTTTGGTGACAACCTGGGGGCGAGGAAGCTCTACACGAAGTTAGGGTATGCCGAAACCAACGTGTTAATGTCGAAGCCTTTGGCGCCCTGAGCCGGCCACGGCTCTCCGAAGGAGACCCGTTTCTGCGGGGCTCGCCTCGCCGTCTCGAACAGCCAGAGTAGGACAAGGTCGGACGTCAGTCGACACCGCCTTGTCGGTGATCCCTCCGCCGCGCGCGCTGATTTGCCTGGGAGGGCTGCGAGCAAACGGTCCACCTTGACTCAATATGACCGACTATTCGGGGCCCTGAGTGAGACCAGGCCCGAACTGGACTGGCCCCTTCGAATTTTCGTGGCCCGTATCTCCGGCTGCGTCCTTGACGGGCCCCTCTCGCGCATCCAGCGGCCTCAGGAGCGTGTTGTCTCCCGACCAGCCGTGCTCAACTCGCGTCCTCGACTCGCTTTAGCACCCGGAGGGCGGTGAGCGTGATCCACTTGCTCGGCCGGCCCGGCGGCTCGAGCTGTAGCGGCCGCACCTTCTTCACATGCAAGTGAAGCAGCGATGTCGGCGCGTCGGGGTTCGACCGGTCGGCAATCCAACGGCCGTCGCGCCGCTGCTTCTCGCCCAATATCTTCAGCGCGGGGCGGAGCCTGCGGTCGCTCGAGTAGCCCAACTTCGTCAGGAGATCAAGTCCAACGAGAACGTCGTAGAAGTAGTGGTTCGGGTAGTGAAACCGGAACCAGGGGGCGTACCGGGGACCTTCACGGAACAGCCCGCGCTTCAGGAAGAACTCCGCGCCCCGCACGATAGATTGTTCCATGTGGCCTGAGCGCGCCGACTTCGGCAGCGCGGCCAATGCCGCCAAGGGTTCCCACCGCTCCAGCGTTCCCGGCGTACCTTGGCTGCAGTTCCAGCCCCCGTCGGGTCGTTGGTCGTCGAGGATCCAGTCGTAAAGCCTCCTCACCCGAGCGTCTTCCCCATAGCCGAATCGGGTGAGCGTCCGGGCCGCGTTCCCGACGGCGCACATCTCCTCATGATAGAGGTTGATCATGGAGCTGAGCCCCAGCTTGTACTCGAAGAGTCGATCTGCGGTCCTCTGGATCCGGGGGTCGGCCGAGGTGAGGCCGAGGTCGCCGAGAACGATGGCGTTCCAGATGGTGGACGAGAATTCCGGAAACCACAAGAAATAGAGATACTCCTTAACGGTCCGCGGCTCGCGCCGTTCCCAGAATCCGTTCGGTCCCTACCGGTCTAGGAGTTCGCTCGCCCAGCCGATTCGAGGAATCCGCTTGCGAGCCGCCCGCACTTCGGGGTCGTCATCCTTGCGGTCGAGCAAGTCGGTCAGTGTGTAGTATCGGACTGAGGGCTGGTTCTCCTCGAGTAACCACGTCAGGACCGGCTCGTAGGGCACGGTGCCCTGCACGACCTGTCCATACTTAGTTCCTGAGAGACAGCTCGCTGCGCCGGAACACTGAGGGTGTCGCCCGCGTGGCAGAGCTAAGCCAGCATCGACGGGCCCACGAGGACGTTAGAGGCGGAGCGGTTCCGGCAGAGGGTCCTTCTTCGCGTCAAGTGCCCCCGCAGAGTCATGGTGCGAGAGCCATCGCGACGGGGACTGGGGTGTCTCGTCTAGACAGCCGACGAGGCGAAAGTCTAGTGGAACGCACCCGGCCACACCGACACAGACGAGGTGCGTCTCACCCAACCGCGTAGCAGCGACCCGCACTAATGCGGCGGTGCATGGTCCGAGGACTTCCGAAGGCGCGCCAGTTCTGCGCTCAAGCCCTCGATTCGTGACTGGAACGCAAGGTAGTCCCAATCTCGGCCGGGCAGAAGGGCCAGAAGCCTGGCATTCCGATACTCGTCCGGCTCGTTCCAGAACTTCACGAGGGCGAGTCGGCGGATGATCAGGTCCTCAATCGAGCCGACCCGGACCGTTCCATAGGGTGTCTCCACCACCCGTGAGAGTCGCATCGAGCCGCTGACCCAGGGCCCGACAACATCGAGCACTATCTTCCAGTCTAGGCGGGCCCACTCCCGTCCTGGCTTCTTGAACCCCCAAGCCGCCAGGGCCGAAGCAATGGGATCGCGAGGTCCGCAGACGTCGATGTCACCTGATACGTAGGCCCCCTCCGTGTAGATCTCCATGGCCGAGCCCCCCACGACAACCAAGTCATCTGGTCCAAGGGCCGCCGCACGTCGGAGGAGCGCTACGAAGTACAGGATTCGTCGATCATCACCCTTCGCTCGAGTAAGGATCGACTGGACTTCGTCCGGGGTTGTCATCGGCCCCGGTGTCGGGATGTGCTAAGACCGGCGGCTCGGAGCAGCTCGTTCTTTGTCCGAGATCGACCAAACTCGTCCATGAACCTCGGCGTTCGACTCCTGGAAGACTCTGCGGATGGAATAGGCAGCTTGAGCACCCGGGAGATCCGGCGCCGATTTTTCCGAACCCACGCCCGCTTATCGTCGAGCGAAAAACTCCTCTCAAAGAGGGGTCCCTGACCCTCGCAGAATGTCCGAACGCGCTCATCCAAGAGCACCCAGCCGGCTTTGCGCCTCTCCACGATGCCATCCCTGGCCAGCTTGCGTAGCTCGACGTAGACATTTGGGGGAGAGAGACTCGCGAGTTTGGCGATTCGATAGCCCGTCTGAGGCAGCCGAGTGCCGGCTAGGATTGCGAGCGTGTACGCCCGAGTAACGCTCCCCATCACCGAGACGATAGAGTCGCTCATCAGTTTCACCTCAACAAGCTTGGTGTACATTGTATTAGTTGTATCTACTAATAGCTATCGTCTGGGCGCGACCAGGTGCCCCTGAGCTCCCCTCGTCCTATTCAAGCGGATCTCTGGGGGCAGGTCCTTGGCCCCTCAATGCGGGGTGAGGTGGCTGGTTTTGGTCAGTTCAAGACTTGCTTGGGATTGGGCTCGGGACAACTTCCCGATTCACTACGGGCAAGGCACAAGGGTGTGCAAATCCGATTGAACACTCAGACGGGTGGCCGGTTACGACTGAGGTTGGTCACACCACGGATTTCTTGAGAGGTAGAGAGGGCCAACTCGCGGGAGGCGTGATGGGAAAGTCCGTGGAGGCCGCAACGGAATGCCCGGGTTCGCTGCCGGGCCGTTACTGCGAGGGCCCCGAGTCTGCCTCGAACCTCTGTAAACACTCAGGTTTCTGGAGCGCCTGACGTGACTCCGAACCCGGGGTAGCCCTTCCCCTGGAGCGCGCCGACCACCACATCGAGGAACTTGATCCCCCGCTTCCGACAGGTTCGATAGACCGTCAGCAGTCGCTCCAACACCCCTGCGCCCATCCACGAGCGGCGGCCGCCGCTGATCTTCCGGAACAGCACGCCCTGCCTCACCTGGGTCTCGGCCTCGTTGTTGTGCCACGGAACCCCGGGCTCGGTCACGAAGGTGAACAACTGCCCCCTTCGATGTCGGAGCTCCTTCGCGATCCGGATCGCATCGGCGTCCCTCCACGGCTCGTTGAGGAGGCGCGTGAGCACTCGCCTCGCCGATCGCTCTACCCTGCGCCGTAATCGAGGAGGGGCCTCGGGGTTCGCTTCGGACCAGTGGATCACCCCTCGGAGGATCCTCCGCACTCCATCGGCGAACCGGAGGAACTCCTCGTGGGGACGTCCCGCGCTCATCAGTTTGGGCTCGACCTCCCGAAGTAGCGGCCGTGGCTCGACGCGGTGGGTCCACTCTGCCCGCTCCAACCACCGATTGACGTGGAGGAGGTCGAGCTGGTGCTTCGCCGTCGTGAGGCAGTCGTACGGGTCCCAGGCATCGCGCACGATGGTTCCCTCGTACCCCTCGAGCATCTCTCGCACGACATCCTGGCCTCGGCTCGGGGCGATCCGATAGACCACGGCCTTGAGGTGAGAGAAGACCCACATCCAGCCGTTCTGCCCGCCGATCCGGAAGGAGGTCTCGTCCCCGTGGACCACGGGGACGGTGCGCACCTGTTCCTTGAGTCCCTCGTAGAGAGGCCCGAGCGCCTCCGCCGCATGCCGTTCGATCTTCAGGACGACCGCGGGGCTCACGACGACCCCGTGGCCTTCTCTCAGGCAGTCGACGATCTTCGGGACGCTCAGCCCGAGCATCCGAAGGTGGACGACTCGAGCCATGAGCGCGAACCCGAAGGGTCGGTTCCGAGGGTAGGGAGAGGGAGGCTCGACTCGGCGGTGACATCCGGGACAGGTGTAGCGAGGGATCTCCACTTCGAAAATGAGGGGCTGGGGAGGCGGAAGGTCGGTGATCGTTCGGCGACGGACCTCGAAGGGCTCCCCGAGCGGCGAGCCGCAGTCGCCACACCGCTCGAGGCGGAGTCGGAGCGGAGGGGAGTTGGGGACGGGGCGCTCGCGCGAGCGTCCCTCGTGGCCCTCTTGGCCGCCCGTCGGCTGCGGCTCGCGAGGCCGGGAGGGCCGTCGATAGAACACTCGGCTCGAAGGGACTCCTCCGGCCTCGGCGGTCAGATCGGAGGCGGCGAGGAAAGGGGCGGAGGCCTTGATGCGACGAAGCTCCTCCTGGAGACGTCGGTTCTTCTCGCGGAGCTCGCGGTTCTCCTTCTCAAGTTCGTTCGCCTTCTCCAGGCGCTTGCGGACGGCCTTCCGCTCCTCCGGGTCGAGGGTAATCGACTCGTTGTCGTCGTCGGAGGGGAACAGTTCCGCAGCGTCTTGGGCGTACACCTCTCCCTCGAAAGGGGGAGAAGCGTTTCACCGGAAAGTACTATCGCTCGTACGGTATAGGGCTCTCAGGAGGTCCGGAAAGGTGAATGGTTACGAACCTCTTTGCCAACTCTCGCAGGAAGGCGCTCCAGCGCCGCTCGAACTCGGGGTCGCCGGGGTCCAGACCGGTTAGGGTCCGGGTCACCGCGGCGAACATTCGTGGATAGAAGCTGACGGCAAAGATCAGCAGCGTGAGGTACTCGGGGTCCACGCCGGGCGTAACGAGCCCTCTCTCCTGACGGTCTCGGGTGTCCTGGAGGAAGCGTCGGATGACCTTCTCTCGCTCCTCCGGGAGCATCTCGAACTTGCCGCCGGACTCGAGCGCCTCCCGCATCAGATACTTGATCCAGGACTGCTCTTCCCGGTTTATGCCAAGGAATTGACGAACCATGTGGTCCGGGAAGGTGTCTTCCGGGCCCTTGATCCCCTCCAGCCGGTGACGCGTTGCGTCTGCCATCATCTCGTTGAACAGCGGTCGTCCGATTCTGCCTCCGCTGATGAAAAAGAGCGAGTAGGCCAAGCCCGGCAGAGGTCTCAGATGCTGCTGGAGCAACACATCCTTCCGTCCCCCCGGACCGCCGCAGGCAGGCTCAGCACCAAGCCGGAGACCACAAGGGATGAGAGGGCAAAGAAGGCGAGCGTCGTCTCCAGCGAAGAGACATACCGGCCGGGTTCCGTGGCGGCCTTCGAGAGATGCAACACGCCGAAGAAGAGCAGCCCGTACGCTCCGACCCCGATCGTGTTCCCGATCTGGATCGCGGTGGACAGCATGCCGGAGGCTTGGCCGGCGTCCTCGGACTTCGCCCCGGCGAGAACGATGCCGATGAGGGGCGAGAGGCCGAATCCGTTGCCAAGCCCGATGATGAAGAGGGGCGCGGCAAGCTCCGGAAGGGTGATCGCAGTCCCGTACTCGCGGAGCAGCAGGATCGCCAGCGCGTAGCCGAGCACGTCCAGCGCATACCCGAGGCTCAAGATGTGGCGTCCCAGCCGGGGGACCAGGCGAAGACTCGCGAGGGAGGCAAGGATGAAGCCCGCTCCGAGGGCCGTGAACGTCAGGCCCGCCGCGAACGGGGTGAGTCCCAGCCCGTCCTGCAGGAAGATCGCGAGCAGGAAGAAGAGGCCGCTCAGGGTGGTATAGAAGACGATGGTGAGGGGCAGACCCACCGAGAACGATCGCTGGGCGAACAGGCGGATGTTGATGAGCGGGTAACCGCCCCGGGAGATCCTCCCTCGCTCGTAGAGCACGAATACTACCAGGAACGGGGCCGAGAGAATCAGGAGGCCCACGGTCCAAGGAGGCCAGCCCAACGAGGGCCCCTCGACGAGGGGAACGACGAACGAGGCGAGAGCTAACGTGATCAGGCCCACGCCTCCGAAGTCCAGCTTGGGAGGCAACGTGGACTTCGACTCGCGGAGGGCGATCACCCCCATGACCGCCCCCACGATCCCGATCGGAACGTTGACGAGGAAGAGGGGTCTCCAGGAAAGGCCGGCCAGATTGATCTGGATCAGGAAACCCCCCAGCAGTTGACCGAAGACCGCGGCAAACCCGATGACGGTCGCGAAGATCCCCAGGGCGACCACGCGGGCCTGGGCTTGGAAGGTGACCTGGATGATGGAGAGAATCTGAGGGAACATCATCGCCGCACCGAAACCTTGGACGGCCCGGGACACAATGAGAAAATCCGGCGTGGGCGAGAGGCCGCACATGGCCGAGGAGATGGTGAATACGGCCATCCCGGTCAGAAACATCCGCTTCCGGCCGAAAATATCGCCGAGGCGTCCGCCGGTGATCAAGAAGACCGCGTAGAGCAACGTGTAGCTGGCCAAGACCAGCTCGAGGTCCGACGAATCTGCGCCGATCGTGCGCTGGATGGTCGGGAGGGCAACGTTCACGATGAAGGCGTCCAAGATGGCCATGAAGGTACCGACCAGTACGACGGAGAGGGCGACCCAGTCCTCCCTTGTCGGGCGCCCCGCCGGCGGTGTCACTGTCGGAAGGCCGCCCGTCTGGTCGCTCACTTCAGTCTCCGGCACATCTGGGTTGGAGGAGGACCGCGGTCCCTTCGTGACGTGTCGGAGTCAACCTCGTCCGGCCGAAGGGGGGCCGATGTCTCTTGACCAGGGCGAAAGGTCCCGGAGCCGTTCGCTTCACCTCTTCTTCGTCTTCGCAGAGGTCGCCAAGGTCTGAAGCTGCCGGGCGATGGTTTCGAGGGGCGCGACGGTGCCTTCGGCCCGGCAAAGGACGAGTCCCCCCTCCGCGCACGCCAGTGTCGTCACAGCTAGCGAACGGGCGTCGGCCCGCGCGAGCCCAGCGACGACGAGTTGACCCGCGAGAAGGGCAATCCAGGATCGGAAGCCTTGCCGCGCGGTCTCCCCGAGAGGACCGTCGACCGCTTCCGTATCGATCACCACGCCCGCGACCGGGCATCCGGCTCGACACTGCGAAGCGACGAGCGACTGGCGAAAGAGGTCCACAAAGTGATCCAAGACGCCGGCGGCCGTATCGGCCGTGCAGGTTCGTTGGTAGGCCAGGATCTGTTCCGTGGTCTGATGCAGCGCGTCCCGGACCAGCTGACGCTTTCCTCCAGGGAAGTAGTGATAGATTGAACCACGAGGCGCTCGGCTGTCTTTCAACACCTCGGTAAAGGAGGTGGCCGCAAAGCCACGGGACCCGATGAGGGAGGCCGCACTGGCGACCATTCGCGACCGACCGTCCTTCGGCGTGCGGACCCCCCCTTCCCTCTCGAACGTATCAGGTCGTTTCGGCGGTGAACCGCACCGCGGAACAGTCAACAGCTATATGACGGTCATCATAATCCGTCGGGCGGGGCCAAAAATGCCGATGATCGACGTCTACGCCACCGCGGGGACATTCGCGGACAACCACGCCCTTGCACAGAAACTCGCCGCCGCCGTCATGCGGTGGGAGAAGGTACCGGATCTGCCCATGTTTCGAAAGAACACGGCCGCCTTCGTCCACGACCTGCCCGACGGCTCGGTGTCCAACGTGGACGGAGATCGCAACTACGTCCGGGTCCAGGTTCTCACACCGGTGGGTGTGTTGGACCGTGACAAACAGCTGGGGGTGGTTCGTGAACTTACCGACCTTGTTGCAAAGGCCGCAGGGGACCCGACACTGGCGGAGCGCACGTGGGTGCTCATCACGGAGTCTCCGGAGGGCGGCTGGGGGATCAATGGTCATGCGAACACGGGGGCTGACATCGCGCAAGCCGCCCGAGCGCAGATCGCAGCTCGGGCCGCCGCGAAGTAGGTCGCGAGTCGGGAAACTGCACCCCCTTCCAAACCCCACTCGAGGATCCCCGCGATTCATGCGCAGGGCCAGCCTCCTCGATCGACGGTCTTCCTCCGAAGGACCCCGGGGGGTGCTTCGTTGCCAACGAGGCACGGGTGGTCGAACCGTAGGCCAGAGGTCAGGGACACGTACGCTGGGTCGCGCCGATCGGACTCAATATGTCTGGTTGAACCCACCCCGCATCCGCGAATCTGATGAGGGTCGAGTGAGCTTCCCGCCGGTCGGATGACAGGCACCCCAGAGCTGCCCGCTGGGTCAGCCGTCCTTACGGTTGGACCAGGCAGATCCGAACGAACGAGAGACGGTCTGCTGATCGGCCTGACGCTCGCCGCCGGCGTGGTGGACGCGGTGAGCTACCTTGGCCTCGGGCAGATCTTCACCGCCAACATGACGGGGAACGTCGTCTTCCTGGCCCTCGCCGTAGGCCGACGCAGCATCCTGACGGCTCTGCACTCGGTGGCCGCAGTCGTAGGATTCTGTGCCGGCGCGGTCGCCGCCGGTCAGCTCCTCCAGCGACCGCGGCCTTCTGGGGTGTGGCCAGTGCGTGCCACGTGGGTGTTGTGCGGGGTCCTCGCGTGCATGGCCGCGTTCGCCTCGGGCTGGGCCGCGGTCAGCGGAGAACCGAGCGCTACGCTGCTCTACGTCCTGATCGGCCTAAGTTCCCTCGGGATGGGGATGCAGAATGCCGCCGCACGGCATCTGGCGGTCCCGGGCCTGACCACCACGGTCATCACCACGGCACTGACCGGGTTGATGGTCGACCTCCCAGCCCTCGGGATATCGGGGCCGGCGCAGCGGCGGGGTGGGTTCGCCGTCGTCGCCCTCTTCTCGGGCGCGGCGGTCGGCGCTGCTCTCATGGTCTATGCCCGTGCCTTCGCGCCGGTTGTTACGGTCGTGACCGTGGCGGCCGTGACAGTGGTGGCTTACCGCGCCTTCGGCCACCGCCCTAGAGCCGATTCTTGATCTCGTCCTCGTCCGACCTCCGGTAGCCTGCGGGCGACCGGACGGCGGGCTCCGGCGGTGGCGTTCACCCGCCGGTGATGGGCGGGGAGCGAAATATAATATATATACTTTGTAGACAGACTAGTGAGCGATGAGGATCGGGGCGACGCTGCTGCGCGAGCACGGCGAGCGTTCCCTTCCCCATCGGATGCTCACCTCGACGACGAGGGGCCGGGGTCGTCCACCGAAGGAGTTCCGGCCCCTGGTCCGGTCGGTGGAGGACGTCGAGATGTTGAGGCGACGCCACGTCCCCGTCCTCCTCCTGACATCGGAGTGGGTAAGCCGGTCGGGCTATCCCGTGCAGTTCCGGCCGTGGCTCGCGCTTCCCGAGCGTCTCGTGCCGAGTGTCCTCTCCGACTTTCGGGTCCTCTCCGTACGGGATGAGGAGTGCCTGCGGGACCCGACCGTGGTGGAGCTCGTGACCCTCCTCCTGCGGTTCGACGTGCTCGCGGCCCGGGTCGTCGCTGCGCGCAACCGGGCGAACCTCGACCCGAACGAGCTCTACCGACGGGTCCGGAACGAGGGGCTGGAATCGGCCGCGACCAAGGTCCGCCTGCAGGAGTTCTCTCCTGCGATTCCCGTCGTGGGCCGCCGTCTCTCCCGCAGGGAGCTGGCATGGATCGAGCGGAACAACCCTCCGCTCCGGGATGCGGCGTGATCGAAGCCGGCGTCGCCGCCGCGGACACGATCCTGCGACGGCGCGGCATCCCCTACGTCGTGATCGGGGGCCAGGCGATCGCCCTCACCGCGGCGACCGCGACCCGGGACGTCGACGTGATGGTTGCCACCCGCGACTTCTCGCGGACGGTAGCCGAACTCCGGGCGGAGCCGGAACTTGCCTTCGACTGGGAGACCCGGGAGACCGCCCGCTTTCGGATCCTGCCGCTGGGCGGGGTCCCGCTGGACGTGATCAACGGCGCTGCCTTCACCGGGACAGGCGCGGCGCAGGAGTTCTTCCGCTACCTGGTTGACGAAGGATCCACGGAAGCCGAGGGGGTAGCGTTCGCCACTCCGGAAGCGGTCTGGTACACTCGGTTGCTGACGAAGCGCTGGAAGGCCTATGCGGAGAAGATCGTCACGAACGTGATCGACGGGGTCGGCCCCGAGCACCTCGACAAAGCGGAGGTGATCGCCCGGCGCTTCGGCACTGCGACAACCCTCGGCGAGCGGATCGCCTACGTCCGGGGCGAGCTGGCCCGCCCCGATGTGGAGTCGCTGCGCCGGCGACCCTGACCACCGCCACGCACGGCCTCCCGTATCAGGAGTACCGGGAACGCGTAGCTCGGCCAGGTGAGTAAGAAGAAAGTGAAGGCAGCGGACGGAACGGTGGTCGCTGCCCCAAAGGAGGTGGAGCCCGTGAGGAACTCAACGCATGGAGTGAGAAGGACTAGGAACAGGAGCGGCCGGGCGTTCGTCATGCTCTAGGGAGGAGTCCAGGCGGGTCTAAGCTCGTAGCTGCGGCACGCCGGTCGGGTCCGTACAGCGAGCAACGCCATGAACCTCACAGATCCCTCCGCGGAACGCGCGCGACTTTCGTGGAACCCCGCTTCGGCAGGGAGATGCTCATCGAGAGCTCAAGGGGTGGCTGGCGTGTTCAGTTTCCGTACCCGCTGGCAAGGAGATATCCTTAGCGCGGGAATGCAGAAGCATGGGCCACTCCGCTACCACCAGCTCCAAGGGCCGGGTTACCTTGCCCCAGTTGCTCCGCGAACGCCATCCCGTTGTGCGGTGGGAGCGAGCTTTGGTATTGGACTCGTCCGAGGAGATCCTGGATCGTCACGGTGGGCCTACCCTCCGCGGGATGCTCACGGGTCGGCTGGATTCCGCCTCCTTCGAGAAGGATCTCGCCAAGCTTCGGCGGGAGGTGGTCCTTTGACCTGCCACCAAGTCGACACGGGTGCCAGCAACTGCGGAGACGAATGATCCTACCAGGACTCGTCTCGATCGCGTTCTACCGGCGGCGCCCGGGTGCGCTTCAGATCGGTCTGGGGCTCGGCTTTACCGTAGTTCTCTCGGGAGCGCTCGGATACATCCAAGACGTCGGGACCTCCCGAGTGTGGGAGAACGTCGCGCTCGCCATTGCCGGTGGCGTCATACTCTACGTGGCCATCCTCGCCTACCTGGTCTACCGCTACCTCCCCAAGCGGGCGCAGGCGGGGGAACAAACGGCTCCCTCCCCCTCGGGACCCCCGCACTGAGCAGGGCGCGCGCGGGTCAGCCCTTTCGCCAGGGAAGTGAAAGAGAGAGGCACTGTCCGGAACCGTTCGGCTAGTGCCCCGGTTCAGGTGGTCTCCTTGGGTACGCCTTTGGCCGCCGGGCGGTCCGCGTGAACATCACGGTCATGCCATCGACCCTGTAGAACGCCCGGTATTCGCCCAGGCGGAACCTCCATTCGCCAACACGGCGTGCCCCTTGCCGGACACGGAGCCACGGATACGACCGGAAGGGAGTCCTGAGTCGGTAGACGAGTCTCTCTCGAAAGAGGACGCGGATGCGAGCGGGGAGTGCTAAGGACTCTGACTTCGCCGACCCGAGGAACTGGAATTGGTAGGGGGTCGCGCGAGGCCCGCCGCTTTCATGATGCTGGGGCCCGTCGAGCGCCTCTCAGTTCTCCAGCGTCGCTCGATCTCGGCGTAGAACTCTGTGTCGAAGCACGCCTCCTCCAGCAGACCCTGGAGCAGGTCATCGTAGCTCTCACCCTCCCCCTTCACAGACTTGAGGAGTCGCCGGGTCCGTTCCGTGAGGTAATCCTTGTGGGGCGAGTTAGCGACTCGGACACGCTAGAATATTGGCTCCACGCGGTAAAAACGCTCCACCCCGCACCCTGGCGCTGGCCCCCGTAGCCTTTGGGACCTCGCCCCGAAGCCTGGAGGGCGTCTGACTCAGCCGTGCACGGAAGGTTCTACTTCACGCGGCTGTAGCCCGAGATCCCCCGCTGCTGCGAAGCGGACCGGACCCGCCGAGGAGTTCGGTAATTCCGGAGGCCTGCTACGTCGCGGGTTTGCGGCGTCGAGACGCCTCCCCGGCTCGAGCCTTGACCAACCTCCAGATCGACTCGACCGGCCAATGTCGGGCCCAACGTTGGTCCCGGCGTGAGAAGTACGAGCTCTGAGGCGACCTGGGGGCTTGAGGCTCAATGAGCCGGTCGACGACTAGGCCACTTGCCCCGAACAGCCGAATCCACTCTCCGTAGGGACGTTGGAACTCAACACTCTCGGGGGCCCGGAGCCTTCTCAACCCAAAGTAATCTCGGACGAGTGTCCGTTGAAGACCCCCAGCTTCGAAGTCCTCAGCGACGGAGCGAAAGGGGCTCGCATGGACAAAGACGAAGAGGCCGCCGGCCCGAAGGACCCGCCCGACCTCGGGGACCGTCCGCCCCGGATCCGTGAACGTCGTCGCTCCATAGTCTGAGAGGACCAAGTCAAAGTGCTCGTCGGGGTACGGGATCGACTCGGCGTTAGCCTCGACGAGCGAAACGCGGACCGCGGCCCTTCGGACCCGATCGCTCGCCTGACGCAGCCGCGTCTTGGAAAAGTCGAGCCCGACAACTCGTGCACCCTCCCGGGCCAAGGCGATCGACCAATCGGCCGCGCCACAGCCGAGCTCCAGGACTCGTTTTCCGCGGACTTTGCCCAGAAGATTGAGGCGACGCTCTGGGATGCGAAACGTCCCCCACGCCTTCCCTCGCTCTAGCTCGAGCGACCGTCTATGACGATTCTCGTACCACTCGGCCGTTCGATCCCAGTCCTTTCGGTTCAGCGACAGGTAGCCCAACGCGCCAGGGGAGGCCGGTCGAGCTCGGGCCCTGCCAGTTCGATGCATCGGCGAAAGCTCCCACCCAAGCTTGCGGCCGTCGTTACGACAGCGTGCCGACTTAGCCGTTCCGGAAAGAAACTACCCCGTCCTCGGAAGGCCCGGGCTGCCGGTTCAGGGGTGGGCGCGGGTCTCGCCGGGGGCCCACCCCGCAAGGGCGCGGGGGTTCCAACGAGTGAGGCTCAAGAGGCGTTGAGCACAGCCGAGCTCCGCCGCCACTGCGCACTCGTGCTCTGGCCGCCTGACGGGGACTCACCCGAGCTTGCAGCCGCTGCCGAGTCCGGCCGATCCGGCGGCGATGTTGGGGATCGCCCGCCGCCGGGTCTGCCGCTCCCCTACCCCGTCGACCGAACCCGGTCGCCTCTCTCCCGACCCCATCGGAAGTCCGTGGCGAGTGGGGGATCACACCAGCTGCTCACGGTGGGTCGGTCGCACCGACAAACGTCGCGCCGGTGAGGTTCGCACCGTACGCGTTCGCGTGCGTGAAGTTCGCCCCGTTGAAGTTCCCGTACGACAGGTTCGCGTCGACCAGGTTGGCGCCGATGAAGTTCGCGTTGGCGAAGTCGCCTGCCTGGAGGGTCGCTCCCATCAGGTTGGCATATTGGAAATTCGCCCCGACCGCTGCAACGCTGGCCAGGTCCGCCTTCTCAAGGTTGGCCAGCTCGAAGGTTGCGCCGTCGAGGTTGCACCCCGCAAGGTCCGCCACCTGAAGATTCGCTCCACCAAAGCTCGCGCCGGCGAAATTCCCGCTCTGGAGGTCCGCGTCGAACAGGTTCGCGCCGCCGAAGTTCGCGCCCACGCCGACGTCCTTGGCAAGGTCGGCCGCTGCCAGGTTGGCGAAGACAAAGTTCGCGTGGGTGATGTTGCTGTTCTGCAGCTGCGTCCCGACGAGGTCCGACGCCGAGAAGTAGGCGTTCTCGAAGTTCCCGCCCTGGAGGTTAGCGTCCATCAGGTTGGCCGCCACGAAGTAGGTGCCGACCCCCACGTCCCCGGCCAGGTCGGCCGACTGGAGGTTGGCGAGCGAGAACAGGTCCCCCGAGATCTGGTCTCCGCCGACCGTCAAGATCGATGTCCCCATGCGCGTCCCGCCGTCGACCGTGGCGGTGACGGTCAGCGTGAAGGTGCCGATAGGGCCGGCCGCGGAGAGGTCGACGCCCTGCAGGTTGGCGCCCAGGAAGTCGGCGCCAGTGGTGTTCGCGCTCGCGAGGGTCGCTCCCTGGAGGTTGGCGCCCTGAAGGCTCGCTTTGGAGAGGTTGGCGTCCATGAGGTTCGCATTCTGGAGGTTGTCGCCGCGCAGGTTGTAGCCGGCGAGGTTGCAGTGGGCGAGGTTGTCGCCCCGGAGGTTCTGGCCCCCCTTGTTCGACACCTGCGGGCAGCCGATGTAGCCACCGACCGAGGACGTCTCGAGCTTGAAGGTCTGGGTGCCTCCGGCGACCAGCGAGGACGGGAATCCGACCGCGACAACTCCGCTCGGCAGGCCGGTGAGGGTGAGGGAGACGCTCGGGAGCCCGGTTGTAGTCGAGCCAAGGTCGAGGGGCAGGCTCACTCGCAGCGTGATGATCTCTCCCTGGAACAGGAACTCCGAGGAGGTCATGGTCGCGGCGAAGTCGAAGATGTGCAGGTTGCCGTTGCTCGAGCGAACACCGCCGCTGATCGGGTCGACGCCCATCACGGTGAACGTGGAGTCACCCAACGGACCCGACGGGGGGCCCGCGGTCGTCACGGTGAGGGACGGGCACAGCGGAGGGGAGCAGCCAGAGACCGTGGGCGTGATGGCGGGCGCACTAAGCGCCGGAGGCGGCGTCCCCGACGGCAAGCCCGTAACGACGATCGTCTCCCCGGGGATGCCGGCCGTGGAGGACCCGGGCACGAGGGTGAGGTCCAGGTAGTAGACGGCCGGATTCGCTCCTCGGAGTACCGTCTGGCCCGAGGGGATCACGACCACGGTGTAATCGTAAATGTGGAGCGCCGCCGATGCGCTCTGCACTCCGCTCGATACCCCTGTGCGGTGCCGGTGATGCTGAACAGGAAGTCGCCCAGGGAGCCGGAGGGTGCCGGCGCGGTCTGGATGCTGAACGGCACGCTCGTGGGGAAGGGCGAGCTGAGGACGTAGCCCGCGGGATTGAACCCGGAGAGACTCGAGTCGGCCGGCAGGCCAGGGTCCGCGAGGACGACCAGTGGCAGGCCGACGGTGGTTGAGCCAGGGTCCAAGCTCAGTTCGGCCACGGACGCCACCGAGAGCCCCCGGAGGACCGTCAGGCTGCCGGGGGAGACCGAGACGGTGAAATTGAAGATATGCAGGCTGACCGTCGTCGTAGCGAGCGGACCCGGGCTAGGGTCGCCGACCAGACTCGCGATCTGAGCCTGGACGGTGAAGGTGTAGTCCCCGAGCGGTGTGGACGGTGACGTCGTCAGGGTCAGCGCACCGGAGCTCGGCGGTGTGACGGTGACCGGGAACGTCTGGGTGACCCCGGGAGGTAGCGGGGAGACCACCGTGAGCCGTACGGGGGCCGGGACTCCGGAGAACGAGGTGAACCCCAGGGAGTAGGACGCGGGCTCGCCGGCCTGGACCGTGGCGCTCGCCGGCGTCGCTGAGAGCCCAAAGCTCTCGTTCGCCTCCCAGAACAGGATCCCCGCAGTGCTTGCGCTGCACGGCCAGAGGTAGAGGTTGTTGTCCTCGACAGTGTGGAAGCCGGGCTCGCCGGCGCAGCTCGGATCGAGCGCCCCGCCGCCTTCCGTCGCGATCTGGGTCTGGACCTGAAGCGCGGCGCCCGAGTTGAAGGCCGCCTCGCTGCCGCCGTTATCCCCGAACACGTTGAACTCCGCCACGGTCCACCCGTACGACAGGTTGATCGCGTCGGACGCCGAGGTCGCGGTGCAGACCGGCCAGCCTGAGATGGCCGGGTTAACGCAAAAGTCGAGCGCATCGGTCCCCGACTGATTGGCGTACCCCGTCATCGTCACCGCGGAAAGGTCTGTGACCGGGACCGTCGGGACCGAGACGAACGAGGAGTGGGCGTAGCAGTTGCCCAGATAGAGGTCCCAAGAGCTGTAGCCGGACGGCGAGGGGCTCGGGCAGGTCGTGAAACCGTAGAGGATCACCCAGATTGCCATGACGTAGCTGCTGCCGTTGTCCTGGTAGACGAACTGCTCCGACCCTGTCGTGGGCGTCCCGGAGTAGGTGAGGTGGAACTGGTTGGTGTTGATCTGAAGCCCATAGCAGTTCGAGGTCCCGAGCGAGCAGATGGGCCCCCCGCCCGGTCCGGTGGCGGAGACCTCGCCCGTTACCCCCGCTTCCGCCGGGAACGTCCCGGTCGCTACACCGATGACATCGCCCGATGGCGCGTCCGCGTACCAGTCATTCCCGTTACCTACCGAGGAGACAGGCCCCGAACTGACGACGGTATTCGGCGACATGATTGAGGCGGCGACTGTAGATGGGGCTGGGTGGGCCCCCGATGGAAGCCCAAGGGTGGAAACCGCGGCGGCCGAACCGACTAGAATCCCGACCAATACGAGCGCTCTCAGAACCGCCGGAGTCGAATGCACCATTGGCTCGCCCTATGAAGAACTGTTATCTATACCTGCCCCAAGCCGAACCACTATTCTCTCTGGTCCTACTACTCGACGGCAGAGCGTGGCCGGGTCCGAAATCCGAGTGTGGGCGAGGTTGCTGTCCGTCACCGGGCACATACCGCTATAACCGTCGAAACGCCCTCGGACCCCCGTGCCGAGAAGGCGAACGCCCGCAGCGCTGCCAAGGGTAGCCGAGGGTGCCGCTCGGGAACTGTTCCCTGTCCCTCGAGTATTCCGCCCCGCCCGAAGTACGCCGGCGGGCAGATTCCCGCTGCTGAAGGTGTTCGGCGGACTCGAAAACACGGTTCCGTTCCAAAAGTATCCGGGCGACGATCGCTGGATCCTGGAAGTCGCACGGGGAACCTGGGCCGAGGTGTCGGAGGGCCCGGGCTGGATGTATGTCGCCCCGCCCAAAACCCCGCCAGAAGTTCGCTCCGCCGGGTTTCGGATGGTCGAGACGACGAAGGATGTGATCGTGGTCTCTCAATCCCACCTGGCCCATAGCCCCCGGATGGATGTCTACCTCGACGTCATCCACGAGTTCCTGCATATCCTCCAGCGGAAGCAAGGGCGCGAGATCTGGCCCGACCGCCGGATCTGGTACCCCGACCGTCCCACAGAGATCGAGGCGTACGCCTTCTCGATCGCCGAGGCCCGGCGGCTGAAGGTGCCAGACAGCTACCTCCGCGAGTACCTGAAGGTGACGTGGCTCACAAAGGCCGAGTACCTGCGCTTGCTCCGAAACGTGGGTGTGCCGCCGGCGAGGACCGGGGGCAGAGCGGGCAAGTAGCAGACGTAGGGCCGTCGACCGAGGCCTCGAGCGCGTGAGTCCGGGGTCCTGAGCCACCTGGTCCGGTGGCGGCTGCCCAGCGTCCTTGGAGACGAACCGCAGCCCGCCTGCCGCTTCGATGCTCGAAACGGCCATGCACCAGCCAAGGCTCGGGGGTACCGACAGATGCCGAGTTCGAGACCCGGCATGACGCGCCGACCCTCAGCCGGGATGCCTGAGGCAGACCGCGCGATGTGGACCCGCCTGTACTCCGAAACCCCGGCTCGAGAGCTCCCGTGGATGAACCGTGGGCCGTACCCGCCGTTGGTGCAAGCGGTTCAGGATGGCTGGTTGAGCCCGCCGGGTCCCATTCTTGACGTCGGTTGCGGCGTTGGGACCAATACCCTCTGGCTAGCGGCTCAGGGCTTCCGGGCGACGGGCATCGACATCGCGCCTGGCGCGGTCAGGGCGGCAGAATCCTCCCGCGCAGATGGCGATCAGCTCTCCGTGTTCGTGGCCGACGACGTCCTCGCAAGCCGGCTCCCAGCCCGCCGGTTCAGAGCGGCGGTCGACGTCGGGTGTTTCCATACCCTGCCTCTCCGGACTCGGACCCAGTACTCCGCTAGCCTCGCACGACTGCTGGCACCGGGGGCGCCCCTTCTGCTCTTTTGGGTCGCACGGGAGGAGACCGGCTCGTGGGGCCCTCCGCATCGGAGGTCCGTCAACGAGGTCACCGCGAGCTTCGAGCCGCTGTTCCTCGTTGAACGGGTCGTCTATCGCCCTCGCAGCGTTCCCCTCACCCCCGCGACCAGGCGTTCGGCTCGCGCGCTGGCAACACTGGCCGGCTACACCGCGCGGCTTGTTCGCAGACGGACTCTCCAACCCCCCGTGCGATGAACCACAGTCAGACCCGGGTTCACCAGGAGCTTACATACGACGCCAACGAGACACCTGCCCAACGGCCACTGATCCTCTCCCCCGGACTGCTCCTTCGGTCGTGTCCACCCCACGAGTCGGTCCCGTGCCGCCCTGCTCGGAGGCCCAGACGCGCGGGGCTCTCGAGCCCGAACCTCCTCAAGCTCGAGCGCACGTCCCGCCGGTGGACGACGTCAGGTTCCTAGGTGGCGCGCCTCTCGGAGCGACGCGGGTCGTCCCCGGCCTCGACGTACGTGACAGCGGTAGGCCCCGTTCCTTCGATCTGAACGATATAGCCGGTGGACTTCGCCAGCTGGAAGTGGTGTCGCTCGGCGCGGACGATGACAACACTCCCCTCCGGATATTCCTCAAGCCGGCTTTCGTCGTATCGGTGGCCGAATCCGAGGTGGAATGTACCAGAGAGGACAGTGTAGATCCGTTCTTCTGGATGGATATGCGGCATCGCACGATGCCCCGCGGGCACGGACAGACGGAACACGTAGGCACCCGGCTGCGACAAGTCCCCCAGGAGAACCGCGAACTTGGCGCCTCCCCCGAGCGCAGGCTGGTCGCTCCATGCAATCTCAGAGGGGCGCATCGATAGCCGACGATCGGTCACTGGCGCACCAGCGTCATCGGACGTCCCCAAGCCGTACGTCTATTTGGGACTCGGGGGATCAGCGGCCGGTTTGGACTCCCGCCCTCAGGGGAGCCAGCGGTTCAACCCCACTTGCACCGACTCAGCAACGGGGTCCTGCCGCCCAAACCGCGTTGCGCATACCTGGCCCGACGCACGCCGTGGGGTTCTTCTGGAAGCTCGGCGTTGGGGGTTCCTCTCTGCAATGTTGGACTTGGCTCACTCCGCCCAAGCCTAGTTGTGGCTGAACTCCGTCGTGATCCACGCATTGGGCAGCTTGCCACTCGAAGTGGTTCGGCCCAGAAGACCGTGGCTGAGCGCCGCGGATTGCACACGCTCCGCACCCTCGCGGCTCAGTTGCGCGTACTTGCCTATCCCACCCGATCCCCACTGGAGTATCCCAGACGAGGGCGCAGAGGAGTTTGAACACTCTTTGATCACAAAGCGGAGATTCGGGTCAGTCCAAGCCAGCCGTGTAGTCGACCCGTTGACAAACTCGACTACGACACCGTTGTCCGTAAGCCACGCCTTCCGAGTTCTGGAATTCGCTATCCGCGTCCACAGCCACCAGCTTCCGATGCCGCAGGTTGCGAGGAAGGCCGCCCCGAACAATATCCCGGCGGTCCCGGCGAGCCCCCGACTATTGGTGACACCCGGCAGACCACCCAACGAGAATGTCACCAGAACTGCTGACCCTATGAGAGCAACCGCGAGTAGGGCCCACCTCTGTCTCTTCAGCGATGATGCAAGCTTGAGCGCCTCTGTCTCCTCCGCGCCATCCGTTAGGTCCGGAGTCAGTGGGGCAGGGACGTCCGGGACCATTGCAAGGCCGGAGAGCGTCCGCGTTAAAGTGCTTGCTCCCCTCGGGAACGCTTCTTGAGCCCTTGCGGTGAGGTCAACACCCCTTGCGCGTAGTGCTTCGATTCGCATCGCGCTCGAGTCCCCTTGAACCCTACAGACTCGGATCGCGCTCGCATACCTTGGATCAGAGGACCGTAAATTACAGCGGGTGGGCTGGTTAAGGGTGGGGGTTCAAACCCCTCCAGGCCTCGATATGTAGAGGCGGGAATGACAAGCTAAGGTCACTCAGGGCAAAGGAGCGGGGCCAGCAGGGAGTTTCTGGGCAAAGCGACGCGCGAGTAGTGCGTCCTCTGCGGAGGGGATTTCTCCCCGAGCCTGACACTTGACATCGCTGGCCGATAGTCCCTCTCGTGCGGTAAGAGCTTTTATTTACATGCAAAACATCGCGACGATGTGAAATGACCGTGCGCTCGAGGCTTCCGCACGCGTAAACACTCAGGTTTCTGGAGCGCCTGACGTGACTCCGAACCCGGGGTAGCCCTTCCCCTGGAGCGCGCCGACCACCACATCGAGGAACTTGATCCCCCGCTTCCGACAGGTTCGATAGACCGTCAGCAGTCGCTCCAACACCCCTGCGCCCATCCACGAGCGGCGGCCGCCGCTGATCTTCCGGAACAGCACGCCCTGCCTCACCTGGGTCTCGGCCTCGTTGTTGTGCCACGGAACCCCGGGCTCGGTCACGAAGGTGAACAACTGCCCCCTTCGATGTCGGAGCTCCTTCGCGATCCGGATCGCATCGGCGTCCCTCCACGGCTCGTTGAGGAGGCGCGTGAGCACTCGCCTCGCCGATCGCTCTACCCTGCGCCGTAATCGAGGAGGGGCCTCGGGGTTCGCTTCGGACCAGTGGATCACCCCTCGGAGGATCCTCCGCACTCCATCGGCGAACCGGAGGAACTCCTCGTGGGGACGTCCCGCGCTCATCAGTTTGGGCTCGACCTCCCGAAGTAGCGGCCGTGGCTCGACGCGGTGGGTCCACTCTGCCCGCTCCAACCACCGATTGACGTGGAGGAGGTCGAGCTGGTGCTTCGCCGTCGTGAGGCAGTCGTACGGGTCCCAGGCATCGCGCACGATGGTTCCCTCGTACCCCTCGAGCATCTCTCGCACGACATCCTGGCCTCGGCTCGGGGCGATCCGATAGACCACGGCCTTGAGGTGAGAGAAGACCCACATCCAGCCGTTCTGCCCGCCGATCCGGAAGGAGGTCTCGTCCCCGTGGACCACGGGGACGGTGCGCACCTGTTCCTTGAGTCCCTCGTAGAGAGGCCCGAGCGCCTCCGCCGCATGCCGTTCGATCTTCAGGACGACCGCGGGGCTCACGACGACCCCGTGGCCTTCTCTCAGGCAGTCGACGATCTTCGGGACGCTCAGCCCGAGCATCCGAAGGTGGACGACTCGAGCCATGAGCGCGAACCCGAAGGGTCGGTTCCGAGGGTAGGGAGAGGGAGGCTCGACTCGGCGGTGACATCCGGGACAGGTGTAGCGAGGGATCTCCACTTCGAAAATGAGGGGCTGGGGAGGCGGAAGGTCGGTGATCGTTCGGCGACGGACCTCGAAGGGCTCCCCGAGCGGCGAGCCGCAGTCGCCACACCGCTCGAGGCGGAGTCGGAGCGGAGGGGAGTTGGGGACGGGGCGCTCGCGCGAGCGTCCCTCGTGGCCCTCTTGGCCGCCCGTCGGCTGCGGCTCGCGAGGCCGGGAGGGCCGTCGATAGAACACTCGGCTCGAAGGGACTCCTCCGGCCTCGGCGGTCAGATCGGAGGCGGCGAGGAAAGGGGCGGAGGCCTTGATGCGACGAAGCTCCTCCTGGAGACGTCGGTTCTTCTCGCGGAGCTCGCGGTTCTCCTTCTCAAGTTCGTTCGCCTTCTCCAGGCGCTTGCGGACGGCCTTCCGCTCCTCCGGGTCGAGGGTAATCGACTCGTTGTCGTCGTCGGAGGGGAACAGTTCCGCAGCGTCTTGGGCGTACACCTCTCCCTCGAAAGGGGGAGAAGCGTTTCACCGGAAAGTACTATCGCTCGTACGGTATAGGGCTCTCAGGAGGTCCGGAAAGGTGAATGGTTACATTTTGGCTTGCCGGCGGAGAGTGTCAGACCTGTCTTCCCGCGGGTTTAGGTAGCAGGTAGATACTCGCTCGCTCCGAGGGTGGCGAGGAGTTCCTTCTGCTCCTTGGTGAGACGGGTGCACCATTCCCGGACCGATTTCCCGGCCCCAAACCGTACCCACGAGACGCTCTCGAGGGCGCGGAGCGCCTCCGAGAGGTGGCGCTCGGGGTATTTCTCCTGCAACCTCCGCTCCGCCCAGCTCCAGAGCAGATAGGCCACATAGACGACCGTGGCGTAGGCGTCCAACCGATCCTTTCGTCGGTAGCGCACCGGCCCCAACGAGAGATCCCCCTTGCTGGTGCGAAACGCCTTCTCCACGGCATCCTTCGCGAAGTAGGTGCGGTACATCTCCGGTCCATCGAGGGCGAGGTCGGTGCTGAACAGCAGGAACCTCCCGTCCAGCGTCCGCTCCCGCTCCACGGCCGTCGAATCCACTCGGAACCCGCGACGGCCGGGTGAGGAGACGATCACATCCCCCAGTTCCCCCTTGATCTCCGCCAGCCTCGCTCTCGACACCGGCCCCTCGAGCTCTTGGAGCAGGAGGTCGCGCGCCTGCCGGTCCTCCGACTTCCGTGAGAGGTTCTCCACCACCGCGATTCGCATTCGCGGAAGATCGAGCAGGGGCGCGGTAAAGGCCCGCGCGTACACCGCGCCCCCGTGGGAGGTCCCCACCACATGCTCCGACCTCTCCATTCCTTCTCCTGGCCATCGAGACGCATAGGCCACCGCCTCCCGGCTCCACCCCTTGACCGAGCCCACCACCTGGTAGCCCGCCGCGACGGCTTGGGCCACGTTCGCCTTCGAGGTCATGCCCTTGTCCATCACCAGGGTGAGATGCTTCAGCCCCTGGGCCTGGAGCAGCTCCAAGGTGGGCGCTACGCTGAGGACATCGTTCTGCGCTCCGGGGAGGGCACGGCAGAGGATCGGGTGGTGGTGCTCCTTCGAAACCACCATCCCGAACCCCACCACGACGGCGGTTCCCCGCTCGTCATGGCCCAGTTGAGCGTACGGGCAGTGGCTCCCGTAGTACGACTGTTTGGTGATGTCGTAGTACGCCCCGGCCGGTTCCCGGGAGGAACCGCGCCAGGCGTGGGTGAGCTCCTGCTGGAGGAGTTGGCCGCGGTCCTCCCAAGTCTTCTGGGACGTGAGGTGACAGAGGGCGGAGAGGACTTCCTCGAACGAGCGCGGGGTCAGCTTCTCCGCGTCCAGAGAGAGCCACGTCGGGAGCGGACTGGCCCTCACCCACGCGGAGAGGTGGTTGAGGGGGACCCGGGCGGTCGCCTGGTTGAGTCCCAGGGTGAGCAGGGTGGCGGCCCTTTCCTCATCCACGTCGAGCACCTCTTGGATTCGCTCCTGGACCCGGAGCTGCTGGGCCGCGGCGTGGAAGACCGCCAGCGGTCCCACGGGGAAGGCGGAGTGGATGCTCTCGAGGCGGGTCTTCGGTTCCGTGAGGATCCGTCCCTTCGAGTCGCAGGGCCCGAGATAGCGGACCATCCGCTGGTGGGAGCGCCGCCGCTTCGGGTCCCAATAGGACTCGTACTCGTAGGCGTAGCGGTGGCGTCCGACGACCTTGTACACCCGGTGGGTCATCGCATATGCCATTACGTATGCACCTACAAGAGGTTGCCGGTCGACCGGAGACGCGATCTACGAGGGAGGAACGGGAATTGGGTAGGCACCTGCTACCCAAACTGCCGGGAGGTCAGGTCAGAGAACTACGCCCAGGTCCCTCTCAGCGACCTCGCCGGGGGCGTTGCTCAGTAGTTTGTCAGTCGGATTCTCGCCCGGCAGGACCGGGCCCGGCCGGATCGGTCTTCGCCAGGTTCGGGCCGTGCAGCGAACGGCGGACCAGCCTGCCAGTCAACACAATATCCCGCTTCACCCTCGGGGACCCACACCGGCGGGGGTCCGAGTCGATGAGCCAGCGGGGTACCTACGTGGTTCTCGAGGGGATCGACGGTACCGGCAAGACTGAGCTTGCCGGCCGGCTCGTGCCGGCACTGGTGGGTAGGGGCCATTCCGTCTCGAGCTTCCGCGACCCCTCGGACGGTTTCCTGCGAGACCAGTACCGGCGCCTGAGTTCGATCGACGCCCTCGCCGCCGCCCTCTGCCTTACCGTCGATCGAGCCTTGCTCCGCAGCGAGGTCGAGCGGGCCCTGGACCACGGCGACCTCGTCCTTCAGGACCAGTCGTACTACTCCACGCTCGCCTACCAGTATCCCGCCCTCAAACCCGATGCCTGGCGCGAGCTCGAGCGGATCCAGCGAGCCCTCGTCCTCGAGCCCGACCTGATCCTGTACCTCGACGCTCCCGTCGACGTGGTGATCGCACGGATCGAAAGCCGGGGGCGCCGCGAACCGTACGAGGACAGCCCGTACCTCGGCAAGGTGAAAGGAAAGTTCGAGCAGATGTTTCAGCCTCCGAAGTGGGTCCGTCTCGACGCAGCCGGAACCGCAGACCGAACCGCCGAGCGGGCGATGAATGCGTTGATGGCCGCCGGCCTCTAGCCCCACCGACCTCCTCGGGGGGAGCGGTCGGTCCGCGGGGCGCAGACCGTCGAGGAGCCCGGGTCGGGACCTCTCAGCGCCCCGAAGCGGCCGTCGGGGCCGGCGCCGGGTCTCGCGCGCTTCGCAGGGCCTCGAACAGGTCCCGGAGGTGTCCGTTGCACAGCGCGTAGTTCTCGCCCGGAGGAGGCGGGGCCGGGAACGGGCGAACCTCGGGAGGTTCAGGGGAGCAGCCATCGGATGCACCGCTGCGGACCGGCCCCGCGGCCGACGAGCTCCCGGAAGGCGCGCTCCACTTCGCAGGGTCGTCGCGGAGGTGGCCCTGGTGGGGCGTAGCTCATCCGGAACCTTCCCCGGGAGACGTGCGCTCCTCGTCGTCGAACTGCGGGAGAACAGAGTCGAGTTCGGGGGCCGCGACGGAACCCCGGGCCTTGGAGCTGTCTCCCTCCCCGTCAGCGAAGGGGATGAGGAACGCCACAGGCCGGAGATGGCGTGGCGTGTGAATCTGCTTCATTACCGACTCAAGCCCAACCAAATGCTTGAGCTAGCCCCTGCCCGGCCAACCGCGTCTCTCCAGCCGATAGCGGAGGAGTGTCCGCGGGATCCGGACCGTCTACACCGACGCGGCGCACGCCCCCCACGCTCAGAACGGCACCACATCGCACGCTCGGTCGCGGGCGCGAGCTCTCCCGAATCAACCACGAACGTGTGACGTCGGCGGCGAGAGCCCAAGCCTACGGTTACAAAAGGGGGATCCGAAAACATCCCCGACTCGTTCGAGCAGGGTGAGAGGTTAACGCAAGCAATCCCCTCGGCGTGCGAGGGCGGCCAGTCTGGGCCGCTACCTCTTCTTCTTGGCCTTCTTCTTCGCCTGCTTCTTCGGCATGACAGCATTCCGGTAGCGTCGGCATTACATTAGGGTGCGCGCCCGCGGCTCCGGGACGGTGGAGCGTCCCTCTGCCGTCGTACGAGCGGGATTTGGGCAGGGCAGCGGTGAGTGACCGGCGTCGCGACGGGCGATTCGATTCATCTCGCGCCGCGAAGTTCGCTTGCCCCGCCACGGCCAGATTTTCCGGGGGACTTGTATCTCCGCTGGGATCTGACGGCCAGCGCGCATCCCTGCCGCGCGGGGGGGCGGCCCTCTAGCGGCCGCCGATTACATCGGCTACGTCCGGGACCCACTGTCCGCGTCGGGTGCCCGGGTCGATCCCACGGCATCTCAACACCGTCTCCCTCGAAGAGCCACCGGTCAACGGAATCACTCCATTCTCCGTCGGTCGGTCGCAGAACGAGGCGGCTCGCCTTCTTGGAGGCCACACCGGCGGCCCATTGTTACTGGAAGGGCGCCCTCGAAGCAGGAGGACCGAAAGTTGTCCGAGCGGTTCCTCGCCAACCCCGTCCGCCGCGAAGACTCGGGCCTTCTACCGCTACCCGGGGTCCACTGGACCGCCGGGAGGGATTCGATCGGCTCAGGCTTCCCGTAGGGGCCCTAGGCCACATTGTCCGGAGTCTGCAGATTCGTTGGCACATCGGGCCGCCGGGTGACGTTCGACCGGGTGGCCGGGGTTATCTCCTACCAGAGGTCTAGTAGAATCTCCCGTGGAGGCAGAGGCCGCTTGACGCAGAGGCTACAGAAGCGCAGATCGCCCGCGGCCCGGAAACGGAATCGACGGGACCGGCTGCTGAGAATGGCCGCCCGCAGGCGTTCCACTCGCCAGCGCAGCCACCGTAAGTAGCGCGCCGCTCCCGCCGGAGCAGGTACCACCGAGCCAAGGCCGGCCCTTCCGGAGTGCCCTCACGGTCAGGCCATCCCACGTTTGGAGACGGGGGCGGTCCGAGAGGCGGTACCGGGTCAGAAGTGTTGTCAGCTTTAGCCGACAGATGCCCTTCTGCCTACTATGAGGGAGAAGGCGCGCAGAAAACCGTCGCACCCGGGACTGGTAGTGCTGCGCCGAACGAGTCCGGACGTGTGGGAAATGATGGGTGCGGTCACCCGGCTGCGGGGCCTTACGGCTCGGGCCGCCAGGACGGCGGCGATCACGACCTTGACAAAGGGGGGCGCGAAATCGGGAGCTGTGTATGCCGCGATCACTCGGAGCGGGTGGCGGGTCGCGCTGGACTGGGAGCCCCCGGCTTCAAAGTCGCGCGCTGCCCAGTCTCGCGGCCGCCCTCGAAAGACGGGCGCCGGGACCCGTTAGGAAGCACGACAGACGACGACGGCGGTCCGCATCGGGACGGGTGGTTGAGCTCCGGCAGGGTGGGAGCCGTCTCCCTCGAGCAGAAGACCTGGTACCCTGCCGGGATGGTCGTCCGCGCAACGCTCTAACAATGTCCAAATACCCGACACGGGTTCGGCTCTGCGGGAGACGGTTTGGAGCTCGCTGCGCCCTCGGCCGGAATGGTAGCCGCTGCACCGACACCCGCACCCGAACCACCCTCAGGGTCCGTGAACTCGTGGCGGCTTGTTGGGGGGATGATGGCCCTCGCCGCATTCTTTACTGGGCTCTTCGCAACGCTGACACCATGGTGGACGCTCGTCCAGGCCGCGTCGGACGATCTGAGCTTCTACCTAGCCGACACGCTCCGGCTGTTCTCACTCTCGTCGGGCGTTTCGGTCTCGCTAACGTACGAGTCGGTGGGGATGATCTGGATCCAAGTCCTCTACACATGCCTGCTGGCGCTGATCGTGATTTCGCTCGTCTTCTCGGTCATCGCGGGCGTCCTCGCCGTGCTGGCCTCCCTCGGACGCGTCCGTCAGCCGTATTGGATCAAGGCCCTCCGCACGTTCCTCGTCTTCGCCTTGGTGCTCGCCCTCGCGGCGACGATCGCCGGACCGACAGCTCAGCAGACCGCGTTCTCCCGGGAGAAGAGCGCCGCCCTCAACATCTGCGTCGTCAATCCAGGGGGGAGGAACCCCTGCACCGCGTTCTGGGGTTCGGCCAACGTCTCGGGAGACCTCTACACGTGGGGGCCGGGCATGGGATGGTTCCTCACCCTGAGTTCGACCGCGCTGCTCTTGGCCGCCCTTTTCTGTTGGTGGCGGGGCGGACCGAAGCCTGTGCCAGCGGTCCCCTCGGTCCCAGCACCCGCGGTCTCCCCCATCGTACCTCCCGCGGCGGTCGGCGGGATCGCCCCCTCCTCGCCTACGCTCTAGGCCCGCAGGCAGCGCACGGCGCAGCGGGGACTGGGCCTTCGCGGGCGCGGGGCGCCGGCCCCGGGCCGAGAGTCCCTACCAGCCAGGCGCCGGCCGCGTGAACCACCACTGGTTCCCCCAGCGGTCCTTCACCCCTCCCCGACGATCGCCCTCCGGCTGATCGGTGGGTGGTCGAACGCTCTCTGCGCCAGCATTCAGGGCGCGCTGGTAAGCCGCGTCGGCGTCCGCCACATAGAGGTGCAACATCGCCGGCCAGGGAGGGTGGTCGGAGGGCGCCTCCGCCAGCATCACAAGAGCGTCGGCGATCCGGATCTCGGCGTGGTGGAGGATCCCGTTCGGCTCGGCGGCCTCGAAGCCGGAGACCCCCCCGAGACCCTCCTCGATGAACTGTCTCAGCGCGCGGGCGTCCCGGACGACCAGGTACGGCGCAAGCTTCGGACTCAGAGACGGCGGCTGCATGGTCTGCGATAGCCCCGGCATCCTTTGAGCGCGCCGGGAGGTCGGCGGAACGGTCCTGTCGGCGTGGCGGAAGGGGTTCTGGGTCCCTGCGCGTACGGCAGGGGCCCTCTCTGGCCCCGGTTCCGCCTACTTCTTCGCTTGGAAGAGGCCCTGCAGGACCTCGCCCGGCGCAACGTAGACCGCCGACCAGCCCATGCCCGGGATCTCCGTCTTGCCCATCACAACCTTCGCTCCGGCGCCGGTCGCCGCCTTTAGCCCGTCGTCGATGTTGGGAACTGTGAGGTACACCACGGTACCCGTGGTCTCCGGTCCCATCAGGCCCCGAAGCCCGATCGAGCCTCCCTCGGCTCCCTCCGTCTTCCCGTGCATCCGGTAGTTCCCCATCTCGGCCCCCATCTCGTTGAACTTGAGGCCGAACGCCTTCTCCATGAACTTCTGGGTCGCCGCCGGGTCCTTCGAGATCATCTCAGCGTGGTCGTTGCGTGCGTGGTGTGCCATGGTCTTTCCGCCCCCCAAGGGGAGGATTCCATCGGGCTCGTGCTACTTCAACCCCCCGCGGACCCCCGAGGAGGGCGTCGGGGGGCGAGGGGCACGGGTCGGCCGGCTAGGCGTCCTTGAACGCCTTTGCCCCGTTGATCAGGAACCGCACATCAGAGGCGAGCGAGACGAAGCGGAAGCCGAGGCCCAGCGCGGTGCGTTTCTCTTCGGCATCGACCGCGAGGGTGCCGGCGACCCGGCCGTGGCGCTCGCACGCCTCGACGACCTTTCGCATGGCGTCCAAGACCTTCGGGTTTTTCCTGTCGTCCAACAGCCCGAGGTTGAGCGTGAGGTCCTGGGGCCCGACGAAGAGCAAGTCGACGCCGTCGACCGAGGCGATCGCGTCGACGTGCTCGAGGGCGGCCTCGGTCTCGATCTGGACTCCCACCAGGGTCTCTGCGTTGGCGCTCCGGAGGTAAGAGGCGAGCTCGAGGCCATAGCGCGACGCCGCCGCCGAGGCGACCCCTCGCACCCCCCCCGGGGGTACTTGGCGAAGCTGACAGTCGCCCGTGCCTGCGCCTCGGAGCTGACGAGCGGGACGAGGATCCCCTGGGCTCCGGCGTCGAGGGCCTGCTTGATCAGGTACTGGTTGACGTCCCCCACGCGGACGAGGGGCGCCGGCCCGGTGTCGCCGATGACCGAGACCATCGCGGCGAGGGTCTCCGGGTTCACGTGCGCGTGTTCGGTGTCGATCATGAACCAGTCGAAGCCAACGCCTTTCAGGGCGTCGACGCAGACGACGGAGGAGCTGGAGATCCACGTCCCGATGGACGGCTCCTTGGACGCTCGGAGCCGCGGGCGCAGCGGGTTCTTCATTTCGCCGCACGGAGGACTGCGCGCGATAAGCTTTCCAGAGGCGTTTCCGACCGTGGAGCACCGAACGCGCCGTCGCCGCGCTTGATTAGGGCGGGAACCGTGCCCCCGTCGCGCGAGACGCCCGGAGCCGATCGCACATGCTGAAGCACGACCGCTACGACGTGGTGATTGTCGGCGCCGGCCCCCTAGGCCTGGCGACCGCGTTCCACCTGTCGCAAACGCATCCGAGCGGTTCCCTGCTCGTCGTCGAGGCGCGATCGGGGCCGGGAGAAGGGTCGATGGGGGCGAGCAACTCGCTGGTCCGCGACGTCTTCAGCTCGCGCGACAACCAGCTCCTGGCGCGGAGCTCGATCGCGTTCTACCGTCATCTGATGGACGAGCATGCGGAGTTGCGCGCCCCCGTCCCCCTCGTGGACCTGTACGGCTACCTCTGGTTCCTCCCGGAGCGCCTGCGGGTCGAGTACGCGCAGGTGGTCTCCCGGGCCGGTGGAGCGATCGACGCCCAGCCGCTGACGCTGGAGGAGGTCCGGAGCTGTCCGGGCCTGGTCCTCTCGCCGTCGCGCTGGTACGAAGGCGATGCCTCGTCCCCTCCCGAACCGATCACCGGAGGACTGTTCGGCCGCACCTGCGGAGCGCTCGCTCCCGAGATGCTCGCACAGTTCTACTACGGCGCGTCCCGGCGAGCGGGGGTCGAGTTCGCCTTCGACACGGTCGTCCAGCGCCTGTCGTTCGAAGGGCGGGAGGAGATCCTGCTGCACGACCGCAGCCGGACCCCGTTCGCCTTCCAGGAGCACATGGCGGGCCGCCTCCGCATCTCGCAGGCCCACTTCGGCGACGGGCGCTCCGTTCGGACCGACAGGGTGGTCGTCGCCGGGGGCGCCTGGTCGGAGAGGATCCTCCATCCGCTCGGCGTGGCGACCGCGTGCAGTCCTCGGGCCCAGACGACGTTCTCGGTCTCTGGACCCGCGGTGGACGAGCTCCTCCGATGGGAACCGCCGGTCACGCCGGTCGACCCGGGTCCCGCTCGCAGCCGCTTCCCGTTCGTCATCCTGCCGACCGGCGCGACGCTCAAGCCGATATTCCGCCAGCGCCAGATGTGGCTGGGCGGGGCGGACACCGTCTCGCACCCGATCGGAACGCGCGAGGACCCGGGCCGGGACGGACGCCTCGATTACGACATGGCGAAGATGGGGGACCGCGAAGCGTACGCCACCGACATGGTGCCCGCCGTCAGCCCGTACCTGCCGCAGTTCGAGACCCCGGCCGTACGGCTGGAGAACTCGTGGGGCGGCTACTACAACTTCAGCCCGGACGGCCTCCCCGTGATCACGGAGGAGCCGTACGGCGTCCTGTTCGTCGGGGGCGATTCGGGGAGCGGCATCATGAAGGCGGACGCGTTGGGCCGCCTGGTCGCGGCCCGCTGCGTCGGAGAGGCGGAGGCTCGCCTGTTTACCGGAGAGTCGTACCGGCCGGACCGGCTCTCGCTGACGCAGCGCGCGGTCGAGGAAGAGCGGATCATCCTGTAGGGGAGGGTCTGCCCGCGGACCCGTGGAATCAGAGGACCCCGTATCGGTCGATCTGGGCTCGGACCCGGGCCAGCAGTTCTTCGACGTCGAGCTCCAGGTCGTAGCGGCCGAAGTACCGGTGCAGCGCCGTAGCGCCGTGGGCGAGCGCTTGCATCGCCTCGGTGAGCCGGACCCACGGCGGGGTGCCCAGCCGGTCGACGCGGATCCCCGCCGCGAGGTCGATGAACCACGGCTTCTGCTCGTGGACGAGGATGTTGAACGGGCTCAGGTCGGAGTGGACGACCCCGGCTTCGGCGAGCCCCTCGATCCCGGCAACGGTCTCCCGCAGAACGGCGGCTGGGTCGTCGAGCCCCGCGTGCTGGAGCATCGGAGCCACACCCTCGGCGGTGCCCAGGTACTGCATCGAGAACATGTTCTCCACGCGTCGACCCGGCTCCGGCACCCTCGCCCCGCCCTGCCAAGCGTAGCAGAGCAGCTCGAACTCTCGGGAGGCGCGCTGGCCCATCGACTCCAGCTTGACGGGCCCGCCGCCCCGGTGCGCGGTGCGGAACTGCCGGTAGACCTTGATGACCGAGAGGCGCCGGCCGTCGCGGCACAGGTAGGTGTCCGCCTCCTTGCCCGAGCCGAGCCTCTGGCCGACCTCCGTCGCGAGGCCGACGTCGCGGATGGCGTCCGCTACCTCGCCGTGGGTCGGCTCCGCGAAGCTGAGCTGCCCGCTTCGGACCTTCCAGTGTACGCTCTTGTCCAGGTACCCGCTGTTGGGCATTGGTCTTGATCCCGGCTCGAGCCGGACGGCACGCAGGAAACAGAACGGACGCGCGGGCCGGGGAAGGACTGCGTTCAGTCGGTCCACGGTACGCTGGCGTCCGCATCAACTGCCATCTCCCGTGAACCTCCTGGCCCGTGGCCAACGGGCCATGGGTCCGCCGGTATCTAAGCGCTCTGTGGGCGAGGTCCGAGCGGAATCTCGCTAGCGGAGGGAGACGGGCTGCGGAGCGCTCGGCTCCGGCTCGACGACCACCGCCGTGCCGTAGGCGAGGACCTCGGTCATGACTTGGCCCATCTCGGACGTGTCGAAGGCGAGCGAGACGACCGCGTTCGCACCGAGGCTCTTGGCGTGGTCCCTGAGCCGCGCCAGCGCCTCGTGCCGCACCTGCTCCAACAGCTGGGTATACTCGGGGATCTCGCCCCCGGCGAGGCTGCGCAATCCGGCCACGATGTTCCGGCCCAGACCGCGGGAACGGACGATCAGTCCGAAGGTCACGCCGATCATCTTGGTGATCCGGTAGCCGGGGATGTACGGGGCCGTCGCGATCAGGCAATCCGTCGGGGGGGCGTACATCGGAGGTCCCCCTGAGACCAGCGGCTTGTCGGGCATGGCGCCGGAGTACGGTCCGCGCAGATTACGCTGACCGATTCGGCCGGCGCGCCACAACGGCGGCGGATGCAAGGATTAGGTCCCGCGCGACAGTCCCCCCGGTCGTGCTCGCGCTTCGGCCGGTCGATGAAGCCGGGTTCCGAGCGTTCGTTGACCGCTCCATCCCTCGGAGGGCCGAACGATGGGTCCGTCGGGGCCTCTGGACCCCGGATCAGGCGTTGGAGACGAGCCGGAAGGAGTACGCGGAGCTGTTCCCCCAGGGCCGGGGGACCCCCGGGCACCACGTCTTCGACATCGTGGAGAACGCGGGGTCCCTAATCGTCGGGGAGCTCTGGTACTCCTGCCGGCCCGGCGGCGGCAAGCTGCGCTTCATCATCGAATGGATCCAGATCGACCCGGCGTACCGCCGGCGAGGCTACGCTACGGAGGTGTTCCGCATGGTCGAAGCGGATGCATGCACGCTCGGGGCGGACCGGGTCGAGCTCCATGTCTGGATGGACAACCCCGGAGCGTACGCTCTCTACACTCGACTCGGCTTCACGACGCACGTCGTCTCCATGTCCAAGCCAGTGCCGTGAACGCCGTCAGGGCGGCAAGGCATGCCGCGCGACGCGGACCGCGGCGCGACCGACGCGGAAGACCGCCGGGCGCCGGGTCGGTCCTTGCGCGGATCCGAGCCGTCATCTCGAACGTCCCGCGCGGGAGGGTGATCACCTACGGGCGGGCTGCGGAGGTTGCCGGGTTTTCGAGGGGGGCCCGGCTGACAGTTCGAGCGCTCCGGACCGCCGGGAGCCTCCCTTGGCATCGGGTGGTCGCCTCCGGGGGTAGAATCGCACTCGCAGGAGTCGAGGGCCAAGAACAACGGCTACGTCTGACGATAGAGGGCGTCCGGTTCCGGGGTGGACGCGTTCGGATGGACCTTCACGCATGGCAGGGCCGTCGGAGATCCACGCGGGAGGCGCGGGGCGGCCCACGGTCCGTCGCATAGGCGGCCCGCCGTTTCCTCCGGCGGACCTATAGCCCCGGGTCCGCTCGATGGACGATGGTGAGCAACCCGGGAACCCGGGGGAGCCCATCCCGACTGGCGAGGGGACGGACGACGGACCGGCGCCGTGACATCCAGTCCCCTCGGGCTTGGTCCGGCTACTATCGGTGGACCGCAAACCGACCTCCGCGCGAGCTGCTGAGCCACGTCCTCGACCACGTCGACTGGGAGGGCCGACGGCGGGGTCGCCGGACCGCGGTGGACCTCGGGTTCGGGGCAGGGAACGACACGCTCGAGCTCCTCCGTCGAGGGTGGAACGTGCTCGCCATCGACCAGCAGGCCTCCGCGGCCGACTTCCTCGCCCGGCGCGTCCCGCCCGCCCATCGACCCCGGCTCACGTGCCTGATCGCGCCGATGGAAGGCCTCAAGCTACCCCCAGCCGACCTGATCTACGCCAGCTTCTCGCTCCCGTTCTGCCGGCCCGCCGATTTCCCTGCCCTGTGGGCGAGCATTCGGACCGCGCTCCGCCCCGGCGGGCACTTCGCCGGACAGCTGTTCGGAGAGAAGGACGAGTGGCACGGCGACCGCCCGCTTACGTTCGTCAACGCCGAACGGGTTCGACGCCTCGCGCGGGGCCTCCGGGTCGAACTGCTCCGGGAGACCGTCGAAGAGGGGATGTCGTTCGCGGGACCGAAGCACTGGCACTTCTTCGACCTCATCCTCGGTAAGCCGCCCGTTCGGCGGCACCGCCTGCGCTAGCGGCGGGACGGCGACCGCGCCCCTGCGGTCGCGACACGGTTCAGCCGTTGAGCCCCTTCCAGACGGTGGGCAGCGGGGAGGGATAGACGACCTCCTCCGCTCCCACGAACCGTCCGAGCTGGTCGATCGCCTTCCCCACCTCTCGGACCTCCTCCGGCAGGATCTTCGCCAAACTCTCGGTATGGATGGAATTGATCACCAGTCGGTGTCGTTCCCTGTCGAGGACCGGGTCCAGACGACCGATGAACCGGTCTCCGCTCAGGATCGGAAGAACGTAGGTGCCGAACGTCCTCTTCTCCTTCGGGAAGAACTGCTGCCGGCAGTAGTCGAACCCGAAGACGCTGTTCAGCCAGGGTCGGCTCCGGACCGCGGTGTCGAACGGGGGCAGGAGGGTCGTGCACGGTGTCCAAGCCTCCGTCATCACGGCCTCCAACACCGGCACATCCTCGGTGTGGACGTACCGCTCCTCCCGGGCTCGCAGACCGTCAGCCGTGACCCGGCGGATCGTCGAGTCCGCCTCCAGCCGGGCGAGCGTGGAGCGGAGATGGTGGTACCTTCCCGGCGGGAAGTAGTAGCTGACCTCCTGGCGGCTGGCGGTCCCGAGGGCGCGGATGGCGCGTTGAGCGGCCGCTCTCTCGACCTGCGCCGAGGTGAGCAGACGTCGCTCGGCCCACGCCGGCAGGAAGTCGCTGGTGAGGCCCCAGACGTTCTGGTTGCCTTGGTGCCCGACGACCATGACCTCTCCGAGCATGTGCATGTGGAACAGCATGTTCGACACATCGCTCCCGGACGACCACCCGCTCCGCGGAGTTCGGGGCGGAGCGCGCTCCTGGAACTCCTTGACCAGCCGAGGACCCCCCTTGAGCCGGACGAGGATCCTCTGCCGAAGTGCGCGGTGCGCGGAGAGGAATGTCCGTGCCAGGGCTCCCTGCTTCCCCCACGAGCTGGTCATCGACGCCGGGTAGCGGCGCATGAGCGAGTAGTACAGCGGGTAATCCTCCGTGAGGACGAGCGAGGCGATGGGGGTCCAGTGCACGAAGAGCTTCTTCTCGCGCCACAGCAGTCGTTCGAGGGACGCGGGTCGAAACTTGCGGAGCCGCGCCCAGAACGAGAGGAGGTGGGAGGGCGCGACGATCGTCACGGGGTCCCACTGGACGAAGGCGAGGTCCCGAACGACGGAGAGGATCGCCTGCGCGGAAGCCGGCCGGTCGAGGTCTTCCGCGAGGCGCTGCTTCGTTGCCGCGAGGCGACGGAGCGCGATGACCGAGGTGCGGACGGGGCCCCGCTGCATCGGCCCGCCTCAGGGGGGAGGAATCCGAGGTCTTTGGGGGCCCCCTCTCGGCACCCGCGGCCTCATGGCGAGGGCGGGCCGGTGCGACGGGCGACCGTCGGCAGCCAGATCCCGATCCACGCGACCCGAATCGCCGTTTCCTAGATGAGCTGACCGACCGGTTGCGCTCGACTGGCCGTGCCGAGACATCCACACTGCGTCCGAGGGTCCGGTCCACCCGCCGTGGTGACCCGCTAGCGATACAATCACGTCGGGTCTCCGCCGTCGTATGTGTCACTCGGACGAGTCCCGGGCACCGGAGCCCCCGGCGCGAACCGGTTGGCGAGCACGCGAACCTCGAGTTGACGACGACGAGCGGGAACCGCTTCCTGGCCTACCACGCCGTGCCCGCTGGGTCTGCGCGGGCGGGCATGGTGATCCTGCCGGACGTCCGGGGCTTACACCCTTACTACGAGGACCTCGCCGTCCGGTTCGCCGAGGCCGGATTCCGAACGATCGCCATCGACTACTTCGGCCGGAGCGCAGGGGTCGGGAAGCGGGACGATTCGTTCGATTGGAAAGGGCACTTCGAGAAGACGACACCCGAGGGGGTCGCCGAGGACGTGCGGGCGGCGATCGCGCGCCTGCGGGCCCACTCGGCCGGCCGCCCGTTCCCGGTCTTCACGGTCGGGTTCTGCTTCGGGGGGGCCAACTCGTGGAGGCAGTCGGGGGAGAATCAGGGCCTCGCGGGCTGCATCGGATTCTACGGCGGGCGGCCGCTGGAACGCGCGGGGGCGGCGATCCCGAGGATGGAGGCCCCCCTGCTCATGCTCCTGGCGGGGGACGACAAGGGGACCCCGCCGGCGGAATTCGAGGAGTTTGCGCGGTTGGTGCGCGCTCGGGGTCTCGACGTGGAGTCACACACGTATCCCGGGGCCCCGCACAGCTACTTCGACCGCTCGTTCGCCGAGCATCAGGAGGCCTGTCAGGACTCCTGGAACCGGGTCTTGGAGTTCACGGACCGGCACTCCAAGAGCCCGTGACCGGCTGACGTTCGAACCACGGAAACCGACGGGCGGCACGGCCGCCTTCCTGTACCTGGCGTGGTACGACCGACCCGCGGTACGCCGAGGGTCGTCCGCCGTAACAAGCGTGTGGGCGTACACCGATCGCCGGGCCGGGCTCAGCCTCGGGGGAATGCAGGCAGGTTCCGACCCGTGCGGGGTCCGTTCCTCGAACGGCGACTCTAAAGTGACCCGGTGAGCATGGCCCGCCCGACGGACGGCGGTCGCAGATGGAGGGAACGATTACCCACGTGTCGCTGGTCGTGAAGGACAAGACAAGGTTGATCGCATTCTTTACCGAAAAGGCAGGGTTTGAGAAGAAGACAGACCTCGCCGGTCCGGGGGGATACCGCTGGGTCACCGTAGGTCTCAAGGGTCAGGACCTGGAACTCTCGTTCTGGGAGACCGGCTCGGCCGCAGATCCGACCCAAACGGAGCCGTCGAAGCGTTGGGCCCCCGGGACGGCCCCACCCTTCATCATCGGGGTAACCAACTGCCGGAAGGCCTACCAAGAACTCAGTTCACGGGGTGTCGAATTTCTCGAGCCCCCGAAGGAGCACCCCTGGGGGGTAGTCGCGACGTTCCGGGACCCTGACGGGAATCTCTTCTCGATCAGCGAACTCCGTGGGCCGCAGGCGAAATCGTAGGGAATTCGAGCCCCGCACCGGAAGGGGCTGGTCTTCCCGGCTCTGAAGGCATCCCCGGTCGAAAGGGTACTCGCCCGGCGGGGGCACGGTCACGCGGAGTCCGACGGCCCGCGAAGCCCGCAAACGCCGGGTCAGACTCGGCCCCCGCGCTGGGACGATTGGTGCGGCGAGACGCCGAGTCAAGGTCGTCGCGTGGCTCGGCCCGGTGTAAGGGGAGCCCGAGTGTGCTAGGGGAGCCCGAGTGTGCCGGGCCTCTGGATCCCGGGTTCGGTGGGCTAGCGTACGCTCCCCGGGCCCGGAGGGCCCTTCCGTAGGCACGGTCTACGATACGCGTAGCCCGTTCAACGGGCGAGTGGCTCGTCCATCTGGAGGAGTTGCTTGCCGACGTTCGCCCCCGAGTAGAGTCGCGCGAGGGCCGTCGGCGCCGTTCGAAGGCCCACCTGGACATCCTCCTTAGGCTTCAGACGGCCTGAACGGAGCAAGGGAAGCATCGCGCCGGCGGCGTCGGACATCCTCGGGAGGTAATCCCTCGCCAGCAGGCCCTCCATCCGTCCGTTCACCATGACGAGGGAGAGGTAGTTCGTCGGGCCGGGGGACGGGGCGGTCAGCGCGTAGTGGGAAGTGGCGCCGCACAGCACGACACGGCCACCGGGCCGCAGCCGCTCCAGCGCGAGGTCGAGCGTCGGTCCCCCGTCGTTGTCGAAGAAGATGTCGATCCCGTCCGGGCACAGCTCCGTGAGCCGCTGCCCCACGTCCTCCGACCGATGGTCTATCGCCGCGTCCGCGCCGGAGTCCTTGCGGATCCAGTCGCACTTGGCGGCCCCACCGGCGATTCCAACGACCCGGAGCCGGCGGATCTTCGCGAGCTGCAGCGCGATCGACCCGACCCCACCGGCAGCGCCGGAGACGACGAGCGTCTCTCCCGGCTTCGGCCGCGCGATCTCCTCCACGCCGAAGTACGCGGCGAGTCCTGTAAGCCCGAGAGGGCCGAGCGCCCAGTTCGGCGGGACTCCGTTGGGGACCCGATACGCCGGCGCGAACCCCTGGCCGTCCGTGACCGAGTAGTCCTCCCAGCCCATGTGGCCGTGGACGATGTCGCCGGGCCGGAACCCGGGGTGCCGCGACTCCAGAACCTCGGAGACCGCGAAACCACTCATCACTTCCCCGAGCGGGATCGCTCCCGATGCCTCGCTGGCCGTCTCGCCCCGACCGACCAGGAAGCTTTGCGTGGGGTCGAACGAGAACCAGAGGTTGCGGGCAAGGTACTGGCCCTCGTCCGGAACCGGAAGCGGGCTCTCCGCCCACCGAAAGTTCTTCTCGGAGATCTCGCCGTCGAACCGCTGGGCCACGAGCCATTGCCGATTGAACTTCCCCGGCATCTTCGTCCCCCGCAGACCGAGAAGCCCCCGTCCGACGGCTCGCAACGGTCCCCGGTCGGATATACCTGACCGGAGAACGGACCCCCTGGGGAGAGTCGGCGTCCTTCGGTCGGCAGGGTCCGGCCCGGGACCGCTCGGGCGCGCGGCCAAGACGGAAGCGGGCGCAAATCCTCGAGGAGCTTGCGTTCGAGGTAAAACTCGGCGCCCCACGCGACCGCCTCCTCCACCTTCGAGGAGCACTTGGACTTTGGGAACGCCGCGAACGCCGGCGGGCCATGGTCAGAGGGAGCGGCCGGAGCGCTTAACCCACCGAGAATTCTGCTCGCGGACGAGATGCCGGGGGTGCGGGGATCACCTTCTCCGATCTGTCCGTGGTGCAAACACCTCCTCGACCCGAAGCACGACGTCCTCTGGGACAACACCGGCCAGCTGAAGGTCGGAGGGATTACAATCGTCTACTGCGGCTGGTGCGGCGCGGTACTCGGGGGCGCCGATTTCGCGACCATCACGAAGCGTGAGCGGGCCTGACCGACCCGGTACAGGTCCCGGCGCTCCGTCGACCCTGCCTCTTGGGTCCTCGAAATCGCGCAACCGCCTTGGGAGCCGGTCGCTCGCCGGGGACGCAGGAACGAGCTCCAGGCCCCCGCGGGCCGGGAACGACCTACTGTATCTTCCCCTTCCGGAGGACCGGGTGGCCGTCGATCGATAGGTCGGCCCCGGTGACGACCATCCACGAACCGTACGGGCAGTTGTTCTTCCCACCGGCGAAGCTGTTGCCGCCAATGCGCAGCATCACCGCCCCGAGCTCCTGGTCCTCCATCTGGGGACAGCCGCCGATGGCCGGGTTGAGCCCGATCGAGAAGTACCCCATCCACCCCCGCCCCTCGGCGGGAGCGGCCCGGAACTCCTTGGCGAACCCTGGCCCGCCGGTCCGGTACCAGGTCCTGGTCGAGCTGCCCGTCGCGGAACGTCCAGCGGACCCCGGAAGCGGGGCCGGAGCCGGGGTAGACGTCGTGGTTTCCCACCGCCGTGCCCTCGGCGCTCCGGTGGTCCGTGGCGACCCCCACCACGCCGCCGGGGATTGTGGCCATGTTGTTGCCCGCGCGGAGGTCGCCGGAGTCGACCAGGGCGTCGTCCACCTGCACGGGGTAGCCGCCCAGCCGGAACGTGAGGTCCGTCCCGTTCGAGTGCGTCAGACGGGCCTCCTTGCCGGTTCGGAGGCGCCGGCCGACGCGGTCGCCGAGCCGGTGCATCTTCTCCGGGGACTCCAAGGTCGCCCGTTGCAACTGACTTCGCCAAGTGCCGAGGTTCACGCCGAAGAACCGGGCGGCGGCCTCGCTCGTCCGCCCCAGGTACATCCGGGCCCCGCGCACCTTCGCCTTCGCGGCGCGACGGTACCAATCCGCGTTGTAGGCGGCGACCCCCGCCGTCTGGCGGTCCGGCATCTCCTCGAGCCGCGGCCAGTTACCGGGCCCGAAGAAGAACACGTAAGCGTCACTCTCCGCGAGCGCACGCCACTCGTGGTCGCCGACCCGGCCGGTCGCCCGGCCACTCCCGCTCTCGAGCGCCTCGAAGAAGGCGGGCTCGTCCTCGTAGAGCATGATCGGGCGCGCCCCGAGGCGGCGGGCCTCGGTCACGAACGGGACCGCCCAGGGGACCGCCTCCGACCACGACTCGATCGTCACGTTGTCCCCTCGACTAACGTGCAGCGTCTTCGTCAGGACCTGTCTTGCGACCTCGCGCGCGAGCGGGGGAGAACGGCCGGGCATGGGCACGCCAGAGCCCGCCCGTACTTCTAGACCGCCCCTGACCGACCGAGCGGGAGCCGCCGGCGGGTTCCGCGTCGCAGAGCGCCGGGACCCGACTGCCGCCGCAGCGGCAGGTTCAAGCGCCGCCCCCCGCGTCGCACACCGGGGCGTGGTCGTCGTGGCTAGCCGACCCGGCTGGATCGTCGGCATTGCGGTTCTTGCGGTCGCGCTGATCCTCCTGACCGTCGCCGTCTACACGACCGTCCAGATACTCCGAGACCCCTCCGCGCGGCTCAAGGGATTGGGGTCGACGTTCGGTCCTTCCTCGACCGGACCGTCGGCGTCGTTCAACTGGACGACCCACGGCTACAACGTGAGCGTCACCGACACCTCTGTCGACAACAGCTCGACCATCACGAGCTGGGTATGGAAGTTCGGCGACGGGACGACGTACGACGGCGAGCACCCGACCGTGCACACCTACGCGGTCGCCTGCCCGAGCTGTACGGAGACCGTCTCGCTCGCCGTGAAGGACGCGGCGGGCGCCTCCTCTGCGGCCTCGGCGAACGTCCGGCTCCAGTCGAACGGTCGCTTCGACGGTGTCAGCGGGTCCTCCTCGGGCGGGAAGCTGCCGACGTTCGCGGGCCTCGCCGCTGAATTGCCCGCAGCCGTCGAAGCCCTCCTCCTCCTGTTCCTCATCGCCGCCTCGTTGCTCCGGGCCGCCTGGAACCTGTTGCGTCGAGAGGAAGAGACCGTCGGGGTGCCGATCCGCCCTCGCCCGAGCTGACCCCGTCCGGGTTCGGCCCCGTTCACCCGGCCCCGGAGCTGGGCGGCGGCGGCCCGGTCCCCGGCGCGGACCGGTTCCCGCCGAACCGTTTCGGGGGGTGTTCGGGAGGCGTTAACCGTCTGGAGGGAAGTCAAGGAGCATGACGGAGCGCCCCCGGCGGCTGGCGGCGATCATGTTCACCGACATGGTCGGCTACTCGGCGTTGGCGCAGGCCGACGAAGCAGCCGCCCTCGCTGTCCTCGAGCGGCACAACCGGCTGCTCCGACCGATCTTCCTCGCCTTCCGCGGGCGGGAGGTGAAGACGGTCGGGGATGCGTTCCTAGTCGAATTCCCGAGCGCGCTGGACGCCGTCCGGTGCGCCGTGAAGATCCAGGAGGCGCTGCACGAGTACAACTCCGGGTCGCCGAGCGAGTGGAAGATCCGGGTCCGGGTCGGTGTCCACGTCGGGGACGTCGTCGAGACGCGCGACGACGTCCTGGGGGACGCCGTGAACCTAGCCTCCCGGATCGAGGCGCTCGCGGAGCCGGGCGGGGTCTCCCTGAGCCAGCAGGTGTACAACCAGGTCCACAACAAGGTCCCCTTCGCGCTCGAGCGGCGTCCGCCGGCGACGGTGAAGAACTTCCGCGAGCCGGTGGTCGTCTACCGCGTCGTCCCGCCGTGGGAGGGGGCTGATGCTCCGCCTTCCCAGTCGCGGCCGGCCGGATCCCGCCAGTTGGCGGTCCTCCCTCTCGCGAACATCAGCCCGCACGCCCAGGATGCCTACTTCGCTGACGGGCTCACCGAGGAGCTGATCTCCGCGCTCTCGCAGGTCCGGGGCCTCAGCGTCATCGCCCGGACGTCCGTCGAATCGTACCGGACCGCACCGAAGTCGATCGCCCAGGTCGGCTCGGAGCTGGGCGTCGACTCCGTTCTCGAGGGGAGCGTCCGAAAGGCCGGAAAGCGTATCCGCATCACCCTCCAGCTCATCGACGCGGTCACCCAGGCCCATGTCTGGACGAGCACCTACAACCGCGAGGTCGACGACATCTTCGCCGTCCAGATGGAGGTCGCCGAGCGGGCGGCCCGGGCCCTCCAGCTCGAGCTCACTCCGAAGCCGTTGGAAGGTCCCTCGCGCCCGCAACGGCCGGGCGCCGCCGGGGGAAAGACACGGGCGCGGGGCGCCGCCTACGACCTGTACCTCCGTGGCCTCGTCGCCGGGACCGACCTGCAACGCTCCGGTGTCGAGGAAGCGGCCCGCTTCTTCGAGCAGGCGACCAAGCTCGACCCGACGTTCGCGGAGGCGTACGCCTCCTGGGCGAACGTGTACGTGCTGGCTGCCGGCGACTACGTCCCCATGCAGGAGGTCATGCCGAAGGCGCGCAAGCTGGCCGCCCGGGCGCTGGAGCTCGACTCCGGGTCGTCCGACGCGCACTCGACCCTCGGCAACATCGCGCTCCAGTTCGACAACGACTGGCCGACCGCCGAGGCGGAGTTCCGCAAGGCGATCGAGCTGAATCCTAGCAACGTCAACGCCCACCGCTTCCTGGCGTTGCTCTACCTCGCCCTCGAGCGGTTCGAGGAGGCCAAGGAGGAGTTCCGGCGCTCCGTGCAGCTCGACCCGGCCGGATCCTACCGCGAGATGATCGCGTCGGTCCAGCTCCAGGAAGGGGAGGTCGACGGGGCGATCAAGGCGATCCGCGATGCCCCGGTCCCGACCGACGCCCACGACCCTCGGCACGTCTACCTCGGGGCAATCTACCTGGACGCCGGGTTGCGCGACGAAGCGGTACGCGAGGCGGCGGCGTTCCGGCCAGCGCCCGACGACCAGACCGGGCGATTCGACCACGCCCTGCTGAACGCGCTGCTGGGGAAGCCGGAGGAGGCGCGTCGGATCCTCGCGGAGACGGCGCGCGGGGAGTCGAAGGCCTACAACGCCCGGACCTATCTGGCGATGCTGCACGCGACGGTCGGCGAGTACTCGGAGGCGCTCGACCTCCTCGAGAAGGACCACCGGGAAGGGGACCGGATCCTGTGGCTGTTCTACCGCGGGGTGTACTTCGACCCGCTGCGTCAGGACCCGCGGTTCATAGCCCTGCTCCAGGAGATCGGCGTGCCGACGCACGCGATCAAGCGACCGCCGCTGCGTTCGGTCGGAGGCCGCCCTCCCTCGCGCGCGCGCGGGAAGGGGCGACGCCCCTCCAAGGGCCGCTGAACGTTCGCACGCGCGCGGCGCCGTCCCGCTAACGGGACTTCTTGCCCGTGCGCACCGCCCTCGCGCGCTCGGCGAGGAACCGTCGGGTGTCCGCCTCGTCGGCGCGCAACAGCCGGTCCAGCTCCGTGATCGGACGCGGGTGTCGGTCGACCCGTAGGTCGACCCAACGGTCGGACCAGGACGGTTGGAACCACCGCTCGCGGTGGACGACGACCATCGCCGCGGACTCGATCCCCGCCGGTCTCCCCCCTTTGCCGCACCGGCCTTCAGCGCGTGCAGGAGGCGACGCGCGAGCGTCCCGCGGCTCGACTCGAACGCCTTCGCCATCGCCGGCACGACCGCCGTGGCGGCCAGCAGGTTCCCCTGGCACGTGTAGCCGGCACCGAGCTGGTGGAGCGCCTCGTCCATGCATTTGGAGCCGGTCCAGGCGGCGGCCCTCCCGCGCCCGTCGACGACCCCGAGCTGTCGGCGGTCACGTCCCGGGTCGGCGCGGGTAAGATGGCGGACGACGTCCTCGGCGGAGAGGCCTCGACGCAACAGCTCGAGGCCGCGCGGGCCGTAGTGGTAGTTCGAGTCCGCCTGGGTGGCGACGCCGCCGACCTTCCACTGCGCCCACGGGACCGTCGCGCCGACGCTCGGGGGCTTCGTGGAGACCGCGACCCCCCAGAATCCGCGGGCCGCATCGCACGCGACGATCGAGAACGTCACCGCTCCCCTTCCCCGACAGGGGAGCAGTCGCCCTGCGGTATCAAGGGTGCCCGCACGCCCCGGATCAATCGGTGCGGTTCGACAGGACGAACTCGTTGCCGTCCGGGTCGGCGATCACCGCACGGACGAAGCTGCCGAGCGCGGTCTCCACCGTCGTCGGGGCCACGGTGACCGAGCCCCCCGGCGTTCGAGCTCGCGGCACGCCGCGCTCGGGTCCCCGACATGGAAGACGACGCCTGACACGGTCCCGGGCTCGCGGCCGCCCTCGCCGGGACCCTGCGGATGCATCGTCAGCAGCGTCGAGGTCCCCGGGAGCGCGAAGACGAGCCGCCGGGCCTTTTCGTCGAACAGCAGTTCGCGGAGCCCGAGGACATCCCGGTAGAACGTCCGGGCCTTCTCGGCGTCCGTGATGTGCACGGTCACGGCGTGAAGGCCGTCGACGACCTCGCTCATCGTCCCGCAGCGCCCCCGACGGGTAAACCGTTGCCGATGGGGGCGCCGGTCGTCGGGGTCGTCTGTCGCCGGTGGAGCACACCCGGCGTGTGTCAGGTTCTTATCGCTGGTCCCGGGTCGTTCGCTCGATGGTGGCGGACGGCGCGGGCGACGTCGGCGTGTGGCGGCATCGCGGCTTCGAGATGTTCCGGGGGCTCCGGCGGCGACTGGTCGCCTCTGTGGCGGCGTTCACCGGCTGGGTGTCGGTGACGTTGCTCTTCCTCGCCTTTTGGGCGGGGAGGTTCACGCTGCTCCAGGACATCGTCGTCCTGGTCGTGTCGCTCGTGATGCTCCTCGGGGTGCTCGCGGCGACGTGGGTCTCCTTCGGCATGGGGTACTTCGAGGACTCGGACTGACGCGACGCGGGCCCCGGGCGGTCGACCGTCCCTCATCGCCATCGGGGCCGAGAACGGGTAGGGCGCCCGGCGGCTTCTGCCGCCGCCGGGGGCCGGTGGGGTCCCAGGCCTACGGCTGCGTAGGGGGCGTGGCCGGCGCGCCCGCGGAGGGTGCGACCGCCATCGGGGGTGGTGCGGCCATCGGGCCCGGCTTCTTGCCGCGGCGCAGTAGCATCAGGGCCGCTACGGCTGCCACGACCACGACCACCACGACGACCAGCACCAGGAGCAGCGGGAAGCTGCTGGGGCTGGACGGGTGGAGGATCGAGTTGTACTGGCCCTGCGCGGCGCTGACCGACTCGGGGCCGGCGCTCAGGTGGACCTTGCCACCCCCCGGCAACGTCGACGTGATGTTCGACTCGTTGCCCAGGACATTCCCTCCGACGAACCCGTGGGTGGCGCCGTCGTAGTACGCCGACTCGGTGGAGCTCAGGTTGCTCGTCTCGTTCGTGATGTTCAGCGCCGGGCGGACCGCCGGGGCGATTGGACCCGCGCGGGTCGCGAGGCTCGTGGAGTTGAGCCCGTTGGCGAGGCTCAGCAGCACGCCGGTGGAGGCGAACAGCCATCCGTCACTCGCCGAGAAGTTCCCGTTCGAGAACTGGAGGAGGATCTCCTGGACGGTGATGTTTCTCGGCGGGGAGTGCGACGTGTCGCTCAGCTTCGCCGTCCCGGTGTCGTTGCCGTTGACGACCAGTACCCCGGAGTCGGCGACCGTCCCCGGCTGCCAGGTGCTGTACGAGTAGCTAGTCCCATTTTCGGTCGCGCTCGCGGTGAGGCCGCTGACGTAGTGGCCGGAGGCGGTGTACGTCTGGCTCCCGCTCCACAGGTCCCCCGGCGCGACGGTCGTCGGGATGATCCCGAGGGGGCTACTGAACTTGATCGAGGACGACTCCGAGCCGCCGACGTCGAACGTCCCGTGGTCGGAGAGCGAGGTGCTGACCGTCAGGGGGATCGTCACGGCGAGGTTGCCGCTGACGTTGAACGCCTCCTGGGAACTCGCGTTGTTGACGGCGAGCGCAGCGACAGTGGCGGGCGAGCCAGTGCCGCCGTAAAGGTAGGTGCTGCCGCTTGTGACGTTGGTCGTGCCGGTCGAGCTCTCGTGGCCGCTGAGCCCGAACGACTCGCTCTCGTGGTCGCAGACCGAGCCGTAGGTAACGCACGCCACGAAGTTCCCGTTGAGGGAGACCCCGAGCGCGCTCTGGACGCCGAACTCCGTCTGGCTACCGGAGACGTTCGTCTGGGTGTAGATGACCGCCCACGTGAGGGAGAAACTCCAGCTGGTGGAGAGGGTCTGGTTGGAGGTCAAGTTTCCGCCGGAGCACGTCGTGGTGGAGCAGCTGTAGCTGTACGAGAAGCTCCCCCCGAACGCCCACTGCTCCGGCGAGGTCGTCGCCGGACTCTCCCGGACAGCCGGGCTCGGGGCGAACTTCGCTCCCGCCATCGACACTCCGGAGAGCCCCATGGCGATGACCACCGCTACCGCGAGGGCTGCGCTCAGCCCGAATCCTGCGCGTTTCCTGCTTCCTGACGTCGTCATACGTTCCCAGACCGGCCGCCTTTAGCCTAGGCATCGGTCAAAAGACTTCCGCCGGGACGGAGGGGGCGCCGTTTCGGCGGCGGGAGGCTCCGCCGGGGAGTTGGGCGCGATCCCTACCCTAGGGGGCGACGCCGGCGGGGCCTTGCCCCCGAGCGCCCCCTGCGGTCCGCCGTCGCCGCGTCGACCCATCCCTGGATCGTGGTGCCGTGCTCGGAGTATCCCCCATAGACCAATACGTCGTCCAGCAGGACCCGGAAGCGGTCGTCGAGCCTGCCCCCGCCAATCCCCCCGCGGCCGTGCGGTGACGGCCCGTGGTGGACGAGCGTCTCGCCATCCCGGAGGTCCCCCGGTCCGAACTCTGCTGCCGGGACGAACTCCTCGTCGACCCCCACGCGGCAGAGGGCTTGGGCTCCAGTCACGACTCCCGGAACGAGAACGGAGTGGGCGCGGCCAGATTTGAACTGGCGACCTTCACCATGTCAGGGTGACGTCATAACCACTAGACCACGCGCCCGACCCCGCGCGGACCGACGCTCGGCACTTAGCGGTGTCGGGCGCGGCTAGCCGTAACCGCCCGGGAACTGGCTCGGGTCCGGGTGTTCGGTCCAGTGGTAGTAGCCCATCGACTGGCGCTGCGATTCGGTCGACTCCTGGCGGACCCCGCCCTGGAACGAGCCGTACGCTTCGCGGACCTGCTCCTCGATCGAACGGGCCCTCTCGAGCGCCCGGCGGACGTGCGGCGCGTCGAGCCATTCGCTACCGGCGACGGCGGCGAGGTCGCCGGCAGTGCGGATCAGCCCGCCGAGCTCGCGGAGCCGCAGCGTGAGCGCGTTGCGGCGCCCGTCCAGGGTCTCGGCCCGGCGTCGCGCCTCCTTGATCAGCTCTACGACCGCATCGCGCGTCGCCGGCGGATCCGGCCGTCGACGGCGATCTCCTGCGCGCAGAACTGGGCGACCTTCAGCTGGTTCGCTTCCGTGTCCGGCATCGTCGTCTCGAGCAGCACCTCGTAGCCGGAGCCGGCGATGCGCGAGCGCAGCGGGGAGAGGATCCCGTGGATGTCCTGGATGTTCGCCGCAGCGACGAGGATGAAGTCGCACGGGACGGCGTCCACGCGGACCGCGGCGCCACCGGACTGCGGGTTGCGGCCGGAGATCGGGAACCGCTTCTCCTGCATCGCGGTGAGGATGTGCCGCTGGAGGAAGCCGAGATGCGGCAGCTCGTCGATGAACAGCACCCCTTCGTGCGCCTCGTGGATCGCGCCGGCGATCACCCGCTCGTACGGCAGGCTGCCGAGCTGGGGGTGGCCGCCGTACGGGTCGTGCCGGACGTCGCCGAGGAGCTCCGTCTCGCTCGCGCCGGTCGCCATCAGGAACGTGTTGCGGTCGAGCTTCACCAACACCTTGCTCGGGCTCTCCCGCTGGAGCGTGCGGCGCCGCTCGAGCGCCCGCTGGTCGAGGACCTTGATCCGGTCGCCGGCCCGCTCGTAGGCGACGACCTCCTCCACGCCGTTGCGCAGCCGGGTGGTCCGGACCGCCTCCTGCGGGTTGCCGCCGGGGCTCACCGTCAGCTCGAGGATCCCTCCGACGAGGTCACGGAACGGGTTCGAGCTGCCGGCCATCCCCGGGACGAGCTGCTTCACGTTCCCGCAGCTCGGGCAGTACCGCTCGCTCGGCAGCGAGTAGAAGCTGCACCGCGGACAGCGGTAGCCGAGCCGCTCGGCGACGGTCACCGGCGCGTCGGTCGGGGCGATCAGCTCCCCCTCGACCGAGCGGAGCGCCTCGCGCTCCCGGTGGACCTCGTCGCGCGAGACGGCCTCGACGGTCGGCCGCTCGGGGTTCTCCGGGTTGTGGACGACCCGCAATTCGGAGCCGGGCCGGTCGAGGTGCAGGGCGAGCGCCTGCGCCGTCATCGATTTGCCGATGCCGGGCGGGCCGACGAGCAGGAGGTGGCGGTGCTGGTACGCCGCGATGCGGGCGATCTCGACCGCCTTCTCCTGCCCGATCACCCGCTGGAGCGGGTCGGTCGGGATTGGGATGTCGGCGGTCGACTCGATCTCGTCGACCGCCGCCGGGAGGCGGTGCGTCCCTTCGGTCGCCATCGTCGGGGAGTACGAGCGGTCCCCCCGCTAAAACGTTCGCCGACGGCGCCGGCGGGCCGGGGTGCCCCTTACCGGGCACCCACCGGGCCGCCGAGGTCGACCCGGGTGTAGATCCGGACCTGCTCCGGGAACTTGCCGATCGGGCCCAGGCGCGAGCCGACGACCGTGCCGATCCCCTTCTGCTGGGCGGCGTCCAGCAACCGCTGGCTGACGATCCCGTCGAAGACGACCGCCTTGGCGGGCGTCGCGAGCTGGCCGATCGCCTCGATCATCTCCTTCACGGGGGCCTCGCCGACGACGGCGTCATCCTCCCCGACGAACAGGCAGCGGGAGGCGTTCTCGACGCCGTTGAGCAGCTCGAAGTAGTGGGTCAGCTCCGGGGAGAGGGTGGCGGCCGGCACCGGGGGCGCGGCGGGCGCCGCCGGGGCGGGCGGGGGCCGGTTCGGCGCCCGGTCCCGCTCGTCGCGGCGTGGTCCGCCGTCCCGCCCGTCCCGGTCGTCCCGTCGGTCGCCCCGGCCGCCGCCCTCGCCGCGCTCCTCGCGGGGCTCGCGCGTCGCGCCGGTCGACTCGAACCCGCTCATCTCCAGGTACTGGTTGATCGGGATCTTGTTCCTCAGGCACTTGAGCAGCTGCTTCTGGGTCAGCTCCTCGACCTCGGAGCCGCGCGGGGCGCGGGCGACGAAGTCGATGTCCATCGTCTGGAGCATCTCGCGCAGGATCAGCTCGCCGGCGCGGTCGCCGTCCGTGAAGACGGTCACCGTCTTGCCGCGGGAGAGGTCCTTGACCGTCTGCGGGACGCTCGTCCCTTCGACGGCGATGACGTTCTTGATCCCGCAGCGGAGCAGGTTCAGCACGTCCGAGCGGCCCTCGACGACAATCAGGGCGTCCGCCTGGTCGACGTTCGGCCCCGCGGGGAGGTGCTCCGGCCCGTAGGTGGTGATCTCCTCGACCTGGACGGCCGCGCGGACCGCCTCCGTCAGGTCGAAGCCGACCCCTTTGGAGTCCTCCTGCAGGCGGCTGAGGATCGCCTTGGCGCGCTCGACGACCTTCTGGCGCTTGGAGATGCGGATATCCTCGACGCTGACGACCTCGATCTTCGCCCGGCAGGGGCCGATCCGGTCGACGGTCTCCAGGCCCGAGGCGACGATCGCCGTCTCCACCTGGTCGAGGGACGACGGGATGATCACCTCGCCTTCGCTCTTCCCCTTGCGGCTGTCAATCTCGACTTCGATGCGGCCGATCCGGCCGGACTTCTGCAGGTCCCTCAGGTCGAGCTCGTCTCCGAGCAGCCCCTCGGTCTGGCCGAAGATGGCCCCGACGACGTCGGGCTTGTCGATTACACCTTCGGCGGTGATGCGGGCACGGATCTGGTATTTCGCGGCGTTCGGGTCGCTGGGCATGGTTCGGTTCACTCCTGGTGAGGCGAAGTTCGTTCCGGGCGGGCCACAAGGGACGGGACTACGTCCGACGGGCGTCGCCGGTCGAATCGCGGAGGCTGCGACGGGGGTGGCGGAGGATCATGAGTCGCGTTTCCGGTTCTTCCGGCGGCGTGCGGAGCATCCTCCCTGCGCCTCCGGAACGTTCTTCGGCCGTCTCAGCCAGGATGCGTATTTAAGCGGACCCCCGCCTCCGGGGAGCGCCGGTTCCCCGCCGGTGGCGCGCCGCGCGCGCACGCGAGCCGATTTATAGACGGTCCGGTACGCGGACCCGGAGTTGTTCAGATGGTCCGACGTGCCCAGCGGAAGCCGGCCGACGTTCCCGAGCCCGGAACCCCCGCGCCCGAGCCCCCCTTGGCGGAGGACGACTTTGTCCTCCAGCTGCGGAACGAGCTCGCCCGGCGCCAGCAGGCCGCCGGAGCCCAGACCGGGGAGGACTTCTCGCACCGGGCGGAGCTGAACAAGCGTCTCCTCCAGGACCTCTGGGAGGTCCACAACCAGTTCGAGGAGGTCAGCGTCCACCTGACGCTCGACCCGTCCCAGACCCTCTTCGCGACGTTCGCCGAGTACCCGACCAAGTGGACGTTCAAGGAGACGTTCGACTTCGCCGCGGTCAAGACGATCGAGCTGGGGGACCGCGCGGCCGGGTGGGTCGGCTTCACCCTGCGCTTCTGGTACTACCGCACGAACGACGGCGGCGGACGCCTCCGCGGGATCTACGAGTGGTGCGACGGCGAGAGCTACCACCGCTACTCCGGTTGGATGCGGATGATGAGCCAGGCGGTCCTGTACGACGCCGACGAGCGGTCGGTCAACGTGCGGGAGCTGCACCGCGTCCTGCGGGACGTCGTCGTCCAGTGGTACGCCGCCCATCTCGAGCGCAACCCCGCGCTGTTCGTCGCGCACCTGAAGGAGAAGTACCCGAAGGGCGCGTCGTACGCGAAGGAGTCGTACCGGTAGCCCCTCGGGGCCTCCGGAGCGACCGCGCGCGCGAGGGTTGAAATAAAATCGGCGGGTCTCCCGCCCCGGGGACCTACAGTGCGGGCGCACCGCCCGGGGCCCGCACGGGGAACCGCATGGTTGCCGAGGGCCTGAGGGAACACCTCGTCGCCTACTTCGAAGAGCACCACAAGCTGGTCGAGGCGCCCGCGCTCACGCTCCTGCTCGGACAGCCGCAACCGCTCGTCGTCTCGCGCGACGTCGTCGAGCGGGTCGGGGTGGACGGCTTCCTCGTCACGCAAGAGATCGTTCAGGAGGTCCTCGCCTCCCGGGCCCCGACAGCGCGCCGGCTCCCCCGGGAGCCGACGCCCTCTGCCCCCACGGCCTCGCCCGGGGGGGCGGAGTTCGCCGTGGTGCGCGAGGGGTTCTCGGGTCCGGCCCGGGCCGCGACCCCGATCGCCGGCTACACGCAGCTGTTCCGGTCGCGGTACCGGCAGCTCGCGCCGGTCCTCAGATCGCGGGGCACGCTCGAGAACCTCCGGGCCGTCCGGGACGTGCGCGCCGCGGAGGGGGTGCAGAGTGTCGTCGCCCTCGTCCGGGAGGTCCGGACGACCTCCAAGCGCCACCACACGCTGCTGACGATCGACGACGAATCCGGCTCCTCCGAGGTCCTCGTGCCCGCCGGGTCGGCCCCGGCGAAGGTCACGTTCCTCCCGGACGAGGTCGTCGGCCTGCGCCTGCGCGTCGGCGGGAAGGGCGGCGACCGCATCCCCCTCGTGGTCGGCGTAGAACGACCGGACGTCCCGGTCGCGCGGCACAACGGCCGCACCGACCGTCCGCGACGGGCGATGCTGCTCTCCGACCTCCACATCGGAAGCAAGACGTTCCTCGCCCGCGACTGGGCGGCGCTCGCCGAGTTCCTGGACGAGCGGGGACCGAACCCGGAGCTCGCCCGCTCCGTCGACACGGTCGTCGTCGCTGGCGACCTCGTGGACGGGATCGGGATCTACCCGCGGCAGGAGCGGGATGTGGAGATCACCGACATCGTCGACCAGTACGCCGAGCTGGGCCGCCGCCTCGCCGAACTGCCCCGCCGCCTCTCCATCGTCGTGGTGCCGGGAAACCACGACGCCGTCTCTCCGGCCGAGCCGCAGCCGGGGCTCCCGGCCACGCTCGCGCGCCCGCTAGGAGAGAACGTACGCCGGCTCGGCAACCCGTCGACGTTCTCGCTCGGCGGGACGCTCGTCACCGCCTACCACGGCCGCGGGTTCGACGACCTCATCCCGGCGCTGCCAGGAGCGAGCTACGCCCGGCCGACGGAGGTGATGCGGCGGATGCTCCAGATGCGCCACCTCGCGCCGATCTACGGCAACCGCACGCCGATCGCCCCCGCGGAGCGGGATGGGCTGGTGATCGACCCGGTCCCGGATATCCTCGTCACCGGACACCTGCACACGTACGGCGTCGACCGCTACCGTGACGTCCTGATGGTGAACGCGTCCGCCTGGCAGGGGGAGACCGACTACCAGCGGATGCGCAACATCGTCCCGCGTCCGTCACAGGCGACCGTCGTCGACCTCCAGCACCTCGGCTTCGCCACGGTCGACTGCGCGGACGGGGAAGCGGAGATCCGGGGGCCGAACGGGTGAGCCCGTACCCGATCGAGCCGGCCCGCGCCCTGGGGCCGATGCGGCTCGTCCTCACGGCCTACCCGACGGCAGCGAGCGCCCGGAAGGCGGTCGACGCGGTCATCGCCCAACGGCTGGCGGCGTGCGCCAGCGAGGTCGACCAACGCTCCACGTTCCGCTGGAAGGGGAGGACGGAGCGCGCGGCGGAGGTCCTCGTGATCTTCAAGACGGCGCCGAAGACCGTCGGCGCGCTCACGCGGTTCCTCGCCGCCACCCACCCGTACGACGTGCCGGAGGTTGTCGAGCTGGACGTGCCGAGGGTGGAGCCGGCGTACCTCGCCTGGCTGACCGGGGTCGTCGACCCCTCCTCGCGCGCGGGACTCGTCGAGCACCCTACGCGTCCGGCAGGACCGCGAGGCCGGGGAGCTCGAGCCCCTGCACGAACTCGAGCGCGGCGCCGCCACCCGTCGAAACGAAGCTGAACGCGCCGAGGACGCCGAGCTGCTCGGCGACGCGGGCCGAGTCGCCACCGGCCGCTACGTGGTAGCCGGGGACGCTGCCGAGGCGCCGGAGCACCTCCTTCGTCCCGGCGGCGAACCGCGGGTCCTCGGCGAGGCCCAGCGGCCCGTTCCAGAAGACCGTCTTCGAACCGTCCAGCGCCGCCGCGAACGCAGCCCGGCTCGCGGGCCCCAGGTCACGGCCCACGCCGTCGGACGGCAGCTCGGTCGCGGGGGCGACCGTCGCCTCCGAGCTTCCAGGCCGCTCGACGACGAGGTTGGTCGGCAGCAGGACCTGGGTCGAGGACCCCTCCGCTCGGTGGAGGAACTCGTCGACCGCCGCCTCGACCCCGAGCTCGACGGCCGTCGCGCCGAGGGACGCCCCCTTCGCCCGCAGGAACGGGAACGCCAGGGCGCCGCCGATCGCCAGCGTGTCGGCCCGCCCTAGGAAGCTCGCGAGGAACGGCAGCTTGTCGGCGACCTTCGCCCCGCCCACAACGACGACGTACGGCTTTTCGGCGCCGTCGACCAGTGGGCTCAGGGCCCGGATCTCCCGGTCCAGAAGCAGCCCTCCGAGCGCCGGCAGCCGGCGAGGTACCCCGACGGTCGACGCGTGGGCCCGATGCACCGCCCCGAACGCCTCCTCAACGAACAGCTCGCCGAGCTGCGCCAGCTGCACCGCGAACGCGGGGTCGTTCGCCTCCTCGCCGGCGTGGAAGCGGAGGTTCTCGAGCAGGAGCGTGTCTCCGTTGCCGAGCCGAGAGACGGCGTCCAGCGCCCTCAGCCCGACCGCATCCTCCGCGAGCGGGACCGACTGACCCATCAGACTGCCGAGCCGGCGCGCGGCCGGCCGCAGCGAGTAGCGCATGTCGCGCTGGCCGCCCGGGCGGCCGAGGTGGCTCATCACGATCGTCCGGGCCCCTGAGGTCCGAAGGTGGTCGAGCGTCGGTAGGGCCGCGGCGATCCGGCGGTCGTCCGCCACGCCTCCGTGGGCGTCCAACGGGACGTTGAAGTCGACGCGGACGATCACCCGGCGGCCCCGCAGCGGCGCCGAGCCGATCCCGCGCTTCAGCCGCATCGCGACCGTCCTTCGATGCGGGACGGTGCTCGCGCTATGATGGTTTCCCTGCTTCGGGCGCCGGACCGCCGCGGGCGCGCAGCGCCTCGACCGCGTGACGGGTCGCGGGCAGCTCGAGGTCGAGGGAGGCCCCTCTTCGCAGGATCTCTCCGGAGATCGCCTCGACCTCGGTGGGACGCCCCCGGTCGAGGTCCTGCAGCATGCTCGAGCGGTTCTCCGCCGTCGCCCGGACGATCCGGTCAAGGTCGGCCCGGGCCTCCGACAGCGGAAGGTCGACCCCCTCGCCCCAGGCGACCTCGACCGCCTCGGCCAGGAGGCGGTCCGCCTCGGCGTGCAGAGCAGGCTCGAGGAGCCGGCCGTTCGGGACCCCGTGGAGGGCCGTGACCGGGTTCACGGCCGCGTTCACGACCGCCTTCCGCCAGAGCTCCCGGTCGAACGTCGAGCTCCGACGGACCGGAACGCCGGCCCGGCGGAACAGGCCATCGAGCAGCTCGAGGGGCTCGGGCAGGGGATCCGGCAGCACGACCTCTCCGCTGCCGCTGGCGCGCACGCGGCCGGGGCCGAGGAGTGTCGCGGGGACGGTGTGCACGGCGCGGACGATCCACCGCTCGGGCTCCGCCCAGCCGGCGTCGGCGGCCGCCGCTCGGGCGACCTCATCGAGCCCGAGCCCGTTTCCCAGCAGCACCGTGGGAGTGGGGGCGACGGCGCGTGCCAAGGATGCGACAGCGGAAGCGAGGTCGAACGACTTCACGGTGACCAGTACGGCGTCGGCGACCGAGCCCGGAGCGAGCTCGGCCGACGCGTCGAGCCGGTGCGTCCCCGCCCCGACTCCCTCGATAACGAGCCCTCCGGTGAGGACCGCCTCGACGTGCGCGGGGCGCCCGACCAGGAGGACCTGCTCGCCCGCGGCGCTCAGGCGCGCGCCGAAGAGGCTGCCGGTCGCTCCCGCTCCGAGGACAACGATGCGCACTGCCGGCCCCCGGCCTAGCCCAGGCGACGGAAGACCTCGGTCAGCGACGGAGCCCGTCCGAAGTCGCGCCGCAGGAGGTGGAGCAGCGACTCGTAGTAGCGTACCTGCTCGCGGGCCTGGCGGACCTTGCGGCGGACGTACTCCTCTTCCCGACGGATCCGAGCGACCTCACCCAGCAGGTCGCGCTCGGTGGAGCGGAGGTAGTCGAGCCTAACGGAGAATCTGTCCGCGCGAGGCAATCGTCACCTCCCCGCCCTGGTAGCGGCCGTGGAACTCGACGAACTCCTTGGCGGCCCGTTCGAGCCGGGACGCCTCGTCCCGGACCCGGTGCAGGCGCGCCTCCAGCCGGTGACGGTGGTCGAGGAGCTCCTCCAGCGACTGCTCGAGCGCCTCGAGGCGTCGACGCCACTTGTCGCGCTCCTGGACGCCGGCGATCGCCGAATCGACTCGGCCCATCCGACCCCCACACCCGGCCAAACGCCAATCAACCTTTCGCCCGAGCGGCGGCGCGGCGGCACCGTTAAGTCGGAGGACCGTTCGCGCCGCCGGAGAGCACCGTGGGAGGGCTCGGAAAGGTCGTTGTTCTCGGCGCCGGGAACATCGGCGGGTCGCTCGCCCAGCGCCTCGCGGAGGCCGACGTCGCCCGCGAGGTCGTCCTCATCGATATCATCGACGGGTTGCCGCAGGGCAAGGCGCTCGACATCGCGGAGTCCGCCCCGATTCTCGGATTCACGACGAAGGTCACGGGGACCACCTCGCTCGACGCGCTGAGCGGGGCGGACGTCGTCGTCGAGACCGCCGGCCTCGCCCGCAAGCCGGGGATGAGCCGCTCCGACCTGCTCGAGAAGAACGCGGCGATCGTCGGCGGCCACGCCGACGCGGTCCGCCGGCACGCCCCGGACGCCGTCTGCGTCGTCGTCACGAACCCGGTCGACGTGATGACCGCCTACTTCCAAGAGCGCAGCGGAGCGCCCGCGCCCCGGGTCTTCGGCGAGTCCGGTACGCTGGACGCCGCCCGGTTCCGCTACTTCGTCGCGGAGGCGCTCGGGGTCGCCCCGCGGGACGTGACGGCGTTCGTCCTCGGGAGCCACGGCGACACGATGGTCCCGATCCTCTCCCTCTCGAGCGTCCAGGGAGTGCCGCTGACGAAGCTGCTCAGCGCCGACCGCCTCCGGGCGATCGTCGAGCGGACGAAGCAGGGCGGCGCAGAGGTGGTGGACCTGCTGAAGAGTGGGAGCGCCTACTTCGCCCCGACGGCGAGCCAGGCGGAGATCGTCCGCGCGATCGCGGAGAACGCCCACCGGCTGCTGAGCGTCTCGGCGTCGCTGGACGGCGCGTTCGGCGAGACCGGCGTCTACGTCGGCGTCCCGGCCGTCCTCGGCCGCACCGGTGTCGAGAAGGTCGTCGAGGTCGACCTCACCGCGGCCGAGCGCACCGCCTTCGCCGCCAGCGTCCGGGCGGTCCGCGACGACCTCGCCGTCCTCGCGAAGCTGCCGACCCCGAGGTGAGCCCGCCCGTGGCTGCCCCGGCGAACGACCTCGGTCCCGGGCCGATCGAGATCAAGCGGCGCCTCGCGACGCTCCGCTACACGACCGACACGAAGGAGCACGCCCACATCACCGTCCGTCCGGAGGTCTGCGAAAAGTGCCCGCACTCCCGGTGCACGGTCGTCTGCCCGGCGAAGTGCTACGAGCGGATCGAGGGCCGCCTCGTCTTCCGCTACGAGGATTGCGTCGAGTGCGGCGGCTGCGACATCGCCTGCGACCAGGGGTCGGTCACTTGGGCGCTCCCCCGAGGCAAGTACGGGGTCCGCTACGCCTACGGCTGAGACGGTCGGCGCCGCCGGCGGACGCCGGTTCGGGGCGCTCCGGGGATTCCTGTAAACGGACAGGTTAAAGCCCCCGCGTCCGGCTGTTCGCGCCGGAGCACGTTCTACGCCGACCGCGTCGGTCGCCCCCGCACTCTCGCGGCTGTTCCCGTACCGCCCGCGCCCCCCGCAGGAGGCGATCCTGCGGGAGGTCGGCGACCTCACGGTCCGGGGCGGCCCGCTGCTCGTGAACGCCCCGAACGGCTCGGGGAAGACGATCGCCGCCCTCGCCCCGCTGGTCGAGCACGCCGGCGCCGCCGGCCACCGGGTCCTCTACCTCGTCCGCACCCGGGCCCAGGAGGTCCAGGTGATGCGGGAGGTGGCGGCGCTCGGCCACAAGCTCGACCGCCCGGTGGTCGTCCTCGGCCTGGAGGGCCGGGCGCAACGGTGCTTCCTGTTGGAGAACGAGCCCGAGCTCAAGGGGGCGACCGCCGAGGAGCACGGCAAGCTGTGCGCCGACCGCAAGCGGGCGACCGAGCGGGCCCTGAAGGGGGAGCTGGCGCTGTCGCCGCCCCGCGAGTTCCCCGAGGATGGCGAGATCGACCTCACCGACCTGGACGGCTGCCCGTACTACGCCCGGGTCCTCGGCACCGACGCCGAGGCGCTCTCGGAGCGGCTGCGGACCAAGCCGCTGCTCTCCCAGGAGGTCGACAAGCTCTCGCGCGACGACAACCTGTGCCCGTACGAGCTCACCAAGCGGCTGCTGCCGCGGGCGACCGTCGTCGTGGCGCCGTACGCGTTCTTCTTCCACCCGCACGTCCGCGCCTCGCTCCTCGGCTGGATGCAGTGCCCGCCCGAGGCGGTCGACCTCGTCATCGACGAGGCGCACGGGCTCACCGGCTATCTGCGCGACCTGACAAGCGTCTCCCTCCCGGAGGAGTCGGTCCGACGCGCCCGCGACGAGGTTGAGGAGCGGGGAGACTTCCAGCTCCCGGAAGGGCCGAGCGCGACCCGGTTCTTCGACGTCGTCCGCGCCGCCGTCGAGGAGCTGGTGCAGGCGCTGCCGCGCGACGACGACGCCGCGCTGCCGCCCGGCGTCTTCGAGGAAGCGCTGCTGGGGGCGATCGGCGGCAACTCCCACCGGCTCGATACCTGGCTGGGTGCGCTCGCGACGTGGGGCGAGAACCTCAAGGAGGAGCGGCGTCGCGAGCGACGGCTCCCCCGCTCGTGGGTCCACGCGGTCGCCATCACGCTGCTGAGCTGGCCGAAGCTGGAGGCGCCGCGGTACGCGAAGGTCGTCACCCGGCTCCCCCGACCGGCGCTGGAGGCGTACGCCGTCGATGCGTCGGAAGCGGCCCGCCCGATCCTGTCGTGCCACCTGTCGGTGCACCTGTCGGCGACCCTCGCCCCCCTCGAAGAGTACCGCGACGGCCTCGGCCTCGGGCCGGACGCCCGGGGTCTCGAGGTCCCGTCCCACTTCCCCGCCGAGAACTGCCGGTACGTCTACGACCCGAACGTCAGCACCCGGTACGAGGAGCTGCACGAGGACCCTCGGGCGCTCCCCCGCCTCGCCGACAGGGTCGGCCGGGTCCTGGAGGCGCTCCCCGGCAAGACGGCGGTCTTCTTCCCGAGCTTCGACCTGATGCGCCGGGTGCTGGAGGCGGGGCTGCAGTCGCAGCTGCCCCCGAACCCGTTCCTCGAGTACGCGCGCCTGCCGGCGTCCGACCTCTGGCGGTCGATCGACGGGTGGAAGAGCGACCCGCACTCCTCCGTCCTGGTCGGCGTCGCCGGCGGCCGGCTCGCGGAAGGGGTCGATTACCCGGACACGGACCTGGACGCCGTCGTGCTCGTGGGGATCCCGTACCCTCCCCCGAGCGCGAAGCGCCGGGCGCTCGAGGAGTTCCTCGACCGCGGCTCCGGCCGCGGGCACGAGTACGCCGTCGCGGTGCCGGCCGAGCGAGCGATCCGGCAGGCGGCCGGCCGGCTCGTCCGTTCGGAGCACGACCGGGGGTTGGTCGTCGTCCTCGACCGGCGGGCGCCCCGGTTCGCCAGCGTCCTGCCCGGCCTCGCCCCGATCGACGACCTCGCCCGGCTCAGCCGGGAGTTCTACGGCCGACGGGCACGATGGACCGCTCCCCGTCCCCCGGAGGCATCTGGCGAGCCTATGGCGACGGTCTCGCTCGAAGCGCCCGTGCGGCCGGCGGCCGAGCCCGACCCCCACGACGAACCCCGGCTGTAACGGTCGGCGGCCCGGCCGGGCGAACCCTCAAGTTGGCCGGGTGCAGGGGGAGCCCGTGATCATCACCCGGACCCCGCTGCGCATCAGCTTCGCCGGCGGGGCGACCGACCTCCCGTCGTTCTATCGCGCATACGGCGGCGGCGCGGTGACGAGCGCGGCGATCGACCGCTACGTCCACGTGCTGGTGAACCCGAAGTTCGACCGGTCGATCCGGGTCGCCTACTCCCGGACCGAGAACGTCGACCGGCCGGCGGACCTGCAGCACGGCATCTTCCGGGAGGCGATGCTTCTCACCGGGCTCAACGAGGCGATCGAGGTCCACACGATCGCGGACATCCCGGGCGAAGGGACGGGCCTCGGTTCGTCGTCGTCGCTGACGGTCGGCCTGCTGAACGCCTTCTACGCCTACCAGGGGAAGCTGAAGGAACCGGCGGAGCTCGCCCGCGAGGCGTGCGAGATCGAGATCGACCGCCTGCGCGGCTCCCAGGGGAAGCAGGACGACTACATCGCCGCCTTCGGAGGGACGCAGTACTTCGAGTTCCGCGCGGACGACTCCGTCCGCGTCGCGCCGATCCCGCTCGCAACGCGGGACCGGGAGGCGCTCAGCGACCATATCTCGCTGTTCTACACCGGCGTGACGCGGAAGGCGCAGGACCTCCTGCGACGCCAGAGCGAGAGGACGGCGGTGAACGTTCCTGCGCTCGAGCGGATGCGCACGCTGGCGAGCGAGGCGCGGGATGCGATCGCGGCCCGCGACTTCGCGCGCGTCGGGGCGATCCTGGACGAAGGCTGGCTCCTCAAACGAGGGCTCTCCCCAGGCATCTCGACCGAAGCGGTCGACGCGAAGTATGCGGCTGCGAAGGCGGCCGGGGCGTGGGGTGGCAAGATCACCGGCGCCGGCGGAGGGGGCTTTCTCCTCCTCGTGCACCCGCCCGAGCAAAGTCGTCAAATAGCGCAGGCCGTCTCGCCGCTCGAGCGGCTCCCGGTGCGCATCACGCCGGAGGGCTCACGGATCCTCTTCGTCAGCCGATGACCGACCTCCAGGGCTTGGACGCCTACGTGCGGACCTACCTCGCCGACACGCGCGCCGGCCTGGAGGACGGCTACGTCCTCGACGGGTTCCGCACGCTGATTCCTGTGCTCCTGCGCGCCCGCAGCGAGGGCCGGACGATCTTCTTCTTCGGCAACGGCGGGAGCGCCGCCACGTCGAGCCACATGGCCCAAGACCTGGGCAAGCTGACGATCCGCGAGGGACGGGTCCGGTTCCGGACCTACTCGCTCGCCGACCCGACTCCGCTCATCCTCGCCTGGGCGAACGACTCCGCCTACTCGGAGATCTTCGCCGAGCAGGTGAAGAGCCTCGCCGTCCGGGGCGACGTGGCGATCGGCATCTCGGGGAGCGGCAACTCGCCGAACGTGCTGCGCGGCCTCGAGGAGGCGCGGGCGAAGGGAGCGACCACCGTCGGTCTCATCGGCACCGGCGGCGGGAAGATGCGCGGCCTCTGCGACATCCCGATCGTCGTCCCGTCCAGCAACATGCAGCACATCGAGGATTTCCACCACATCCTGCTCCATCTCCTGACGGCGTACTTGCGGGACGAGCAGCCCCCTCCGGCCGGATGAGCGTACAGGTCCGGGACTACATGGTGCTCGAGGTCGAGCACCTCCCCTCGACGACCACGGTCGGCGAAGCGATCCGCCGCCTGACCCGGAGCCGCCACCACGGATTGCCGGTGACGGACGTCTCCGGCAAGCTCGTCGGCTTCGTCAGCGCGAAGGAGTTGCTCCGGCACGCCGGCGACCGCGAGCTGCCGCTCGCCCAGATGATCCGCCCGGGGACGTACACCGCGACCCCGGAGACCGCGCTCGACGACGCGGCGCGGATCATGTTCCGCTTCGGGCTGCGCGACCTGCCGATCATCGACGCGCAGGACCGGCTCTGCGGCGTCCTCTCCAACCTCGATATCGTCCGCTCGCACTTCGAGCGCGCGTCGCCGGCCAAGGCGGAGACGCTCAAGCGCCTGCTCGCCGAACGGTACGGCGCCGGCTTCTCGGTCCGTCGCGGGCTGGTGCCGCTCGACCACCTCACGCCGACCCAATGGAAGGTCTTCGAGGACGAGCTCGAGGGCCGACGCTACGAGCTCGAGCGGGGCTTCGCCGAGCCGGTGCTCGTCGTCCAGAAGGGGGAGAGGTGGCTGCTCGTCGATGGCCACCACCGCGCCCTTGCCGCCAAGGAGATGGGGCTCGCGCAGCTGCAGGCGTTCGTCCTCTCCTGCGACCGGCCGGAGGAGTTCGCCGCCAAGGAGACCGGCTTCGAGCGGGTCGCCGCGGAGCATCACCTCCGTTCGATCGTCGACATCGAGATCGACCGGTCGGCCCACCATCCGTTGGTCGAGGTGACGACCCAGTTGCTGCGACGGCTCGAGCGGGGCGTCGACGCCCCAGGGGCCGCCCCGTAGCCGCCGACCCCGAATCGGTACGCCCGGCATATCAAACGACGGCCGCTCGACGGACTGCGATGGCCTGGCCGGTCCCCGCCCTCGACGTGACGGACGGGCTCGCCCCGTTCGCGGCGGTCGCGCTGTCGATGGTGGCGCTCACCGTTCTGGTGCTCGGGCTGGTCCGCACCCGGGACGGCCGCCCCCCGCTCGTCACCCAGGTGCTGCTCGCGCTCGCCGTCGTCGCCGGAGGGTCGGTCCTCCTCCTCGCGCTCCTGTTCGTGTTCCTCGACCCGAACGGGACGACCGCGTGGACGTGGGTCCTCCTCGGGTTCAACTTCATGATGATGGTGCCGGTCGGGCTCTGGTTCGTCGGCCACATCCTCTTCGAGGACCGACGGATCGTCGCGGGAAGCTGGCGGTGGCCCGCGTCGATCGGGGTCGCGGTGACGGGCTCCGAGGTCCTGATGGGCCTGCTGTTCGTCGTCGGCGGCGCGGGCGGGGCCGTCGGCGTCGGCGCCGCGTTCTCGCAGGGCCTCTCCTCGGTCTGGTTCTTCTGGTCGATGGCCGCGATCATGGCCCCCTTGGTCGCCTGGGCCCCGCTCTCCTCCGTCGGCCGCGTGGGCGGGTGGGCGCTGGTCGTCGCCGCCGCGGTGGGCCCGTGGGTGCGGCCGTACCCGCTCGTGGGCGGAGTGGCGATGGGGGCGCTCATGGCCGGGGCGTTCGTCGCGCTGTGGCGTCCGATCGCCGGCGGCGGCGCGACCGTTGCCGACGGGCCGCTGCTCCTGGGCCTCTCGACCGCGTTCCTGGGGATGTCGGGCGCGGGGCTCGCCGTGGCGGCGACCGGCGGGGCGATTCCGAGCGTGCTCGCGTTCGGCGCGACCATGGCGTTCGTGATGGTCGTCGAGGTCAGCTACCTGCTCCGCCGGACGTACGGGACGGCCTCCTCGGTGACCGCCGGTCCGGTGTTCGCGCGCCGCGACGAGCGGGGCGGCGTCTCCACCGCGCCGCTCGTCGGTCCGTAGACGCAGGCCGCCGGCAAACTCGTACACGGCCGATATCAACCGACCCTCGGTCGAGCGCCGGTAGGACGCAGTGTGACCGACCCGCCGTCCGTGCGCCCGTCGAGCGGCTGGCGCCGCCCCGGGCCGTGGTTGCTTGCCGCGCTGGTGCTCGCCGCCGTGGCGATTCCCGGCGGCCTAGCGGACGCTCACCTGATCCGCACGGTGCCGCCGGTCGGCTATGCGCGGCCGCTGGCCGACAACGTGAGCTTCAGCGTCAACATGAGCGACGCGCCGGCGTACACGCCGAACGTCCTCACCGGGACCGCGGGCGGGGCGGTGAACGTCAGCGTCGCGCTGAACAACCTCGGCGCGCTCGCGCACACGTTTACGCTGGTCAACGTCAGCGCGAGCGGCACTCCCCTCCCGCTCAACGACACTCCCGCCGAGCTCAACGGCTACTTCGCGGCGACCGCGCCGACGATCGCGGTGAACGTCTCCGCGCACACCCTCGGCTACGCGAACTTCTCCCTCCCGTTATCGAAGAAGTTCCGCTCGCTCGAGTTCGTCTCGACGATACCGTACCAGTTCCAGGCCGGCATGTGGGGGTTCCTGAACCTCACCCCGACGGGCCCGACCGTCCAGGTGAACGAGAGCACGACCGACTCGTTCTCCTTCGTCCCCAACGTCCTCAGCGGGCCGGCGAACGCCACGGGAGCGGTGATCTTCGACGTCGAGATCACGAACCAGGGGACGGACGGCCACACGTTCACCGTCTCCTCCCAAGTAAACGGAACGATCTCGTCGATCGGCGGCTACTTCCAGCAGTACCCGCCGCTCATCAACGTCAGCGTGCCGGGCTCGTCCACACCGGTGTGGGCGAACTTCACCGCCCCCGCTGTGGGCGTCTACGAGTACGTCTGCACGATCTCGGGCCACTTCCAGCAGGGGATGTTCGGCTTCCTCTACGTCGGGGTCCCGGTCCCTCCGGCCCCGCCGCCGCTGCGGACCGCGCTGGTCGAGGTGCCGATCCTCGTCGGGTCGGCCGTCCTCCTTGGCATCGGGATCGCCCTGGCCCTGGGGACCAACCTGGTGGGCCGGCTTCCGAAACAGCCGCGCTCGGGCGACATGCACCACGGTCGCTAGCGCGCCGAGCGCCCGCGCCCGGCTCCGTCCTACCGGTGCGGGAACCTCCCCGCTACCCTACGCCTACGTCACGCGCAGGAACGAGCGCATCGTTCCGTGGAACGTTCCGCAGAACTCGGTGCACTGGATCAGGTAGAGCGTCCCGACGGCCGCGCTCGAGGGGATGCGCACATCGATCATGTTCGACCGGCCGGGGATCGCGTCGAGGCGGATGCCGAGCTGTGGGATGTTGAACGAGTGGATCACGTCTGACGAGGTGATGTTGAGCTGGACGATCCACCCTGGTTGGGCCCATAACTCGCCCCCGCTGACGCTGTTCGTCGCGGCGTTGTAGGAGGAGTTGAAGTACGAGTTGTTCGCCGGGTAGTAGAACTCCCAGTACCACTGGTGTCCGGTGACGTCGACGTACTCGTTCGGGTGCGGCACCAGCGCGTCGACGTGGTAGAGCAGGACCGTCGAGTACGCCGCAACGCCGGCGAGGAGGCCGACGACCGCGAGCGTCCAGGCGATCTCCAGGCGCTCAACCATAGCGGCGCCTGCGCGTCTCAGGGTCCCGGAAGTTGACGACCGCGTAGACGAGGAAGGCGAACGTGACGATCGCCCCCGCAACGCTGATCGCGACCATCACCCAGACGAGCGGGCTCGTCAGCTGCAGGTTGCTCTCGGTCGCGTGGGCGACGAATCCGGCACCGGCCGAGCCGGCGACGCCGGCGGCGAGGCTGCCGCGGTCGAGCACGACCGGAGAGGGCGGCCCTGACTTCTTATCGCCGCCGTTCGTATCGCACGCGCTACCGCACCGCGGCCGTCCGGGCGTCGCCCGGGTCGGGTACATACGGAGGGGGCTTGAACCAGCCCTCGGCTGCCGAACGCCGGCGATTTACCGGCGAGGCGATGGCGAAGCGGCAACGCGGTTGGGGGTGGTTGGCCGTCGCCATCGCGGTCGCGGTCGTCGCTGCCGGGGCGGTCGGGGTCTTCACCGGTCGGGTCGTCGTGGCGAAGCCGATCGAGGTCGACACGTCCTCGACGCTCGCGGTCACCGCCCAGGCGCCGTACACCTACAACCAGCGCGCCTTCGAAGAACTCCCGCTGAACACGACGATCACCTTGTCGTTCTTCGACTCCGACGACCAGGCGCACACGTTCACGCTCATCGATTGGCCGAACGTCAGCTTCCCGGGCTACGCGAGCATCAGCTCGGGGAAGCTCGGCGACATCGTCGCCACCCACGGCACGATCGTCAACGCCACGGCGAACTCGGGGAAGTACAGTACGGTCACGACGATTCCCGCCGTGGCGTTCAAGTCGTGGTACACGTTCGTCTGCATGGAGTCCGGCCACTTCCAGCAAGGAATGTACGGCTACGTCGCGTTCGGCGAGCTGCTTCCCCCCAACCTCAGCTTCGCCTCGGGGTCCCCCGGGCCGGGCCTCGCCCTCTTCATCATCGTGGGCACGATCGTCTCGCTGACGGTCCTCGCCATCGTGCTCGGCTTCGTCGTCGGAAAGCGCAAAGGCGGCGAGCACGAGATGCCCCCGGAGCGCCTCGGGTATCCTGAGCCGCCCACGGGCCAGCCCGCGCCGCCGCACGCCCGACCCCCGACGCCGCCGTAGGCGCCGTCAGCGCGCGGCGGCGCAAGGTTAAGTGCCTTTGACGACCTACCTACGTAGGCCGTAGTAGGTCTGAGGCAACACGATGGCATGGGCGACACCGAACCGGGAGCGCCGGGTCCTGAAAGCGGGCCACTCGTCGATCGCCGTCACCCTCCCCAAGCCGTGGGCGGAGGCGATGAACCTGCACCCCGGGGACCTCGTTGTCTTTGACCAGAACGACGACGGCGGCCTCTACCTGAAGCCGGCCCCGACCCCCGAAGCAGCGGGCAACGCCGCCCCGTACCTCGTCCAGGCCCCGTCGTTCGACACCGCCGGCGTTCTCGAGCGGCTGATCGTCGGGGCGTACCGCGCCGGCCACGACGCGATCGAGATCCGCAGCGGCGTGGCGTTCGGACCGGAGCGCCTCGAAGAGGTCGTCGAGGCGGCGCGGGGCCTCCTCGGCGTCTCCGTGGTCGCGCAGGAGCCGAACCGGGTCCTCCTGCAGAATTTCATCGACCCGTCCAAGTACGGGCTGCCGCAGCTGGTCCAGAGGATGAAAATGATCCTGGTCGCCTTCCTCGAGGAGATGGAGGAGGTCGTCCGTCGGCGCTCGCGCAGCCGGCGCGGCGCCACCTTGGACGAGGAAGCGAAGAAGGTCCTCTCCCTCCTCGTGCGCCAGCTGTTCCTGGCGAGCCGCGACTGGTCGCTCGCCCGGCGGATCGGGAGCCCCGACCCGCGCCAGATGCTGGAGTGGCGCGTCGTCGTCCACTCCTTGGAGGAGCTCTCCTCGTACTACGGTGAGGCGCTCGGCCTCCTGAGCTCCGAGGCCGGCAAGCTCGGCGCCGAGGTTGGAGCGCCGTTCGTTGTCCGGATCCCCGAGGTCAAGGGCCGGCTGAAGGACGTCGTCGACGCGCTCATGGAGCGCTCGCTCGGCCGCGCCTGCGAGGTCTACCAGGCCGGCGAGGAGCGCCGCGTCACGGTCGATCCCCGGCGCGCCCTCGCCCCGTCCCGCGGGCCGGCGTCGGCCCGCCTGGCACGCCACCTGCTCGAGCGGAGCAGCTTGTGCGTCGACCAGCTCGCCGAGCTCGCCATCGACCGCGCGGTCGCGGCCGGTACCGAGACGGTCCTGATCCAAGCCGCGTAGCGCGTCGGCCGCTCAGGCGGCCGTCGGGGCGGGGACCCCGGCGGCCGCGCACGCCGCCCGAACGACCGGCCGCTGCGCGGCGGGGACGAACTCCCAGACGATCCGCGCGGTCCGGGCGTACAGCTCCAGCGCTCCGCGGCACGACGCTTCCCAGTCGTCTGTGTCGACGCCGAGCGCCTTCCGTTGGGCCGACGCCCACCGGCCTCCGAGCGCGGCTGCGACGCGTTCCCAGAATGCGTTCTCCGAGCCCCAGAGCATCTGCCGGTGGACGGCGACCACGAAGCCAAGGCGGTCGGCGAGCAGGTTTCGCTGCACCGCCGCGGTCTCGCGGTGACCCTCGGCGAGCGCACGCACGAGCTTCACCGCCTCCTCTCCCCACGCGACGATCTGCCGGCCGACCCACGGGCGGTGCTGGCGGGAGTGTCGCACCCAGTGGAAGCGTCGCGCTTCCGCCTGGAGCCGGCCTGCTACCCCGCGCCGGTCGTAGAGGATCGCCGCTTCCCGCCACGCAGGGACCGCCCCGCCGAGCTTCGGCGCGGTCCTCAGGCTCCGGCGCTCCGCGGCGACGCTCGAGTGCTGGAGGCTCACGGCGAGCGGGTCGCGCCAGAGCACCTCCTCCCGGTCGGTCCCGTCCAGGGTCCACAGGTCGAGGTCGGAGGCGCGGCGCGCATCGCCACGCGCCCAGCTCCCGGCGAGGACGACGGCGGAGGTACCCCGCTGCGCGAGCCTCTCCGCGAGCTCCTCCGCGATCCGCCGGGCGCGCGCGACCTCGTTCGCGGTCGCCGGGGGGTTTCGTTCGCCCCACGCTGTGCCGCGAACCCGCGGTTCGAGTCGCCGCCCTGCGAGCCGCATCGTCGTGCACACCTCGCCGGCGCGCGGGAGCCGCGGGGTGGGTTTATCCTCCCAAGGTGCGAACCGTTCGCACTCGTAGGGTCTCACAATACGGACGCCATATCGGCCGACCCCGGGTGCTCGGCCCGAGGAAGGCGATGTTCGACTCTGTAGACGACTGGCTGATCATCGCGGTCGTGGCCGGGGTCCTCTTCTACGGCTCTAGCAAGATCCCCCAGCTCGCCCGCAGCCTCGGTCGGTCGGTAGGCGAGTTCAAGCGCGGGCGGATCGAGGTCGAGAGGGAACTGAAGGCAGAGCAGGCCGCGAGCGCCGCGGCCGCCGCCCCTCCGGGACCGGCGCACTAGCGTTCCCGGACCAACCGTGGGGCCGGGAACGTACTGCCGGGGACCGGGGCGCTCGCGCGCGCGCGGGAGACCCTTGGGCCGGTGAGCGGGAGGGCGACGGGCTGTGGGAGACCTGCACCGCATCCTGGCGGTCGTCCAGGAGGTCCAGCGACGCGTCGTCCGGATCGGGATCGTCCTCGCGGCGATCTTCGGCTTCACCCTTCTCGTGAAGCTCGTGCCGATCCGCCTCCGACTCCTCGGCGTTTCGGTACCGTTCGCCTACCCGTGGCCGAGTCCGTTCTACAACATCACGGCGCAGGTGTTCCGCGCGATGGTCCACTACCTGCTGCCGGCCAACGTCACGCTCCTCAACGTGGGGGTCGCCGACTCCATTGTTGCCCAGATGGAGATCGGGCTGCTCCTCACGCTCGTCGTCGGGATGCCGTGGATCGTCCACGAGGTGGGCGCGTTCCTGCTGCCGGCGTTCCGGCACAACGAGCGGGCACTGCTCCGCGGCGTCGGGATCCCGGCGACCGCCCTGTTCGCCGTCGGCTTCTCGGTCGGGCTCCTCGTGCTGACCCCGTTCACGTACCGGTTGCTTTTCGAGTACGTGGCGGGCATGGGCCTCGCCCCGGTGCTGAGCGTCCAGTCGTTCGTCACGTTCACGCTGCTCTACTCGCTCGCCTTCGGGGTCGTCTTCGAGCTTCCCGTCTTCCTGTACGCGCTCACGCGGCTCGGGATCGTCCGGGCGTCCGCGTGGCGTCGCCACTGGCGGGGCGCGGTCCTCGCGTCGTTCGTCTTCGGGATGATCGTGACGCCCGACAACTCGGGGATCACGATGACCCTCATCGCGCTGCCGATGATCGGGCTGTACCTGGGCGGCGCGTTCTTCGCACAGCGGTGGGAACGGCGCCGCGACGCGCGCGAACCGCCCCGTCTCGCTGTTGCGGGAGGGTGACGTAGTGGCGCTCTTCTCCGACATCGACTGGGTCATCGTCCTCGGCCTCGGCGCGTTCCTGCTGCTCGGACCGAACAGCGGGACGACCGTCCGTCAGTTCGGCCGTTGGTACCGGCCGGGCGATGCGGCTCAAGCAGGAGCTCCTCAGCGAGGTTGCCAAGGCCGCCGACCTGCCGCTCGTCGCGGGCGGGAATCCGGCGTCGCTCCGGGCGGCGCTCCTGGGCGCGGACTCTGCCGCGGTCGGCCGGGTCGGCATCCCGGCCGCCGTGCGGGTCGCCCCTGCACTCGCCACGCCGATCGAACTGCCGTTCCCAGCGCCGCTACCGTGGACCGGGGGCTACCCGGTCGCCACCTGGGCGACGACCTACTTCGAAGGAACCGGCGGGAGGGGACCTCCGTAAGCATGCTGACGCCGAACCAGGTCGACGAGCTGACCGAGATCCTCGTCGTGCTGATGGGGATCGGAATCACCTGGGCCGTCTACTACGGCAGCGACCGTGCCGAGCTCCCTGGCGATGCGACGATGCCTCCGCCGGGAGAGGTCGACGACGCGACGCCCGACACCTCGGGCCGGAGCCTATCGTGAGCTTCGGCGCCGCGTGCCCCAGCAGCTGCCCGTTCGTTGCGGCGAGTGCCCCGGCCCGCTTCGAGATGCCGGTCGGCCAGGTACGCCGGGTCGCTGCCGTCAACGGCGAGGTCGACGAGACGAAGCGGAACCTGCTGAAGCTCGCCGCGGTCGCCGGAGTACTCGGGGTCGGCGTCGGGGGCACGGTCGGCGGCGCGCTGAAGTACGTCCAGCCGCCGACGGTGGGAATCGCGTCGTACCCGACAACCGAGTTGATCGACCTCGACGGGAAGCCCCTCACCGCGACGAAGGTGATGGAGGAGTACAATGTCACCAACTCGGAGCTGCTCATCTTCAATTATCCGCTACGGAACGAACCGAACTTTCTGCTCAGCCTGCAACCGAACCCGGGCCAGCCGTCGCTCGGCGGTATGGGCGTCGTCCCGGGCGGCGTCGGCCCGTTCAATGCGCCCGGTCCGATCGTAGCCTACAGCGCCATCTGCCAGCACCTCGGCTGCCCCGCCCCGGCGCTCTCCTACTACCCCCCCCAGACGTGCCCGGGGAACACGTTCAACGGGCTCGACTACTACATCCACTGCTCCTGCCACGGCTCGACGTACGATGTCACCAACCGGGCGGCCAACCTGACCGGCCCGGCCGTGCTGCCGCTGCCGCAGCTGATCCTGCAGGTCGATCCCATCACCGATGTTGTCTCCGCCGTCGGGACCACCCCCGGCAGCCCTCCGGTCAACGGGCACCTGAACACCCTGCAGGGCGACTACGGCGTCGGGACGACCAGTCAGCTCGAGAAGGAGACGGCGGTATGGCTCTGCCACTTCCCGAGCTAGGAGGGCGCACCGGTGGGATTCACGCGATGGTACAACCGGACCCTCAACCGGATCTGGGGGTTCGTCGAGGACCGCACCTCGATGCGCCGTTGGGCGCTGCGGCCCCAGCCGGAGTTCTCCTTCAAGCCGTCCTACTGGACGGGCGCGTTCGTCGTCAACGCGTTCCTCTACCAGGTCATCTCCGGCGCCCTGCTGCTGCTCTACTACCAGCCGAGCACCGCCACCAACGCCACGTTCACGGCCTGCGGCCAAGCGGTCGGGAGCCTCGCGCCGTCGCCGGCGGCGTGGTGTTCGACGTACTACATCATCCACTCCGTCCCGATGGGCTCGCTCCTCCTCTCGACCCACCTGTACGGCGCCTACGCGATGATCTTCCTGATGTTCGTCCACTTCTTCCGGGGCTACTACCTCGGCGTCTACAAGGCGCCCCGCGAGTTCTCCTGGATGGTCGGGACCCTCCTGATGGTCATGACCATCGGGATGGGGTTCACCGGCTACCTCCTGCCGTACACGCAGCTCTCCTTCAACGCGACGAACGTCGGGATCGTCCTCGCGCTCCGTCTCCCGACGGTCGGGCCGCTGCTCGGGCCGTTCATCCTCAGCGACGGGACGTCCCAGGGGTTGCTGTCGAGGATGTTCGACGCCCACGTGCTGCTGCTCCCGCTCGCGCTCGCGGCGCTGCTGTACGCTCACGTCGCGCTGTTCGAGTCGCACGGGATCGCGCCGCCGGCGTCGTCCGACCCGTTGCAACGGCGGCGGTTCAGCGAACGCGAGGGGAAGTCGCAGGTCCCGTTCATGCCCCACATCCTGCTGTACATCGGCAAGTGGGGCCTGCTCTACACCGGCCTGCTCTTCGGCATCGCCGCGCTCTGGCCGTGGAGCCTTCCGACGTACGTCGGCAACCTCGCGGTCACGCCCGGCGTCACCGAGCCGGATTGGTACTTCCTCTGGCTGTTCAAGCTGGTCGACTTCTACGGGGTGACCCCGGTCTTGGCGGTCGGCGCGACGACCGCGCTGATGCTGTTCGTCCTCTTCCTGCCGTTCCTCGACCGGTCGAAGCGGACGCACCCGCGGGACCGGCCGCTGTTCATCTGGGCGGGGACCTCGCTGCTCGGTTTCTTCGTCATGATGACGGTCTGGGGCGGGGAGACCCCGGGCCAGCAGATCCTGCCGATGCAGGTCGCCGAGACGCTCGGCCCGCTCTTCCTCGTGAACGCCGTGGCGGTGCTCCTGTTCCACTGGCGGTACGTCCGGAGCTACCAGCGCCGTCTCGAGGCGAGGACCGGCGCGCTGCCCGGGGTCTACGGCCGGTCCGCCCCGACCGGCGCGCCCGTCTCCGCCGCGGAGGTGCGTGCCCATGACTGACGGACCCCCCGCGAAGCCGGAGTCGAGAACCGGGGCACTGTGGGGGATCCTCGCGATCCTGCTCGTCTTCGGCGCGGTCGGAGCCGCGACGTGCGTCGACGGCCTGCTCGGGGCGCTGTCGGGAGAGTGGACCGGGCCGATCGTCGCGGCGTTCGGGGCGATCGTCGCGTTCCTCGCGCTGCTGTTCATGGTCGGCGTTCTGTACCGCGTCGACCGCTACCGCGGAGCCCTCGGGCGGAGGTTGGAGTTCTTTGAGTGACCTCTCCGACCGCGAGCTCGCAGAGTTGCAGCAGCGGACGCTGGACGTCTACGCGGTCGTCACCCTGCTGTTGCTGCTCGGCATCGGCGTCCTCGTCGCCTACGTCCTGCGGCTCGGCTCGCTGACGAGCCCCGGCGACGAGCGCTCGTTCGGGCTGGCGGTCGGCCTGATGTCGCTCATGGGTGCCACGCTGTTCCACCTCGTCGACCGGACGTACCGCTCCTGGCCGCTCGGCCGCCGGTTCCGCCCGAGCCGACCCGCGGCGCTCGGCACGGACGACTGGGTGCGGTTCCTCAAGGTCGTCGTCGCGGTCGCCGCCGCTGCCGGGATCGCCTACCTGCTCGGGGGGCTCCTCGCATGAGCTACGGGGCGCCGGCGAGCGGCTTCACCAGCCTCGAGGTGATGATCAGCCTGATCACGGGCCTCGCCGCGTTCGTCCTTGTCCTGCTCACGTACCGCGGCCCGTGGGTCGTCGCCGCGCTGCGCAAGTGGGTGTTCACGAGCGACCACCGCCGGATCGGCCTGCTGTACATCGGCACCGGCATCCTGTTCTTCTTCATCGGCGGCATCTACGCCGTCCTCATCCGCACCGACCTCGGCTTCGTGCAGGGCCTGGGGCTCGATCCGCAGACGACGCTCGGGATCTCACCGGACGTCTACTCGACCCTGTTCACGATGCACGGCGTGCTGATGATCTTCATGTTCATCATGCCGACGCTCGCCGGCTTCGGCAACCTCCTCGTTCCGTCGATGATCGGCTCGCGGGAGATGGCGCTCCCGCGGATCAACGCGATCGCCTTCTGGCTGCTCCCGCCGGCGGGGGTGATCCTGATCCTGTCGAACGCGAACGCCGGCTGGACCGGCTACGTCCCGCTCTCCGTCACGCTGCCCGGGAACGGGATCGACCTGTGGATCCTCGGGCTGCACATCCTCACGATCAGCTCGATGCTCGGCTCCGTCAACTTCCTCGTCACGATCGTCAAGCACCGGGCCCCCGGCGTCCACTACTGGAACATGCCGCTGTTCGTCTGGTCGACCCTCATCAACGCCGTTCTGCTGATCTTCGCGCTACCGTCGCTGTCGGTCGGCCTCACGCTGATCCTCTCCGACCGGCTGTTTGGCACGCACATCCTCGCCGCGGCGAACGGCACGCCGCTCGGCGGCGCGCTGCTGTACCAGAACGTCTTCTGGTTCTTCGCCCACCCCGAGGTTTATGTGATGGTCCTGCCGGCGTTCGGAATCATCTCGACGGTCATCCCGAAGCTCGCGCGCAAGGACATCTACGGCTACGGCGCGATGGCGATCTCGCTCGGCGCGTTCGCCGTGCTGTCGTTCGCCGTCTGGGAGCACCACATGTTCGTCACGGGGATCGCGACGAACATCCGGTTCGTCTTCATGCTCACGACGATGGCAATCGCCGTCCCGAGCGCCGTGAAGACGTTCAACTGGGTCGCGACGCTCTGGGGCGGACGCATCTGGATGGCGGTACCGATGTGGTTCTGCGTCGCGTTTATCACCGGGTTCGTGATCGGAGGGCTCTCGGGACTCCTCCTCGCGTCGATCCCGATCGACTACCTGTACCACGGGACGTACTTCGTGGTGGCGCACTTCCACTACATCCTGCTCGGCGGAACGCTGATGGCGATCTTCGCCGGGATCTACTTCTATTTCCCGATCCTGACCCGCCGCTGGTACAGCCAGCGGCTCGGCCACTTGCACTTCCTGCTCACCTACGTCGGGGTGAACCTGCTGCTGTTCCCGATGTTCATCCTCGGCGCCGAGGGGATGCCGCGCCGGGTCTACACGTACCTCTGGGCCGGCAACTTCCAGGCGCTCAACTTCCTGGCGACGCTCGGCGCCTACATCTTCGGCATCGGCCAGCTCGTCTTCCTGTACAACATGGTCCACTCGTACTACGGGGGAACCCCGGTGACGACCGCGGACCCGTGGGGCGAACCGCTCCCGTCGACGATGACCGGCCCCGCGACGCCGCAGCCGAGCCGCACCCCGCTTCCGGGGCCGGCGATGACGACCCTCGCCCCCGGAGATTCTCCGTAACCATGGCGAGCGCCCGCGGCCACAACCTGTTCCGCTGCGTCGCGCTCGTCTCCGCGCTCCTCTGCTACTCGACGATCCTCCTCGGGGGGACGGTGATGGCGAGCGGCGACGGGCTCGGCTGCCCGCACTGGCCGACGTGCTATCCGGGCGACAACATCCTCCCGCGCGTCAGCGGGCCGGCGGAGGTCGAGTGGAGCCACCGGGTCTCGGCGTTCTTCCTCGGCACGGCGGTCCTGCTCCTCGCGCTCCTCGGGGTCGCCTACGAGCGCCGGCGCCCGATCCTAAGGAACCTGGCGCTCGCCTCGCTGGGGTTGGTCGTCGTCGAGGCGCTCCTCGGCGGGCTGGTCGTCGAGAGCGAGTTGCGCGTCGAGCTCGTCCTCGTCCATCTGGCGATCGCGACCGCGCTGTTCGGCCTCTTGCTCGTCGTCGCGCTGCTCGGCAACCTGCGCGAGATGCCCCGCCGCTGGCTTGACTGGGCGCGCCGGGCCTCGGAAGAGCGGTCCGCCACGGAGACGGGACCGTCTGCCCCGGAGCCGGCGGGGAGCCCGGCACCGGGACGGTTCGGACGTCCCGGTGACGTCTAGCTCATCGGCCCGTCCGGTCTGGAGCGCGCGCCATGGATCCGCCGCCGGCGCCCGGGACCGACGCGCCGACGACGGTCGAGCCTCCCGGCGGCCGGCTTAGCGACTGGGTCACGCTCGCCAAACCCGGGATCACCGCGCTGATCTGCCTGGTGGCGGTCGGTGGCTTCCTGCTCGCCTCCCCCGGTCGGTCGACGCGTTGCGGCTGGGGATCCTGTTGGGGACCGGCGCCGCGGCCAGCGCCGGCTCTGGGATGCTCAACCACTACCTCGACCGCGACCTCGACCCGCAGATGCGCCGCACCCGCGGCCGCCCGCTCCCGGCGGAGCGGATCCGGCCGGGCGGAGCGGCGGCGGCGGTCGGGACGGTGTTCGTCGCGGCGGGGGTGGCGGCGGCGAGCGTGCTGCTGAACCCGCTCACCGGGATCTCGATCCTGCTGGGGGCGGTCACCTACGTTGTCGTCTACACGGCGTGGTTGAAGCGCCGGTCGAGCTGGAACATCGTCGTCGGCGGCTTCGCGGGAAGCGCTCCGGCGCTCGCGGGCAGCGCCGCGGCCGTAGGGCACTGGACGCTGGGCGCCGAGACGTTCGCCGTTCTCGTCTTCCTGTGGACCCCGCCGCACTTCTGGAGCCTCGCGCTCGTGCTGCGCGACGACTACGCCCGGGCCGGTCTGCCGATGCTGCCGAAGATGGACGACCCTGCCTTCTCCGGAAAGGTCGTGGTCGTCTCGGCGGCGCTCCTGGTGGTGGCGGCGCTCCTGGTCGGCTGGAGCGGGGCGACGGCCTGGCCCGCGACCCTCCTGCTCGTGGCGCTCGGAGCGGTCTTCGTCGCCGTGACCGCGCCGCTCTGGAGAACGGTCTCCAAGCCGCTCGCCCGGCGGGGATTTCTCTTCTCCGGACCGTACCTGCTCGGCGTCGTCGCGGTCGTCGCGCTCAACGCGTGGTGGCTCCGGGCGGGAATCCCGGCGGGTTTCTGACCGCGCGGGCAGTACAGCTTATCTCGGGAGCCCTGCTCGTACTCGTACATGGGAGACGGAGAGCGCGCCGGGGTGCCGGGAGACCGTTCGCGCAACGCCGAGAGCGCCCTGCGGAGGCTCGGGTTCGCCCGCGTGGCGAAGGACCGCCGCACCGCCGAGCCGGACGCCTCGTTCTGGGTCCAGGAGGCCGGGGTCCCTCGCCGGACGTTCCCCGTCTTCGTCCCCGCCCGCGAGCGCCCGTCGCTTTCCGAGGGGATCGACCGGTGGCTCCAACGCGACCGCCCCACCGGCGCGGCGACCCGCCGGGCGATCTTCGTCGCGCCGAGCGACGCCGACGCGGAGGCGGCGTGGGACCGCCTCGCCGGCACGGGCCCGGCGGCAGTCGAGCACGACGTCTCGATCCTGGTCGTCCCCGCGAATGCCCAAGCCGAGCGGGTCGGCCACTTCGCCCTGCGTCGCGCGACGCCGCGCGAGCTGCTCCGTCTCGCGACGGGGGTTGTCGTCGGGCTCTTCCGCCGCTCGCGCGACGAGGACGGCAACGGCTCGATCGATTTCGCTGAAATGCTCCAGCTGCTCCGCGCCCGCTTCGGGGTGGACGTCCACCGCTCGCTCGGCGTGACGAGCGACGAGGACGCCCTGTTCCTGCTCTACCAGCTCGCCCAGCGGGACACCTACGCCCCGGGCGACGCGGGGTCGAACCTGCACCTGCTCGTGCTCAAGCCGACCGGACCGGCCGCGCGGCTGCCGTGGTTCGCGGCGTGAGCGCTCGGCTCCAACCGAGCCGATAAGAACCCGCCGCCTCCTCTCCGCCGTCGAGGAGCACCGTGTCGTACCAGAGCCCCTACACCCGGACGCCGGGGAGCTCGACGCCCGGCCCGGGCGTCGCCCCTGCCGTAGGGAAGTCGGAGCTCTGGGGATTCTTCTGGCTCACCCTGCTCAACACCGCCATCATCGCCGCGGTCGGCGTCGGCACCTGGTGGTACGTCCACTAGCCGCCCACGGAAGGGTTATCTCACGCGCCCGGGTCCGCGCGCGCCAACGGTGGACGGGGCCGTGGGGTAGCTTGGACCATCCTTCTTGCTTGGGGTGCAAGAGACTCCGATTCAAATTCGGACGGCCCCACCCCGTCTTCGCGAGCGCTTACTACTCCCGACGGCTCGCGGGCGGGATGGTCCGCCGGTTCGTCGCCGAACGTCGCCGCGACCCGTACTACCGGGCGGCCCGGCGCGAAGGGCTGCGCTCGCGCGCCGCGTTCAAGCTCGAGCACCTCGACCGGCGGTTCGCGCTGCTCCGCCCGGGCCAGCGGGTCCTCGACCTCGGGGCGGCTCCCGGTGGCTGGACGCTGTATGCGGCCCGGACCGCGAACGCGACCGCGGGCAGCGTCGTCGCGGTCGACCAACGGCCGTTCGAGCCGATCGACGGCGTGCGGTTCGTGCGGGGCCGCATCGGCGACCCGGAGCTCGCGGGCAAGCTGGGGAGCGCGCCGTTCAACATCGTCCTCTCCGACCTCTCGCCCCGGATCAGCGGGGCGTACGCGACCGACCACGCCCGCTCGGTCGACCTCGCGCGGAGCGCCGGGCGGCTGGCGGAGCGGGTGCTCGCCCCGGGCGGGTCGTTCGTCGCCAAGGTGTTCGACGGCGACCTCCTCCCCGGCCTCGAGGAAGAACTCGCCGCCGTCTTCGACCGGGTACGGCGGACCAAGCCCCCCGCGTCGCGCGAGGCGTCCTCCGAGATCTACCTGGTGGCCCGTGGCTTTCGGCGACGCCCGTTGCGGGGAATCCCGCGCGAACCGGCCCCCGAAGGCTCCGATATATAGCTACGCATCTTGGGCCCCGGACTTCGTTCGGGGCTTGATTTCTCGTGATCCGATTTGGACCCGCGGGGATCCCCCTCTCCTGCAAAGGGCGGACGCTGAGGGACGGGCTCGCCGACGCCCACCACCTGGGCCTCACGGCGATGGAGATCCAGTTCATCAAGGTCAACCCGCTCACGCGTCGGGCGCTCGACGAGGAGATCGGCAAGCTACCGCGGGAGATCCCGCAGCAGCTGGTCGTGAGCGTCGGCCCGGCCGACCACGCCGGCGGGACGCCGGTCCTGGAAGCGTTCGACGCACCGGTCCGCCGGCGCGACTCGCTGACGACGCTCACCTGGAGCCTCGCGAAGGACGCCCCGGACCTCGAGCTGACGAAGGCGCTCGCGCGCGGCCTCGACGTCGAACTGACGATGCACGCGCCGTACTACGTCGACTTCTTCGGATCGAAGGATTCTCGAGAGCAGTCGACGCGCCAGATCCAGTGGAGCGGGGTCCTGGCGCAGGGCCTCGGCGCGCGCCTCGCCGTGACCCACCTCGGGTTCTACGGGCCGGGCGACCACGCCGACTCGATCCAGTCGCTGACCGAGATCGCCACCGACCTCTCCGGCTGGCTCAGCAAGTTCTCCAAGGGGAAGGTCCGGCTCGCGATCGAGCCGAGCGGGCACCCGGACGTCTTCGGCTCGCGGGAGGAGGTCCTCGAGCTCGTCCGCAAGGCGAAGGGGACGGTGCCGGTGCTGAACCTCCCGCACCTCGCCGCCCGCGAGCGGACGAGCTTCGAGACGCCGGAACAGCTCGAGCCGATCCTGCGCGAATTCTCGAAGGCGACCGGCGGGCCGCTGTACCTCAACTTCTCGGGCGTCGAGTTCTACGGGCCCGGCGAGTTCCGTCTCACGCCGATCAAGCGCGGCCTCGTCCGGTTCGACCCGCTGGCGGAGCTGCTCGCCGAGCGGGACTACGACGTGACGGTGATCTCCAGTTCGCCGCTCCTCGAGCACGACGCGATGTACATGAAACTCCTCTACGAGCGGGCGCTCACCCGCCGGTGGACCAAGCTACACCCGGCGGCGGGGCCGAAGCTGGCGAAGCCGGCGGCGACCCTGCCTCCGCCGAAGAAGGTCGGGCCCGCGTCGGCGGCGTCCCGGCCGAAGCCGGCCGCCGCGGCGCCGCGGAAGGTCGCTCCCGCGCACCCGCGCGCGCGAAGCCCCCCGCCGCGCCGGCCGGTCGCGAAGGCGCCGCCGAAGCCGAAGGCCGGCAAGGAGCGGAGGGATCGAGGTCGCGGTGGGCGCCGACGATAGCCCCTCGACGTTCGTCCAGGCCCAGAAGTACATCGGCGAACGCGTGACGGCCGCGCTCGACCGCGTCGAGCCGTCCGTCATCGCCCGCGCCGTCGCGACCCTCTCCAAGGCGCCGCAGATCTTCGTTTACGGCGCCGGCCGCAGCGGGATCGTCGGACGGGCGTTCGCGATGCGCCTGGTGCAGACCGGGCTACGGGCGTACGTGATCGGCGAGAGCGTCACGCCGATCGTCCGGACGGGCGACGCGGTGTTCATCCTCTCCGGCCAGGGGGAGAGCTCCTCCTCGGTCCAGACGGCGAACATCGTCCGCCGCGAGGGGGCGGAGCTGATCGTGCTGACCGGGCGCGGGGGCTCCAAGCTCGCCCACGCGGCGTCGCTGCTCATCGCCCTGGAGCTGCCGGACGACGGCGAACGGCCCCGCCTCGCCCCGCTGGGGACCCTCTTCGAGTCGGCAAGCCTCCGCCTGACAGACGGGCTGATCGCCGAGCTCGCCGCGGCGCGCGGCGAGAGCGAGGCGTCGATGCGGCGGCGCCACGCCATCATGGTGTAGTCCCGCCGCCCCGGCGGCGGCTTTGAATCTAAACCCCCCTTGAACCCCGAGTTTCGATTCACGCCTTCGAGTTCTGATTCACGAAGGACGGCGCGATCCCGTTCTCGAACATCTCGTGGACCACGACCGTCAAGTTGTAGCAGATCAGCTTCGCCAGAATCTCGTTGACCTGAGCCACCGTCGTCCGGGATCGGACATGCTCCCCGAACTTCCGCTTGATGGCGCTGAACGCGCTCTCCACGTTGGACCTCTTGTGATACGCCGCCATGAACTCCTCCCGGTGCGCTTGGAACAGGTAGAACGCCTTGCGCCACTCGGCAGAGCCCTCGCCCTTCCCGGTCGAGTTGGACTTGAACGGGATGCGGGTCTCCAACCCCATCTCTGCGGCGAAGCTGTAGTTGTCCTTCGACAGGTAGCCCTTGTCTCCGAGGATGCTCCTGGGGTGGAACCCCGCATCCAAGGCACCCTGTAGGAGCGGGACGAACTGGGGCGAGTCCGCGCTGTTCGCCTCAAGGATCCGGGCGTCGATGACGACGTGGGTCCGGGTCCCGACAACGGCGTGGACCTTGAGCCACTTCTTCTGGCGCTTCTCGCCGTGTTTCTCCTCCCTCCACCCGCCGAAGGAGGTAGTCTGGACCCCGGTGGAGTCGGGCGCGATGGCCACGCCCTCCTCAAGGCCCGCAAGGGGCGCCGCGCTCAGTTGGAGGAGCCGGTATAGGACCGCGGTCGTCTCGGGTCGGTTGAGGGCTCGGGAGGCCACGTTGTAGCTCGGGACCCTGCCGAGGAGACCCCGGTCGGAGACGTTCTCGTAGACCCCGCAGGATCGGCGCCCCGAGAGTCCCGAGTAGACCTTGAGGATCGAGCAGTAGAGCGCGTCGTTGAGTTTGATGGCGGGGCGTCCGCCCTTGCCCGTGACCGTGGGCAGGTCGGCCACGTCGGCAACTAGGTCGCGGAGGAGCTTGTCGAGGAGCCGCATCTCGGCGGTCTGTCCCTTAGTGTAGGTCGGGTGCTGGGCGTACTGCTTCCGGGGCTTGCGAACCGGAACGGCAAGGGACTGCCCGACCTCATGGAGTCGGAGGTCGATGACGGCGTAGATGTGCTTACAGGGCATCGGCAGGCGGTCGCCCGAGCGGCCCTCGAAGTCGGCGCAGGAACACCGGGGCAGGTCGCCGACGAACCAGACCTTGTAGCGCCCGAACCCGGCCCGGGAGGGGACGGACCACTCGCTCTCGGCGATCTTCTCGATGGTCTCGGGGTGCGAGGCGATCTCCTTCCCCCGTGCCATCCGAAGCCCGGCGTCGTTCGGCGGGCAGAGGGGATTCGTCCGACTGTCGTAGGGCGTCATCGCTACCTACTATGCGGCCTACGTATTTAAGCAAGAGGTAGGGGCTCAGCCCTACACATAGGTAGAGTAGACTACTTATAGGGCATGTCCCTATCCATAGGTAGCGAGTCCGTCGATGGAGAGGACGAAAGTCGTAATCGCGCAGTCAAAGAGTCGGTCCCTACGCACCACGATCCCGGCGGGCATCGCCCGTCAGTTCGGGATCGGGGAAGGGTCAGAGCTTGGGTGGGAAATCGAAGCGCGAGAAAATAAGCTCCTGATAGTCGTTCATCCCATCGTGATGCTCTCGGGCCCGGAGCCCACTCCTTCGGCGGAAGCCTTGTCAACGAAGAAACAACGGAAATCCAAGAAGCCGGCAGAGGGCGCGTAGATGGGTTCCAGTGGAAACGATGGGGCCGGGGCCCGCCGGATCTTGGCTACTCGCTTATCCCACCATGCCCATCCACCCGCGCCTTGGCGCGTACCCAGCACAAGCGGGACAAACTGGTCGAGATTTGGAGGGCCGTGAAAGCGAACGGCCCGCCCTTCGAGTTCACCAACCTCATGGTGAAGAATATCACCGGGGCAACTTTCAGTAACCAGTACGACCTGACGAAGCTCGATACCAAGGCGCACCTACCGGAAGAGTTCCGAGAGGACAAGGACAACGTTTTCATCGTCCACCTCGGGGGGAGCCGACGACGGGGAGCCGACGGGAAGGGTTCCACCAAGCACCGATTCGTGAGCCCCGTTTCCGCCGGCTATCACGACTTCGAGCCGCCGCAGGAGGTCAAGGACCCGTGGGAGTACCGCCCAACGATTCTTGACAACCTCGATGAAGGCGAATCCGGGACCATCTCCGTGGTTTTCAAGACCCGGATTATCCACCACTTCCTCTACGACGACCCGAACCTCCCGGGCCTCCGAATCCACATCCCCGGACGGACTCGCAAGAAGGACGAAAACTCGTTCACCTACCGCGTCGGGAACACCGAGGTCACCGTCGAGCAACTACAGATCGAAATGGACTTCATCGTGGATAGGAACGGCTCGGTTGCCGTCGCGGAGGCCAAACGTGCGCAGGGTTCTCATCCCCCCAAGGATTTCGCCGTCGGACAGATCTATCTGCCCTATCGCAAACTCCTCAAGTTGAAGGAACGGCTCGGCGGCACCTTCGAGATCCGGTGTCTCTTCCTCGTCCAATACAAGCGGCCCGACGGACGGCAGGCGATCCGGGTCTACGAGTACCAGTTTCCCACGCCGACCGACATGGCCTCCATCGTTCTACGGAAGAGCCGGGAGTACGTCCTTGTCCCCACTTGAGTCGTCGGTGCCGTCGAAGTTCCTCAATCACCTCTATCGTGGCCCGATAGAGGACGTTCTACATGGGTTGCCCGACGATTCGGTAGACTGTATCTTCGCCGACCCGGACTACAACGTAGGGATCCGCTATCAGGGCCGTTCGTACACCCGCAAGTTCGGGGAGTACATCGACTCGACCGTGGCTTGGTCCCAAGAGTGCCGCCGGGTTCTCAAGCCGGACGGCAACTTCTTCGTCCTCAACTACCCGAAGAACAACGCACACCTTCGGGTGCGCTACTTGGACGACTCCTTCTACGCCGTCCACGAGTATGCCTGGGTTTTCAAGACCAACGTGGGTCACGGCAAGCACCACCTGACGACTGCCCACCGGACCATCCTCCACTGTACGAAGCAGAAGGAAAACCGATTCTACAAGGACGCCGTGGCGGTCCCGTACCAGAATCCGACCGACCGGCGAATCCGTAAACTCATCGAACAGGGGGCGCCGGGCCGGATGCCGTACTCGTGGCTCCTCGCCGAGCCAGGCGATCGCTCTTGGTTCGAGTTCAACCTTGTCAAGAACGTCTCCCGGTCCAAATCGTTCCACTCCTGTCAGATCCCGGAAGCCCTTACGACTCTCCTGTTCCGGGCGACCACCAAACCGTCGGACACCGTGCTGGTCCTCTTTGGAGGGGCCGGCTCCGAGTTGGTGGTATGCCAACGGCTCGGGTTGAACTGGGTAAGTGCCGAGCTGGTCCCGGAGTACTGCGACCTCATCGAAAAGCGGCTCAAGGCCGGGGGGGCCGTTCCCGAAGAGGATCGGATGCTAACAGCCATCCGCGCCGGTCAGCGGACTCTCGGCGCCTGACCCGTCCTCAGTTTTGATTCACGTCAGGGTGGTTTTGATTCAGGAGGGGGGTTCCGATTCAAAGCCCCCGGCGGCCGAAACCTTAAGCGAGCCCCGCTTTCCCCCGCGCGTGCCGCACCGGCGCGAGCCCGAGCACGAGACGCTCGTCCCGGTACCGTCGCGGTTCTTCGTCACCAGCGGCAAGGGGATCAACAAGACGAGCGAGCTGAACGCCTTCGACCTCGCGCTGCTGCAGGCCGGGATCGGCGAGCAGAACCTCGTCAGCGTCTCGTCCGTGCTGCCGATCGGTATCCGCCAGGCCGACCGCTCCTCGATCGCGCGCGGCGCGATCACGCACTGCGTCCTCGCCCGCCACGGCGGCGGCGAGGGCGAGGTGATCAGCGCGGGGATCGCCTACGGGTTCCGCTCGGATGGGCAGGGCGGCTACGTGGCCGAGGGCCACCTGCACGGGACGCAGAAGTCGCTCAAGGAGTTCCTGCACTGGCGGATGGAGGAGATCGCGCACTTCCGTGGCGTCGAGCTCCGCAGGATCCACTACCGGACCGAGGAGCTCTCCATCCCGATGGACCATTACGGCGTCTGCATCGCCGCGGTCGTCTTCCTGCCGTAACCGGCTACAACAGCCGCCGGAGCAGCAGCTTGTCCTCCAGCGAGCCATCGAGCGTGAGCCGGCGCGTCACGAGCGCCTTCATCGGGCCTACCTCCTTGGAGATCAGCCCTTCGAACGTCTCGAGGTCGGTGGCGATCGAGAGGTCCGCCTTCGCGGGCGCGCCCGAGCGCAGGTTGGTGAGCCGGCTGTTGGCGAGGTCGACCGCGAACGTCCCGGAGGAGCCCAGGCGGATGGCGATCGTCCGTCCGACTCCGCGGAGCTCTTCGGCGAGCGCGGGGGTCCGCTCGACCTTACGGTTGAACCGATCGACCAGACCGGCGAGCGTCTCCTCGACCGTCATCGACCCAGGCGCCGGACCGCGCGAGGCGGCTCGCCGCCGATAACCCTTCGCGTCGTTTTCCAGGAAGCGCGCAGCCACTCCGGCATCGGGGTCCCGGGCCGGACGCTCCGCCGGACGAACGCGACCGTCGTAGGGTCCGACGGGTAGCCGCTGCCGACGTCCTCGCCCAGCCTGTCGGAGAGCTCCCGGATCGCGCGGTCGCGCCGCACCTTCGCGACGATCGATGCGGCGCCGACGAGCGGCTCGGTCGCATCGGCATGATGCCGCGCGACGACGACCATCCCAGCCCCCGCGTGCCGTCGGACCGCTTCGCCGAACCGATGCGCGTTCGTGTCGCACGCGTCCGCCCGCACCTCCGCGGGAGAGAACTCCCGGGCAAGCCGGCCGAAGAGGGTCGCTTCCAGCTCGTTGAGCCGTCCGTCGACGACGAACCGGTCGACCTCCGGCGGGGTGGCGGCAGCCGAGCGGAGCTCGGCGACGCCCTCGAGCCGTCCGTAGACCTCCTCGCGCCGGTCGGGGCTCAGCTGCTTGGAGTCGCGGGCGCCGGTCCCCGCGATGTCGGCGAGGCGCTCCCGGGGGACGGCGACCGCCCCGACGACCAGCGGGCCGATCCACGCGCCGCGACCGGCCTCGTCCAGGCCCACGACCGTCGGCGGGCGGCGCCCGAGCACGTAGGGCGTACCGCTCCCGCGGTATAGGAGCGACGGCGCCCTGCCGAGACGAACAGCCGCGGCGCTGAAAGGCTCAAATATCAAGCGCCCGTCGGCCGCCCTCTCGGCGGGTTTCGATGGGGATCTGGCAGGGCCGTTCACGGCGCAAGCGCACCGGCGGACGTCTTCGCCCGATCCGCAAGAAGCGTCGGTTCGAGATCGGGCGCGAGCTGCAGATCGCGACCGTCGGGGCCGGGAACGTCAAGCGGTACCGTGTCCGCGGCCACAACGAGAAGCTCCGCATCCTCACCGCCGCGTCGATCAACGTCTACGACCCCGCGTCCAAGAAGACCCAGAAGGCGCAGATCGTCACCGTCCGCGAGAACCCGGCGAACCCGAACTACGTCCAGCGGAACATCATCACCCGCGGGGCGATCCTCGAGACCGCGCTGGGGCTGGTGCGCGTCCTCTCGCGGCCCGGGCAGGACGGGGTCCTGAACGGGGTGCGGGTCGGCGCCCCCGCGAGCTAGCGCGGACGGCGGGCGGCATGCCCGACCACTTCTACGTCTACCCGGCGTACCTGGAGAAGCTCCCCCGCGCCGGCGGCCGCCGCGTCCCCGAGGCGGCCGGGCTGGTGGAGATCACCGCCGAGGAGATCGTCGAGGCGGCGAAGCGGCTCGGAGCGAAGGTCGAGCTCGAGTCCACCAAGCAGTACCCGCGCCGCGACTTCACCTACGCCGGCCGGGTGAAGGTCGCCAAGAAGGCCGGTACGACGAAGACGAAGTTCCTCCGTGCACTCGCGGCCGAGGTTCGCCGCAAGCGCGCCCAGGCGGGCCAGGCGTGAACGAGGAGCCCGCGGCCGTCTTCATCGCCGGCACCGCCGGCGCCGGCAAGACGAGCTTCGTCCGCGCGTTCGCCGACTGGATGAGGTCGAACGGGTACGACGCGACCGTCCTGAACCTCGACCCCGGTCTGGAGGGGGGCGAGCTGGCGCCGGACGTCGACATCCGCGACTGGGTCCGGCTCTCCGACCTCGAGGACGACTACGGCCTCGGCCCGAACGGCGCCCAGGTCGCGGCCGCCGACATGATCGCCCTGAAGATCTTCGAGGTGAAGCAGGCCCTCGCGGAGGCGCCCAGCGACTACGTTCTGATCGACACCCCCGGCCAGATCGAGCTGTTCGCGTTCCGCGAGGCGTCCAAGGCGATCGTCGAGGCGCTCGGCGGCGACCGGGCCATGCTCACGTTCATGTTCGACCCGGCGCTCGCCCGGACCCGTCCGGGTTTGTCTCCCTCCTCCTCCTGAGCGCCACGGTGGAGTTCCGGTTCCGTCTCCCCCTCGTCAACGTCCTGTCGAAATCGGATGCGCTGGGCGAGGAGCAGCTCGCCGAGCTCCTCGCGTGGGCGGACGAACCGTCCCGCCTCTACGACGCCGTCCAGATGGGGGCCCCGACCCCGGATGTCCAGCTCTCCACCGAACTGTTCCGCGCGCTGGAGGCGATGGGCCCGGTCTCCGGGCTCGTGCCGACCTCCGCGAAGGAGCGGACGGGGATGGACTCGTTCTACCGGGAGTGCCAGCGGATCTTCGCGGGCGGCGAGGACCTCGAGCCGTCGCACGCGCCGACGGTCGACTGATCCCTACTCTTCGGTGAAGAAGAGGCCCATCCCGGCGGAGGCGGCCTCCTCCTCGTCCTTGAGACGCCGGTACAGCTGTTCCGCGTCAGCGCCGGTCACCGGCTTGCCGACGGGGCCGAGAAGCTCCCCGGCCTTGCGGATCGCCTCGGCGGAGCCCTCGACCAGGACGACGGTCGTTGACGCCGCAGCCCCGACGCTCGGCCCGTCGCGGACCTTCTGGCTCTGCCGAGAGAGGAGATCGTCCTTCAGCGCCGCATCCAACGCCGGGCGCTGCTCGGAGGGGACGGTGAAGATCGTCCAGGGCATCGGCGGCGCCGACCGCGCCAGCCTATAAGGGGTTCCCCGGCCGGCTGGAACGCGAAGACGGGCGGCGCCGCAGCCACCGACCCCGAGAGACCTTGAGGAGCGTCCCGCTCCGGCCAGCGTGTACTCCCGCACCACGGAGGCGCCCGTCCTCCTGCTGGGCACCGCCCACGTCATCGACCTCGCCGAGCCCATCCGACGGACGCTCCAGGACCGTGTCCTGGACGGCATCGCGGTGGAGCTCGACCCCGAGCGGGCCCACGCCCTCCTCGGCCCGCCCTCCGGGGGCGCGCGGACGGCTCCGGGGGTCCCGTTGATGGCGAGGTTGTGGGGCGTCCTCCAGCGCCGGCTGGGCGCCGAGCTGGGCGCGGGTGCCGGCGAGGAGATGAAGGTCGCCGCGGGGGTCGCCCACGAGCGGGGTCTCCCGCTGTTCCTCATCGACGACCCGCTACGGCTCACGCTCGGCTCGCTGCTCGCGACGATGCCGATGCGCGAGAGGGTGACCCTGCTCTTCGGGGCGGTCGTCGGGCTGTTCGTCCCCGCGCGCGTGGTGACGCGCGAGATGGACCGGTACGCCGAGAACCCGGAGGAGTACGCCGCCGGGTTGCGGGCGGTGAGCCCGACGCTCGCCACGGTACTCCTCGACGACCGGAACGAGCACATGGCCGACCGCCTCGCCTCGATCCGCGCGCACGGCTACGGGCGGGTCGCCGTCGTCGTCGGCGACGCGCATCTGCCGGGGCTATCGGAAGCGTTGCGGCGCCGCGGGGTCCCGGTAGAATCGGTCGGCTTCCGCGCGCTCCGCGCGGCTACAGCACCGTCACCGCGTTCTTCGTAACGTCGTCGACCGCCTTTTCGAACGCCGCGCCGAGGTCGGCGACCTCCCGGCTCGTGTGCTCGTCCAGCTTGCCGGCGTCGCCGAGCTCGGAGACGCTGACGTGGACCGGCAGCCGGCCGAGGACCGGGACGCCGTACTCCTCGGCCACCCTGGCGACGCGGCTCGGGCCGAACAGCTCGAACGGCTTGCCGCAGTGCGGGCAGGAGACGAACGACATGTTCTCTACGACTCCGAGGAGGGGCACGTGGAGGTCGCGCGCCATGTTCATCGCCTTCTTCACGATCAGCGCGGCCAGGTCCTGCGGCGTGAGGACGAAGACCATTCCGTCGATCGGGATCGTCTGGAAGACGGTGAGCGGGACGTCGCTCGTCCCCGGTGGCATGTCGATGAGCAGGTAGTCGAGCTTCCCCCAGTGGACCGAGCCGTAGAACTGGGTGATCAGGCGCGTGACGAGCGGGCCCCGCCAGATGACGGGGGTCTGCTCGTCCTCCACCATGAACTGCGAGGAGACGACCGGGATCCCCCCGCGGGAGACCGCCGGCTCGATCCCCTCGCCCCGGTCGGCCAGCGGGCCGGTCATCCCCAACAGCTTGGGGACGGACGGGCCCGTGATGTCGGCGTCCAGAATCCCGACGGTGCGTCCTCGGCGGCGCAGCTCGGAGGCGAGCAACGTCGCGACGGACGACTTCCCGACCCCGCCCTTGCCGCTCCCGACCGCGACGATGTGGGCGAGCCCTCCCTTCTCCATCCGCTGCAGCAGCCCGCGCGGGCCGCGCGCGGGACCGCCGGGGGGGGCGTGCCCGTGGCCCTCCGGGGGAGCGTGGGGCGGCGGCGCGGGACCGCTCATCGGTGTTTTACCGGGCGTTGCTATATAACGGACGGGAACCTCGGCGGCCGCCGGGCTCGATGGGCGTCGGAAACTCCGCCGACCTGGATGAGCTGTTCCGGCCGAAGTCGGTCGCCGTCGTCGGCGCCTCCAACCGGCCCGGCCGCGTGGGCACGAGCCTGTTTCGTAACCTCCTTTCGGCCGGCTTCCAGGGCGTCGCGTACCCGGTGAACCCGTCCTGGAAGAGCGTCTCGGGCGTCCGGTGCTATCCGGACCTTCGGTCGCTCCCCGAACCACCGGAGCTCGGCATCGTCATCGTTCCAGCCGCCCGGGTCGTGGCCACGATCGACGAGCTCGGAGAGGCCGGCTGCCGCGGGGCCGTCGTGATCTCCGCCGGATTCCGCGAGGTCGGGGAGGCAGGCGCGGCGCTCGAGCGGGAGGTCGTCGCCCGCGCCCGGCATCACCGCATGTCGCTGGTTGGTCCGAACTGCTTCGGCGTCTTCAACACCGACCCGGCGGTCGGGCTGAACGCGACGTTCAGCACGTCGCTCCCGCCGGCCGGCAACATCGCGTTCATCTCGCAGAGCGGCGCCCTCGGCGCCGGGATCCTGCAGTACGGGATCGCCGAGCAGATCGGCTTCTCCCGGTTCGTTTCGGTCGGCAACCGGGCGGGCGTCGACGAGAACGACCTGCTGGGGGCGCTCGGCCGGGACCCCCGAACGGGCGCGATCCTGCTGTATGTCGAGAGCCTCGCCGACGGGCGCCGGTTCCTCGAGACCGCCCGGGAGGTCACCGAGCACAAGCCGGTGCTCGTGATCAAGAGCGGCCGCACGACGGCCGGCGAACGGGCGGCCCGAAGCCACACGGGGTCGCTCGCGCAGTCCGGGCGGGACCAGCTGTACGACGCGGTGTTCGCCCAGGCCGGGGTGGAACGGGTCGACTCGCTGGGCGGGTTGTTCCGCCTCGCCAAGATCTTCGCCAGCGGGCTGGAGATGGCCGGCCCGCGTCTCGCGATCCTCACGAACTCGGGGGGACCGGCGATCGTCGCCGCGGATGCGGCGGTCCGGCAGGGGCTAGAGCTCCCCGCGCTCTCGGAGTCGGTCCGAGAGCGGCTCGCGCCTCGGCTGCCGTCCATCGCCGCCGTCGCGAACCCGCTCGACATGACCGCCGACGTCGGCGCCGACGGCTATCGGGTCGCGCTCGGGGCCCTGCTGCAGGCGCCCGAGGTCGACGGCGCGTTGGTGATCGCGACCCCGACCGGGACGATGACCGGGTCGACCGTCGCCCACGCCCTGCTGGAGACGAAGGGCGGCTCGACTAAGCCGCTGGTCGCCTGCCTCTTCGGCCTCACCGACCTCTCCGCCGAGGCGGCGCTCCTCCGTCAGCACGGGATCCCCACGTACACGTTCCCCGAAGAGGCGGTGGAGGGTCTGGCGGCGCTCGCCCGGTATCGCGCCTGGCGGTCGCGTCCGCGCCGTCCGGTCCGGACGTTCCCGGTCGACCGGGCCCGTGCGGCCCAGGTCCTCGACCGGGCGCGCGCCTCGGGGCAGACCGTTCTTCCCGAGTACGCCGCTCGCGGCTTGCTCGAAGCATACGGGATCGCCTTCCCCAAGACCGCCCGCGCCGGTACTGCGGAGGAGGCCATTGGGGCCGCAGAGACGGTCGGCTACCCCGTCGTCCTAAAGGTCGTCTCCCCGGAGATCTCCCACAAGACGGAGGTCGGCGGGGTCGCGGTCGGCCTAGGGGACGCCGCCGCCGTACGTGCGGCGTGGGAGCGGATGGACCGGTCGGTAAGAGCGGCCGCCCCGGGGGCGCGGATCGATGGCTACGAGCTCGAAGCGCAGATCGTCGGAGGCAAGGAGGTCCTCGTCGGGATCCAACGGGACCCGACGTTCGGGCCGGTCGTCGTCTTCGGGATGGGCGGCATCTATGTGGAGGTTCTCCGGGACGTCACGTTCCGCCTCGCTCCGCTGCGCCCGCTCTCGGCAGAGCACATGGTCCAGGCGGTACGCGGCTACCCGATCCTGACCGGGGTCCGCGGCGAGCCGCCGAGCGACCTGCCCGCGCTCACGGAGGCGATCGAGCGGATCTCGCAGCTGGCGGTCGAGCAGCCCGAGGTGGCAGAGCTCGACCTGAACCCGCTCCTCGTGCGGGCGAACGGCGGCGGGGTCGTCGCCGTGGACGCCCGGGTCGTGCTCGCTCCTCCTTCCAGATCGGCACCGTCGCCTTGAGCTCGTCGATCAGGTACCGTGCGGCGGCGAACGCCTCGGCGCGGTGGTCGCACGACGCGCCGGTGATGACGGCGACCTCCCCCGCCGCCACGCGGCCGAGGCGGTGCCAGAGGACGACCTCGCGCGCCCCGAACCGCCGCCGCGCCGTCGCCTCGATCGCCCGCAGCCGGCGCAGCGCGGGGGTCCGGTCGACCTCGTAGTCGAGGGCAGAGACCGCCGTCCCCCGCCGGCGATCGGGCCGGACCCGACCGGCAAAGACGACGAGCCCTCCGCCCGGGCGTCGATGGAGCAGCCGTTGCGCCGCGTCCAGCGAGAGAGTCCCCCGGACGAGCCGGACCGACACGCTCAGCCCCCTCCGTACGGCGGATGGACGGCGAATTCGTCGCCAGGCCGGAGTCGGACGCTGAGGTCCGTGAGGTACTCGTCGTTGCGGAGGAAGCGGCTGACCCGCAGCGTGGGGCCGAGACGGGGGTAGGCGGCCTGCAGGGCGTCCACCAGGTCCCGGGCGCGAACTCCGTTCGCCCCCACCGGCCACGGTAGGGTCGTCCGGCCGACGACCTGGCGAGCGGTGGCGAACAGGTGGATCCGCAGGGGGGCCGGCACGCCGGTCCACCGCCGTCCGACCCCGTAACGGTTTCCGCCTGACCCATGCCGATTAATAGCCGGCGAAACTCGTTCGACAGGATGGCGGAGATCTCGGTCCGGATCGGCGGTCAGGCGGGCGACGGGATCGCCTCCGTCGGCGAGGCGGTCGCCCGGTCGTTCTCCCGGCTCGGGCTGCACGTCTTCGGTCTGAACGCCTACCAGTCGGTGATCCGCGGCGGCCACGTCTGGTTCCAGGGGCGCGCCTCCGACCGACGCGTCTACTCGCAGGGGGACGGGAGCGACATCCTCTACGCCCTCGACCGCACGACGGTCGAGACGCACGTCCAGGACCTCCGCCAGGGCGGCACCGTCGTCTACGACCCGGAGAAGTTCAAGGTCGAGACGAGCGAGCTTCCCGCGGGCGTGAAGGCGCTCGGCGTCCCGACGCTCGAGATCGCCCGGAAGTACACGAGCCAGTCGATCCTGCAGAACGCCGGCGGGCTCGGCGCGACCGCCTTCCTGGCAGGGGTCCCGCTCGACGTCCTCCAGAAGGTCCTCTCCGATTCGTTCGGCCGCAAGAAGGGGACGTCGTCGACTGGAACCTCGGCGCCAGCGCCGACGGCTACAAGTTCGCCGAGGCGCACGCCAGCGTACTCGACCGCGCGCCGTCCCGCGGGGGCGCCCCGAAGCTCCTGATGGGCGGCAACCAGGCGATCGCGCTCGGCGCCGCCGCCGGTGGCTGCAAGTTCCTCGCCCAGTACCCGATGACGCCGGCGTCGTCGATCATGCACTGGATGGCAGCCCACGCGAGCTCGCTGGGGGTTGTCGTGAAGCAGGCCGAGGACGAGCTCGCGGCGATCAACATGGCGATCGGCGCCTCGTTCGCCGGGGTCCGGGCGATGACCGCGACGAGCGGCGGCGGGTTCTGCCTGATGGTCGAGGCGCTGGGGATGGCCGGGATGACCGAGACGCCGCTGGTCGTCGTCGAGTCGCAGCGGGCCGGACCGTCCACCGGCCTGCCGACGAAGACCGAGCAGGGGGACCTCAACCTGATGCTCGGCGCGGGACAGAGCGAGTTCCCGCGGGCGATCCTCGCGCCGTCGCACCCGAAGGAGGCGTACACGGCGACGATCGAGGCGTTCCGCCTCGCCGAGGCGTGGCAGACCCCGATCCTCCTGGCCAGCGACCTGCACCTCTCCGAGAACATGGCGACGGTCGACCGCGAGGAGATCCGTTCTCCCGGGCCGATCCCCTCGCTGCTGAGCGTGACGCCGAACGGGCACGACTACCTCCGCTACCGTTACACCGACACCGGCGTCTCGCCCCGCGCGGTCCCGGGCCAGCCCGGGCTGCAGTTCATCGCCGGCTCGGACGAGCACGACGAGCGCGGCCACCTGATCTCGGACACGAAATCTGGGATGCCGAAGTGGGTCTCCGAGCGGCAGCGGATGATGGACAAGCGGATGCGCAAGCTCGCCGGCCTCGCCCGCGAGCTGCCCGAGCCGGTGCTGGAGGGTCCGTCCGACGCGCCGCTCACGTTCCTCGCCTGGGGCTCGACCGTCGGCGCGGTGCGCGACGCGCGCGAGGAGCTCACCCGGCGTGGCCAGCCGACGAACCTCCTCTGGTTCCCCGCCGTCTACCCGCTCGACCCCGAGCGCCTCGAGCGCCACCTTTCGGCGCGGCGTCGGACCCTCCTCATCGAAGGGAACTACTCCGGGCAGTTCGGCCGGCTGCTCCGCGCCGAGTGCGGCTTCGTACCGACGGACCGCTTCGTCAAATACGACGGCGAGCCGTTCTACCCCCACGAGATCGTGGCGAAGGCGGTGGAGATGAACGGCCATGGCGGACAGTAGCGTTCGGGCCGTTCCGGTCCCGACCGGGCCGGCGCTGCCGGTCGTCGGCAAGTCGGAGATCCGCCCTACCTGGTGCCCCGGCTGCGGGGACTTCGGGGTCGTCGCGGGGGTCGAAATGGCGCTCAAGCGGCTCGCGATCCCGAGCCACGACGTCGTGCTCGTCTCGGGGATCGGCTGCTCGTCCAACCTCCCGCACTTCCTCTCCTCCTACGGGTTCCACGCGATCCACGGCCGCGCGATCCCGGTGGCAGAGGGGATCCGCTGGGCGAACCACGGCCTCACGGTCATCGGCACGGGCGGCGACGGGGACGGCTTCGGCATCGGCGTGGGCCACTTCGTCCACGCGATGCGCCGGAACGTCGACCTGACGTACGTGACGATGGACAACCAGGTGTACGGGCTCACGACCGGCCAGGCGAGCCCGACCAGCGAGCTCGGCCAGAAGACGAAGTCGACCCCGGACGGGGTGATCGAAGCGCCGCTCGACCCGGTCGCGCTGGCGCTGGCGAGCGGCGCCACGTACGTCGCGCGCGCGTTCTCCGGCGACGTGAAGCACCTCGCCGACCTCGTCGCGAACGGGATCCGCCACAAGGGGTTCGCGTTCGTCGACGTGTTCAGCCCGTGCGTCACGTACAACAAGATCAACACGTTCGATTACTTCCGGCAGCGGGTCTACAAGCTCGAGAGCGCCGGCCACGACCCGACCGACAAGGTCGCGGCGTGGCAGCGGGCCCTCGAGTGGGGCGCGAAGATCCCGATCGGGCTGTTCTACCAGACCGAGCGGCCGACGTACGAGGACCTCGAAGAGGTCCTGCACGCGGGCCCGCTCGTCCACCAGACCGCCGGGGTCGCCGACCTGGGAAAGCTGCTCGACGAGTTCGTCTAGGGCGCCCGTCAGTCGCACGGCGCCGTGTGGGGACGGCAACCGCTTGCGTTGAACACCCACGCGTCCCCCTCGTGCCAGGCGACCGAGGGCGAGCCGAGCAACCCTACGAGCGGGGACGCCCAGAACGCCCGCCAGAGCACCGTGCTGTTGCCGGTGACGACGACGACGGTGGGAGTGAGGGCGGCGAGGTCGGCCCGGCCCGTCGCGTCCAGCGTGCCGTTGGTCAGCTCCCTTACGACCAGCGTGTACGACGCGTTCACCGTCGGGAGCCCCGGGGCCATCGGGTACAGCATCACGATCCCGCGCGCGTACCCTGGAAGGAACTCCGCCGCGCTCCCCGGGGCGACGACGACCCGCTCCCCGGCGACGAAGTGCGAGGCGGCGTAGTCGAACAGGGCGAAGTCGGCCGCCGTCACGTTCCCGAAATCCTGGTACGTCTCGGAGAGGACCGGGCCGAGTCCGACCGGTGTCAGGACGATGGCCGGGAGGACGACGAGCGCCGCGAAGAGGACCGGCGCGATCGCCGGGAGCGAACCGCGGGGCCTCCCGCGCCGGGGAGCTCCCCCTGCCCCCGAGCCGAGGCGAGGGAATCGCTCCACCGCGAGGACGAGCGGGACGGCGGCGAGGAGGCCATACAGGAGGAACAACCAGGTCGACATCTCGCCGGCGTTCGAGATGAAGCGGAGCGACTCGACCGGCGAGTGGGCGACGTGCGACACGGAGAGGAGGACGAGCCAGGCGGCGATCGTCGCCCCCGCCCCGAGGAGCGCCCACCCGAAGCGCCTCCACCGGGGATCGGGCTCGGCGTCGTTCGCCACCCAGAGCAGCGCCACCGCCCCGAGGACCAACAAGAGCGCCAGCTCGTCGCGCAGCGCCGGGATCGGCGACAGGTCGACGTCGGTCGCCCGGAACAGGAACGGGTCGAGCTGGCCGATGAGCGGCGCAGAGGTGAACCCGCTCGGCGTCCCCGGCGTGACGGTCAGCGCCCCCGCGAGCGACGCCGGCGATACCCGCGCGGCGATCAGGACGTACAACGACGGGAGCCCGGCGACGAGCGCGGCGCCGGCCGCCGTGCACCACCGCAGCAGCCAGGACAGGAACCTCCCCCCGAAGCGGGGCGCCGCGACGAGGCCAAAGACGAGCAGCGCGGGGAGGATCCACTGCGTCCCTACGACGTTCAACGCTCCGGCGTAGCCGAGGAGGAGTCCGAAGCCCAGCGCGTCCCGGAACGACGGGGGGGCGGCGCCTCGCCACAGCTCCAGCCGCGCGACGAGGAGGAGGACGAGCGGGGTCGCCATCACGAAGTCGTTGCTGCCGGCGACGAACGCGCGGGTCGCGGGTCCTAGGAATGCGAGGGCGAGCGCGAACGCGCCGCCCGCGGCGGCCGTGCCGAGCAGGCGCCGACCGGCGACGTAGCCGGAGAGCGGGACCAGCGCGAGAAAGAGCGGCGTCACGAGCACCGACGTGCGGGCCGGCGGGAGGCCGAACGTTTGCTGCGCCCATCCGAGCAACACGGTGCTTCCCTGCGGGTAGAGGATCGCCGCCGCGCCGTACGGCCGGAACGAGAGCGGCACGCTCCCGTGCTGGAGCAGCAGCGTGACGTAGGTGGTCAGGAGCGACGAGTCGTAGGTGTTGCCGGTCGGCGCCGCGAGCGCCGCCACGACCTCGACGACGTAGAGCGCCAAGGCGGAGGCGAACGCGAGCAGGACCCAGGAGTTCGTGGTCAGCTCGCGAAGCGGTTCGGCGCCCGCGCTCGCGCCCGGGGTGCGTCGCAGGCGGGCGACCCGGTAGAGGAGCACGACCGCGGCTGCGATCGGGACCGCCCGCACAACAGGGGCGATGAAGCCGCCGAGCTCGACGGCCGCCAGGAGGTACAGCACCCCTCCCCCGAGATATACGTCGAGGACCACGCGCTCCGCGAGCTCGGAGGTCCGCCAGACCGGCAGCCACCGTGTCCCCAGGCCGCGGACCGCTTCGCCGACGACCGCGACCTCCGCGGCCCAGAGCAGCAGGCTCACCGCCCACAGGCCTCCCGGCGGGCCGGGGATGCTCACGGTCCTCGGGAGGCTCGCCCCCGGTTAAAGGTCCGGGGCCGGCGTAGCAGGGCATGGTCGCCGTGTGCGCCGGTTTCCACCGGCGGGGGCGACGAATAACCGGGGCGTCCTCGCGGCTGCGGCGGCAGCGTTAAGTCGGGGTCCGCCTGAAGGGAGAAGACCGGAAGGTGGTCGCACTGACGCGTGATTCTCGGCGCCCGGCGTGGCGAGCTCTCCCTCTCACCCTGGCTCTCGCTATGCTGGCGGTCGTCGTGCTGGCCAGCCTGCTGCCCGACACCGGCGTCGTCAGCGCCTCCTCCAGTTGCACGTACGGGAAGTGTCCCGCAACCCAGCCGCTGTCGCTGTGGGTCGTCAGCATCTCGGTCATCGTCGTAATCCTCGCGCTGATCGCTGCGCTGCTCCTGCTCCGCCGCAACCGCCGCCGTCCGCCCGCCTCGGGCGACGGGCCGGGGGACGCGGGCGTTGCTGCGGGTGCCACGGTCGGCGGAACGGGGCAGAGCTGGTCCGAATCCCAGGACACCGGTTCACCGTCTTGGAGCGAGGGATCGGTCGACTCGACCGGCTCGGACTCGGGAGAGGCCGAGGCCCCGGCACCGGACGAGTCGGGCGAAAGCTCGTAGACGGGCCGGTTGGGCCGGCCTCCCCCTCGCGGCGAGCCCCCCGTCTCCGCAGCCAGCTATTTACCTCGGGACGCGAGCCGTCCGGGCGGTCGTCGTCGTGGCGGGGGCGGAGCCGAAGGACGTCCGAGCCGGGTTCGCCACCGTCACGGCCGGAACGCTGGTCCTGTTCGTCGCCACGCTCCTGCTGGTCGGCTTCACGTTCGTCGCGCGGGTGCTGATCGTCCGCAGCGTCTCGGTCGCCTCCTGGAACGCCTTCTCGCTTGGCTACACGCTGGTCCAGGTGCTGCTGGCCGTCGGGACGTACGGCATCACCGTCGCGGTCGCCCGGACCTTGTCGGCGAGCCGGACCGAGGCCGAGTCGCGGACCGTGATCCGGACCTCGCTCGGCCTCGGGGTCGGCGTGGCCCTCGCGGCCGGCGGCGGGCTCGTCCTCGCCGCCCCGTTCGTGGGGCGGGCGCTCGGCTCGCCGCAGCTCGGGGCCGGCCTCGGCTTCTTCGGGATCGCCATCGCCTGCCTCATCGGGGCGACGGTGCTCGCCAGCATCTTCCAGGGGTTCTCGAACGTCCTCCCGAACGCCCTCTTCATCCAGATCGTGAACCCGGGCGTCTTCCTCGCCTTCCTCGCGGTGGCGTTCACGCTTCCCCTCGACCACGCCCTCGCGGCGACGCTGCTGCCGGCGGGCGTGGACGCCGCGCTCCGGCACCTCACGCCGTCGGCCGCGCTGACGCTCCCTCCGGACCACCTCAGCTACACCGACACCGTCGCCGGCTTCGCCGTCGCCGCGGCCGCGACCCTCATCGCCTCGCTCGTGTACGCGTGGCGGGCGCTCCCCCGTCATCTCGTCCGGGGTCCGGGCGAGCCGGCGAGCCGCTCGAAGCTGCTGCACCTGATCGCCCCGCTGCTGGTGTACGGGACGATGGTCAGCCTCGCGGGCTCCGGCGACACGCTGGTCCTGGGCGCCCTCCATTACAGCGAGGTCGGGGCGTACTCGGCGAGCCTTACGCTCGCACGACTGGTGCAGATCGGCATCTCCTCCGCGTCGTACATCTTCCTGCCCGTCGCCTCCGGGTTCCTCGCCCGCGGCGAGCGCCGGGCGGTCGGCCTCACCTACGCCACCGTGACGAAGTGGCTGACCCTCTTCTCCCTCCCGCTGTTCGTGGTGTTCGTCTTCCTGCCGGGTCGCACCCTCGCGTTCGTCTACGGGCCGGGCTACAGCCACGTCGTCCTCCCCCTCCAGCTGGTCGTCTTCGGGGCGTTCGCCGGGACCCTGCTCGGCCCGGCCGCGATGGCCCAGGTCGCCTGCGGCCAGTCTCGCCTCCTCGCCGTCAACGCGACGGTGGCGGGGGCGGTCGACATCCTTCTCGCGTTGGCGCTCGTGCCCCGGTACGGCGAGGTCGGGGCGGCCGCCTCGTGGGCGGTCGCGAACGTCGTCTACGGCTCGCTGTGCCTCTCCGAGTTGGCGGCCACCCAGGGGATCCACCCGTTCGGCCGCGACTTCGTCTTGCCGCTCGCCCTCGTCGGGATCCCGGCGTCGGCCGCGCTCGGGCTGGCGCACCCGACGGTTCCGTTCCTCGCCCTGCCGGTGATCGCGGTGGGGGTCGCTCTCGTCTTCGCGCTCGTCATCGTCGTCAGCGGGTGCGTCGGGGAGGGGGACCGCCTGCTGCTGGGGGCCGTCGAGCAGCTGGTCGGACGGCCGCTGCCGTTCGTCCGTCGATGGGTTGCCCGGCTTGCCCCCCGGGGTCGATGACGCCGGTCCGTGGGGAGAGCGGGACCGGCCGGCACCCCACATCCCGAGGGGCCGTCACCGCACCGCGCTCCCGCCGCCCGCGGCATGCTTACATAGGACTACCGGCATGGAACAGTCCCGGGCGCAGAGTGTCCCGGTCAAGGACTCGATGAATCTGCGGCGTCGCGCGGTCGTACCCCTCTCCCTGGGTCTCGGCATGCTGGGAGTGGTCGTGGCGGCGGGCCTCAGCCCGAACGCCGGCGTGGTCCGCGCCGCCTCCAACTGCACCTACGGTCAGTGCGTCGCCTCGCAGCCCCCGTTCCCCCTTTGGGCCGTCGCCGTCTCCGTGGCGGCGGTCGTCGTGGCCCTGCTCCTCACCCTCCTGCTCCTGCGGCGCCGCCGCCGACCCGGCCAGCCCCCGTCCGAGTGGCAGGGGCCGTCCGGACCGGGCGGTGGGCCGTCCGGTGACATCCCGCCCGCCGACCTGACGCCGATCGCCGCGGGCGCGGTGGCGGGCGGCGCCGTGCCGGCGTGGCACGAGGGCGAGCCGCACGAGCCGGAGCCGGCCGAGATGCCCCCGGAGGAGGGGAACGTTCCCCCGCCGGGCGGTATGCCGGAAGAGCCCGAAATTCCCGAGGCCGCCCCCGCGCTCCCGCCCCCGGCCCCCTCTGCTGCGGGCCCGGTCGGCTACGGAGCCGTCCCCCCGAGCCCACACGCCGCCGAACCGGTGCCCGAGGAAGGGGAGCCGGATATCGACTCGCTGATGTCGGAGCTCGAGAAGATCTCCGGCGAGATCCTCAAGAAGGGCCCCAAGAAGCGGGCTACGACCACCGCGGCCATGGCGTCCGACGACCCTTCCGCCTGAGCCGGCCCCAAAGAAGCGTTTATACCACGTCGACCGGTCGTTTGACCGATGGCTTCGTCCCCCGCCCCGCCCGACACCGCGGAACTCCTGGAGGAGCTCCGGGAGGCGATCCGCCGCTCCGAGGTCCGTCCGCGCAAGGTCGAGGTCAGCATCGCCCTCTCCGTCGCGCTGGGCCGCGAGCGGGGCTCCGTCTCGTGCGGGGGGTGCGCGGTCCCCCTCGAGGTCGAAGGGATCCCCGCGGAGACGAACGTACACCTGCAAGGACCGTTCCGCCTCGTGGTCGAGCCGGTCGGCTCGGGCTAGGCGGAGCTCCGGCGGGGCCGAGTGTCGTTCTCGCTCGTCGGCACCGTCGCCGATGGCACGATCGCGCTCCTCCGCGCGGTCGGGCTCCCGGGGCTGCTCGCCCTCATGGCCGTGGAGAGCTTTGGGGTGCCGCCGCTCCCCAGCGAGGTGATCCTGCCGTTCGCCGGCTACCTGGTCGCGGAGGGGCTCTTTTCGTTCTACGCGGCGCTCGCGGTGGCGGTCGCCGGCGGCCTCCTCGGCGCGTTCGCCGCCTACGCGGTCGGCCGGTGGTGGCGGCAGCACATCGAGCAGCTCGGCATCGGGCCGCTGCGGCTGCACCCTCGCCACCTCGCGGCGATGGACCGGTTCTTCGCGCGGCACGGGGAGGCCGCGGTCGCCGTCGCCCGCCTCATCCCGGTCGTCCGGTCGTACGTCAGTTACCCCGCCGGGACCGCCCGGATGCGGCCGACCCGGTTCGGCGCGTACACGGCCCTCGGGCTCACGCCGTTCGCCGCGGCGTTCCTCTACGCCGGGGTGGTCCTCCGGGACCACTGGGACGCGCTGGAGTCGCTGTTCCACTGGTTCGACTACGCGGCGTTGGCGGCCGTCGCCGCCGCGGCGGTCTACGTCTACCTCGTCCTCACCGACCGGGTCGCGCCGGGGTGGCCTCCCCGCCGGATCCCGGCCAGGGCCGCTCCCGCCGACTCGCCGGCCGCGGAGTCCAGCTCCCCCCGCCCCTAGTCCGGTCGCCAGCGGCGCGCGTCGCCCCCCGGGGCGAACTCGGGACGGACGACACGGCCCGACGCGGAGCCGACGTACTCGCCCGCGTCGACGATCCGGGCTCCGTCCCGCCAGTGCTCCACCGGGAAGACCGCCTCCGCCCCTTCGAACGGTGACCAGCCGCACGCCGCGTGGAGGTGCCGGGCCGCTATCCGGTGCTTTCTCCGGAAGTCCACGACCAGGACGTTCGCCCGGTGGCCCACGGCGAGACGGCCCTCCGGCTGGCCGAACACCCGCGCGGGCCGGTCGCACGCCGTCCGTTGCAGGAGGTCGAGAGGGACCGCAGCCGCGCCTACCTTCGCGAGCAGGAGGGGAACGGTCGTCTCGAGACCGGGAACGCCGCTCGGCGCCACGTCGAACGGCCGCTCCTTCTGCGCGAGGGAATGCGGCGCGTGGTCGCTGGCGAGGATCGGGATCTCTCCTGCCGACGTAGGCGCCCCAGAGCGCCGCGCGCTCTTTCTCGGACCGCAGCGGCGGGTTCACCTTCCAACGCGCGTCGCTCCCGCTCGCCGTCATGAGCAGGAGATGGTGCGCCGTCGCCTCGCACGATACGCCGCGGCGGCGGACGAGCCGCCCCACGCTCGCCTGCGTAACGTGGGCCACGTGGAGGCGGAGCCGGTCGGGAGCCGCCAGCACCGTCTCGACGGCGGCCGTCTCTGCCGCTTCCGGCCGGTGGGCGTCCCAGCCGACGGGCCCGCCCGTACCGTCCACCGTCTGGAACCGTCGCGGGTCCTCTGCGTGGACGACCACGGGGAGGTCGGCCCGCGAGAGTTCGCGCAGCAGCTCGGCGAGCCCCGCACCTGACTGCGTCCCCACTACCCCGGTCGTCGGGCTGAGGTAGACCTTGAAGGCGCCCGCGTGCCGGGAGAGCGCGGTCACCGACCGAACCGTCGTCGGAAGGGCGTAAAGCAGGACGTCGACCGCGGCCCGGCCGCGAACCCGGTCGGCCTTCTCCTCCAGCGTGTCGGCGGTCGTCACCGCTGGCTCGGTGTTGGGCATTTCGCCGACGAGTCCGACCCCGGCGAGGGCCGCGCTGACCGTCCCGGAGGCGATCGACTCTACGTCCGACTCGGCTCCCGGCTCCCGGAGGTGCACGTGGAGGTCCGTGGCGGCAGGAACGAGCACGCGCTCGCCGACGTCGTGCCGCCGGGCGCCCCTCACCGTGCGACCAACGGCGTCGATCCGTCCCTCGCCGTCGAAGCCGAGCTCCACCGGCTGGAGCCGGCCGTTCCACCAGGCTCGGCCCGCGAGGACCAGCTCCGACCCGCCGGAACCGGCCCGCCCGTCCGGCCGCCGCGGCCGAACGGAAGGTCCCATCGAGGCGGCCGACACGTCGGGCCGTAAAGCGCGGACGGGCGGCCCGGCAAAGGGGTTTTCTGGCCAACTCCCTCCGCCGCCCGTGGGGACGTCGCGCCGCGGGCCTGCCCGCACCTACGCGGCGAGCGGGGTCGACCTGGCGGGCCGGGCCCGCGCGCTCCCCGAGCTTCTGCGGGCGGCTCGCTACACAGCTCCCTCGGACCACGGCCGCGTCGTGCCCGCGTCCGGCCACTACGCCGGGCTGGTGCGCGTCGGCGCCGAGACGATCGCGATCACGACCAACACGGTCGGGACGAAGGTGCTCCTCGCCGAAGAGGTCGGCCGCTGGGAGGAGGTCGGCGAAGACGCCGTGGCGATCAACGTCAACGACCTGGCATCGGTCGGGGCGCGCCCCGCCGCTATCGTCGACACGGTCCTATGCGGGATCGCGGACGTCGCGACGTTCCGCGGATCGGGCGCGGGATCCGACGCGGCCTCGCCGCCGCCCGCTGCTCGTTGGTCGGGGGCGAAACGGCGCTCGTGCGCGAGATCGTCCGCGGCGTGGACCTGGGCGCGACGGCCGTCGGGTTCCTCCCCCGGGGACGTCGCCCGATCCTCGGGAACGGGATCCGTCCGGGGGACCGGTTGCTTGGGATCCCCGCGTCGGGACTCCACGCCAACGGCTTCACGCTCGTCCGACGCCTGGTGCGCGAATCCGGGTACGGCTCACCCGCCCGCGCCCCGGCGGGCGCGGGACCCTGGGAAGCGAGCTGCTCACCCCGACCCGGACCTACAGCCACATCGTGGACGCCGTTGGCGATGTCGCCGGCGTAGTGGGGCTGGCTCACCTCAGCGGTGGCGGCGCGCGCAACCTGCTCCGACTGAGCCGCTCCTCGCGGTTCGTTCTGGACGGGTGGCCCGAGGCCCCGCCCCTGTTCCGCTGGCTCCAGCGGCTGGGCGGAATCTCTGAGAAGGAGATGTTCCGGACGTTCAACATGGGCGTAGGCTTCGTTCTCGCGGTCCGGCCCCGGCAGGTCCACCGGGTCCTGCACGGGCTCTCCGCCGCCGGCGCGCCCGACGCCTTCCTCCTCGGCCACGTGGCTTACGGCACCGGCGTGGAGCTTCCGGCCCAGGGGCTCCGCTTCACGACCTACCCGTAGACCGCCCGGCGGGCCCGCCGAAAAGCCTTAACGAGGCCAGACGGCGACGCCGGCGTGACCCCGCGGCTGAGGATCCGGCTCTTCGCCGCCAGCCTCTCGGTGCTGGCGGCGTTCCTCTGGGCGACGTACTACCTGTTCGTGCTGGCGGTCTCCCCCGGCACCCGGCCGTCCGCCGTCCTCCTCTACCCGTTCGTGGCGGGCGGCGGCGCCTACGCGCTCTGGGCCGTGGTCCACCGGCAGACCCGCGGCCTCGGCAGGACGTTCCTCCGTCCGGCGGCGTACCTGCGCCTCGCCCTCCTGCTGGGCATGCAGGTCTCCGTGCTCGCCGCGACGTTCCTCGCGGGCGCTGTCGATGCGTCTCTGCTCTCGCTCCTAGGGGACGTTGCCGCCACGCCGCTCGTCGTCGCGCTCCTAATCGCCGAGCAGCGGCCCGAGTTGCGGGCGCCGGCGTTCGTCGTCGGCCTGCTCCTCAGCGTCGCCGGTGGCAGTCTCGCGATCGCCGGAGGCCACCGGCTTTCCGGGGTCCACGATGCCGGCTGGGCCGTGGTGGTGACGATCCCGCTGACGGTCGCCTTCTACTTCCTCCTCTCCGCCCGCGCCCAGGAGGGGGTCTCCGTACCGGTGATCGTCGGTCAGTCGATGATCGCTGCGGCGGTCGGTTCGCTGCTGCTCGCCCCGCTCCTTCCCGGCGGCCTGGGCGCCGTCACGTCGATCGGGCGGGAGCCGCTGCTCCTCCTCCTCGCGAACGGCGTGCTCAGCTTCTTCGTCGCCCCGCTCTGCTACTTCCGGGCGATCGAGCGGGCCGGCGTCGCCTTCCCGCCGCTCCTGATGACCGGGATCCCGGTGTTCACCCTCCTCCTCTCGGCGACGGTCCTCGGGATCGTCCCTGCGCCGCTCGCCCTCGTCGGCGTACCAATCGCCGTCCTCGGGGGCGCCGTAGCGCTCGCGGCCGGCGGCGACGCGGCCGGCGGAGCCGGTCCGCCGCCGGCCCCTACTGCCAGTCCGTGAGGCTCCGATTCGAGCCGCGGCGTCGGGTCGCCGCCCCGAGGCTCTCGACCGGCGAGTCGAGGGTCGCGGGGGGCCCCTCGGCCGGCGTCCCCGGGGGTTCCTCGCCCCCGAGCCGCTGCTGGTGGCTCCCCCGCAGCAGCGAGCTCGCGTCCCAGCCGAACACCTCCGTGACCCGGGCGAGCGTCTGGGCGACCCGCTCGGCGTAGTACTCCCAGTCCGGCTCCTTCTCGAACTTGCGCCCCTCGACCCACGGCTCCACCGCCTGCGGGCTCTCGTGGGAGTCGGTGACGATCCAGGCGACGCGCATTCCGGGGATCACGTCGTACCCCTCGTCCCGCAGCTTGCGGAAGACTCTCAGGAACGGCAGCGCATCCCGGGTCGAGGCGTTGTACTCCCCCTCGCCCCGGACCGCCCGCGCGACGACGAGCCGCGCCACGGGCACCTCGCGGCGGCGCACCGCCAGCACGAGGTCCCTCGAGCGGCGGACCGCCCCCTCCGTGTCGCCCTTGAGGACGAGGTCGAAGACCTCGAGCAGCGCCTCGGACTGGAAGTCGAACGCGTCCGAGCGCCGGGTCTCGTAGCCCCGGACGACCCGCTCGTCCCGGGGCCAGACGGCCCGGCCGACGTACCGCTTCTTCGCGCCGTGCGAGAAGAACGTCTCGTACACCGACTGGAACTCGAACGTCGCTCCGGCGGCCGTGAACCGGCGGGCGACCCCCTCGCCGAACTCCCGCGAGCCTTCGAGCGAAGCGACCGGCGAGCGCACGAAGACCGAGTCGGTGTCCGAGTAGATGACGTCCGAGCCGCCCGTCTCGAGCTCGCGGATGATCGTCGTGATCGCCTCGCGCGCGAACGCCGTGATCGCCGCGCCGATATCCTTGTTCGTGAACCGGTAGAAGCTGGAGGCGAGGACCCCGTAGAACGAGTTCATGAGCACCTTCACCGCGTTCTGCAGGCCGTCGTAGTACTCCCGCAGGTCCGGCGTCGGGGCGGAGCGGGACGACTGGCGGAACCGCTCGCGGTCGGCGAGCAGCTCGGTCAGGATCTCCGGGATGATCCCGCGCCGGACCTCCGGCCCTAGGAACCTCGCCCCTCCCGGGGCGCGCACCGAGCCGTCGGGGGAGAGGGTGGTGAAGCAGAGGTTCCGGGCGACGATGATCGACGGGTACATCGCCTTGAAGTCGAGGACGACGACCCAGCGAAACAGCCCGGCCCGGATGGCGTGGACGTATCCTCCCTCGATCGCGCTGTCGCCGGTGCGGGGATGGTTCGGCGGAACGCCGACCCCCCGGGCGTCCGCCCGCGGGATCAGGATCGCGTCGATGAACTGCGACGTGCGGCCGTTCAGCCCCTCCTCCAGCGGCATCCGCGCCACCGTGGCGAGGTCGGCCGCCTTCTCCAGCGCCCGCAGCTTCACCAGGATCCTGAGCGCGAGGTCGGCGTCGTGCTCGCAGTACTCCATCACCCGCTGCGGGTCGCGGATCCACTCCTCGGTGATGTTGCGCCGGTCGACGTCCAGCTTGGAGTCGCCGAGGAACGTCCGGGCGACATACTGGAGCGTCTCCTGCTTGGGATGCAGCTCCCGTCGGGCCGACCACCAGGCGTCGGCGACGACGCGGCCGGTGACCTTCCAGAGCCGGTCACCGAACTCGTCGGCCTCGGATCGTTCGCGGCCGAGGACTAGGGGCCCAAGCCCGAGCGCCTTCGCCCGCTCCGCGAGGAGGGGAAAGTCGTAGCCCCCGATGTTGTAGCCGGTGAGGATGTCGGGGTCCTCCTCAGCGATGACCCGGAGGAAATCCGTGAGGATCGCCTTCTCGTCCGGTCCGTGGAGGCGGAACGTCGACCGCGGCCGTCCCCCACCCTCGGCGACCCCGCAGATCGTGTAGATCGTCCGCTCCCGGATCGCGTTCTCGATGTCGAAGGAGAGGATCCGGAGCGTGGGGCGGAACGGCTCTGCCGGCCGGATGTCGTGGCCCTCGGTCGTGACGACCCGGACGACGTCGGCGACGGTGTAGCGGGCGCGGACGCCGTCCGGCTCCGCCTCGGCGTCGAACGCGACGCACAGCCCTAGTCCCTTGTCGTAGAGGAACCGATGGATGAACGGGATGTCGCACGAGAGGACCCGGGGCTCGTCGCCGGCTCCCTGGTACGCCTTGCGGTACTCCGGGACCCGCCAGGGGTGATGCAGCGTCACCCGCACCGTCGGTCGCTCGCGCCCGTGGTAGAAGACCGTCGATGGGTCGGTCGTGACGATCTCCGGGTCGCCACGCAGGCGCGCCAACTCCTCCGCGGTCGGTTCGACGAGGACGAAGTACGGCCGGAACCCGTAGTACCGGGCGACCATCGTCCGGTTCTCCCGCGTCCGACCGAACAGCTCGACGACGACCCCCTCGTCGACGGCCTGGTACGAGCCGCCCAGGATGAACAGCTCGACCGCAGGCACGCCCGTTCGAGCCGTGCGCGCGTTATAGCATTTCGAGCGGCGGCGCGCGAAGCCACGCCCTGAGGGCGTCGACGTCCTGCTCCCAGCGCGCACGACGGGCGGTCGACCGGAGGGCGGCGGCCGGGTGGAGCAGCGGGAACAGCACTCCCGCCGGCGACGATCGCGCGGCTCCGGCGACGGTCAGGATCGCCGGCGCGTCGGGGTCGAGCGCTGCGAGCGCCTTCGCGCCCAACGGGACCAGCACGCGCGGCGCGAGGAGGGCGAGCTGTCGGTCCAAGTACGGCCGGCAGGCGCGGGCCGCGGCCGCGTCGAACTGGTTCTCGGGGGGCCGGCACTTGAGCAGGTTGAGGACGCCGAACTCGCCGAGACCCGCGCCGATCCGCTCGACGGCCGCGTCCAGGAGACGGCCGGACCGTCCGACGAACGGGACGCCGGCGAGGTCCTCGGCGGCGCCGGGGGCTTCGCCGACGAAGACGACCCGCGGTCGGGTCGACCCGCGATAGACGACCGCGTGCGTCCTGTGGGTGGAGAGCGGACAGAGACCGCACTGCCGGATCTCCCGGGCGAGGGCGGCCAGGGCCCGCAGGCGGCCCTGCTCGGAGCCGGTCCGACCGGGTGCTCGGCGGACGGCCGGGCCTTGCGTCTTCGTGCGTGCCGCGGCCCCGGGACGCGATCCCATCGTCCTCCGGCGACTCCGGGAGCTGCGACCGTCACGGACTTTAAATAGAGCGGCCCTGTGGACGGCTCCCTTCCTCTCGATGCCACCGCCGTCCGGGCTGAACAGTGCAGGGCGTCTCGCGCGCCTCCGCCAGCGGCGACGCTGGTCGGACCGGTACTACAAGCGGCGCACGCTCCATCTTAAGGAGCGCTCCGACCCGCTCGAGGGGGCCCCACAGGCCCGCGGCATCGTGCTCGAGAAGGTCGGCGTCGAAGCGAAGCAGCCGAACTCGGCGATCCGCAAATGCATCAAGGTCCAGCTTATCAAGAACGGCCGTCAGGTGACGGCGTTCGCGGTCGGCGACGGCGCCATCAACTTCATCGATGAGCACGACGAGGTGCTGGTCGAGGGGATCGGGGGACGGATGGGGCGGTCGTACGGCGACATCCCGGGGTCCGGTACAAGGTGATCCAGGTGAACGGCACGTCGCTGGACGAGCTTGTCCGCGGCCGCAAGGAGAAGCCGGCCCGATGAGCGGAGACCCGTTGGAGCGCCCGCCGGCGGAGCCGACCGAGGACGCCGGTCCGGTCGTAGTGCGTCCGCAGCCTCCCCCGCCGCCGCCGTTCTCGATCCCCCCGTTGTTCGGCAAGTACCCGTTCGAGGGGGTAGAGGTCCATGACCCGGGGCTGTTGCCGTACCTGTACCTCCACCCCGTCTACGCCCCGCACACCGAGGGCCGCCTTACCGGCCGCCCGTTCCTGAAGAGCCGGATGCACCTCGTAGAGCGCCTCGCGAACCACCTCATGAAGGGTGGCAGGTTCACCGGCAAGAAGCAGAAGGCGCTCGGGACGATCCGGCGAGCGTTCGACGAGCTGGCGGCGAAGGACGGGAAGAACCCGCTCCAGCTCCTCGTCGACGCGGTCGAGAACGCCGCCCCGCGCGAAGAGGTGACGCGGCTGCAGTTCGGAGGAATCTCCGTGCCCCGCGCCGTCGATGCCTCTCCCGCGCGCCGCCTCAACGTCGCGATCCGCAACCTCGCCCTCGGCGCCATCCAGGCGTCGCGCAAATCGACCAAGCCGATCGAAAGCTGCCTCGCGGACGAGATCCGCCTCGCCGCCAAGCCCGACCAGACGTCGTTCGCGGTCGGGCGCAAGGAAGAGGTCGAGCGGGTCGCGCAGTCGGCGCGGTAGCGGGAGGGATCGGCCATGACGCACATCCGGAGCGAACTGGCGAAGGCCATCCCCGAGATGATGCGCCAGATCGACAAGATCCGGAACATCGGGATCGTCGCGCACATCCACCACGGCAAGACGACCCTGAGCGACAACCTCCTCGCCGCCGCGGGGATGATCTCCGACGAGCTCGCGGGAAAGCAGCTGTACCTGAACTTCGACGAGCAGGAGCAGGAGCGACTGCTCACGATCAACAACGCGGACGTCACGATCGTCCACGAGTTCAACGGCGAGAAGTACCTGATCAACCTCATCGACACGCCGGGCCACGTCGACTTCGGCGGGGACGTCACGCGCGCGATGCGCGCGGTCGACGGGGCGATCGTCGTCGTCTGCGCGGTCGAGGGCGTGATGGCGCAGACCGAGACGGTGCTGCGGCAGGCGCTGCGCGAGAAGGTGAAGCCGACGCTCTTCATCAACAAGGTCGACCGCGCGATCAAGGAGCTGCAGCTGACCCCCGAGTCGCTCCAGAAGCGGTTTACGACGATCATCGGCGAGGTGAACGAGCTGATCCGCCGGATGGCCCCGGAGGAGTTCATCGACGAGTGGTCGGTCGACCCGCGCGACGGCTCGGTCGCCTTCGGCTCGGGCTACGAGAACTGGGCGATCAGCGTCCCGTACATGCAGAAGACCGGTGTGAAGTTCCCGGACATCATCAACTACGTCTCTACCGACCGCTCGAAGGAGATCGCGCAGAAGGCGAAGATCAACGACGTCATCTTCGACATGGTCGTCCGCCACCTCCCGAGCCCACGCCAGGCGCAGAAGTACCGCATTCCGAATATCTGGAAGGGGGAGATCGGCTCGGTCGTCGGGCAGGCGATGATGAACACCGACGCGGCCGGCCCTACGTCGTTCATGGTTACCGACATCACGATGGACCCGAGCGCGGGCGAGATCGCGACGGGCCGCGTCTTCTCCGGCCGGCTCACGAAGGGGATGGAGCTGTCGATCGTCGGGACGAAGCTCCGCAACCGCATCCAGCACGTCTCGTTGTTCATGGGGCCGGAGCGGCTGATGGTCGAGGACGTCCCCGCGGGGAACATCGCCGCCGTCATCGGGCTCACGGACGCGTTCGCGGGGACGACGACGACCACGTCGCCCGACATGATCCCGTTCGAGGAGATCCGCCATGTCTCCGAGCCGGTCGTCACGGTCGCCATCGAGCCGAAGCGGATGGCGGACCTGCCGAAGCTCATCGAGGTGATGCGGAAGATCGGCAAGGAGGACGCGAGCCTCCGCGTCGAGATCAACCCGGAGACCGGTGAGCATCTGCTCAGCGGGATGGGCGAGCTCCACCTGGAGATCACCCAGTACCGGATTGTCAACGACTACAAGGTCGAGATCACGTCGAGCAAGCCGATCGTCGTCTACCGGGAGCTCGTCCGGCACCCGGGCGGCCCGTTCGAGGGGAAGAGCCCGAACAAGCACAACAAGTTCTACTTCGAGGTCGAGCCGCTCCCCGCGGGGGTCGTCCAGGCGGTCAAGGACGGCGAGATCCCGCAGGGAAAGTCGTTCAAGGACACCAAGACGCTGGTGGCGCGCCTCGACCAGCTCGGCATCTCCCGGGAGGAGGGACGCGGGATCGTCGCCGTCGAGGGGACGAACATCCTGTTTGACGTCACGAAGGGGATCCAGTACCTCAACGAGACGATGGACCTCATCGTCGATGCGTTCAAGGAGGCGATGAACCGCGGCCCGCTCGCCAACGAGAAGGTCTACGGCCTCAAGATCCGCCTCGTCGACGCGAAGCTCCACGAGGACTCCATCCACCGCGGGCCCGCCCAGACGATCCCGGCCGCCCGGTCGGGGATCTACGGCGCGATGTGCCTCGGCGACCGGCTGCTCCTCGAGCCGTTCCAGAAGGTGACGGTCAACGTCCCCCAGGAGATCCTCGCCGGGGCGACCCGCGAGGTGCAGCGCCGGCGCGGGGAGATCCTCGACATGACGAGCGTCGGCGACCTGCAGACGGTCGTCGCGAAGGTCCCCGTCGCCGATATGTTCGGTTTCGCCTCGGACATTCGCAGCGCGACCGCGGGCAAGGTCCTCTGGTCGACCGAGTTGCTCGGCTTCGAGCCCGTCCCCGTCGAGCTGCAACCGGCGGTCGTCGCCGCGATCCGCCAGCGGCGCGGGCTCAAGCCCGAGCCGTACGACGCGAGCTACTACTCCGGCTGACGGGGCTCGCGGCCCCGCCTCTCCGCCCCGGTCCTCTCCGCAGACCTGCAACATACGTCCCATGTAGTAGGTTACCCCCGTTGTCTCGGGATAACATACGCAGATTGTAGTAGGTATTGTACATCGACAGGATCCCCTCAGAGAACAAGCCTACGCATGGCGTAGTAGGTAGTGCGTTTTCTGGTGGGGGCAATCCTACGTGCATCGTAGTAGGTAGCGTCTCGGATGGACCCCGTTCGGGCGGCCGTCGCCGCTCAGCGGCGGCGCGGGGCGCCTGGCGCGGCGTCCAACGTGCGCTGACCGCCGGGGCGAGGGCCCTCGGCGGACCGGGAGCGGAGCGGCCAGGCGCCTTCGTGGTCGAGGAGCCAGCGCTTTCGCCAGAGCCCGAGCCCGAAGCCTTGCATGTAGCCGCCCTTGCCGACCACCCGGTGGCACGGGATGGCGATCGGGATCGGGTTCCGGGCCATCGCTCCCCCCACGGCGCGGGCTGCGCCGGGGTAGCCGGCCTTCCTCGCGAGGTCGCCGTAGGTGACCGTCTGTCCCGCCGGGACGGTGCGGAGCACGTCCCAGACGGTCCGGTCGAACCGGGAGAACGACTCGGGGGCGACCTCGAAGTCGAGGGGCGTCTTCCCGTCCCGGAAGTACTCCCGCAGCCTGGCGGGCGGGGAACCGGCGCGGAACGGGGACTTGCGTCGCACCGAGCCGACCGGCATGACCCTCTGGGGGTGGCCCGGTTCGAGCAGGTCGATCAGCCGGACCACCGGGCCCTCGTAGGCGAGGCGGAAGAGGCCGATCGGGCTCGGGATCTCCGCGACCTCGACCGTCCCGGCCATCGTCCGGCACGGGCGTCGGGCCCTTATGTCGGTTTCAACCAGGGCCGACGCTCTCGAGACCGTCCGAGGTGATGCGGAAGTCGGCGGACCCTTCCGGACGGGAGCGGTGCTTCACCAGGACAACGCTCCGGCGCCCTCCTTCCCGGCGGTCGAGCCGGACGATCGTCTTGGCCGCGTGGTGGAGGAACGAGCCGCCGAGCGGCTCCAGTCCCCCGTCCCGGAGGTTGCGCCAGACCTGGTTCGTGAGGAGGACCGGCAGGCCCCGGGCCCGGGCGGTCGCGACCAACTCCGCGACCTGGACGGCGAGCGCCTCCCGGGCGTTGTCCTCGTCCGGTCCGGCGAGCGAGAGCCGGTAGAAGTTCGTGGCGGAGTCGAGGACGAGAAGGCCGACGTTCCGTCGCCCGTCCCGGGCGAGGGCGCACGCGGCCGCGACCGCCCGCCCCTGCTCCTCCAGGTCCTTCGGGGCCGAGAGCAGGAAATGCCCCAGGACCTTCCCCGCGTCGCCGTCCGCGACCGCCTTTAGCCGGTCGAGGCTGAGCCCTTCGGTGTCGACGTAGAGGACCCAGCGGGAGTCGCGGGCGACGCGGGCGGCGATCTGCAGGCAGAGGACCGTCTTGCCGCTCCCGCCCTCGCCGTACAGCTCGGTTATCCCGTCGGTCTCCAGGCCGCCTCCCAGGAGCCGGTCGACCGAGGCGACCCCGGTCGGCAGACGGTCCGCGCCCATCGCGCTCCGGAGGGTCCGCGGCGCTTTAGGTCGCCTTGCCGAGGATTAGCCGACCGCGTACGGGGTGTTCAGCTCGGGGAGCACGACCGGGGCGCCCGACTTCCGGAACGCTTCGGGATGCTCGGTGTGGATCGGGAAGACCGCCCGCGCCCCGACGTCGCGGACGATCCGGTCGAGCTCCGGTCCGGACGCGTGGCCGCTCGCGTGCATCTGGTGGAAGCGCAGGCCGAAGTGCTCGAGCCAGTTGTGCATCACCCTGTCGTCGACGTCGTCCTCGCTGAACGGCTCGCTCATCGAGTGGACGAACGGGCTGCCGGCCGGCGGCCGCAGGTCGATCATCTCGGGGAAATGGGCGAGATCGAGGGCGAGCACGAACTGCCGTCCGTTCGCCCGGACGTCCGCGGCGGTGAGCGCCCCGTCGAGGAGCGGCGCCTCCCACCGGAACAGCCGCCGCTTCTTCCGCGCGTACACCTGGATCCCTTCCGTCTTCCCCGGGACCGGGACGGTTCCGGCTGGCTGCAGGTCCGCGACCGAACGGAGGAGGAACGCGGTCCGCGCGGAGACGAGCAGCGTCCGGCCCGCCTGGGTCGCGGCCGCGTGGAGGGTGCGCAGCCGGTCGACGTCGCGCGGGTAGGTGCAGCTGAGGGCGACGGTCGGGCAGCTCTCCAGCACCCGGTCGACCCCGTCCCGGACCCCTTCCTCGGAGAAGTTCTTCCGACGGTCGGCGCCGGCGCGCGTCCCCTCGGTGAGGAGCATCCGCGGCTCTTCGCGGGCGGCCGCCGCGAAGAAGTCGTGCGTCTGCTGCGCGCGGGGGCCGTGGTGGCGGAAGTCGCCGGTGTAGACGACCGTCCCCTCCGAGGTACGGATCAGGAACCCGTAGGCGAACGGGACCGAGTGGTCGACCGGGTACGGCACGACCTCGATCCGGCCGACCTTCACCGGCATGCGGTCGGGGAAGACGCGCCAGTCGTGCTCGCCGTACTTCATCGACGGGCTGGACGTCTGGATGGTGTCGAGGAGCCGTTTCGTCCCCTCGCCGACGTGCACCGGGATCTCCGGGTCGATCAGTCCCAGGTGGCCGGCGTGGTCCATGTGGGCGTGGCTGACGAACACCGCGTGGACCTCCGGCGGTTTCCAGGCGAGGTCGGAGTCTTGCAGCGCCTCGCGCGAGTAGAACCCCTCGAGGCGCGGAAGGAGGTCGAACTCGAGGAGGTCCTGCACCGGGCTGGACGAGCGGGGCTGCAGGAAGTCGACGTAGAACTCCTCCCGGCGGGGCGAGAACGACGGGCCGAAGTCGAAAAGGACCTTATCCGGTCCGTCCTCGACGAGGATCTTGTTGCCGCCGATCTCGCGGACGCCCCCCAGGAACGTGACCGTCGGGGGCCGCACGGCCCCCGGCAGGGGCCGGGGCGCTAAGAGCCTGCCCGCCCGACGGCGAGCTCACTCGGGCCGCGGACGGCGCCGGCGGGGCCGGTCGTCCTCCGAACGGTCGTCGCGCTCCCGCCGGACGTAGCTCGACCCGCGGCGGTCGTTGCGCGGCGGTCCGCGCCCCTCCCTCGGGCGCCAGCCTCCGGGTCGTGCCCCACCCCGGTCGAACCCCCGCCCTCCGTCGCGCCGGGGGGGCCTCGGCCGCCGCCTCCCCCGAACCGGGGTCGGGGCGGAAGGGTGAAGCGGTTGCCGCAGGAGGCGCACTCGCCGCTGACGTTCCCCTCGGCGTCGGTGGTGAAACTGAGCGGTCCGCCGCACTCGCGGCACGGCCGCGCCCGCGGTCCTTCGCGGTCGTCGCGCGGTCCTCCGCGGTCCTCGCGCGGGGGGCCGCGATCCTCACGCGGTCCGCCGCGGCTCACCTCGACGAACCGGCGCTCCCGCGGCCGGGCTTCGGGGCGGTCCAGCACGTAGCTGACCCGCGTCTCGCATGACGGGCACGTCACCTCGAGGCTCGTCTCGGAGCTCGCCCGAACGGCGAGCGTCGTCCCGCAGACGCCGCACGCGGGCCCGTCGGGGGCCGCGCGCGGGACTCCGTCCTCGTCCAGGGCCGGCGCAGCGCCGGCGGTCGCCGGGACATCGCCGAGCGCCGGTGCGTGTTCCGACGCGTGTTGCAGGATCGTGAACGCACGGCCGCAATCCGGGCAGCTCCCCTGGAGCAGCCGGGCGGCGCGCTCTTCGAAGACGGCGTCGGCGCCGCACTCCGGGCACGATGGCTTTTCGTTGGTCATGGAACCCTCCGTACGGCCCCTACCGGGCCCTCAGGGTCTTCTTGACGTTTGGGTGCTCCTTCGTGAAGATCTTCCCGCCGCAGTTGTCGCAGCGGACCCCGAAGAGGTTGGCGTCCGAAGGAAGCGCCTCTCCGCACCGGATACATCGGAACATGCTATCCTCTCGAGCCGGACGGGCGGATTAACGGTTTGCGGCGGCCTTCTCCGCCGCCTCGGCGCGGCTGATCGGCGGGGCCGGGATGAACGCGTAGGCGTTCGAGGCGAAGCGGGTGCTGCAGCGCGAGCATTCGAAGATGCCGCTGGCGACCCGCCGGACCGTCACGGTGGAGCACCGGGGGCACGCCGAGCTCGCGGTCTTGACGCGGTCGATCTCCACGACCCGCCGCCGGATCCGGATCCCGTAGCGGGGACCCATCCAGCCGGTCGGGCCGACCTTCTTCGTCCGCTTGCTCATCGTCCCTTCCCCGTCGCGATCGCCCGGAGGCGGTCGCCGTGCACGAACGCCCGGCGCACCACCGATTTGACGTCATCGGGGGAGAACGCCCCGACCAGTCCCTTCTGCATCGCGACGACCCGGCCGGCCTTGTCGGTGGCGATGGTGAGACGGCCCTGGGCGGCGTGCTCCTCGTCGAACGTCGGGTCGACGACGAGCGTGTCGCCGAGCCGGACGAACGTGCACTCGATCGGCACGTGGTGGACCGCGAGCGGGGCGTCCGCCTCGCCGACCCCGAACCGCTTCGCGGGCAGGACGGCGTGCGTGAGCGCGGTGACCGCCGCGAGGAACGCGGTGTCGATCAGGTTGCCCGCGTGCCCGAGGATGTGGATGTCCACGAAGCACGTCCAGCACTTCTCCCCGGGCGTGACGCACAGGCTCGTCAGGTCGATTGCCTCCGACGCGCGGAGGGCGCGGTCGACGACGCGCGAGACCTCGATCGCGCCGGGCTGCGGCGGGCCGGGCTCGAACGTCGGGCTGGAGAGCGGGATCAGCTCGGCGTTGGTCGTCAGGACCCCCGCGTTCGGGGTATCCGGGAACGGCTTGCCCAGCTCGAGCTTGATGCCGCAGAGCGCCATCGTATCGCCCAACCGGGCGAGCGCGCTGCCGTCGGCGGTCGAGACGTAGCCGGGCTCGACGGAGACCGTCCGGTACTCGTCTAGGCCGCGGCCGTCCAGCCGCTTCCCCGCGCCGGCGAGGTCGAGGATGTGCGTTTGCAGGATCTCGGCGGTGACCTCTTCGCTCATGACGCCTCCGTGACGGCGGCCGGGGCCGAGTACCGCACCCGCAGCGCCGCCTTCATTTTCTCGTAGATCGTGCGGCAGCCACCGACGCCCAGCTCGAGCGCCTGGGCGAGCTCCGGCTCGGTCATGTGGCCCTCCATCTGGAGCAGGACGAGCCGGCCGGACTGCGGGACCAGCGCCATCGGCAGGTCCGCTTCGCCGAAGTTGTCCTCCTCCTTCTTCAGGTCGAGCGCGATCGCGCCGCCGATCTTCCCGACGGCGACGGACGGCACGAGGTCGACCATCGGGATCCCGGCGTCCGCGAGCGCGACGCTCGCGGCGACCACGCCCGCGCAGCGGGTTCCGGCGTTCGCCTGCAGCACCTCGATGTAGACGTCGATGCTCGTCCGGGGGAACTCCTCGGTGAAGACGACCGAGTCGAACGCCTCGGCGATGACCTTGGAGATCTCCTGGCTGCGGCGGTCGAGGCCGGGGCGCTTGCGTTCGTCGACCGAGAACGCCGCCATGTTGTAGCGGCACTGGATGACAGCCTTCGTGCTCTGCTGGAGGTGGCGCGGGTGGACCTCCCGGGGTCCGTAGACCGCCGCCATCACCTTGTTCGCTCCCCACTCGACGAACGCCGAGCCGTCCGCCTGCGGCAGCGGACCCGCTCGGATCGCGATGGGGCGCAGCTCGTTGAGCCCCCGCCCGTCGATCCGACGCCCGTTGGCGTCGAGCAGCACCGGCACTTCTTTCGCTCCTACGCTTCCCATGCTTTGCAACTCCTCGAAGTGTTACGCATCATCCCGCATACTCGAGCGGACGGCCCCGGGATCCGGCCCGTCGTCTGTCTCGCCCTGCGGGCCGTCCTCGGGCGGGACCGCGTGCCCCGGGGGGGCTCCGCCGTCGCCCGTCGGCGTCGTCGCCAGCAGGAACCGCTCGAACGCGGTCGGTGAGCCCGGGTCGAGGGCCGTTCTCCTCGATCATGAGCAGCACGTCGCGGGCGCGCCGGATCGCTTCGGCGTCCCCGCCGATCCAGACGCGGCCGTTCTGCCCGATCGCGACCTCCGCGTTCGTGTGGCGGGTGATCGTCTCGATCATCGAGCCACCGCGGCCGACGAGCCGCGGAACGCGGGCGGGCGAGATCCGCACGATCGTGCCCCCCTCCAGCTTCCCCAGGTCGTCGCCGAGCATCGTGACCCCGATCCGCCCGGTCGCGTCGAGGTTCTCGACGCGGACGACGACGGCGTCCCCGGTGCGGAGGTACTGGCCCGTCTCGCCGACCTCCACCTTCCAGGGGGAGCCGGTCATGTGGAGCGGCGCCCAGCGGGGCGCTCCGATGTCGAGGAGCCAGAACGTGCTCTGCACGTCCGTGACCGTCCCGACGACGCGGTCGCCCGGCTTCGGGACGTACCGCCCGGAGAGCGGGACGACCTGGACGAACGGCGGCCGCGGGCTGAGCAGCCCGAGCTGGCTGGCGTAGACCTTTCCGCCGACGCGGTACGTTCCCGGCCCGGGTTTGAGACCCTGGCCCGGAAGCTCCTCGCCGGGGAGAACTAGTACGCGATCCTGCGAAGGATGCGAGGGCGGAGCCTCGCGGCCACCCGAACGGTGGCCCGGCCGATGTCCTTTGGGCATTTTTGGTGCTGCACCGGCGCGGCCGACCGGGGCACGCTATTTAACCAAAGCGGTCTCGGCGGCGCCCTTCGTGCGCGCGTTGAGCTTCTCGTACAGCTCTGTCTGCACGCCGGCGGGGATCTCGAGGACCGCGGTCCAGGAGCCGTCCGACTCCCACGCCTCCTCCAGGAGACGCCCGAGCCCCCGCACCTCGGCGATGACGCGGGGGTAGTGCTGGCCGGGGACCTTCAAGCGGACCTTCACGACATCGAGCCGGATCGGCAGGAGCGGGCGGAGCTTCGCGAGGACCTCCTGGACCTGCTGGTCGACCGGGCGGAACGGCTCGACGTGGACCTTCGCCTCCAGCATCGCCGCCTCGATGCGGGCGGGCGGGTGCGGCGCGCCGGTCTGCGGGTTCATCGCGTTGCGGGCGATCGTCGCGACGATCTGGCGCCGCTTCGTCTCCTGCAGCTTGTGGCGCTGCTCCGTGGTCACCTGGACCTCGCCGTTCAGCACGATCTGGCGGGCGATCTCGGCGAGGTCGCGGGTGTGGAACGTCTTCTCAAGGTGCTCTTCGGAGACCTTGTCGCCCTTCTTGGCGTCCTTGAAGACCTGCTCGAGGGCGAGCTTGTCGGAGAGGTCGACCGACTTGCCGTCCTTGAGCTCCTGGACCGCCTCAGGGTCGACCAGGACCTCGAACCGCGAGCCGTGCGTTTCCCAGCGGGCGATGACGGCGTCCTCGACCTTCACCACCGGAAGGTCCCTCCCGCGGCGCCGCCCTAGGCGCGGCCCGGTCGGCTCGTTCCGCCGCCGGCAGGGCCGAGGCGCTGGACGTACTTCTGGATCTCGTCCGGCGCGAGACGGGTCATCCCCTCCCCAGCCTGGACGATGCAGATCTCGACCTGGGCGAGCGTGCCGTTCTCCTCGAGCCCGGCGCGCAGCCCTTCCAGCGCGAGGAGGATGGCGGCGTCGCGGTCGAGGTTCGGGCGGTACTTCTGCTCGAACAGGTCCATCACCGGCCCCTTGTTGCCGCCGGTGCTGGCGGCGCGGAAGCTCGTGAGCGAACCGGACGGCTCGGTCTCGAACAGGTGCACGCCGCTGTCGTCGTAGCCGCCGACGAGCAGCGCGGTGCCGAAAGGCCGGACCCCGCCGAACTGGGTGTACTGCTGCTTGTAGTCGCAGATCCGCCGGACGAGCATCTCGACGCTCATCGCCTCGGCGTAGGTGACGCGGTTGATCTGGGCGGCGAGGCGCGCGTAATCGACGAGCACCCGGGCGTCGGCGACCAGCCCGGCCGTCGCGCAGGCGATGTTTTCGTCGACCTGGTGGATCTTCTCGAGGCTCGCCGCCTCGGCGAGCCGCGGGTTGGGGATGCGGCGGTCGGCGATCAGCACGACACCGTTCTGGTAGACGACACCGGCGGTCGTCGCGCCCCGGCGCACCGCCTCGCGCGCGTACTCGACCTGGAAGAGCCGGCCGTCCGGAGAGAAGACCGTGATCGCCCGGTCGTAGGCCATCTGGCCGGGTTGCATCTCCATCGGCAGCGTCCCCGACGGCGCCCACCGACGGGCCCCTTATAACGCCCGCGCGGGCGGTAACGTCCCGTCCACCGGATTACCCGTCGCGCGCGGCCCCGGCCCGCCGAGGGGCAACCGTGAACACCCCGGTGCCGCATCACCGGTCGTGGCGGACCCGGCTCGCGACGAACCGTCTCTCTGGCTCGACGTCGACGTACCTCCGGTCGGCGGCGCACCAGCCGATCGACTGGCACCCGTGGGGGGCTGAGGCGTTCGAGCTCGCCAAGGAGACCGGGCGTCCCGTGCTGCTGGACATCGGCGCCTCGTGGTGCCACTGGTGCCACGTGATGGACGAAGGGACGTACGAGGACGCCGAGGTCGCCAGGCTGATCGGCCAGCACTTCGTCGCCGTGAAGGTCGACCGCGACGAACACCCCGAGGTCGACCAGCGGTTCCAGCGCCAGGTCTCCACGCTGACCGGAGAGGGCGGCTGGCCGCTGACGGCGTTCGTCACCGCCGACGGGGAGGTGTTCTACGGCGGGACGTACTTCCCGCCGACCGACGGCCACGGGCGGCCCGGCTTCCGCCGGGTCCTCAAGGAGATGGCCCGGATCTGGTCGGAGGAACCGGAGCGCGTCCAGCACGGCGCCGCCACGGTGCGGGAGGCGCTCGGGCGGCTCGCGCAGCGGCACGCCGGCGCCGCCCCACCGACCGGGGCGTTCGTCGAACAGGTCGTGGCGGACCTCCGTGCCGGCTTCGACCCGGCGTACGGTGGGTGGGGCGCCGCCCCGAAGTTCCCGCACCCCGCCGCCCTGTCGCTGCTCCTCTGTCACGAATTCCACGCGAAGGACCCCACCAGCGGAACGCACGCGCGGGAGACGCTGACCGCGATGGCCGACGGCGGGATGTACGACCAGCTCGGCGGCGGATTCCACCGCTACTCGGTCGACGAACGTTGGCGCGTCCCCCACTTCGAGAAGATGGGCGTCGACAACGCGGAACTGCTCGCCGCCTACACGGACGGCTACCGTCGGTTCGGCGACGCCCGGTTCGCCACCGTCGTCCGGGGGATCGTGCGCTGGAGCGACGACGTCCTCGGCGACCCGGGGGGCGGCTGGGGCGGGAGCCAGGACGCCGACAACGCGCCGGGGGACGACGGCGGCTACTTCACCTGGACGAAACCGGAGCTCCAGGAAGCCCTCGGCGCCGACGACGCTCGGTTCGCGGTCCGGGTCTTCGGCGTCGGGACCGACGCCCGGATGCCGCACGACCCGGACCGCAGCGTGCTCTTCCGGATGCTCTCCCCGGCCGAGGCGGTCCAATCGCTCCACCGCTCGGAAGCGCCCGAGCTCCTGCTGACCGGCGTCGAAGCGCGTCTCCTCGCGACCCGTGCTCGCCGGCCCACCCCTACCGTTGACACGGCCCTCTATGCAGCCGTGAACGGCCGGTTCGTGGCAGGCTACTGCCTCGCGGCATCCGCCCTGGGCGAAGCCGCCTGGGTCGCGCCGGCGCGGACCGCCGCCGACCGCTGGATCGCCTCCGCCGTCCGGCCCGGTAAGGGGATCGCGCACCAGCTCACGGCGTCGGGGGCACGGGGGTACGGCCTGCTCGAAGACCAGGTCAGTTTCGCCCGGGGCTTGCTCGAGCTGTCGGTGGTCACGGCGACCGCTCGCTACCTCGAAGTCGCCCGCGAGCTGCTGGAGGTCGTCGACCGGGAGTACCGGGGGGAGGACGGCCTGCTCCGCGCGGTCGCCCCCGCGCTCTACGATGGGCCTCAGATCGGGGGAGCCAGCGAGCCGTCGTACCCCCTCGAGGACAACCCGCACCTCGGCGGGAACTCGGCGGCCGCGCTCGCCTTCCTCCGGCTCGGCGACCTCCTGCAGGACGACCGCTGGCACGAGAGGGCCCGCGCGCTGCTCGCGCCCGTGTCCTCCCGACTCGCCCACGCGGGGCTCTTCGCAGGGGGCGCGGCGCTCGCGGCGGGTCTCTCTTCCACGACTCCGGTCCGGGTCGTCGTGGAAGGGGCCGGGACCGCGGCCGACGCCCTGGTCCGGGCGGCCCGGACGGCGTACCATCCTCGGTCGACCGTCTTCGCCGGAGCCCCCCCGCGCCGTTCCGCCTCCCGGAGGAGCTCGCCGCCCCGGTCTCGGCGGGCCCGCCGCGCGCGACCGTCTGCTTCGAGCGGAGCTGCGCGCCGCCGGTCACCGACCCCGGGGCGCTCGGCGCGCTCGTGCGTCGGGGCTCGGCGTCGGCCCCGTAGCGACCGTCCCGAGGTCGGTGCCGTCCAGCAGGTACGCTCGGGCTTCGCCCCGGGCGAGGAACCGACCGAAGAGGAACGACCGTCCGCGGCGCGGCCGCTCCCGATTGAGGGCCTCCGTGCCAGTGAGCGGGTGGAACGCGGGCAGCACGACAAGCTCTCGGGTCGGCGCCGGGCGCCCGTTGCGCCGAAGGACCTTGCGGTCGCCGGCGTAGCTCACGCGGACCCACGTCCGGCGCTTTCCGTCCGGGGCGGAGGCCGTCGGGGCGAACCGGAACCCCGGATGCAGGTGGCCGGCGACCAGGGTCCTCGCCGAGAGGACCGTCGGAGACGGCCAGCAGTGGCCGTGGAAGACGCCGACCCCATCCGTCAGGAGCCCGCCCGCCGGGTGCACGACCACCTCCCGCGGAAGGTGGCGGACCAGGCCGACGTCGTGGTTTCCGATCACGACCTCCGGGAGGACCCCGGCGTCGAGAAGCGTCGCGAAGAAGTCGAAGACAATCGGCCGGAGCCACGGGGGAACGCCGACGATCGGGTGCTTGACGTCGCCCGCGACGATCAGGCGACGGACCCGGAGCGTCCGGGCCAGGCGCAGCGCTGCCTCCGCCAGCTCCGGCGCCGAAGAGCCCGGGGCGCCCCGCGGCGTCTCCGGCGTCGAGCCGAGGCCGAGGTGAAGGTCGGAGAGGATCACGGCGTTCCGTCGCCCGGACGCCACGCGGAGCGCGAGAGCGGGCTGGTTCGGCACCGGGCGGACCGTACTGGGCACGAGCTGCGGAACGGGGCACGGGACAAGACGGTTCGTCCGCCGCTCTCGGCGCCCGTGCCGCCCGAGAGAACGAACCGTCTCCATTTATATAGTAGTGGAAACTGGATTCAAGTGGGGGGTAACCGGAGTGTCGCGACCGCGTGACCGTTGGATCGAGCGGATCCGCGACATGCTCGAACGCGCCGGGTTTTACGTCGCGGCCACGACCGGCGCCCGGCCTTCCAGCTTCAACCTGGTCGCCCGGCGCGACGCGACCCTCCTCCTCATCAAGGCGCTGAAGAACATCGATGCGCTCGACGCCCAGGAGGCGACCCGCCTCCGCGAGCTGGGCCAGCTGTTCCCTGCGATCGTCCTGGTCCTGGGGCAGCGGAGCGGCGTCGCCGACCTCGAGGAAGGCGTCGTCTACACGCGCTACGGCGTCCCGATCGTCCAAGAGGCGACCCTCCGGGACTACCTGGAAAAGGCGGTGCCGCCGTTCCTGTATGCCAGCCCGGGCGGTATCTTCGCGCGGCTGGACGGCGTGCGGCTCCGCGCCCTCCGCCTCGAGCGGGGGCTGTCGCTCGGGGCGCTCGCGACGATCGCCGGCGTCTCCCGGCGCGCCGTCCAGCTGTACGAGGAGGGCCAGGGCGCCGAGGCGACCGTCGTCGCACGGATCGAGGCGCACTTCGATGAGCCGCTCGTCCGCGCGCTCGTCCTCTTTGAGGCGCCCGCCCGGCCCGAGCCGCCCGCCGAGCCGCGGGACGACGGTGCGCCGGTACGCCGTCGGCCCACGACCGGCGACGCGCTGCGGGACGGCGTCTTCCGCCAGCTCGACGACCTGGGGCTCGAGGTGACGGTCACGGTGCGCGCGCCGTTCGATGCGCTCGCCCGCGCGAGCGAGATCCTTCTCACCGGTGTCGGGACGCTGCGCACCGCTGCGCGGCGCGCCGAGCTGCTCCACGAGATCGCGCGTGTCGCCGAAGGCCACGCGATGTTCGTCGTCCGCGAGGAGGTCCACCGGGCGGCGATCGCCGGCCTGCCGATCCTCCACGTCGCCGAGCTGTTGCGCCACCGAGGCCCCGAGGAGCTCCTCGAGGCGGTCGTCGAGCGCGAGGGCGAGTGATCTCCGCGACCGTCGACGCCGGAGCGTCGATCCTTCTGCTGGGCCCCGTGCGCGGTCTCGTGGCCAACGCCGTCGCGATCCCCGGGGCGCTGGACGCGTTCGAGCCGGAGGCGATCGGCGCGGGGGTCGCCCCGGAGGAGCTGCAGGGGCTGGTGCAGTACTTCGTCGAGGCGCCCGCCGAGCCCGTCGTCCCGCTCGCCCCGACCGAATGGAACGAGGTCCGGGGCCTCGTCCGGTTCGGCGAAGTGTCGGTCCCGAACCCGGCGTTCCTCGAAGCGCTGGAGTGGGGTCGCCGCGCCGGCGTGCCGGTCGCCGCGCTCGACCCAGACGAGGAACGCGCCGCGGAATTGTTCACGGAGCACATCGGCTACGTCGAGCTCGTCCGTCGGACGGTCCACGAGCACCATCTCGGCAAATCCCCGCCGACCCCGGCGTCGGCGGACGCCTACGCGCTCGAATGGGACCGATCGATCGGAGGCGGGCGCGGCTCGCGCCGTCTCGCGGCGGCCCGGGACGCCCACTTCGCTCGCGAGGTCCGCGGGCTCACCGGCGGACGCCGACGCGTCGCGGTGCTCGTGGACCGCGAGCGGTTCGATGCGGTCAAGGCGCACCTGGCCGCCCCGGGCGGCCCGGGCCGCGCGCGTTAGCTCACGCCTCGCGCGCGAGGATCCGGGCCAGCGTTTCGCGCCCGGCGGTCCGGAAGGTGGCGAGGTCCCCCTCGTTCACCAGGATCCCGTCCGCGAGGATGAACGCGGCGCCGATGCCGAAGCGCAGCTCCCGCTGGTCGCGGTCGAAGAACTCCTGCAGGTTCGTCCCGTCGTCGGAGCGGGCCCGCTTGCGCAGCCTTTCGTACCGGGTCTCCGGCGACGAGAAGATCCCGAGGACGAACAGGTCGCCGAACTGGTGGCGGAAGCAGGTGATCTCGGCCTCCGAGCGGCAGCCGTCGACGAGCATCTTCGTCTCGGTGAGCTTCGGCAGCGCCCGCTGCGCCCACACCGCGACGCCGTGCTTCTCCCGCTCCTCGGCGGCGAGCCGGGAGAGCGCGCCCCCGTTCGGCGCGATCCCGCGCCGGGACGCCTCCGTGCGGACGAGGTCGCCCATCTTCAGCGTCGCGAGCCCGACCGTGCGGGCCACGTTGACGAGCTCGTCCTTGCCCGAGCCGGGCATCCCAACGGTGACGATGAGCTTCATGGAGGGGGATGTGACGGCGCATCCGCGCCGGTGGTCGGCGGCGTGGCGGAGGGGCCGGCAGGCGCCTCGGCGGCCCCCGCCTCCTGCGCGACGACCGCCTGGAGCCGGTCCGCCCGCTGTCGGAACTGCGCGGCCTCCTGGCTGGCGAGGTGCGCCGCCTCGACGAACCGGTCGACCTTGACCTTGATCTCGGACGTCTTCTGCGTCCGTTGGGCCGCCTTGAGGTCGAGGCCGCGCGACTTCTGCTGCAGGTCGACGACCTTCTGCTGGAGCTTGCGGACCTGGTAGTGGAGCGCGGTGATGTCGCTCGTCAGCGGGCCCGGTCCCCGGCGGGTCGTCGTGGCGTCGATGTCGCGCTGGTGCTGCTTGATCTGCTGCTCCAGCTCGGGGACGCCGCCGAGCACCCTTTGCCCCTTCTCGCGCAGCAGGGTCGCCTGGTGGCGCAGCCGCTCGATCTTGGTGTTCAGCCGCGAGATCCGCTGCTCGTAGCGGGCCGCCATCTTCTCGTGCTGGGCCGCGAGCTCGAGCAGCTTCGTGACGTCCGCGTACTGCGTGCTCAGGAAACGGGTCCGGCGGAGCGCGGCAACGGGGCCGCCACCTGACGTGCCGGAGGAACCCGGCGGTGCCCCCGCCATCGGTACTTCACCACGGGACCCCCGAGATATAGCGGTTCGCGCCGGAGACGGGGCGTCACTCGACCCGGGGCCGCGGCGGGCGGAGCGTCGGGGCGATCCGTGCCGCGAGCGCTTCCGCTCGGAGACGCTCCTGCCCCTTGGAGTCGCGGCTGCGCAGCGTAACGGTCCCCTGTTCGGGCCCTTCGGCGACGCTCTCGCCGTCGACCGTGACACAGAACGGCGTGCCCGCTTCGTCCATCCGGGCGTACCGCTTGCCGATAGAGCTCGCCTCGTCGGTACTCGGCTTCGACGCCCGCCGCCCCGAGGTCGGCGACGAGCTTCCGCGCGAAGGCGCGGTGCTCCTTGGGGATCAGCGGGAAGACCCCGACCGGGACGGGCGCGAGGTAGTTCGGCAGCTTCCAGACGGTCCTGTCGCCGTCCTTGCCGAGGTGGGCGTCGGCGAGGCCCCAGACGTTCCGGTCGACGCCGAACGTCAGCTCGAGAACGTGCGGGACGACCCGGGAGCTGCCCCGGCTGACGGAGAGGTCCTTGCCGGAGCCGGCCGCGTGGCGGCTCAGGTCGTAGTCGCCTCGGTAGTGGACCGCGCCGACCTCCTTCGGGCCACCGAGGCTGGCGAAGTCGAGCTCGGCATCGAACTGGAGGCGGTTGTAGAACGCCCGCTCCTTCTCCGACTTCTCGAAGAACCGCAGGCGGTCGGCCGGGTAGCCGAGGACGTCGCGCAGGAACTGGAACATGTGCACCAGGTGGTCGACGTAGAACTCGGGGAGGCCGGAGGCGACCAGCTCGCTGGCGGCAACCCGTGGGGCGGTCGTCTCCCCTTTTTCTCGTCGGTCGGCCCGAAGGACCGGCAGCTGCTCGGACGCCCGGTCGCCCAGCCGGCCCGGCGGCTCCGCCGGGTCGAAGAAGATCTGTAGCTCGGCCTGCGTGAACGCCCGGGTCCGGAACAGCACCTGGCGCGGGGCGATCTCGTTGCGGAAGACACGCCCGACCACGGCGATCCCGAGCGGGAGCGCCTTGCGCCCGACCTCCCACATGCGGGAGAAGGCGAGGTAGCTCGCCTGCGCCGTCTCGGGGAGCAGGTACGCCCGTTCGGTGCCGCCGACACCGAACGGCAGGTCGAACATCAGGTTGAACGGCCGCGGGACGCTGAGGGTCTGCGACCCGCACGTCGGGCAGCGGACGCCGGAGGCGCGGACGACCTCCTCGATCTGGTTCGGCGCGAGGCCGTCGACCCCCTCGGGCCGTACCTTCTCCAGGACCGTCTCGGCACGGAAATGCGCGTGGCACTTCTCGCAGCTGATCTCCGGGTCGGTGAAGTTCTCCAGGTGGCCGGACGCCCGGACGACCGCCTCGGGGACGATCTCGGACGGCTCGATGCGGTAGTAATCCGGCGACCGCCCGACGAACCAGCTCGTCCAGGCGTCCTCGAGGCGGCGCTTCAGCAGGGCCCCGAGGGGACCGTAGTCGTAGAGGCCCTGCGCGCCGCCGTAGATCTCGGCGGTCGGCCAGACGACGCCGCGCCGGCGCAGGAGGGCGTACAGCTCGTCGAGCTTCATCGCTCCCGGAGGGTCGACCGAGGCCCCTGCCGCAGGATAACCTGTTCGGTGGTGCGGGTGACGACCTGGTAGGCGGGGTCGTCCGGGGGAAGCCGGAGGACGAGCGGGCGGACCGAAGTGCCGGGGGCGATCCGCGCTGCGTCCGGCTCTCCCAGCCAGCGCCACGGCTCGACCAGCGCTGCCCGCGCGAGGAACGCCGCCGACGCCGGCTGGCCGAGCAGCCGGCTCGCCGCGTAGGTGAACTGAAGCTCCGACCAGATCGACGGCGAATGGAACATCGCGTTGTCGGTGCCGAGGAGGACCGAGAGCCCGAGCCGCTCCATCGTCCGGAGGTCGGGCTGGCGGCCGAACAGCGCGTTCGACCGGGGGCAGACCGCCACCGAGACGCCCGCATCGCGGACGGCGGCGAGGTCGTCCGGGGTGGCCTGGGCGAGGTGGATGAGGAGGTCCGGCGTCGGGTCGAGGTAGCTCTCCGGCGGCTCGCGCACCGCCTCGCTGGCGTGCAGCCCGAACCGCTTGCGCGCGCTGCGGCACGCCCGGGCGATCGTCCGCCGCGCCTGATCGGTCTCGTCCCGGCCGCTCGACAGCCCGACGCCGTCGGCGACGGAGAGGACGCGCTCGAGTTCGCGGGGGTCGAGCGGCCGGCGGACCGGCCGTCCGAAGACGAACCCTCGCAACGGGAGCCCGCGTAGCGCCTCCCGCAGCATCAGCACCCCGGCGACCCCCTCCTCGCGGAAGTCGACGGTGCCGGCGACGCCCTCCCGGACCATCCCGCAGAGCGCCGCGCGGGCCGCCGCCACCTTCGCCGCCCGGCCGGTCGTCGCCAGGAGCCGGAACTTGTAGCTGTGCGGCGGAGCGACCAGCTCCTCCACAGGGCCGGTCGGCGGCTCGCGGACCGATACCGCGTCGCCGAGGTGCGTGTGGGCGTTCACCGGGGCGGGGACGACGATCCCCTGCACCGTCCGCACGCGGCCCCGGGTCGATGCGGTCCCCCGTGCGCCGACCTCGACGATCTTGTCGCCGCGGAACCGGACGTACCCTGGACGGGCGCCGTCGGCGTCCAGGATCGCCCCGTCCACGATCATCGCCAGAACCGGGACGGGCGAGCGGCCGCCTCGCATAAGGCGCTCCCCCGAGGAGGCCCGAACCGCTATCCGACCGGCCCCCTGCCTCCCGGCGATGGGGCCCGCCCTCGGCCGCCCGAGCCGGCGCCAGCTGCTCGTCGCCGGACACGTCAACGTCGACCGGTTCCTCCACGTCCCCCGATTCCCCCCGGCCGACCGGACCGCGCCGGTCTCAAGGGAGCGGACCGAGCTGGGGGGGACCGCGGCCAACCTGGCCCGTGTCGCGCGCCGGTGCGGGGTCGCGGTCGGGCTGCTCGCCCGGGTCGGGGACGGGTTCCCCGCCGGATTTCGCGCCCTGCTCCGGCGCGAGGGGATCGACCTCTCGGGGCTCGAGTCGGTCGCGGGTGTCCCGACCCCCACCTGCACTATCGTCGAGGACGCGCGGGGAGAGACGCGGGCGCTGATGCAGCAGGGCCCGATGGGGGACGGCGGGAACCGGCAGCTCCCGGGCCCGTGGTGGAAGCAGTACCCGGTGGCTCCACCTCACGACCGGCGATCCGCGGCGGCACCTCGCGTTGGCCCGCGCCGCCCACGACTCCGGCCGGCGCGTCACGCTCGACCCCGCCCAGGAGATCTTCTACCGGTGGGACCGGCGGACGTTCCGGGCCGCGCTCGCCGCTTCGGACATCGTCTTCGGCAACCGTGCCGAGCTCGGCCAGGCGAGCTCGTGGGTCGGCGGCCAGGAGGCGACGCGGCTGCTCGAGCACGTCCCGTTGGTCGTCCGCACGGAGGGCCGCGCCGGTGCCACGGCGTTCTTCCGGGGCGGGGCCGTCCACGCACCGGCTGCGCCGCCCCGCCGCCAGCGAACTCTGGTCGGCGCGGGCGACGCGTTCCGCGGCGGGTTCTACGGGGGATGGTTTCGGGGCGAGGGACTCGCGGACTGCCTCGTCTCCGGCAACGCCTCGGCTCGGTCGTGGATCGAGGGAGAGCGGTAACGGGAGGGGACGATGAGGGCGCACCTGTTTGGAAAGCTTACCCCCGCTTTGGAGGCGCGTCGACGGCTGCTTGCCGCCGTGCGCCCGGTCACGGCGGTCGAATCGGTACCGGTCACCGAGGCGTTCGGCCGGGTCGCGGCGCGCACCGCGCGGGCGTCGGTCGACGTGCCGGCTTTTTCGCGGGCCCACTGGGACGGCTACGCGCTCCGCAGCCGCGACGTGCGGGAGGCTCGGAGCGACCGCCCGGTCGCGTTGCGGATCGTCGGCGAGGTGTTCGCGGAGGGTGGCTACTCCGAGGCGCTCCGTCCAGGGGAGGCTGTCGCGGTGGCCACGGGTGGGGCGATACCGCCCGGCGCCGACGCGCTCGAGATCTTCGAGGAGGTTAGCCGGAACGGTCCGCGCGTGCTGATCCGGGGCCCGGTCCCGGTCGGGGCCCGCATCTCCCCGCCGGGCAGCGACTTCGCGAAGGGGACCGTGCTGGCGCCGGAAGGCGCCCCCCTCACCCCGGCGGCGCTCGGCGCGGTCGCCGCGAGCGGCGTCGCCTCCGTCGTCGTCTACGCCCGGCCCGTGGTCGCGATCGTCCCGAACGGCAACGAGCTGCGCGCCCCCGGCTCCCGCCTCGGGCGCGGCGAGATCCACGAGAGCAACACGGCGGCCTTGGCCGCTGTGCTGGAGGCCGCTGGCTGCCGGCCGGCTCCGCGCGCGCCGGTCCGCGACGACCCGAGCTCGATCGAATCCGCGCTGCGGTCGGCGCTTCGCACCAGCGCCCTCGTCCTGGCGACCGGCGGGAGCTCGGTCGGTGAGCGGGACTACCTACCGCCGGTCCTTCCGAAGCTCGGCCGACTACTCTTCCACGGCGTGGCGGTCCGTCCCGGCAAGCCGACGCTCGCCGCGGACGCCGACGGGACGCTGGTACTGGGTCTTCCGGGCCACCCGGCATCGTGCCTGTTGAACATGCACTGGTTGGTGCTGCCGGTGCTGCGCAAGCTCGCGCGCCTCCCGGGACCCGGGTGGAGCCAGCGAACGGTGCGGTTGCGCGGGCCGGTCTCCGCGACGACTCCGGGGCTCGCCACCGTCGTGCCGTTGAGGCTCCGTGACGGCGACGCCTGGTCGACGTTCCGGGGCTCGGCCGCGACGCGGAGCTTGACCACTGCGGATGCGTTCAGCATCCTACCGGCCGGCCGCGCTCGCCTTGCCTCCGGCACGCGAATCCGTGCGTGCGTTCTCGACCCGCCGCTCGGCTCCCCGGGAAGAGGCTAAGGCGTCCGGCGCCAACGATGGGCGTGCGCGTCTCCGAACTGCGCATCGCCATCCTCTCCATCGAGGGGACGAACTGCGACCGGGAGCTCGAGGTGGCGCTCGCGTCGCTCGGTGCCCGCGCGGAGGTCGTGCTGTTGAAGCAGCTCGCGGGAGAGACGGACCCGGCGCATCGGCGCCGGCTGTCGGAGTACGGGGCGCTGTTCTTCCCCGGTGGGTTCTCCGGCGGCGACTGATGTCCGGGCGGGGGCGATCATGGCGGCGCGGGTCCGCAGCGCGATCGGCGGGGAGCTCGAGGAGTTCGTCCGCTCCGGCCGGCTGGTCGCGGGATCTGCAACGGCTTCCAGGTGGCGACCGAGCTGGGGCTCCTGCCGGGCCGGCCGGACGGCCGGCTCGGAGCGCCCGAGGCGTCGCTCATCGCCAACGCGTCGGGCCGCTACGAGTGCCGGCCGACGTTCGTCGCCTACACTGGCGGGCGCTTCCCGCCGCTGGACGGGGTCCCCGCGGGGACGCGGTACCTGTTCCCCTCCGGACACGGGGAGGGCCAGCTCGTGCTTGCGGGCGGCGCCGCGCGCCGCCGGGCGCTCGAGGCGAACGGCCAGGTGTTGTTCCGTTGGGTCGGGCCGGATGGCGGCCCTGCGGCATATCCGTGGAACCCGAACGGTTCCGAGGGGGATGTCGCCGGGCTCACGAGCCCCGGCGGGAACGTCTTCGGCCTGATGCCCCACCCAGAGCGCGCGTTCTTCCGGGCCCAGGCGCCCGACTGGAGCCGCGGGGGCTCCCCGGCCGGCTTCGCGGACGGGAAGGCGTTCCTGGAGAAGGTCGTCGAGTACGCAGCCCAGCACGCCGCGGCCGTCCCGGCGTGAGCTCCCAGATCGCCAGCTCCTCCCCCTCGAGCGCACGCGTTGCGAAGACGCGCAGCCGCCCTCCCCGCCTTCGCCAGCGCGCCGCCAGGTCGGCCCGGCGCGCTCGTGACTGCACCGTCGAGACGAGGACGAACGCCCGGCCGCCGGGGAGGAGGTGGCGCGGGAGCGTCCGGATGATTCGTGCGATGGGCCCGCACCCGTCGGGCCCGCCGTCCAGGGCGAGGTTCGCGAGCCGGTCGGGGTCCCGGGCACCCGGCACAGTGGGCAGGTACGGGGGATTCGCCAGGATGATGTCGAACCGGCCGAGCCCGGCGGCGAGGTCGGTCTGCACCGCGTCGATGGGAAGCCGCTCGGCCGACGCGCGCGCACGGAGGAGCCGGACCGCGTTCGGGTTCAGGTCAGTGGCAACGACCCGCACGGCCCCGTGGCGCGCCGCCGCGAGCGCCACCGCCCCCGAACCGGTGCCGATCTCGAGCACGGTCCGTCCGGTGCACGCCGGAGCGCACGACGCGAGCAGCGTCGTGTCCTCCCGGGCCGGATAGACGTAGCCGGGCTCCCGCGCGGGGCGCCGCGACCGCTCTGCGGCGTCGTGCACGGCGTCGCTGGGAGATGCGCTCATAACCGCCCGGAGCCTGAACGGATGTCCTTACGTTAGAATACTCGATGCCGCGCGAACTGTCCGCCCCGGTGAAGATCGGCATCACCGGTCTCCCAGGCTCGGGCAAGACCCAGACGCTGCTGCGGATCATCCAGCTCCTCGAGGAGGAAGGGGTGAAGGTCGGCGGGATGGTCACCGAGCCGATCGTCGAGAAGCAACGCCGTGCCGGCTTTCAGATCACGAACTGGATGACGAAGGAACACGAAGTGTTCGCCCACGAGGGGCTCAAGTCGCGGGTCCGCTCCGGCCGCTATGGGGTGAACCTCGCCGCCTTGGAGGGGCTCGGTATCCGCGCGCTCGCCGAGGCGCGCGAGGTCGCCGACGTCATCGTGATCGACGAGGTCGGAAAGATGGAGGTCGAGAGCGACACGTTCACGAAGAGCGTGATGGACACGCTCGACGCGAAGAAGTCGATCGTGATGACGCTCCACAAGAAGTCGCGCAACCCGCTGCTCCAGGACATCCGTCGGAGGGACGAGCTACGCCTGCTCGAGGTAACGCCGGTCAACAAGAACCTCCTCGCGTTCAAGATCGTCCGGCTGATCACGGGGCAAGCGCACTAGTCCGCCGGCGCGAGGGGGCGACCGATTTCCTCGGTCCCCCCGTCGAGCCGGGCCGGGGCCCCGCGGCGCGGGCGGAGCCGTTCTACAACCCCGCGACGGCGCTCGACCGCGACCTCGCCGTCGCCGTCGTACGCGCGCTCGGCCGGCGCCGGGCCCGCGGCTGGGAGTCGACCGCGGCGACCGGCGTGCGCGGGCTGCGCCTGCTGGGCGAGACGGGGGCGTTCGACGAGTTCGTCCTGACCGAGGCGAGCCCCCGCTCGTTCCTGGTCCTCCAGGAGAACGTCTCGCGCGTGCCGGGGGCCCGGGCTCTCCTCGGCGACGGCCGCGCCCCTCCGGACGGCGGGCCGTTCGACTACGTGGACGTCGACCCGTACGGCTCGCCGCTCCCGTTCCTGCCGGCCGCGTTCGCCGCGTGCTCCGACGGCGGGATCCTCGGCGTGACCGCGACCGACATGCCGGTGCTCGCGGGCGCCCAGGTCGACGCGTGCCGCCGGCGGTACGGCGCGAACCCGGTGCGGGGCCGGCTCGGGCCCGAGGGGGCGCTCCGGATCCTGCTCATGGTGCTCGCCCGCGAGGCGCGCCGCTCGGGCCGGGCCGCGGCTCCGCTCCTCGCGTACATCGGCAGCCACCACGTCCGCGCGTACGTCCGGCTCGACCGGGCGACCGCGACTCCCCCGCCTATCGGTACGATCGAGGCGAGGGAGTGGAGCGGCCCTGCGCTCGGGGGGATCTCTCCCTGGGGACCGCTGTGGCTCGGCCCCCTGGTCGCCCCGGAACTCGCTCCGAGAGTCGAGGTCCCTCCTACGGCTGCCCACCCACGGGAGCTCGGACGATTGCTCGAGCGGCTCCGGTCGGACGCGGAGGTCCCCGCCGTCTTCTACTACGAGCCGAACGAGATCGCAGGACCGCTCGGGCTCCCCCGTCCCCCGGCGCTGGAGCCGCTGATCGCCTCTCTGCGCGCCGCCGGCTTCCCGGCGGGACGCACCCACGCGAGACCCGAAGGGCTGCGGACCACCGCTCCCCGCGCGGAGGTCGAGGCCCGGGCGCGCGCCGCCCTGTCCGGTCAGTCCCAGAACGCCCGGGTCCGGGCGTAAGCGCGCTCGGCGCGCAGCAGCTCGGTGAGGAACGACTCGTCGTCGCGGTACGTCCGCGCCAGGAGCCGGCGGGCCGTCTCCGGCCCGACCCCGCGGGCCGCGAGCGCGAGCAGTGCCCGCTCCCCGTGGTGCGCGACGAGCTCCGCCGATGTATAGCCGGCGCGCACGAGCGCCTCCGTCTCGGGCGGAAGGGCCCGGACCCGACGGCCCTTGGGGGCCGGCTTCCGGTCCCCCTTCCACTTCGCCTTCGCGTACCGCGACAACCGGGTCGCTTCGGCCTCGCGGCGCACGGAGAGGACGGCGGAGAGCGACCCCTTGCAGACGAGGCAGCGACTTCCCCCCTCTAGGCGGTACTTCAGCGGGGTCGTCTGCCGGTGGAACCCGCACCGCAGGCAGACGAGCACCAGCGGCTCCTTCTCCAGCCGCTCGCGGATCGCCCGCAGGAGCGTCGGCGGCGGGCGGTCCGGGAGCGTCCGCCACTTCAACCGCTCGAGCGGCGCGTCGTTCAGCGTCGACCGCGCGGCGCCGACGACCTCGATCCGGCCGTCCCGGACCGCTTCGAGCACCTCGCGGGCGTGGGGCAGGTCGTAGCGGTCGTGGAGCGTCTTCTCCAGCACCTCCTCGCCGAGCGGACTGGTCCGGCTCTCCTGCAGGAGCGCCTCCAGTCCGCGCAGGTCCTTCGGGTCGGCGTGCGGCGGGATGACCCCGAGCTTCCGGGCAACCGTGAGGAACACCCAACGGTAGTCGAGGCCGCTCGGCACGAGCCGCTCGACCAGCCCGTCGACCTCCTCGGGGGAGAGCCGGAACGCGTCGATCAGGCCGGACGGGTCCACGGCGACCGGCAGTTCAAGGACGAACCACGTCGGCTCGACCACCGCGACGTCCACGCGCGCGCCGAGCCGCTCGGTAAGGATCCCCGCGGTCGCGACCGCGAGGGTCTCGTTCGTCCGGGTGCCGAAGCAGGCCCCGTAGACCGCGAGGCGGCCGTTGGAGGTGACCGTCACCCGCCGGTCCGTGGCGAGCGACGCTTCGGCGAGGCCGGCGGCCCGGCGCGCCGCGAGGCGCGCGCGGTCCGCTTCGGGGATCGGATACCGGTCGAAGTTCCCCTCCCGACGCAGCTCGCCGACCTCCTGCGCCACCTCGAACGGGACCGGAAGGTCCTCGCCGGCCCAGCGCGGCTCCTGACCCAGCTCCGCCACCCCCTCGACAAGCAGCTCGCCGTCGCGGTACTCGACGACCTTCCAGGTCCGGCCGTGCAGCAGGAACACCTCCTGCGGCTGGGCGAGGACCTGGGTCAGGACGAACCGCTCGTCGAGCGTGCCGATGAGGCGCCGGCTGGCGATGTCCCGGAGGCGGTACGTCCGCTCGTCCGGGATGAGCGACAGCGAAGCGTAGAACCGGGGCAACGTCGCCCGCCCCGACGTCAGTGACGGGCCTGCTTCCCGGGCGAGGTTGAGCCCGGCGAGGTAGCGGATGAGTTCGGTCCATTCGCTGTCGTCCAGGTCGTGGACCGACGCCGCCGCGCGGAACGTCGAGAGGAGGCGGGCCCGGTCGACCGTCCCTTCGGCCCGGAGCTCCGCCACGACCTGCTGCGCCGCAGCGAGCCGGTTGCGCGTCCGCCAGCGTATCGGTTCCACCTGTCCTGCATCCGCACGACGGGCGAGGACCGCCGCCTCTTCGAGGTCGTCGTCGTCCAGCGCGAGGATCGTGCCGTGGATCGTCCGGTCGAGCCGGTGGCCCGAGCGGCCGACCCGTTGCACCAGGCGACCGACCTGGTGCGGCGAGCCGAACTGGAGCACGTGGTCAACAGCGCCGATGTCGATCCCCAACTCGAGCGAGGAGGTGGCGACCAGCGCACGGAGCGTCCCCTCGCGGAACGCCCGCTCCGCCTCCTCCCGCACCTCGCGCGAGAGCGATCCGTGATGGACGGCGATCGGGAGGTCGGGGGCGAGGCGCCCCAGCCGCGCCGAAAGTCCCTCGGCCGTCCGCCGGGTGTTGACGAACAGCAGGGTCGTCCGGTGCGCTCGGATCTCCTCCTCGGCCGCGCGGAGCCCCACGAGCAGCTCCGGGTCGGCCCGCAGGCTGCTGACGAACTCCGGGTCGAGCGCGGTCGCCGGCTCGACCGGGCGCCGGGCGGAGAGCTCCAGCGGTCTCCGGCTCGCGGCGACCAGGACCCGGATGTTCCTCGGCTCCGGTGAGAGGAACCGGGCGACCTCCTCCGGGTTGCCGACGGTCGCCGAGAGGCCAATGCGTCGCAGCCGCCTCCCTGTGAGGGCGTCCAGGCGCTCGAGCGTGAGCGACAGCTGCCCTCCCCGGTCCGAGCCGACGAGCTCGTGGACCTCGTCCACGACGACGACCCGGGCGTTGCGCAGCGCCTCCCGCAGCCGTCGCCCGACGAGGAGCAGCTGGAGCGTCTCCGGGGCCGTCAGCAGCAGGTCCGGCGGCTTGCGCGACTGCGCGAGCCGCGCGGAGCCGCTTGTGTCGCCGTGCCGAACCGCGGCGGAGAGGCCGACCTCCTTCGCCAGCGCGACCAGCCGATGCTCGAGGTCCCGGTTGAGCGCCCGGAGCGGTGTGACGTAGAGGATCGAGGTCGGGGCTCCGCCGTCGCGCAGCCGTCGCGTTAGGAGCGGGAACAGCGCCGCCTCCGTCTTACCCGTCCCCGTCGGCGAGAGGAGGAGCCCGTCGTCGTCGCCCGCGAGGGCGGCGAAGGCAAGCCGCTGGATCTCGGTCGGCTCCCGGAACCCCCGGGCGACCGCGGCCTGCCACAGCCGCTCGTCGACCCCCTCGACGGCCGTAGCGTCAGCGGCCATTGAAGCAAACCTCTCCGCGGCGGTCGGACCTTCCCGGCGGCTCCGCTAGAGCTGCGATCCGGGCTCGAGGTCGAGCATCTTCAGCCCGAAGCTCTCGACCATTGGGCGGCCAAAGGCACGGCCGGGGAAGGTCTCGATGAGGAGCTCCTGAAGGACACCGACGGTCGCCTCGAGCAGGTGGCCGCCGACGAGGCGATGGTCTGGCCCCGCGAGCGCGGCGTGCAGGTGGACCGACGGCTGCCCGTCCGCCCGCGCGATCGAGCCGTGCAGCCCGACGACCTCGTGGGGGACCGAGATCTCGTGCCGCTGGTACTGCGAGCCGTCCCAGTAACCGACGGCCGCGCGCCGGAACATCCCAATCCCGAACGCGATCGCCGCCGCGCCGACGTCCTCGCGCTGCGCGAAGTCGACGAGGGCCGGGAACAGCTCCTGGCCGTCGTCCAGGCGGAGCATCCACCGGGACCCGTCGCGGACGGCCTGCACGGTCCCCCGGAGGAACCCGGGCTCTTGGGCGTTGCGCGACCTCCCCGAAACGGTAAGGGGCGCCGCCCACCTTCGGACGGCTTGAACCCCATGAGCCTCCCGAACTCTGTCCGTAGCCAGCGGGAGCTGGAGGAGCACCTCCGGGACGGGGGGCCCGCGCTGGTCGCGCTCTCGGGGGGCGTCGATTCTGCCGCGGTCGCCTCGCTCGCCTCCCGAGCGTTGGGCCCGCGGCTGCTCGCCGCGACGGTCGTGAGCGCCTCGGTCTCCGAGGAGGAGACCGCGGCGGCCCGCGCCGTGGTGCGGGCGCTGGGCGTCCGCCATCGGTTCGTAGAGGCGGAGCCGCTGGACGATGCGCAGTACCGGGCGAACGGCGCCGACCGGTGCTACCGGTGCCGGACGGTAGAGACGCGGGCGCTGCGCGCGCTCGGCGACGCGGCCGGTGTCGCGCAGTTCGTGGACGGGATCCACCTCGACGACCTGACCGACGACCGTCCAGGCTTGCATGCCATGGAGGAGGCCGGCTTCTCGCATCCGCTCGTCTGGGCCGGCTGGGCGAAGCCGGAGGTCCGGCGCTACGCCGCCGCGGCGGCGTTGCCGAACGCGCTTCGTCCGTCGAACGCATGCCTCGCATCTCGGGTCGCGCGCGGAGACCCGATCTCCGGCGAGCTCCTGCGCCGGATAGAGCGGGCGGAGCGCCTGCTGCTCGAGCGGGGGTTCGTTCGCGTCCGGGTACGCGTCCGGGGCGCCGAGGCCCGCGTCGAGGTCGACCGTTCCGAGGTCGACCGCCTCGAGGAGCCGGCCCTCCGCGCGGACGTCACCGCCGGGCTCGAGGAGCTCGGCTTCCGTTCGGTCGCGTTCGACCCGAGGGGCTACAGCGCCCGGGAGAGCCTGCCGACCGTCCGATGACCGACGAGACGGCCCGGCGGCCGCCCGACCTCCCCGGTCGGTTCGAGCTGGTCACCGAGATGACCCCCCAGGGGGACCAGCCCGCCGCCATCGAGGAGATCACCCGCCGGCTGCGCGCGGGCGAGAAGTTCGTCACGCTCCTCGGCGTCACGGGCAGCGGCAAGACGTTCACGATGGCCCAGGTCGTCGAGCGGCTCCAGCGGCCGACGATCGTCGTGAGCCCGAACAAGACGCTCGCCGCGCAGCTCGTGAGCGAGTTCCGTGCGCTCTTCCCGAACAGCGCGGTGGAGTACTTCGTCAGCTACTACGACTACTACCAGCCGGAGGCGTACGTCCCCCAGATCGACCTGTTCGTCGAGAAGGACGCGCAGATCAACGAGGAGATCGACCGGCTCCGCCACCGCGCGACCCAGGCGCTGCTGACCCGGCGGGACGTCCTGATCGTTGCATCCGTCAGCTGCATCTTCGGTCTCGGGTCGCCGGAGGATTACCGCGCCTCGGTCGTCTCGCTGCGGGCCGGGCAGCCACTCCGTCGCCAGGAGCTGCTCGAGCAGCTCGTCCGGATGAAGTACGCCCGCAACGACCTCGAGCTGAAGCGTGGTCGGTTCCGCGTGCGGGGCGGGACGATCGACGTGATGGGCGCCGGGGAGACGATCCACCGACTCGTCCTCGACGGCAACCGCCTGGAGGCGATCGCCGAGCTCCAGCCCGTGACGCAGGAGGAGCGCCGCGAGCTCTCCGAGCTGATGATCTTCCCGGCGACGCACTTCCTGACGATCGACGAACGGCTTCACCGGATCCTCGGCGAGATCGAGCGGGATCGCGACGAACGGGTCGCCGAGCTCAAGGCGGAGGAGAAGATCGTCGAGGCTCAGCGCCTGAAGGGCCGCGTCGACTACGACCTCGAGATGCTCCGCGAGACCGGCTACTGCTCGGGGGTCGAGAACTACTCGCGCTACTTTTCCGGGCGCAAGCCGGGCGAGCCGCCGTACACGCTCCTCGACTTCTTCCCCGACGACTTCCTCGTCTTCCTGGACGAGTCGCACGTCGCCGTCCCGCAGCTCCAGGGGATGTACAAGGGCGACCGGAGCCGCAAGGACAACCTCGTCGAGTTCGGCTGGAGGCTCCCGTCGTGCCGCGACAACCGTCCGCTCAAGTTCCCCGAGTTCCTCGCCCGCGTGCCGCAGGCGGTGTTCGTCTCGGCGACCCCCGGGCCGTTCGAGCGCAAGGCGTCCCATGGGCTCGTGGAGCAGGTCATCCGGCCGACCGGCCTGGTCGACCCCCCCATCGAGGTCCGGCCGCTCGCCGGCCACATCGCCGACCTGATCCGCGAGCTGCACGCGTGCGTCGACCGCGGCGAGCGGGCGCTCGTGACGACGCTCACCAAGCGGACGAGCGAGGAGCTCTCCGACCACCTCGCCCGGGCCGGCCTCAAGGTCCGCTACCTCCACTCGGACGTCGAGACGCTCAAGCGGGTGGAGGTCCTCCGGGACCTCCGGCTCGGCCGGTTCGATGTGCTGGTCGGGATCAACCTCCTGCGGGAGGGGCTCGACCTGCCGGAGGTCAGCTTCGTCGCGATCCTGGACGCCGACAAGGAAGGCTACCTCCGCAGCGAGACGTCGATCGTGCAGACGGCCGGGCGGGCGAGCCGGAACATCGCAGGGAAGGTCGTGCTGTACGGCGACCGCGTCACCGGCTCGATGGAGCGGGCGATCGCCGAGATGGAACGACGCCGGACCGCCCAGCTCGCCTACAACGCCGAGCACCACATTGTCCCCGAGTCGATCCGCAAGGAGGTCCGCTCGCTCCTCGCTGCCGAGGGGGACACGGACGCCGGCGTCCCGGCCGAGCTGCTCGGGCCGAAGGCGACGGCGCGCCGCGCGCTTGTCGTCACGAACCTGGAAGAGGAGATGCGCCTCGCCGCCGAGCGCCTCGACTTCGAGGAGGCGGCCAGGATCCGGGACCGACTGCGCCAGCTGCGGCGCTCCGCCGACCGGCCCGTTCCGGGGAGCCGGGCGCGGGCGGCTACCGGCTAGGGCCGGGGCGTCAGTTCTTGTAGCCGCGCCCGCTCCCCCGGCCGATGGCCCCGCGCCCGCGCGACGACGGGGTCGGTCTCGCCCGGCTCCGTCGTCGCGGCGCGCTCGGCGAGATCCTGTTCCTGTACGAGTGCACCACCCAGGAGCCGACCCTGCTGCAGCCGATCGCCCAGCGGCTCGCGCTCACGGTGCAGGCGGTCTCGCACCAGTACCGGCCTCGCCCGCCGGCGCGGGCTCGTCACCCAGCGCGACGGCCACTACGTGCCGACCGTCGAGGGGGTCGCCTGGCTGCACGACGCCCTCCGTGATCTTGGGGCCGACCTGTTCGCCCGGATAGGCAAGCTCCGGGTGATCCGCTCGTGCCGGGCGATCGCGCTCGGTCGACTCGAGAAGGGGACGACGGTCTCGCTCGAGCTGCTCGACGGGCTGCTCTCGGCCCGACCGGGGCGCGGAGGGAGCTCGACCGGGACCGTCGCGCGGGGCGGCCCGAAGGGGTCGCTGGTCGAGGTCGTCGACCTGGAGGGGATCGTCGAGCTCCGCCCGGTCCCCGTGAGCGTCCGCACGATCCCGGAGGAGGAGGTCGGCGCGCCGTCGCTCCTCCGCCGCGTCCGTCGAGAGTTCGGCGCCGCGCCGGGGGTCCTCGTGGCAGACGGACTCGAGGCGTACCACGTGCTCCGGGCCGCGACCGACCGGCCGGTCGAGCGGCTCGCTGCCGCGGCGGTCGCCGCGGAAGCGTCCCGCCTCGGCATTCCGGCGACCGTGCTGGTGCTGGAACGCGAGCTTCCCCGCTTCCTCGCCCGCTTCCCCGAAGGGCCGACGCCCCCGCTAAGCGTCCGCCCTCTCGGGGGCGGCCGGCCGGTCCGCTCGTAGCGCGGCCCCGTCCCGGCGGGCCTCGGTCGCGAGTCGCGAGAGCTCGCGCAGCAGCTGCGGAATGTCGCCGACCTCCCGCGCCCCCGAGCGGAGCAGCGCATCCAGAAGGGCGGTCGCGCGGCCGCCCGTGAAGTCCCTCGCGCGCCGGTCGGCCGCTCCGGCGAGGCAGTAGCAGGGCGTGGTCGCCGCGAACGGTCCGACGTCCTCCAGGTTCGCGAGGTTGGCGGGGCCGACCGGGAACGGGGCCACGACGATCGCCCGCGCGGCGGCCAGCAGCTCCCGGTGGCGGCCGCGCGCCTCGGCGCCGATCGGGGCGAACGGGGCTTCCACGGCGGCCGGCACGCCGAGCGCCTCGGCCGCCTCCGTGTCGGAGTCGAGCATGTGGAGCGTCCCCGCGGTGACGCGGTAGCCGTCGTCCACGAGGGCCCGCAGCACGGGGGCCGCCGCGCCCCCTCCCCCGACGACGTGGACCGGCCCGAACTCCGTGGCCGGACCGGCGGTGGTGGTCCGGCTGAGGCGGTGCGGGACGAGGTAGGGGGTGCCGCTCCGCGGGTCCGGGTGCAGTTCCGCCGTGATCCCCCACACGCGCTCGAGGAGCTCGGGAGACAGGACCTCGCGCGGAGGACCGTCAGCCGCCTTGCGCCCCCGGGAGAGGACGACGATCCGGTCCGCGAACCGCGCGGCGAGGTTCAGGTCGTGGAGCGCGGCCACGACCGCGACGCCCCGCTGCCGGGAGAGCTGTCGGACGCGGGCGAGCACGTCGAGCTGGTGCCCGATGTCGAGGTGGGCGGTCGGCTCGTCGAGCAGGAGGAGCGGGGTCGTCTGGGCGAACGCCCGGGCGAGGACCGCCCGCTGCCGCTCCCCGCCGCTCAGCGACAGCAACCCATCGGCGGCCCGGTCCGCCAGCCCGACGCCCGCGAGCACCTCGTCGGCGACCGCGAGGTCGTCGGGACCCTCGCGCTCGAGGAACCGCAGGTACGGGTACCGACCGTGGAGTACGTAGTCGACGAGGCGGACGTTCTCGCGGACCGCTTCGATCTGCGGGACCCACGCGACCGCGCGGGCGCGTTCGCGGAACGACAGGGAGGCGACCGTCCGCCCGAACAGCCGAAGCTCGCCCGCCGCCAGCGGGACGAACCCGAGGGCCGCGGAGAGCAGGGTCGTCTTGCCGGAACCGTTCGGCCCCGCGATCGCCACGAGCTCGCCGGCCTGGACCGTAAGGTCGAGCTCGTGGAGCGCGACCCGTTCGCCGTAGCGGACGGTCACCCCCTCCGCCAATAGGGGGACGGCGGGAGCGGCGGCCGCGCTCACGGGACCCCCATCGACGAGCTCGAGCGGCCCCGGTACAGGACGTAGAGGAAGAACGGCACCCCGGCGAACGCCGTGCAGATACCGAGCGGGAGGACGATCGTCGGCAGGACCAGCAGCGCCGCGTCGCGCGCGGCGACCAGGAAGACCGCGCCGAGCAGCGCGGCGCCCGGCAGGACGACGCGGTAGTCGGTGCTCCCGAGCCGTCGGACGACGTGCGGGGCGACCAGGCCGACGAACCCGATCACGCCGGTGAACGAGACGGCGACCGCGGTCGCCACCGCCGCGAGCCCGACGAGCCGGAAGCGGACGCGGCGGGTGTCGACCCCGACGCTCTGCGCCACGTCGGGGCCGAGCTGGAGGAGGTTGAGCTCGCGACCCTGGGTCGCGAGGACGACTCCGACCAGGAGCACAGGGGCGAACGCGAGGCCGTCGACCGGCCACGTAGCCGCGCCGAGGCCCCCGAGGAGCCAGAACTCGAGCTGCTCGCTCTCGAACGGTCCGACAATCAGGAGGACCGAGAGCACGGCGGTCAGGAAGCTCGAGATCGCGACCCCGGTCAGTAGGACGGTCTCCACGGAGCTGTTGCGCCCGCCGGCGACCGCGAGGATCACCCCGCCGACCCCGGCCGAGCCGACGAACGCGAACGCCGGGATCGTCAGGTTCTCGTCCGACTGCCCGACGTGGAGGACGATCACGACGGCCGCCCCGATCGCTCCCCCGCTGGAGATGCCGAGGAGGTACGGGTCGGCCAGCGGATTGCGGAAGACGCCCTGGAGCGTCCCGCCGGAGATTCCTAGGGCTGCGCCGGAGATCGCCGCGAGCAGGATCTCCGGCACGCGCCCTTCCCAGACGATCAGCACCGCCCGCTGGCAGGCGGTCGAGCCGACCCCGACGCACGGAGACGGCAGTACCAGTCCCCCGGTGAGCTCGTGGACGAGGATGGCGAGGACCAGCGCCGGGCGCAGGCTGACGTTCCCGATCAGCGGCGAGAGGAAAAGCACGGCCGCCGATCCGGCGACGACGACGGCGACCGCCCGTCGGAGGCGTCGGCTCGACGAGAGCGCGGCGGCGGACGCTGACGGCCGCGGTACGGCGGCCGACCCCATCGCCGGCGCTACGGGGACGGCGGGTGAAGGATCCCCAGAAGCGCCGGCAGCCCCTGCAGGATCATCGTCGGGTCCGCCTCGGTGATCAGATTCGCGTCTAAGGCGAACGCCTCGTGGTTCTCCACCGCCGGGAAGTCGGACCAAAACTCACCGCCCTCGTAGTACGTCAGGTTGTAGCCGAAGCCCGTCCCGTAGATGACCACCTGCGGGCTGTCCTCGAGGACCTGCTCGGCGGAGAGCACCGGGTAGGCGAACGAGCTGTTGGCGCTGATGCTCGTCGCGCTGGCGAACTCCAGCAGCGATTCGCCGAACGTCCCCGGGCCGAACGTGTAGTAGCCGTCCGAACCGTCGGCGAGCCCGTAGGTCAGCAGCACGCTCGGGAACGAGGTGTTGTTGTAGAGCAGCCCGTTGGAGACGTTCAGCCCGACGTTCAGCTCCTGCGTCAGTTGGCCGTTCAGCGCGTTCGCCGCTGCGGTGACCCCGAACACCGTACCCAGGACGGAGTTGTCGACCAGGATGCCGCTCAGGCTCGGGGCCTGCAGCACCAGGAGCGGAATATGGTAGGTGAGGCTGAACGTTTCCAGGTCCGAGATGTCGTCGATCGTCGCCGCGAGCACGAGCTGCGGGTTGTCCGCCAGCAGCTCCTCCGAGCTGATCGGATAGTCCGCCACGCACAGCGACGGGGTGAGGGTCCAGAGCGCGATTTGCGAGGGGGAGAAGTCCTCCCCTAGCCCGCTCTCGGTCTGGTCGGCGCAGCCGACCGCGACGATGTGGCTGCGCAGCCCGAGGCGGAACAGCGGATCGACGATGCTCGGGGCAAGGACCGCGACGCGGCTCGGGTCGAACGGGACGGTCACCGTCCGCGAGAGGTCGTCGGTCACGGTGACGCTTCCCGGGGTCGACGCGGCCGGAGGTCATAGTACGCGGCCGTCGCTCCGACCCCGACGGCGCCGGCGACCAGGCCGGCGACGAGGACCCAGGCGAGCGGGACGGTGGTGCGGGGGCGCGCTGAAGCCGGGGGATTCAATGTCATTGGATTTCGGTCAAACATGCTTTAGTATAAGCCTTCGCCGGCGGACGGTCGGTCGTCGCGGTCGTGCGGCCCGCCCGCCGCTCGCGCGACCGACAAACGATATCCCCCCCCGTTCTCCCGGTGGGCGGGGAGGGGAGCATAGGCTAACTTGGCAGACCAGCGGGCTCCAGTCAGGCAGCCGCCCGGCTGTCTGGTACGATGGGTCTGCGGAGGGATGCTGCGCATCCCTGTGACGAAAGACTGGAGCGCGCGGAGAGACCCGCATATGGGGGTTCAAATCCCCCTGCTCCCATCCCTCTCCCGGTAGCGCACCGGGCGGCGCTTCGCCGCCTGCGGCCTTATCCCCGCGACCCGCTATCTACGGGCAGGAGCCCTTGCTCGAGCTCGCCGAGCCGCTCAGCGTCTGGCTCTCAGCGCGGAGCCTCGAGGCGGCGCGGGAGTTCTACGGGACGAAGCTCGGTCTCCCCCTGTGGCACGAAGAGCCGGCGGAGGCGTTGCACTTCGGCGCGGGAGGGGTGGTCCTGACGATCCGTGCAGCGAGCCCCGCGGACCTTCCGCCCCGCGGGGCGGCCGTCGTGCTGACCGTGGCGAACGACATCGACGCGTTCTGCGAGGAGCTGCGCCAGCGCGGGGTGACGCTCGCCGCGCCGCTGGCCGACCGCCCGTTCGGACGGTCGGCGATGTTCCGTGACCCGGACGGCCATGAGCTGTGGGTCTGCCGGCCCTCCGACGGCCAGGCCCAGTTCGACCGGTGGCGCCGCGAACAGCGGCTGCACGACCGACGCGTGCCGGTACAGCGCCGTCCCCAGGTCCGTCGGCACGAGCGCACCGTCCCCTCGCGCCGCCGGCTCCACCCCGACGAGTGACCGAAGCGACCGGCCGGCCCCCGTGGGGGTCCGTCGGCGCGGTCCCACCGACGCCCATAAGACACCGCCGCCGTCACCCCCGGCCGGTGCGCCGTGGCGGGGACGGAGACCGGAGCGGCGGCGCCACGCCCGGTTCCGTACGTCCCGCGGCAGGCTCACTCGCTCACGCTGAGCTCGGGCGTCGTCTTCGCGACCGCGCTCGCGATCCAGGTTATCGGCGTCATCGGGAGCGTCTTTCTCTACAAGCACATCGGATTCACGTCGACCGGCATCGCCCTGATCGGCACCGCGCAGCTGTTCCTCCTGATCGGTTCGTCGATCAACGGCATTGGCGACCTCCGCATCGGCGCCGCGTACACCTACTTCCTCGCGCGGGGCAAACCGGCGACCGACAACACCGGTACCTACATCGTCGTCCGCTCGACGTTGGTCATTGCGGCGAGCGTCACGCTCTTTGCGATCGCCCCGGTCTCCGTCTTCGGTCACCACCTCGCGCAGCGGTCGGAGATCGAGGCGCTCGGCATCTTCCTCTGCCTCCCGGTGCTCTGGTCGTTCTCGACCGTCTACAACCAGATGTTCATCGGGCTGGGCAACTCGCTCCGGGCCCAGTTCCCCAGCCTGGTCGAGGCGATCGTTCGGCTGCCAGTCCTGATCTACGTCGCCTACGACGTGAAGACGCTGGACGGGATCACCATCGCCTACGCCGTCGGCGCGTGCGCCTCGGCGCTCTACAGCTTCTCGGCAGTCTCCTCGCGGATCCGGGCGTTCCGCTGGCGCGAGGCGATCCACCTGTTCCGCTACGCGTGGCCGCTGATGGGCGGCCTGATGCTGAACTACCTCGTCACCAACATGGTCCCGCTGATCGTCAGCGCGAACCTTGGGGCGACCCAGTTCTCCGTGTTCCTCACCGCCAACGGCTGGCGGGTGCTCGTCCTCTCGGTCCCGATGGCGGTGGCGACCCCGTTATTCCCGTACCTCGCCGGTCTCCATCGGCAGGAGCGCTACGAGGCGGTCCGTTCCGGGACCTGGCACGCGCTCCGCTATTCGGCGATGCTCCTCGTCCCGGGGGTCGTCGCGCTGGTCACGTACCGCTACACGTTCCTGAACGTCTTTGCCAACCCGCTCTACGCCCGCCCGGGCGCCTTCCCGCTCGCGATCCTGGTCGTCGCCGCGATCCCGTTAGCGTTCAGCCAGATCATCCTCTCCAGCCTGGACGCGATCGGTCGCCGCCGGCTCGAGCTGTACATCACCGCCGCGCAGGTGGCGGTGCTTGTCGTCGCCGTGGCGGTGCTGATGCCGCCGTGGGGGATCTTCCCGTCGCAGTGGGGGATCATCGCGGCGGCCGTCGCGGTCCTCCTCTCCGGGGCGACCGCGCTGGCCTTGAACACCTACTTCATGGAAACGCTGATCCGGGTGCACATCGAGCCGAAATCGATCCTGCGGATCACCTTCAGCGCGGCGGTCTCGTTCGCGTCGCTGTCGCTCATCAACCGGACGCCGCTGTTCCCGGTCCACGCCGGCCACGGGATCGTGGAGGGGTTGGAGCTCCTCGCGGCCATTGTAGTCGGCTTCACCGTCTACTTCCTGATCCTCGCCGCCGTCGGCGAGCTCACGAAAGAGGACGTCCGGCGTATTGGGGAGTCGCTCAGCTTCCCCCGGGTCCTGTACGAACCTCTGACGCGGCTCTGTTGGGTCCCGGTGACCCCGTCGCTCCCGCCGGTCGACCTCTCCCGCGCCCCCGGGCTCCGCTCACCGGAGTTCCCGGAGCCGTTCAGTGGCACGACGGAGTTGCCCGCGATGGCCCCCGGCGACACGCCGGAGAACGGCGAGGACGCCGGCGAAGCCGCGGAGGGCCCTCCGCTGCCCCCGACGCCGTGAGGCCGCGCGCGGCCTTCCCGAGGGCGGTAGAGGTTAAGCCCCGGGGCTCCTCGCCCGCCGCGCCAGGTTTGCGATGACGCCTCCATCGATGCGGGGTCGGGCCTGCGCCTCGCCCCCGACGCGCCCTCCGGGCACGCGGTTCGGGCGCGCGCAAGCCGAGCCCACGGCGGCGCCGGTCCGTGCGTGGGCCGGCGGGGGAGCGTGGGGCTGAAAGCCCCCCCCGCCTCCCCGACGGTGCTCTCTACGATCCTCGGGTGCGGCGGGACGGCAACCGCGCTGCCGGGCGGCGGCGCATGAGCGAGGCCGCGCTCCGGGCCGTCGACCTCCGCAAGACGTACCGTTCCAGGGGGGCACCGCCGGTCGAGGCGCTCGCCGGGGTCACCCTCGAGGTCCGCCGCGGGGAACGGGTCGCGCTCCTCGGGCGCAACGGCGCCGGCAAGACGACGTTCCTGCGGATCGCGTCGACGCTCCTGCGGCCGACCTCCGGGACGATCGAGATCTTCGGGGAGGACGCCGACCGGACGCCGGAGAAGGTCCGGCCGTACATCGCCGTCGTACCGCAGGAGGGGAAGCCGTTCTTCCACCTCACGCCGCGCGAGCAGGTGTACACCTACCTGCGCGCCCGGGGGCTCGGCCGGGAGACGTCGCGGGCGCGCACGGACGCGGCGCTGGAGCGGATGGGGCTCACGGAGTTCGCGGACCGGCTGTCGATGACGCTCTCCGGGGGCCAGCGGCAGCGCACGATGGTGGCGACGGTGCTCGCGACCGAGGCGCCGTTCCTGTTCCTCGACGAACCGACGATCGGGATGGACCCGTTCGCCCGGCGCGCCGTCTGGGCGTCGCTCCGGGACCTGACCCGCCGTGGCTCGACGATCATGCTCACGACGCACTACCTGGACGAAGCCGACGAGCTGAGCGAGCGGCTGTACATCATCGACCGCGGGGTTGTCCAGGTCAGCGGGACGTCGGAGGAGCTCAAACGGTCGGTCGGCGGGACGCTGAAGGTCCACCTGCCCAACGGGGCGGCGGAGGTGGAGCGGTTCCGCTCCTTCGGCGAATGCGTCCCCGACGGGGCCGGCATCACCGTCCTCGCCTCGCCCGAGCGGCTGGGGGAGCTGATGCAGGTCGCGGTCGCCGCGCACCTGACGGCGACCGTCGGGCCGGTGACGCTGGAAGAGGCGTTCCTGAGGGTCGTCGGGCGGTCGATCAATGAGGAGTAGCCCCGCTGCGACGACGCGTCCGTTCCAGGGGTTGCTCGCCTTCCTGTGGACAGAGGCTCTCGTGCAGGCGCACGAGGAGCTCGCGATGGCGACCTCGATGGTCGTCCAGGGGGTCCTGCTCGTCTTCGTCTGGATCCTCGATCCGTCGCTGATCGGGGTGGCGCTCGTCGGGGCCGTGATCTTCTCGATGTTCACGATGGGCCAGCGGGTGCTGAACGAGGCGGCGTACCTTCGGATCGACCACAAGGCGAACGAGCTGTACCTCGCCGGCCCGCTCACGGCCGAGGGGTACTTCCTCGGCATGTCGGCCGGGATCCTGATCGTGTACCTGACCCCGGTCGTCCTCGTCGGGGCGCTGGCCGTGGTGGTCACCCACCTCGGCGTCGCGGAGGTGCTGCTGCTCGTGGGCCTCTGCGCGGCGGTGTGGGTATGCGCGGCATCGATCGGTTACGTCTTCTCGACGGCGTTCCGCGAGAACCGGGCGATCTGGGCGTACTCGAGCCTGTTCTTCAACGTCTTTGGCGTGCTCCCGCCGGTCTTCTACCCGCTGACGAAGTTCCCGCAGAGCCTGCGGCCGATCGTCCTGCTGATGCCCCCGAGCGCGGCCGCGGCGATCATGCAGACCGCCCTAGGCGCCGTCCACCCGCCGTCCGGGGAGGTCGCGCTCGCCGCCGTCGGCCTCGTCACCGAGGCCGTCGCCCTGTTCGTCTTTGCCGTCTCTTGGGCCCGCCGCACGGCGCGGGAGCGGTAGGCCGTGGCCGGCGCGTCCGTCTCCAAGCGGTTCCCGGGCGTGCCCGTGCAGGGCCGCGCCCTCCCGGCGTTCCTCGTCGTAGGCTGGAGGTGGATCTCCCGCAACCCCGCGGTGGCGATCACGCCGGTGCTGCTGCCGTTCATCTTCCTGTACTTCCTCTCGCTGATCTCGCCGCCGTCGCTCCGTCCGCTCGAGATCGTCGGGGCGATGCTGTTCACGATGCAGAACATCGGCTCGTGGGTCCTGGGCGACAGCGCGAGCTGGCGGATCGAGTGCTCGCTGCAGGACCTGTTCGTCGCGAGCCCGCTCGGCCGGATCCGCTACCTGTTCGGGATCGCGTTCTCGAACCTCATCGCGATGCTGCCGGCGCTCGCCGTCCTGACGACGCTCCTCGCCTGGCTCGGCCGTACCGACGGCTACCCGCTCACCTGGTACGCCGCCGGGGTCCTCGTCCTGAGCTTGGCCGTCATGTGGGTGCTGTTCAGCTCGATCGGGATGGCGATCTCCAGCCGCGTCCGAACCCAGCGCGAGATCTGGCCGGTCGGCAACCTGACGTTCACGCTGCTCGGGATGCTCTCGCCCCTCTACTACCCCCTCAGGATCCTCCCGCCCCTCTGGCAGGACGCCGCCCGCTTCCTGCCGACGACGTACGCGGCGCTTCTCGCCCAGGGGGCGCTCGGGGTCACGCCGGCGACGCCCGCGCAGATGGCGTACTACGCCGCGCTCCTCGGCCTCTGCGCGGTCGTCGGCCTCGTCGTGACCCTCCGCCTCTACCGCTGGGGCGAGCAGTGACCGCTCCGACGGAAACGTTCATGCGGAGGAGGGTCGTGCGTGGGATGGTGCTTCTGCCCCAGGCTCCCGCGCGCCGCACGGAACGAGGAGGGATGCTCCACCCGGTGCCGGGCGGGACGGCCGTCCTCCGGCTGCGCCAGGGACGGGCCGGCGCCTTCTAACCATGGGTAACGAGGAGTTCGACGAGATCCTATCCGCCCTCGACCGAGAGAGCGCCCGCATCCGGGTGCGGGCCGAACCGCGACGCTACAACAAGCCGGCCACGGTGATCTCCGGCTTCCCGCCAGGGGTCGACCTCGAGGTGACGACCCGGACGCTCAAGAACCGCCTCGCGACCGGCGGCTCGGTCGTCGACGGCGAGGTGTACCTCCAGGGCGACCACCGCTCCCGGATCCGCGAGGAGTTGGGGAAGCTCGGCTTCGACCCGGAGACGATCGAGGTCTCCGACGCCGCGCTGCCGAAGCGGGGCCGCCGCGGATAGGCGGCCCCCCCGGCGCCGAGCGAAACGGGGATAGCGCTGGCGGTCGGCGGTCGCCGCCGTCGAGCCTTTAACCCCCGCGTTCGACCTCGGGCCATGGCCGCATACGCACACCCTGAGGTGCTGGTCGAGACCGACTGGGTCGCCGCCCACCTTGACGACCCGAACGTCCGGGTCGCCGAGGTCGACTACGACCCGGCGGCGAACTACGATCTGGGCCACATCCCCGGCTCGGTCCTGTTCGACTGGCGCAAGGACATCAACGACCCGGTGAAGCGCGACCTCCTGAGCCCGGAGGCGCTCACGGCGCTGTTCCAGCGCGCCGGGATCTCCGAGAAGACGACGGTCGTCCTCTACGGCGACTTCAACAACTGGTTCGCGGCGTTCGCCCACTGGGCGTTCACCTACTACGGCGCGAAGGAGCTCAAGCTGATGAACGGTGGCCGGAAGAAGTGGATCGCCGAGGACCGGCCCGTCACGAAGGAGGTCCCAAAGTCGCCCGCCGGGACGTTCCAGGCCCAGGCGCCGAACGCGGCGCTGCGGGCGTACCTGGACGATGTCCGCAAGGCGCTGCCGGAAGTGAAGGCCGGCAAGCTCGGCCTGGTCGACGTCCGCGGCCCGAAGGAGTTCTCCGGCGAGCTGACGGCGCCGCCGGAGTACCCGACGGAGCACGCCCAGCGCGGCGGCCACATCCCGGGGGCGAAGAACATCCCGTGGGCCCAGGCGGTCCGCGACGACGGGACGTTCAAGTCGCGCGAGGAGCTGGAGGCGATCTACCACGCCCAGGGGATCCGCCCCGACATTCCGGTGATCACGTACTGCCGTATCGGCGAGCGGTCGAGCCATACGTGGTTCGTCCTGCGCTACTTGCTCGGCTACCCGGATGTCCGCAACTACGACGGCTCCTGGACGGAGTGGGGGAACCTCGTCCGGACCCCGATCCAGAAGCCGTAGAGGCGCTGCGGTCAGCCGCGGCGCCGCGGCACCGGGTGCTCGAGCTTCTCCACCAGGAACTGGTGGAGGTCCCCCTCGGTGCGGTGCGCCAGCACCGGGTGGCCGCTCTGGTCCGACCAGCGGACCATCTCGATCGGGCTCGTCGGGTCGTCGGTGACGAGGAGGAGCCCCTCTCCCGGGGCACGCCGGGTGAGCTCCTCGTTGAGCCGGACGAGGACGGCGGAGCACTCCACGCCGACCTCGATCAGCTCGGCCTCGGGGGTCAGCGGCCAGCAGCGGATCCGCTGGCGGCGGATCTCCTCCTCGAGACGGTCGCGGACGGCGTGCGCGGTAGCGAGCGTCGCCTCGGGCGCTCCCGGCAGCGCGGGCCGGGCCCGCACGACCCAGCCGTCGGTGTACGGCCGGTCGTTCAGCAGCCGGGGGCGGGCGTGCACCGCCTCGTTCCGCTCGAGAAGAACGGCATCGAACGGAAGCCGGATCGCTCCGGTGTAGCGGATGCTCTCGACGGTCGCGACGCTCCGCCCTTGAGCGAGCGCCCCGTCTACTGGCCGGAACGTGAGCTCGCGGAAGGGGCCCGCGAAGGCGGCGAGGCTGGCGAGGAGTCCCAGTCGACCCGTCTCGGCGCCGGGGTCGTCTTGCCACCAGACCCCCAGCTCCACGTCGTAGAGCCGGTCCTCCGGGAGGGGACAGCCGAGGACCTCCACGTTGCAACGGAGGGAGCCGGGAGCTTTAGGTCGGCGCGCCCGCGAACGCTTTAGTCGGGAGCCGCCGGTGGCCGCTCGTGTCCGCCGGCTCTCCCCAAGGAGGCCCCGTTGCCGCGCCCCGGGGCCGGTGCCGATGCGGGCACTGCCCGAGCCAGCACATGGTCGTGCTACCGGCCGGGCGGTCGGCGAGCTTCCGCCTCGACCCGGGCGGTCCGTGCGCGATCTGCGGGGCGGCCGGCTGCTGGGCGTACACCCCCGGCGGGGTCTCCCCCACGGGCGCCTAGCCGTACGCCTCGTGGATGAGGTAATCCTTCAAGCGGCGGAGCCGCTCGTCCCAGAAGTGGAAGTGCCAGGAGCGGGCCTCCTCCCAGGCGCCTCCGCTGCCCCAGCCGGCGTGCTCGAACGTCACGTCGATCCCCTCGGGGGATTCCTGAAGCCGGACGTATACCGAGGTCCGCGGCTCGGGTTCGTTCATCAGCGCGACGAACGGCGGCGGGGCGAACCACCGGAACCCCAGGTCGACATCCGGGGTGAGCTGCGTGAGCGTGCCGGGGCTCGAGAAGGCGAGGTTCCCCGTCCACTGAAGCCGGTACGCACCGCCGACCTTCGGCTCGACCTCCGCCCGGTCGCAGAGCCATCCCTGGAGCCGCTCGGCCTGAAGGAACGCGGCGTGGATCATCGGGATCGGCAGCGGGATCGTCACCTGGATGAGGATCGGGTCGAGGCTGTCGTCCACGGTCGGCGGCGGGCCCGACGACCTATAGGCTTTTGCTCACCGCGTCGGACGGCGCCGGGGCGCCGCGCCGACTCACGGCGTGAGCACGACCCGGTGGCCGTCGGCCTCCGGCTGCGACCAGACATGCCCTACCCGGGAGAGCGGTACGGTCTTCGTCGAGATGGGGAGTCGGCCGGTGGCGGCGAGGTCGAAGATCTTCGGGATCGTCTCCTGGACGTCGTGCTCCGGGACGCTGCCGATACCGCTGCCGAGCAGCTCCAAGCCGGTGCTGCGCAGCGGGGCGGACAGGACCACTGCCGTGGCGCCGGCGATAGCCCCGATGGAGACGAACCGAAGCCGGGGGACCTTCTCGGCGCTCCCTCGGCCGGTGAGCACGGCAAGGGTCAGCTCAGCCGGGTGTCCCCAGAGGTAGTCGAGCACGACATCGAACGGGTGCGCGGCGTGTTCCGCGGCGAGCGCCTCCGTGACCTGGGCGTCCGGCCCCGCGATCGAGACGACGGCGTCCGCGCCGAGCGATGGCAGCATACGCAACACTGCCGGGTTGCGGCCCGCGGCCACGACGCGCGCAGCCCCAAGGTGCTTGGCGATAGGGATCGCGAGCTTGCCGGCGACCCCGGTCGGCGCCGAGGATCAGCACGCGCTCACCCCCCTCGAGCCGGACCCGGTGCGCCAGCGCGAGCCAGGAGGAGAGGCCCGCGTTCGGGAGCGCGGCGGCCTCCGGATCGCCGATGCCGCCGGGGATGGGGATGCAGCGGGCGCGGGGGACGACGGTTTGCTCGGCCAGCGTGCCGTACGGCGCGCGCGGACCGCTCGCGTAGACGCGGTGGCCGTCCTCGGTCGTGCCGACACCGTTGGCCCCGAGCACGACTGGGAGCGACTTCGGACCGGCGTAGTGATGCCCGGTGCTCATCCCCCGCACGAGGTGCGAGAGCGCGACCGCGCGCACGCGCACTCGGACCTCTGCCGCACCGGCCGTCGGGTCGGGGAACTCCTCGTACCGAGGAGCCTCTCCGAAGGCGTGGAGCACGGCTGCCTTCACCGGAGCCTACCCCCCTCTGGGAGCCCCACCCGGACCCGGTACGTAACGGAGCCGGTCTCGCCGGGCGAGGGCGCCCCCCGCCCCCTACGACGGCCTCCGTGCGACGATCAGCTCGAGGGCATGTCGATGCGGAACGCCGGTTGACGAGCAGCCGAAGATGACCGCCCGCGACTCAAGAATCTCCCAGCCCCGGTAGTACATCCGGAGTTCGCCGGGGCGGAACGGCCGGTCGTTGGGGTCGGTATCGCCCGGTTCCCGCGCCGGCCGACCCGCCACGAAGACGTTGACGGCATGGATCCCGCCGGAAGCGGTGTCCGCCCGGAACCGAGCGAACTGCCGTCGCCGGGTTGTCGGCGGCAGTCCGTTGAGGGCGCAGTTGGAGTAGACGACGTCAAAGGTCTCGGCGAAAACGACCGTGCGCAGGTCCGCGAGTCGGGTGCGCAGCCGGGTCTTCAGACGCGCCGCACGACGCCGCGCCCGCTCGATCCCGACCGGGTCCCGGTCGACTCCGAGGACGCGGAAGCCGCGCCGGGCGAAGTAGATGGCGTCGCGTCCGCGACCCATCCCCAGGTCGACGAGCGATGGAGCGTCGCGGCCGAGCGTGCGCCTGAGCCGGAAGATCCGACCGATCAGGTACCACCCGAGCTCGTCAAACCGGCCCTCGAACCCCGCTCGACGGGCCGGCGCGGATGAGCCGCCGACGTTCCCCGAGCCCGTCATGGAGGTGCGACCGCGGGGCTGCCCGGGGGGCGGAGGCAAGATTCGAGCCGCAACATCCGCCGGCCGGCAGAGACAGGCGGGAGGAGCGTGGCCGCCCTCCCCTTGGCCGATTCGGTGAGGGTGGGCTTCCCGCCGGCGACCGACACCGGTCTGTGAACGTGCCGTGCCCTCACGCCGGTCGATTCGGCGGTCATCCGTCCCGGGTTGCGTTGACGCCAGATAAGGTGCCCGCGGAGGTGGAGCGGCGGCGCTCGCGCGGATCGAGCCGGGGCGTCAGGGAACTCCGCGGACGGAAGCCGCCCGAGCACGACCGCAGGCCGGGGTGCTGAAGACTCCAACAGGGCGTCTGTCCGACGGGCGGAGCCGGGAGGGTCCCTGAAGGGCGGGGTGATGCTCAACGCGCCGAACTGAGCCGGCCCGGTCCCCGGTCCGCCAGGTCCACCGACCGGGGGCGCCAGGCCGCGGCCACCGCGACCGCCGCAAGGGGAACGGCGGTCAGGTAGACCCACAGGTCTGTGTACGTGCCGGAGAGCACCGCCGGTGCGATCGTCCGAGCCGGGTTCAGTGAGCTTCCTGTCCACGGCCCGATCAGGTACGTGGAGAGCCCGACAGCCGCCGGGGGGAGCGCGAGCCTCCACCGTCCGTTCCCCTCCCCGAGGTCGGCGAGGACGAACACCGCTGCGATCAACACGGCGGTAAAGCCGGCCTCCAGCCCGAAGGTGAGGGCCACTCCTCCGCGGGACGGGAGCGTAGCACCGAGGTGGGACCCCCGGCCCAGCGTGGCGGAGACGCCGAGGCTCGCGAGGACGGCTCCCCCGAGCTGGCAAGCCCAGTAGCCCGGCACCTCGCGCCAGGCGAAGCGGCCGCTGACCGCGAGGGCCAGGGAGACGGCCGGGTTGAGATGCGCTCCCGACACCTCGACGAACAACGTCAGCGGGATCAGGACCGCCAGGAACCATGCCGGTGCCATCAGCCACGGCGGAATGCCGCCTACTCGGCCCGCGGCCACGATCGTACCGGTACCGATGCCGACGAGGAGCGCCGTTCCCGCGAGTTCGGCGAGCCACCGCCGAAGCTGCGTGGAGGTCACCGCGGCGCGCTCCGACGGCGGCCGCCGCCGGGCCGCTCGGCCGCGAGGAGTTCGGAGCGGAGGTCGCCGATCTTCGCGACGAGCTGATCTCGGACCCGCCGGAACCCGTCGACGTCGAGTCGTGCGGGATCCGGGATTCCCCAGTCGCGCACCTCCAAGGTCCGGAGCCGCGCCGGGCAGCTCGCCGAATCAAGACACCCCATCGTCACCCGAACCTCCGCCGAGTCGACCAGCTCGGAGGTGAGGAGGGCAGGTGCGTGGGACGGGAGTTCGAGGCCGATCTCGGCAAGCATCGACGCGGTCTTCGGGTTCGGGGCCGCTGCCGGCTGCGTTCCCGCGGAGACCGCGGTCCACCCGGGCGGCGCATCCGCGTTGAAGATCGCCTCTGCCATCAGCGAGCGGCAGGCGTTCTCTATGCAGACGAAGAGGACCCGAGACGTGAGGGTCACCCGAGCCCGCCACGGCGGGGCCGGAAAGCGCATGACCCCGGACTGTGGGGAGCCGCATCGGCCACCGTGAGCCTCAACCGCTTCACTCTGTGAAGCGGACATAAGGGGACGCTACGTACGGACAGAGTGTGGCAAGGCCCCGGCAGGTGCAGCGGGAGGAATCGCCTCGGACGGCCAAGAGTGGCCCCGGCGTGCGACGGGGACTCACAAAGGGCGGCTCCCCTGGCGTCGTCGTGCGTTGGGGTTGGCGAGGAGCGGCTTGCACGGGGACCTCGTGAGCGCGCGAAGGGCGTCACGGTAGTTCGACCTAGACAGGCGTGGGATTGGACTGGTCGGGATTTGAACCCGAGGCCTCCGGTTTGCAAAACCGGCGATCTTCCGAACTGATCTACCAGCCCACCGAGGGGACATCGAGCTTCCCCTGAGTTAGCTTTGTGGCCGGTCCGCTCCGCCGGCCGCCGCGGGACAAGGAACGGTCCGGGCGGCCACGGAAAGGAAACGCCTTCTCCTCGACGTCGGTCGTTCGGTCGATGCGGCTCGGCGTGTTCACCGTCGCCGACACGTACCCCGAGCTCGATCCGGCGGCCGACGACCGCCTCCTGCAACTCCTCCGGCTCGCGGGGGAGGCGGACGAGGCCGGCCTCGACTCGTTCTGGGTCGCCGAGCACCACTTCCACCACGATGGGGTCTGCCCGTCGCCCCCGGTGCTCCTCGCGGCGTGCGCCGCGGGGACGCGGCGGATCCGGCTGGGCTCGCTGGTCAGCGTGCTCCCGTTCCACCGTCCCGTCGAGCTCGCGGAGGAGTACGCGATCGTAGACCGCCTCTCGGGCGGTCGTCTCAACCTGGGCGTCGGGAGCGGCTACCTCGCCTCCGAGCTGGAAGCGTTCGGCGTCCCGGCGTCGGAGAAGCGCGAGCGGTTCGAGGCGGCGCTGGCGGAGCTGCGTCTCGCCCTGGGGGGCCAAGAGGTGCGCGCGGGCGGCGCGCACTCCCCCGCGGTCCGGCTCAACGTCCGACCGGTCCAGCGCCCGTCCCCGCCGTTCACGGTCGCCGTCCAGCGCCGCGAGGCGCTCCCGTTCCTCGCCCGCCAGGGGCTCTCGGTCGCCCTCATCCCCTACGCGACGGTGAACGACCTTTCCGAGCTGGCCGACGAGGTGCGGGAGTACCGTGAGGCGCTGCCCGCCACCGTTCCGGGGTCGGTCGCGGCGGCCGTCCATGTGTACGTCGGCGAGGAGCCCGACCGGGCCCGGGTCGCGTTCCGTCGGTACGTGACGAGCCGGATCTCCTCCGGCTCGACGTATCTCGTCCAGAAGGCCCACGACCATCCGGACCACGCGTCGCCGCAGGCACTCGAGGAACGGGGGCTGGCGGCGTTCGGGAGTTCGCGCGAGGTCTCCGGAAAGCTGGACGGCTTCGCGAGGGCCGGGATCGACGAGGTGCTCGCGATCGTCGACTTTGGGAACCTGGCAGAGGCCGAGGCGCGGTCGACCGTCCGTGCCCTGGGGAAGCTTCGCGCCGGGTGGTGACCGGCGTCCCGGTCGTGGCCCCGGGGAGACCCGCTTTAACCGTCCGCGCCTCGCGAAGGCCGAGGACGGCCATGTCGGAGATCCTTCCGGGGGTTCACCAGGTCGAGGGGATCGACCCGTCGCCCGACTTCTCGACGCACGTCTACCTGCTCAAGGACAAGGGCGCCAGCTGGACCCTGGTCGACACCGGCCTTCCCGGCACGCACGAGGCGACACTCGCCTACCTCGCGAAGCACAAGATCGAGCCGACATCGATCAAGAAGATCCTGCTCACGCACCTGCACCGGGACCACGTCGGCTCGCTCCGGGTCCTCGCGGAGAAGACCCACGCGAGGACGTTCGCCCACTGGATCGAGGCGGCGTACATCGCGAACGACCCGATATACGACGGGCCCGGCGTTCCGCCCGCCGAGCCGTTCACGGTCGACGAGACCCTGAAGGACGGCGACAGCGTAGACGCTGCCGGCGGGCTCATCGCCTACCACACGCCCGGCCATACCCCGGGGCACACCGCCTTCTACCAGGCCGAGCGGAAGCTCCTGTTCAGCGGCGACCTGTTCTTCGGGGAGGGCGACGGCGTGATCCTCACCACGCCCGACTTCACGCACCACGTGCCGACCGCGACGATCTCCGCCCGTCGGATGGGACAGCTGGCCGTCGACTCGCTGATGACGTACCACGGCGGCCCCGTGCTGCACAAGGGCGGGGCTGCGCTCCGGTCGCTGGTTCAGAAGCTTCGGTGACCGGCCCGCCGCCGGGGGGTTCGCGGAAGAGAGTGGGACTGGCCAGATTTGAACTGGCGTCTCGGAGTCCCGAACCCCGAAGGATGGACCAAGCTACCCCACAGTCCCACAATTTGAGGACAAAGGTTCATATTCCCGACGGTTCGTAGAGTGGCCGATGCAGCCCGCCACGAGCGCCAAGGAACGCACGAGCCTTCTCCTCAGACAGCCCGACGTATCGACGTGGGTAAAAGACCGTTCCGCCGGTACGGCGGTCACACAGCTCGACCATCTTCGCATCTTCCTCGAGAGGACGAATCTCGACGTTGACGGGCTCCTGCGCTTGGCAAGGAGGGACGAGCGGAAGCTCCGCAACGTCGTCCTGGACTTCATCCACTCGCAGCAGGAGTCCGGGCTGAAGACGAAGTACGTTACCAACGTCTGGTGGTCCGTCCGGTCGTTCCTGGGGTCGGTCGGTGCCGCGCCCACGTGGAACCCAACGGTCAAGTCGACGGAGGCGGACGAGGAAGACGCTTCCCGGGTCGTCCCGACCCACGACCAGGTCCGCCAGATCGCCGGGGCGGTCAAGTCTGCGCGGGACCGCATGGTCGTCCTCTTGCTTGCCTCGAGCGGCTCCCGAATCGGGACCTTCGCCACACAGAGCGGACGCGCCGATGGCCTTCGGTTGAAGAACCTGATCGACCTGGAGCTGGCTCCCGAGCCCCACTTCGAGCCCATGCCGCCGATCCTGCGGGTCCCGGCTTTCCTGTCGAAGGGGGGGAAGGGCTACTACACGGGCATCACCGAAGAAGCGGCCGAGGCGGTCGTGACCTACCTCAAGGAACGGCAGCGCCGCGGTGAGAAACTGACCGTTGAGAGCCCGTTAGTCGCTCCCGATGCTCGCGGATTCCGAGAGTCCCGCATGTCGAAGGACGGCCAGGCGTTCATCGCGCGAAAGTCCCTTGCGTCAAGGGTTCAGGCGGCGATGGACACGGTTGCGCCGAAAGGTCTCAGATGGACACCCCACTCGCTGAGGGCTTTCGTCAGCACGGCCTTGGAAGCGGCCGAGAGTCGCGGCCTCGTGTCCCGGACTCGGCGAGAGTACTTCCTCGGCCATGCCCTCGGGTCCACCGACTCCCTATACAACCTCGGCCGCACGCTGTCACCCGAGAAGATTGAGGAGCTACGGACCAGCTACGCACGGTGCCTGCCGCTGCTCGCGCTGTCGGGTCGGCCGGGGGACCGAGCGACCGTACTCGAGGCGGTTGTCGCCGCGCTGCTCAAGGAGAAAGGAGTCGAAGACGACAGGATCGCAGACGTACTGAGCGGAAAGGTTGCAGGCGATGAGCTCGAGAGGATTCTGGGCTCACTCAAAGCGCAGCCTATCGAGCGGGTCGTTCCGACAGAAAGCGTGCAGGCCCTACTGCTCCGGGGGTGGCAGTTTGTCTCGCCCGTCGGCGGTGACCAAGCGGTAGTCAGATGGTCGCATGACCCCCTAGCGGAAGGTTCGGCCTCTACGCCATAGCCGTTCCGCGGCCCAGCCTGCTAGACTGCAAGGGCCACTCAAGGTCCCGGTCCTTGGGCGGGCGGCTCGAGCCACGGGTTCAACCGGCCCAGAGGGGGCATATGTTTGATGCTCGCGCGACATGACCGGCTCACGGCCCGCCATGTCGAAGAGACGGCGAACGAAGCCAGGTGATTCGGTACAGCCCCCGCCCGTGGCTCAGGTTCCTTCGCCTCCCTCGCCGACTTACAAGCTTGGGATTGAGCTGAACCCCTTGCCACTCGGAGTGCGTGACGCGACCGTAGGAATCTCGATGGTGATGTCGAACACCACGGTCGACTGTGGCGCGAAAGCTCTCGAGGTGTTGCAGCAAATCGAGCGTGCTGAGCCCCACCTCGCATTCGAGCCGAACTACTGCAGGGTTCTAGTCAGAACCGCGATGCAGCCGATTTCATTCCAGAAGGTCGGAGAGTTAAAGGTGTTCCCGGATCGACCCATCGAGCGAACCGATGCCCACGATCCGATGGTTACTTGGGATCCCCCGAACTCTACGTTCATCCGACGGTTCACTGAACCTGAACCGTTGCTCCGAATAGATCGCCTTCACACGACCGCCGAACGAATCCGGAACCACCTTGCATTTGCCGCGGGCTTCCCGGTCCCGGTGGTCGCGATTGTGGAGAGCAAGGAGTTCCTCCGGACGCTTAGGCTAGAAAGCGACCCAACGCGCTACGCATTGCCGAGTTCAAAGGGAATGCCCACCGTTGAAGAGATGGCTGGCTGGAGCGTGGCATTGAGGCATGCCTATCAGGTCGGCCAAACACTCCTCGAGGAGATTTCACCCAACGAACCCAAGGGCCGCGCTCTCTCACTCCTCGGTGAAGCCATCTGGGCCGAGGACGCCGAGGAGCGATTCTTCTACGCTTGGCGATCCCTGGAGGTAATCGCTACGTACGACTTGGCAGCCGCTCGCCAGAAGGTGCTGGCCGGCGACCTGACCGGCGCCTCTCCGTATCTCAGCAGAAAAGCCATACCCATCGTGTCCGAACAGAACGCGGTGATCGATCCCTCGGATAAAGTTGCGGTTTCGGTCTACTCACGCGTTCCGGAGACCCCGACCGGGACAATCGAACGGTACTACGAACTGCGGAACGACATAGCTCACGGAACGGTTTCGCCCGAAGCACACCTCGAGATTCTCAAGGCAGCCGGCGCGGTCACCGCTCTTGCGCACCGGATTGCGAGCTCGCTGATTGGCAGGGAGGAACACCCGTCCATCTGAGTAGGCCCATGCCCCACAAGCGGAGACAGCCCAATGAACGAGTACAGGCGATTTCATGGCTCACCCGTGGGACGAAAGTGTACACCGAGGGCGAGACCTTCGTCTGCGACGAATGTGGGAACGCATTCGAAGCGGAGGTCCTTGACCTCGCGCACCGGATCCCGGTGCGTAAGGATCGGTCGGGCAGTTTCCAGTCACAAGCCTTCGGGAGGAAGCTCCTCGGGATGCCCATCGAGCAGGCACGCGAGACCGCCCACGCCCTTTGTCGCGTGTGTCACGGAAGGGAGACGGCGAAGCAAGCGCAGCTCGGATGGGCCGCGCCCTCGAGGGCTCAGCACTGAGAGAAGACTCCGAACTGTTCGGGGCTCGGTTGCAGATTCGCGGGGTGAGAAGAGCCCCCTCCTCGATGATTGCGGGCTCGACCCCGCGAAATGGAAAAGCATGCTCCCTAAGCGAACGCACGTCGGCCAGCCCCCGAGAGGTTTGCATTCCTTTGAGCCGACTCTATTGGTCGGCAGTGGCGTGGATTTGCACTCCCCGGGAGTGCTACCACTCAACCTCTGCGCGCTTCGCGGGCTCGGCGTCGCGCGGCTTTCCCACGACGCAGACTGAGGTCGACACTTGTGTTACATGAGAGACACGCCAGGCCCCTGACGTGTCCCGTGCGATGGTCGTGATCGAACACGAATCGACCCTCCGAACGCTTTGAGCCGACTGCCACGACGTCTTCTACATTCCCAAGTGTGACCCTCTGGCGAGACCAACTCTGAAAATCACTGCTGGGACGTCGTGTCGCTGTCTCGTAGATCCTGAGTGGGTCGATGCCTGTGCGAGTCCAAAACCGGGTCCGGCTCGTGCCGTTGAACGTTGTGGCGTAGTTTGGTCGCCGCCTCACCGTGGACTCGATTGGAGTTCGACCGCAACTTGCAACGTAGCACCTTCCGCCTTGCCGTTGCAGGAGGGCCTCGTAGACGATCGCGTAGTCCCCGCGTGACAAGTTCCTCACGTCGCGGTAATTGAGTGGGACCCCGCGTTGGATGCAGTCAAGCAGTAGTGCGAGGCGGGTCGAGTTGTGGGACGCCACACTCCCAGAAGGTTCATGGTGGGCTATAGAAGGAACTGTAGCGCTATCGTGACATACCGTCCCCACCTCGGATTCGATCCACCGGGTCGGGGGTCGGAGCCGAGGCGGATCGGTCGGGATTCGGAATCCGCAAGTTGTGAATCCCATGCCAAGGTCGACTGGAGCCGTCCTTTGCCAGCCGGGCGCGGAGGGATTTGGACCCCCCGGGGGTGTGAATACCTTGTCAATCTCGCTGGGCGAGACCGGCGGCCCTACGGGCGAGAGCGTCGGCAGTCGGAACTCCAGGCTGCCGCTCGGGGGCATGCGTCGACTGAGACCACTTGAGTTCGAAATCGTCGAAGAGAGCCCGCTCGGCTGCGATCTGTTCGACCACTTCGCGGAGGGCGGGGTCGCGTGCCTTCGCCCGCCCGCTTACGATCTCGACCAAGTGGGAGGCGTCCGTCCGAGCTCGGAGGACTGTCGCTCCGTGTCGCTGCCGGGCCACCCTCATCCCCCGAAGGAGAACCAGAGCTTCGGCGCAAGCGGGTGACGAGAGGAAGCCGAGTGAGACCGAGTACACGCCGACCAGAGCCATAGCCGTGGACCTTAGGACGATTCCTCCCCCGGCCCGCTTGAGGGAGACGCCCCGGACAGTCCTTCGCTGAGTGGGATTCAAGCTCGCGTCAGTCTCGAGGTGGAATGCCCCCCGGGGCAACGCCGCCCTCCTCCCAGGGGCGGTTGCTTCATTTCCTGTCGGTGGGTCCAAATACGTCAACTTTCTACCGCCGATGGATGAGGCGAACTCTACTCATAGTCGGCCTGATACTCTTAGTGATTTTTGGCGCCGTCACGTGGATATCCTACGCCGCTGGAACCAATGACTGTGCAACGTACGCGTTCAACGGGACAGAGGTTAATCCCGGCGGCTGTTCGGCCGACGGCGGCGGCCTCGTGGTGGGGATCATAGTGGTTATCGTCGCTCTCATTCTCGTCATTCTTGGGGCGGTTCTCAAGTCTAAGGTGCCTGGGGTGGCCGCGCCAACTTGGGGAGCCCAACCCCCGGGAGCCGCTCTTACGGCACCGGGGGCCCTACTGGGAGGTACGCACGTGGCTCCAAGCGGAAAGGTCTGTCTCCGCTGCGGGGCATACTACCCCGAGCCAGTACCGGCCTTCTGCTCGAAATGCGGCGGGCCGGTGGGTGCGTCCCCGCCACCCGCCGCACCGAGAGGCTAACTCGGGCGCATAGCGTGGGGCCTTGCGCCAAAAGTTGGCCCATTCAAGCAAGGTAGGTCCCCTCCCGTCCGGCCGGAGTCCACCCCTGTTCGCGCCCGCGGTGCCCGACCTCGTGTCGGAGATCCCAACGCGGAGAGAATATCCGTCGACCGACGCGGCACGCACTTCACGGGTCGCTCAGTACCCGTCGGTCGCCCCTGCACACGAACGTCCGCTCCGCAGTCGAGGCAGTAGAGGTGGCGAAGGGTTCGACGAGACCCATTCAGCATAGCCCGTGTTTCGCGTCGAAACGGATTCACCTTCCCTGGTAAACTGAACGTCAGCGGAGAGCTATCAAGGCGGGTCGATCTGGTCGGGTCTACGGCGGGGTAGTGGCGGGCCTAGCCTTCAGCTCGACTGCATCAAATCGACGCCCCTTTGGCATGACAAAGAGACAACGGCCCGCACTTCGCTCCTCCCAGAGCTCGCCGATGTTCCGTTTTTCCTTCGAGTCATCGTTGCTCCAGCGGTCCTCACCTTTGTACTCAACGACGAGATATCGCCCGTCATGGAGTAAACAGACAAAGTCCGGATAGAATTTGTCACTCGAGGTCTGAAACCAAAATGCGTGGTCGGGGCGCCTTTCAAGATTGCGGACCCAGAACTTGACGGCCGGAAGCGAGTCGATATATTGTGCGCACTCAAACTCCTCGCCCTCACTTCGGAGGTCGCCGACTTCCTTGTAGTAGTGTTTTCGAAAGACGTACGCACCGTTGTACCTCTCGCTACATGGGTAATCCGTCGGGCTGAAACGGAACATGACACGCGGGTCGACGACTACAGCTGACGGCGAAGAGGGAAGTAGTAAGGATTGGAACCCCGCGCGCCGCCTTTCCGCTCGAAGCTCCGCCAGTCGAGCCGCTATCGCGTCTCGCAACCGATACTTGTCATGCACGAGCCGGTCCAGGGACAGTCCCCGGGAATCGATTAGGCCCTGGATAAGCCGGGTAAGTGTAGTGTAGCAGGACATCTTGCCGTCTGAATTGTCAGGACATATTGCCGCCCCCCGGAGGGGGTGGCCTTGGTCAAGGAAGATGTCCGACTCCGACTACACGCCGTCAAGCAGCATCTCGAGAAGGGTGTCCGAGCCGTAGAGATCTGTCAACTCTTCGGCATCTCCGAGCGGACCCTCCGCAACTGGTGCCGAAACTACCGAGAAGAAGGCGTAGAGGGCCTTCGGGACGAGTCCCGGCGTCCTCACCACAGCCCGAACCGGATCCACGGGAACCTCGTCAACCGGGTCCTCCAGCTGCGGAGGAAGCACCCCGCCTGGGGAGCGCTACGGATCCACGCTCTCCTTCGGCGTCGCGGGGTCCAGGTGAGCTGGGTCACCGTTCACCGGGTGCTCAAGCGTCACGGGTTCATGGTTCGACGCGTCAGGAAGCCCAAGCCGTTCAAGCGGTTCCAGCGCCGTCACGTCGACTCACTTTGGCAGGTGGACGTCTACGAGTTCCGGATCGCCGGGGTGAGGGGGAAGGTCTACGTCCACACCGTCCTGGACGATCGTTCTCGGTATCTCGTGATGGCCCGCGCCTACCTCCGTGAGAGGACACGGGAGGCCACGAACAATCTCTGGTGGGCGTTCAAGGGTGGCCGCCAGCCCAAGGCGCTCTACGTCGACAACGGGAGCTGCTTCATCTCGAAGGAGTTCCGCGAGTACTGCGCTCCCCGACGGATCTCGGTGATCTACGGGAGGCCGTACAACCCTCGCGGCCGAGGGAAGCTCGAGCGGTTCCACGGCATCCTCACCCAGGAGCTCGTGGGGAGGGTGCACTTCCGGTCTCTCGGCCACTTCCGCCGAGAACTCTACGAGTGGCGCCGGAAGTACAACCGAACTCGGTTACACGGTGGCATCGGTTGGGCCACGCCTCACGAGGCCTACCACGACCCCAAGCTGATGAGCAAGAAGCGCGTCAGGGGAGCCTGAGGGCGGCAAGATCTCCTGACAGTTCAACCGGCAACATGTCCTGACACACTACATGTAGGGGCTATTCGAACAGATAGTTGCTCGAATCCCAACACGATAGGGCCGTTCTGGATGAGCACTTCATCCGCCCATGGAAGCAAGCCTTTGTCCCTGTATATGAGGGCCAAGCTACAACACAGTCCCAGCGCGGCCGCCCACCAACCCTCGCTATTTGAGTTGGCGCGTGGCCGTCCCTCGGCCGGCGTTTCGTGACCTCTCCTCCGGCGGTTAGATACCCGGGTCCCCCTGCTCTGTCGGGGATGAGCAGCCCGTCGTTCGACGTTCCGATCCCGGGGCTTGCCCCTCTCCCGGCGCTTACCTGGACCGTGCCGGGCCTGCGGGAAGACCCGACGATGTGCCTGCGCTGCCGGTCGGCCCAGTTGCTGTGCGGCAAGCCGGTCTGCCCGATCCTGGTCAAGTATCGGGCATTCGAGAGGACCCTGCCGATGGTCCAGGGGACGACGCTGGACGGCAGCTCCCCTCCGGGAGTGTTCGTGGGCCGGTTCGGCTATCCGAAGGTCGCCCTGGGCCCGCTGCTCTCTCCGCTCCACGGCTCGACCGAGCTGCTCGACACCCCCGAGGAGTGGGTCGGCCGGTCGGTGGAGGAGGTCGTCGGGTTCCGGACCGGGCTCGTCCGTGGCACGACCCGATGCCCCGTCACGGACGCCGACAAGCCCGCTCCACTCCTCGAGAAACTGCAGCTGCTGGGTCTCGCCGTCGAGTCGGTGGAGAGCGAGGCCGAGTTCCGCCACCCGCCCCGGGGGCACATCGCCCTCTCCGACTCCGCCCCTCCGTTCGGGCCGTCCGCTCCGTTGGAGCGCGTCCGTCTCGACGTCCGTCGGGTCGACCCGCAGCTCGATCGCCTCAGCTCGGACATCCACGCGACGGCGAAGACCGCGGTCGAGGAGCTGTACGACCGCGGGGTCCGCGTCAGCCGGATCCAGCGGGCGTTCAGTGTCGGGACGCTCGGACGGCAGGGCCGGCGCCGGCTCGTCCCCACCCGATGGAGCATCACCGCCGTGGACGACCTCGTCTCCAAGCGCCTGTTGGAGACGGTTCGGGATTTGCCGGAGCTGGACGAGATCCTGCTTTACTCGCTGACCGCGCTCGACAACCGCTGGCGGATTGCCTTCCTCCCCGGGAGCTTCCGATACGAGTCGATCGAAGCGTGGTACCCGAACACGCTCTGGAACCCATCTCCGGACCAGACCGTCGTCATGGGGGACCACGAAGGGTACCAGGGCCGAACCACGTACGCTGCGATCGGCGGCTGCTACTACGCCGCCCGCCTAGCGACCGCGGAAGCGTTGGAGCGTCTTGGGCGGCAGGCGGGCGTTGTTGTCCTCCGCGAGGTCCACCCGGGAGAGATCCTCCCCGTCGGGGTCTGGAACGTCCGGGAGCACGTCCGGGCCGCCCTCCGCCAACCCCCCGAACACCTCGCCGGACTGGACGAGCTCTCGGCCCGCATCCGGCACGATTTTGCGATCCCGCTCGAGCGGTGGCTGGGCGCGAGCGCGGTCCTCCACGAGGCCCGGACGCAGCGCCGGCTCGACCAGTGGGTCGTTCCGGCGAGCTGATCCGCCGTCAGCCGGCCGGAGCCCCGCACTTTCCGCAGAACGTGTCGCGGGCCCGTCGCGGGCTCCCGCATTTCGGACACGGGTTCGAGGTCGGCGCCCCGCAGCCGCGGCAGTAGCCGTCACCCGCCACGAGCGGATGCCCACACTGCGCACACCGTCCCGCCGACGCGGTCGCCTCCGCCGTGCGGTCGGGGTCCAACGGACCCGCCCCCGGGACCATCGGCGGCTGGCCGGCGGCGCTGCCGCCGAGAGACTCGACCGTCGCCCCGACCTTGCGTCGGCCCCGGATCGCTAGCCGGAACGCGTCGGCGAAGTTGCCCTTGTCGAAGGCGGCGTGCCCCTGCACGTAGAGCTCCCGCGCCTCCTTGTTCGGACCGGCCGCCGCCGAGCCGGCTTGGGCGAGGTCCTGCTCGAGAAGGCGCAGTTCGAACTGGGCCTCCACACGGTTCTTCGGGACCGCCGGCGAGGGCGCCGGTGTCGCGTTCAGCGCTGGGCTCGGAGCCATCGGCGGGACTGAGGCGAGCGGCTCGGGAGTAGGCGACGCTGTGGGGTCCCACGCGCTGCGCAGCCGGGGTTCGCGGCGCGCCTTGACGAGCGTCTCGTGCGCGGACTGGGCGAGCTCGTAGGCACGGTCGTTCTGGCGCTGGTCGAGCGAGTGGTTCGCCAGCTCGATCAACTGGCGGGCCCGGGAGACCTCGGTCCCCTGCGACTCGAGCAGGTCGGCCTCCCGGCGGGCGAGGGCGATCCGGTTGTAGGCCCGGTCGCCGGCGGACGCGCGGCCCACCGGGTCACCCTTCAGCTCCTCCAGCCGGCGCATGCGGTAGCTGCGCAGGAAGTAGACGACGACGAACACGACGAAGGCGACCCCGACGACGCCGGCGGCGAGGAGCTCGTACGCCTGGATCGGTTGCAGCACGACGACGTTCGCCTCTCGGCGGAAGAGCCTCGGGCGGACGCTATGGGGGGCGTGACCTATTTAGAGGCCCCGCCGCGGCCGCCCGTCCGCCACCTAGAAGACCGTCACCTTGCCGGTGAGCAACAGCTTCGGGATCGAGTCGATCTCGTCGAACGCCGCCGCGGTGATCGCCTCGGCCTTCGCCTTCACCGCCGGCAGCCGCACGCCGTCGGCCGGCAGGATCTGGATACTGGCGACCTGCGGCTGGTCGACCGGTTTGCCGATCTGCGAGAGGATCCGGACGTGGACCTCCTTGACGTCCCCGCCGGTCTCCTGGACGATCTCGTTGGCGATCATGTTGCCGAGGATGTTGTAGATCTTGCCGACGTGGTTCACCGGGTTCTTCCCCGCGCTCGCCTCCAGGCTCATCGGCCGGCACGGGGTGATGAGGCCGTTCGCGCGGTTGCCGCGCCCGACCGAGCCGTCGTCCCCGGCCTCCATCGAGCAGCCTGTGACGGTGAGGTAGTAGCGCCCCAGCTGCGGGTCGTCGGCGGTGTTCACGTCGATCGTGACCTCCCGCCGGGTCAGCTTGCTCGAGAGGTCGGCGAGCTTGTCGTGGATCTCCTCGCAGACGCTCGCGTACTCGGCGGCATCCTTCACCTCGCTGTCGACGAGCGCCGCGGCGACCGTGAGGCCGATCTTCGACCCCTGACGGTAGCCCATGACCTTGACGTCCTCCCCGAGGGCGGGGAGCTTCTTCTTCAGCTTGGTCGTCAGGAACCGCTCGCTCTCTAGCACCAGGCGCTCCGTGTCGGAGAGCGGGGCGAAGCCGACCCCGAACGACGTGTCGTTCGCCAGGACCTGCTTCTGGTCGAAGACGCCGCGCAGGTCGACCGAGCCCTGGCCGATCCGGCAGTCGATCTCCATCTGCTTGTCGGGGTCGAGGTGGGAGCAGACCGACCGCACGTACGTGCGCGCCGCGTCGATCGCGACGTCCCGGTACGGGAGCTTCTCGCCGTTGACCTCGGTGGTCGCGCGGCCGACGAGGAGAACGTAGATCGGCTTCGTCATCCGTCCGCCGCCGAACTTCGGTTCGGAGGCGCCCCCGACGACCTGCGTCTCGTCCGTGTTGTGGTGCAGGATCTTGCCGAACTCGTCGAGGTACAGCCGGCAGAGCGCCCGGCTCACCGACTCCGAGACGCCGTCCGCGATCGAATCGGGGTGGCCCAGGCCCTTGCGCTCGACGAGCTCGACCTGTTGGTCCTCGATGTGGACCGTCCTGAGCGGTTCAACCTGAACGTTCCGGGCCATCGCACGGCACCTTCGGCCGGCGACACGGGGGCGGGTTTAAGGGTTGCGCGGCGCGAACCGTGCTGGCCGCTCCACCGTCAGCCGGGAGCGGGCGCCGGGCGCAACGACTTTGCCATGTACGGCCCGCGGCGGGTGTAGCCGCGGTGGGCGTAGTACTCCCGCGCCCCCACGGAACTGATCACGAAGAGGCGGTCGAACCCTGCGGCGCGCGCCTGCCGTTCGGCCTCCGCGAGGAGGCGGGAGCCGAACCCCCGGTGCTGGTAGGCGTCGGCGCCGCTCGCTTCCGCGCCGACAGCCAGCTCTCGCCCGACGACCTTCAACTCGCGGACTACCGGGTCCGCCAGCCCCTCGTCGACCGGTGCAGGCGGGAACCGGAGCCGGACGTACGCGGCGCAGACGTCGGCGTAGGGGTGCTCGAACGACAGGAACCGCTCCGTCCCCCCATCGGCCAGGTACTCCCGCTCCTCGAGGACGAACTCGTCGGCCGGCGGGGAGCTTTTCCGGCCAGGCTCGCGGCACCGGAGGCAACGGCAGGCGGCACCGTTCTGCGCGAGCCGGCGCTGGGCCAACTGGCGCAGATTGCTCGCGCGCACCCCGGCCGCGATCAGCCGTGCGGGGATGTCCCGCTGGATGCGGTGTATCCGAACCCACGGAGGGACCTCCTGCTTGATGGCGGCGAGGAGCTCGGCGGCCGTCTCCGTCTCGTACGGCACGTACCGACCCGCCGTCCAGTCGTCGTAGAGCCCCGTTCCCGGCAGGACGAGCGTCGGGTACAGCTTCAGGAAATCGGGCCGAAACTCCTCCTCCGCCCAGAGTCGGCGGAACCCGGCGAGGTCGCTCGCCGGAGTCATCCCCGGCAGCCCGAGCATCATGTGATAGCCGACCTTCAGGCCCCGGTCGCGCGCGGCCCGCGTCGCGACACGGACGTCGTCGACGCCGTGAGCCCGACCGACCGCATCCAGCACCGCCGGCTCGAGGCACTCGACGCCGAGCTCGACCCGAGTGACGCCGGCATCGAGGAGGAACGGGAGGACCCGGCGGTCGCACCAGTCCGGTCGGGTCTCGACCGTAAGGCCCACGAGCCGGTGGTCGGCTGTCGCGTTCCGCTCCTGGGCCTCGGCGAGGTCGGCCGAGCCGGTCCCGTTGAGCCCGTCGTAGATCCCCTGGAGGACCGATCGCTGGTACGTCAGAGGCCGGGCGGGGAACGTCCCGCCCATCACGATCACCTCGACCTTGGAGGTCGAGTGGCCGATCTCCTCGAGGTCGGCGAGGCGGTGGCGGACGATCGCCTCCGCGTCGTAGTGGAACTGCGCTCCGCGGAGGGCCGACGGCTCCTCTCCGGTGTAGCTCTGCGGCGTCCGCCGCTCCAGCCCACCGGGGCAGTAGGCGCAGCGGCCGTGCGGGCACCGCGCCGGGGCGGTCATCACGGCCACGACGGCGACGCCGGAGAGCGAGCGGGTCGGTTTCCGTGCGATGCCGACGCCGAGCCGGGCGCGGGCGTCCGGCGGAAGGGCGCGTAGGAACTCGACGTTCGAGACGGCGCCGCGGGGGCCGCCGGCGTCGAGCTTCGCCCGGTGGAGCGCCTCCGGTTCCGAACCGGCTAGCGCTGGAGCCACGCGCGGGTCTCCCCGGTGATGACCGTCCGAGCGTTGCGCAGCTCCGCTACGGTCCGCGACCCCGTGAGGAACATGGCGACCTTCAGCTCGTGGACGAGCGTCTGCAGCTCGGTCAGGGTCGCCTCAAAGCTCGTGGAGGCGGCCCGCAGGACGCCGCCGGCGGTGCCCGCCGCGGTCGCGCCGAGCGCGAGCGCGCGGGCGACGTCGAGCCCAGAGCGGATTCCCCCGCTCGCCACGACCTGCGTCCCCAACGGGGCGAGCTCGACAACCGAGACCGGCGACGGGATCCCCCAGTCCCAGAACGTCTTGCCGATCCGGGCCTCCCGTTCGGCGCCCTGCTCGACGGCCCGGTAATGCTCGACGGCGGCGAACGACGTGCCTCCGGTCCCGCTCACGTCGAACGCGCGGACCCCCTGCTCGCGGAGCTGCTCGGCGACCGGCCGGGAGAGACCGGCCCCGGTCTCCTTGACGAGGACGGGGAAGCGGCGTGCAAGCTCGGCGATGCGGGCAAGGCACCCCTTCGCCCGGCGGTCCCCCTCGGGCTGGACCATCTCCTGCAGGAAGTTGAGGTGCACCGCGAGGACGTCGGCGCCGATGAGGCGCATCGCCGCCTGCGCCTCCTCCGGTCCGACGACCGGGTCGCCCGGTTTCTGGGGGATCAGCTGCGGGGCGCCGATGTTGGCGAACTTGAGCGGGACGTTGTGGCGGGCGACGCACGCGTAGCTCTCCGGGTACTGGCCTTTCAGGTACGGCCGCGCGCTCGCTGCCGACGCCCATCGCGATACCGACCTCAGCGGCGGCGCGGGCGAGGTTCTCGTTGATCTTGGCGGCATCCGGGAATCCCCCGGTCATCCCGGTGATGACGATCGGCGCCTTCAGCCGATGCCCGAGGAGGGTCGTCGACGGGTCTACGTCCGCGAAGTCGACCTCGGGGAGCGCGCAGTGGATGAGCTGGATGTCGTTCCAGTAGCGGTAGCGTCCGTCGACGTTGCGGCCGAGGACGACCTTGACGTGCTCGGCCTTCCGGTGCGAGAGGTCGAGGCCCGCCTGGTCCTGCGCCTTACGGGGCTCGCGCGTGGGCCCAGCTCCCGTAGACCGTTTCCCCCCGGAGCGCTCTCGAGAGGGCTCCATCCGTCAGTCCGCTAATAACGGCTGCGTCGGCGCCGTGGCGCGCCACCTCGAGCATGGCGGCGACCTTCGTTCGGATCCCTCCCGTGACGTCCACCGCGCCAGCCGTGGGGGCGAGAACCTCGAGCAGCCGCTCCGACACCGAGGGGATCACCGTGCGCCGGGTCCCCGGCCGTCCCTCCAGGACCCCGGGGACATCGGTGGCGAATACGACGCGGCCGGCGCCGAGGCGCCGGGCGAGCTCGACGGCGGCGGTGTCGGCGCTGAGGATCGAGACGCCCCACGATGAATCCGGCACGACGTCGCCGAACGACACCGGCATCGCCCCACGGGCGAGCGCCTCCTCGAACGGCGCCGGGTCGAGCGCCTCGAGCGCGCCGGCCCGGTTCCGGGCGACCGTCGCGAGCGGGATCGACCAGGGCGAGAGCCCAGCGCGGACCAGCTCGCGAAGCACCATTACGTGCAGGCGCCGGACCTCGGCGCTCACGATGGCTCCGCCGCGCACCCGCTCGCCGGCGGGGTGGTCGGCGTCCGGTGCCCGGGCGAGGCCGAACCGGGCCGCCCCCGGGTGCCCGAACGATCCGGCACCGTGGAGCACGACTAGGGGGACCCCCTTCGCCTCCGATAGCTCGACCGCGAGGCGGTGAAGCACCTTCGGACGGAGCTTCTCGACCTCCCGCTTGCGGGTGATCAGACTGCCGCCGAGCTTGACGATGACCCTGCGCGGCACCGGGTTCCCCGCGGGTGCCATCGCCAGCGGGCCTAGGCGCGGTCCGGGCCGGTCGCGCGGGTGAAGAGCAGGTAGGCGCCGACGACGAAGGGGATCACGCTGAGGAAGAGGACCCAGCGGAACGTGACGAGCCAGTAGACCATCCCGAGGATGCCGACCCCGGCGAGGACGGCGGAGCCGATGATCGTCAGGACGAGCGTCGCCCCGCCGAAGGGGCGAGCATGGGAGGCCGAGGCGGCCGCGGGCGCGTCCATCGGGCGGTCCGAGGCGCTCGGGCCTTCAAATCGCTTCGGTCGTGTCGCAGGCGCGGGGCAGCGCGCTCCGACGCCGCGTCGCGCGCTCGCGTCGGCAAAAGGTAGATATGGAACGCGACCGTGCAACCGCCGCCCGAGGCCCAAGGGCAGGCGTATAGGTGCAACCTGCTCCCGAGGATCGTCCGGCGTCCCCGCCGGCGCGATTCGAAGCAAGCGATGTCGTCGCGCGGGCCGTCGTCCCGGGAGCAGACCGCCGCTCCGCGGCGGGCGCCGAGGAGGCTCCCCCCGTGCCGGGAGCCGCCACCCCGGCGACCGGGGGAACCGGTGCGCTGCTGGACGCGATTCTCCAGTCGAAGAGCGGGCTGTTCCGCGGCAGCCGAGAGGTGCTCCGCGACTCGTACGTCCCGCCCCGACTTCCGCACCGGGAGGAGGAGATTCGCAAGGTCGTCGAGATTCTCGGACCGGCGCTCCGGGGCGACCTCCCGTCGAATCTGCTCCTGTACGGCAAGATTGGGACCGGCAAGACCGCGGTCGTCGCCCAGGTGCGGCAGGACATCGAGCGGCGGGCCTCCCCGAGCACGAAGCTCGGCTTCGTCAGCGTCAACTGCGCGAACATCGACACCTCGTACAGCCTCCTCCAGACGATCGGGAACACCTACGTCGCGAGCGAGTCGGACCGGATTCCGACCGGCTGGTCGCTCAACCGTGTCCAGGCAGCGATGGTTCGCATCCTGGACGCGCGTCGCGGCACGACCGTCTTGATCCTCGACGAGATCGACCGGCTCGTGGCGCGGAGCGGCGACCACGTGCTCTATACCCTGAGCCAGCTCAACACCGAGCTCGAGGACGCCCGCGTGAGCCTGGTAGGGATCTCGAACGACCTCAAGTTCACCAACCAGCTCGACGCGCGGGTCCGCAGCCGGCTGAACGAGGAGAAGATCGTCTTCCAGCCGTACAACGCCTCCGAGCTGCAGGACATCCTGCGCGATCGGGCGCGCGAGGCGTTCAACGACGACATCGTCGACCCGGGGGTCGTCGAGCGGTGCGCTGCCTACGCCGCGCTGGAGAATGGGGACGCGCGTCGCGCGCTCGGCCTGCTGCGGTTGTCGGCCGAGATGGCCGAGCGCGACCACGCGAAGCGGATCACCCCGGACCACGTCGTGAAGGCGAAGAACCGCCTCGAGCAGGACATCGTCGTCGAGTGCTGCAGGACGCTCCCGCCGCACTGCAAGGTCCTCCTCTACTCGATCCTCCAGCTGTACGAGCGACGCCGCAACGGCGTCCTCACCGGTGAGGTCTACGACAACTACCGTCGGCTCGCCGAGCGGCTGGGCTTGCAGCCGCTCCACGCCCGTTCCATCTCCAACTACGTCAGCGAGCTGGAGACCCTCGGGCTGATCCGGGCGACGATCGTCTCGCGCGGCCGGGGCGGCCGCACCCGCGAGATCCTGGTGGATGTGCCGATCTCCGAGACGGTCCCGGCGCTGGAAGAGGACCCGTTGCTCGCCCCGGTGGCCCGCCCTACCAACCGGGGCCAGTTGCTGCTCACGAACTTTGACAACCCGAACCGGACCGGCATGCTCTAGCGCGGAGCCCGCACGGCGAGCGGCTTCCGAGGGTGGGCCGCTTCGGCCCCCGGACGACGGCCCCGGCTACTCTGCGGTCGCCGACAACGGAACGAGCCAGAGGATGCTCCTCGTCCGCGAGGACCGACCGGGGTCGGCACGGGTGCTGCTCGGCCGCATCGTCCGCACCTCGACCGACGAGCACCCGCTGGACGCTGCCGTGTCGGCAGCGGGTTCTCTTCGAGTCGCCCAGGAGGCCGCCGCGTCGATTACCCCCAGCGAGCGGGAGCTCGCGTGCGTCGGGCGGGAGACCGTAGCCTCGGTGGACTTCGGGTGCTCTCACCCCGAGGTGCTGTGCCACGAGGGGCGCTCGAACCGGGGCGTAGCCGAGCGCGCGCGGGCCGGAGCGCCCTCGCTCAGACGTGGGCGGAGCCTTCGCTCATCGCGCTGTCGGTCCCGGCCTCAGAGAGCTCGCGGCGGCGGCGCTCGCGACGCAGCTCGCGCAGGGCCGCGTCCAGTTCCTTGAGGTCATCGCTCGCCCGGCGCAAGCGGACCCGTACGAGCCCCTCCACGGCGATGATCTCCCGGTCGAGCTGCTCGTCGGAGGCGCGGAACGGGCTCATTCGCCGAGTCCGGCGTCGATCTGCGCCTTCTGAAGCTTGGAGGAGAAGTCGACGAAGACCGTCTTGATCTCGGTGAACTCCTCGACCGCGACGCTCCCGGCCTCCCGCCCACCGTTGCCGGTGTTCTTGACGCCGCCGAACGGCAGCTGCACCTCGGCCCCGATCGTCGGGGCGTTGACGTAGGTGATCCCCGCCTCGAGGTCCTGGATGGCACGGAAGGCGAGGTTGACGTCGCGGGTGTAGATCGACGACGAGAGGCCGTAGTCGACGTCGTTCGCGACCCGGATCGCCTCCTCGTACGAACCGACCTTGATCACCGAGAGGACGGGCCCGAAGATCTCCTCCTTCGAGATCCGCGTACCGTGCTTCGTCTCGAACACGGTCGGCTGGACGAAATAGCCGCGGTCGTAGGCGCCGCCGGTCAGCTTCGCGCCGCCGTACCGGAGCTTCGCCTCCTTCTTCCCGACCTCGATGTACTCGAGCACCTTGCGCTCCTGGTCGGCCGAAGCGACGGGGCCCATGCCGGTCTTCGGGTCGAGCGGGTCCCCGACAGAAAAGTGGTCGAGCCGCTCGAGGAGCCGCCCGAGGAACGTCTCGGCGATCTTCTCGTGGACGATCAACCGGCTCGTCGCGGTGCACCGCTGCCCGGAGGTGCCGAAGGCGCCGAACAGCACCCCCTCCAGCGCGAGCCCGAGGTCGGCGTCGTCCATCAGGATCACGGGGTTCTTCCCGCCCAGCTCGAGGTGGACCATCTTGAGCCCCCGGGCTCCACGGACGTAGACCTCCCGACCGGTCTCGACGCCGCCGGTGAAGGAGACGGTGCGCACCCGCGGGTCGTCGATGAGGGCGTTGCCGACCGTCCCGCCGGCGCCGGTTACGAGGTTGAGGACCCCGGCCGGCACGCCGGCCTCCTCGTAGAGGCGGACGACCTCGGCCGCGCAACGGGCGGTCGCGCTCGCCGGCTTGAAGACGACGGTGTTGCCGGTGACGAGCGCGGCGGCGATCTTCCAGTTCGGGATCGCGGTGGGGAAGTTCCACGGCGTGATGCACGCGACGACCCCCTTCGGCTGGCGGATGGTGAGGCAGAATTTCGAGCGCAGTTCGGACGGCACGGTCTCGCCGAAGAGCCGGCGGCCCTCGCCGGCCATGTACTCGACGAAGTCGATCGACTCCTGCACGTCGCCGAGCCCCTCGGCAAGCACCTTGCCCATCTCGCGGGTCACGATGCGGCCGAGTTCCGGCTTGGAGGCGCGCATCCGACGCGCGACCTCGAGGAGGAGCTCCCCGCGCTTCGGCGCGGGGGTGGCCCGCCATGCGGGCCACGCCTCCGCGGCGGCGTCGACCGCGGCGGTGACGTCCTTCGGGGTCGCGGCGACGAACGACCCGACCCGTTCGCCGGTCGCCGGGTTCTTCGTCTCGAACCGGCTCGCGTTCGGCGGCGTCGTCCACTTTCCCCCGATGAACAGCCCGAACTCCCCTTCCATCGATCTCCGTCCCCCTCGGTGCCGTGCCCGGCCCCGACCTAGGCTGAAGGTACATAGGGGTTGTGCGGCTCCGGCCGCTCAAGGAAAGATTAACGCGGCGTTCGCCTGAGCCGAGTGACGTGATCGACCTCGAGATCGTCCGCCGAGAACCCGAGAAGGTCGAGGAGAACCTCGGCCGCCGGCGGGTCCCGGAGTACCTCCGCCTCCTCGTCGAGGTGCGGGCGAAGGACGCCGAGTGGCGGGCGAGCCTGCAGGAGGCGGACCGGTTCCGCGCGCAGCGCAACGCGATGGGCCAGAAGGTGGCGGCGGCCCGGAAGGCGGGCACGTCGACGGATGCGCTCCTCGCCGAGTCGAAGGCGCTGCCCGACGCGCTGAAGGCGGCGGAGGAGACGGAAGGGCGGCTCCGCGCCGAGCGGGACGGGCTCGCCCGACGGCTGCCGAACCTGCTGGACCCGACGGTGCCGTTCGGCAAGGACGACACGGAAAACGTCGTCGTGAGCAGCTGGGGGACGCCGGCCAGCCCCTGGCCCGGCCAGCGGCCGCACGGCGAGGCGCTCGAAGCCCTCGGACTCGTGGAGTTTGACCGGGCCCGCCGCGCGAGCGGCGCCGGTTTCTACTACCTCAAAGGACCGCTGGCCCTCCTCGACCTCTCGCTGCAGCGGTTCGCGCTCGACTTCCTCGTCGGGCGGGGCTTCACTCCGGTCCTCCCCCCGCTGCTCCTGCGTCGGGAGCCGTACGAGGCCGTCACCGACCTCCACGACTTTGAGAACGTGATGTACAAGGTCGAAGGCGACGACCTGTACCTGATCGCGACGAGCGAGCACCCGCTCGCCGCGCTCTACCAGGGGGAGATCCTGGACGAGGAGGCGGTCCCGATCCGCCTCGCCGGCCTCAGCTCGTGCTTCCGCCGCGAGATCGGCGGCCACGGGGTCGACCAGAAGGGGCTCTTTCGGGTCCACCAGTTCCAAAAGGTCGAGCAGTTCGTCTTCTGCCGGCCCGAGGAGTCCGCCGCCCTGCACGAGGAGCTCCGGGGGAACGCCGAGGAGGTGCTCCGGCAGCTCGGTGTCCCATACCGCGTCGTGAACGTCTGCACCGGTGACGTCGGGACCGTGGCCGCGAAGAAGTACGATCTGGAAGCCTGGTTCCCGCGACAGCAGGCGTACCGCGAGGTCGTCAGCTGCTCGAACTGCACGGACTACCAGGCGCGCGGCCTCGGGATCCGGCTGGGCCGTGCGGGCAAGCCCGGAAAGGTCGTTCCCCACACCCTGAACTCGACGGCGGTCGCGACGTCCCGGGTGCTCGCGGTCCTCGTCGAGCAGTACCAGCGGCCCGACGGAGCGATCGAGGTGCCGAAGGTCCTCCGACCGTATCTCGGGGGCCGAGAGACGCTCGTCTCCCCGACGGCACCGATGTCGTAACGGCCGACGCGCTCCCGGCCTCAGGGTCGACCGCGTCCGACCCAAGGGACTATCGCCCGCTCCGCGCTCGGCCGCGCGGGCGACGGATGGGCCGGCAGCACCAGCTCGAGGAGTTCGCCGGCGACGGGTCGGTCGTGCCCGACGCCGCGCCCCTCCGGCGCCCCCACCCTCCGCCGTTGGAAGGGATCTGGCAGGTCGAGGAGGGGAACGTCGTCCACCCGTTCGTCCGCCCGGGGACGATCCGAGCCCTCCCGTTCCAGATCGACCTCGCGCGGATCGGCCTCACGGAGGACCTGCTGGTCGTGCTCCCGACGGGGCTCGGGAAGACCGTCATCGCCGCGCTCCTCGCCGGGGAGGTCCTCCGGCGGTCCGACGGCAAGGTCGTCGTCCTCGCGCCGACGCGGCCGCTGGTCCAGCAGCACGCCGACGCGTTCGCGCGGTGGCTGACCCCGTTCCGCACCGCGCGGTTCACCGGCACGGTCCGCCGGCCGCTCCGGGAGGGGGCGTGGGAGCGTGCGGACCTGGTCTTCGCCACGCCCGAAATCGTCGCGCACGACCTTCGGGACGAGCGATACGACCTCTCCGACGTCGCCCTCCTGGTCTTCGACGAGGCGCACCACGCCGTCGGCAAGTACGTCTACGTTCCGGTCGCGGAACAGTTTCGCCTGCGACGGCCGGCCGGGGGCCGCGTCCTGGGCCTGACGGCGTCGCCGGGTGGGAAGGACGAGCGGATCGAGGAGGTCGTTGCGGCGCTCGGGGTCACCCGCATCGAGGCGCGCACCCGGGACGACGAGGGGGTCCGCGAGTACGTCCAGGAGGTCGACGTCGAGCAGCGCTGGGTCGAGCTCACGCCCGTGGCGAGCCGGATTCGCGAGCTGCTCGCCACGGCGTCGCGAGAGCGGGCCCGGCGACTGCAGAAGATGGGATTCCTGCGGAAGAAGCCGATCGCCTCGCTGTCGGTGAAGGACCTGATCGCGCTCCGGGCGGAGATCTTCGCTCGACCCGGCCCGATGGTCCGCCGGTTCGGGCCGCTGTTCCACCAGCTCGTGCTGCTCCACCTGCACCACGCCCAGGAGCGGCTCGAGACCCAGGGGCTCAGCCCGTTCGTCCAGTACGTCGAGCGGGTCCGGGGGAAGCCGAAGCCGAGCCGGGGAGACGCCGCCTTCGTCAAGCTGCCCGAGGTCGTTGAGGCGGCCGCCGACGCGACCGCGGCGCTCACCACGACCAAGGAGAGCTCGCACCCGAAGCTCGACGCGCTCGTGACGCTCGTCCGGGAAACGCTGGCCGCACCCCGCGACCACCCGCCCCGGGTCCTGGTCTTCGCGCAGTACCGCGACACGATCCAGTCGATCCACGAGGTCCTCTCGGCGGACGGCTGGAAGGTCGGCCGGTTCGTCGGGCAGGCGACGAGGGACAAGGACGACCCCGGAATGAACCAGAAGGAGCAGGCGCGCGTCCTCGGCGGCTTCCGGGAGGGGCGGTTCCCGATCCTTGTCGCCAGCAGCGTCGCGGAGGAGGGGTTGGACGTCCCCGACGTCGACCTTGTCGTCTTCTTCGAGTCCGTCGCGAGCGAGATCCGAGCGATCCAGCGGCGCGGGCGGACCGGCCGGACCTCCGTGGGACGGGTGGTCGTGCTCCTGACGCTCGAGACGCGGGACGTCGCCTACCAGCTCGCCGAGGCCAGGCGGGAGAAGGCGATGCGGCGCATCGTGCGCCGGCTCTCGCGCGAGGCCCGGCAGCGCGGCGACGGGCGGCCCCGGACCGAGGCTTAAACCTTCACCCGCACCGCGACCCGGCGCCGGCGGAAGGCAGGCTAAAGAGCCCCTCGGGTACGAACGCCCCAGGCCAGCGATGGACGTGATCTCCTGGGTCTCGGCCGACCTCGGGCTGGTCGTGCTGACGTTGCTCGTGGCGGGGTTGACCGCCTTCTTGGTCTGGGCGATGGTCCACCCCGAGCGCGTCTGATCGGAGGCCATGGCCCTCGAGCTCCGCTCGCTGTGGGATGTTCTCGCGCTGGTGGCGATCGTCATCGCCGTCGCGCCGTGGTTCGGCCGGTACCTCGGCCGGGTCTACATGGACCGCCCGCTGGTCGGCGACGGTCTCCTCACCCCGGTCGAGTCGGCGGTCTACCGGCTCCTCGGCACCTCGCCCCGACAGTCGATGCGGGCGCGGGAGGTACTTCGGCGCCCTGCTCGGGGTCAACGCGGGGGTGCTGGGGTTCATCTTCCTGTTCCTGCTGTTTCAGGCCCGTCTGCCCTACGACCCGACCGGCGCGCCGGACATGGCGTGGATGCTCGCCTTCCACTCCGCATCGAGCTTCACGACGAACACGAACTTCACGCACTTCACCAACGAGTCCCAGCTGAGCTCCGGCGCGCTGACGGTCGCCTGGCCGCTCGCGCTGTTCGTCTCGCCGGCGACCGGCCTCGCCGCCGTCGCCGCGACGATCCGCGGCTTCGTCCGCAAGGACGGCACCCTCGGCAACTTCTACGTTGACCTCGTCCGCTCGATCACCCGCGTCCTCCTCCCGCTGAGCGTTGTCTTCGCGATCATCCTTGTCTTCCTCGGCGTGCCGCAGACGTGGACCGCGAGCGTCGCCATCCACCCGCTCACCGGCGGCCTGCAAACGATCTTTCTCGGACCGGTCGCCACCTTCCAGGCGGCCTCGCTCGTGGGCTCGAACGGGGCCGGCTACTACGCGGCGAACATGGCGAGCCCCCTCGCCAACCCCTCCGCCCTCTCGAACCTGTTCGGAACGTTCGTCCTGATGCTCATCCCGTTCTCGGCACCGTTCGCCTTCGCCACCATCGTGCGCCGCAAGGGCGAGGCGTGGCCCTACCTTGTGACCGTCCTGATCGTCTTCGGCGTCGCCCTCGGCCTCTTCATCGCCTACCAGGCCGCCGCGAACCCGTTCGTCTCCGGCATCGCCGGCCTCAACCCGCAGCTCAGCGGCTACCCGGTCGGCGAGGAGCTCCGCTTCAGCCTCCCGGAGAGCGCGCTGTTCCAGGTCGCCAGCGTCTACGGCGGCGTCGGGGCGAACAATCTGGCGATCGGGGCGGTCGCCCCGGTCGCCCAGCTCGTCCTCCTGTTCGGGATGTTCACCCAGTCGACCCCCGGCGGCGTCGGCACCGGCTTCGGCATGCTCCTGCTGTTCGGCGTGCTCGCGATCTTCGTCGGCGGCCTGATGGTGGGCCGGACCCCGGAGTATCTCGGCAAGAAGGTCGGCACCGCGCATGTGAGGTGGGCGGCGCTTGCGCTCCTGGTCCATCCGGCGCTGATCCTCGTTCCGACGGCGGTCGCGTTCCTGGGCGGGTTCGTCTCGCTCGCCGGCATGACCCCGGCCGCGGCGGCGCACACCTTCAGCTCGGTCCTGTACGAGTTCACCAGCGAGTCGGCGAACAACGGCAGCGCCCTCGGCAGCATCGCCGTCAACGACAACACGCCGTTCTTCAACCTCGCCGGCGCCGTCGTGATGCTCGTCGGGCGTTTCCTGCCGATCTGGGTGATGCTCAAGGTCGGGGAGCTGTTCGCGTCGCAGGAGACGCTTCCCGCCGGTCCGGGGACACTGAAGACCGTCAGCGCCACCTACACGCTCTACCTCACCGTCTTTCTCGTCATCGTCACCGCGCTCGTCTTCCTGCCGGTGATGGCCCTCGGCCCGCTGTCGCAGATCGTCGGAGGGCACTAGCGATGGCGGCCGAGGCACCGTTCGAGGTCGAGCCGGGCGCGCGGGTCTCCGTCCGCCGCCGGGCCCACACTTCCGCGCGCCACGTCCTCGCGGAGTCGATCCGGTTCTTCGGCCTGCGCCACCAGCTGCGGCGGCCGCTCATGTTCTGCGTCTTCGTCCTGTTCCTGTTCGTGACGGCGATCACGCTGTTCCCGCGACCGTTCCCGGACGTGGTGCGGAGCTACCGCAGCGGCTACTACCTCGTCATCGCGGTCGTGTTATTCCTGACCGTCTGGTTCGCGAACGTCTCGGACGCCATCGCGGAGGCGCAGGGCCGGGCCCAGGCGGAGAGCCTGCGGACGATCCGCAGCGGCATCCGCGCCCGACAGATCCTGCCGGACGGCGAGGCGCGCTGGGTCGCCTCGGACGTGCTGCAGGTCGGCGACAGTGTCGAGATCCGCCCGGGAGAGCCGGTCCCGCTGGACGGGGATGTCGTCCACGGCGTCGCGCTCATCGACGAGTCGATGATGACCGGCGAGTCGGAGGCGGTGACCCGGGAGAGCGGCGGCGACAAGACGAGCGTCCTGGGGGGGACGCGGGTCCTGCAGGGGACAATCCAGGTCCGGGTCAGCGCCGCGCGCGGCGAATCCCTGCTCGACCGGCTGATCCGCCTCGTCGAGGGGATGGGGCGCGAGCCGACCCCGAGCGAGATCGCGCTCAGCGTCCTGCTCGCCGCGTTCACCGTCACCCTGTTCATCGTCTGCGTCTCGTTCGTCTACCTCGCCGACTTCTCGGGACTCCTCACCATCGACCTCGCGACCATCATCGCCCTGTTCGTCTGCCTGATGCCGACGACGATCGGGGCGCTGCTGCCGGCGATCGGCATCTCCGGTGTCAACCGGGTCGCCCGGGCGAACGTCATCGCGAAGTCCGGCAAGGCGGTCGAAGCGTCGGGCGACCTGGACGTCCTCATCCTCGACAAGACGGGGACGATCACGGTCGGCAGCCGGCTCGCGGTCCAGTTCGTCCCCGCCCCGGGCGTCGAGCCCGCCGAGCTGCTCGAGGCCGCCCTCCTCTCCTCGACGCTCGACGAGACCCCGGAGGGCCGGTCGATCGTGCGGCTCGCGGCGCGCCGCAACGCGACCAGCCGGCGCCTCGAGCCCGGCACGTTCAAGGTGATGCCGTTCACCCCCGAGCGCCGGATGAGCGGGCTCCTCCTGCAGGACGGCACGGAGGTGTACAAGGGCGCGGTCCGCTCGATCGAGGCGTACGGCGGCCCGCTCCCGGAGCCGACCCGTCGCGCCGCCGCGGACGCGGCCCGCCAGGGGATGACGCCGCTCGCGATCACCGTCAGCAAGAAGGTCGTGGGCCTCGTCCTGTTGAAGGACGTGGTCAAGCCCGGCATTCGCGACCGGATCCGCGAGCTGCGGATGATGGGGATCCGCACGATCATGTGCACCGGTGACAACCGGCTCACCGCCGCGGCGATCGCGTACGAAAGCGGCGTGGACGAGTTCGTCGCCGAGGCGAAGCCCGAGACGAAGCTCGAGCTGATCCAGCGGGAGAAGTCGGCCGGGCGGCTCGTCGCGATGACCGGCGACGGCACGAACGACGCCCCGGCGCTGGCGCGCGCCGACGTCGGGCTCGCCATGAACAGCGGAACGAGCGCGGCGAAGGAGGCCGGTAACATGGTCGACCTCGACAACGACCCGACCAAGCTCATCGAGGTCGTCTCGATCGGCAAGCAGCTGCTCATCACCCGCGGGGCGCTCACGACGTTCTCGATCACCAACGACGTCGCGAAGTACTTCGTCATCATTCCGGCGATCTTCGCGACGGCGGGCGTCGGGGCCCTCCCTGGGATCGCAGCGCTGAACCTGCTCGGGTTCACGGACCCATACCAAGCGGTGCTCGCCGCGCTCGTTTTCAACGCCCTCATCATCCCCCTGCTCATCCCGCTCGCGCTCGCCGGCGTGCCGTTCCGCCCCCGCAACGCGATTGACCTGCTCCGGCGCAACATGCTCACCTACGGGCTGGGGGGGTTGCTGAGCGCCTTCGTCGGCATCTGGCTATGCTACCTGCTGCTTGGCTACCTCTCCGCCCTGCCGTTCGTCCACGGGATGGCGGCGTTCGTCGCTCACTGGCTGCCGCTGGGAGGCGCATGACGACGGCCCGTCCGCCCTCGGCGATGCACTGGACGGCGCACGTCCGCGCCGGCGCGCTGTTCGTCCTGATCACCGTCCTGGTCGTCGGCCTCGCCTACCCTGCGTTCGTCTCGGTCGTGGCGCGCACCCTCGACCCGTACGCGGCGGACGGCTCGCTCCTCCGCTGCCCGGACGGCACCGTCGTCGGCTCCGCCGACCTCGCGCAGAACTTCTCCGCCGGGGCACTCGGCCCGTCGCTCTTCTGGGCCCGGCCGTCGCCTTCGGACTACAACCAGACCCTCGGGGTCGCCGCGCTGCCCGGCCCGACGGAACCGGCGCTGCTCAAGCTCCTGAACGAGACGCTCGCCTACCTGCGCGGCGGCACGTCGAACAGCTCGCCCACGGCGCCCCTGCCGTTCTGGTGGGTCGCGCCGAGCGCCTCGGGGGCCGACCCGGACCTCACCCCCGCCGCCGTCCTCGTCCAGGTCCCGCGCGTCGCCAACGCAACCGGCCTCGGCGTCCCCGCCGTGCTCGCGCTCGTCAACGGCCACATCACCGAACCGCCGCTGCCGTTCCTCGGCGTCCCGTTCGTCAACGTCCTCGAGCTCGACCTTGCCGTGCTCGCTGCTCAGGGAAAGTGCTAGTGTACCGCCGCATCCTCGTCCCCGTCCAGGTCCCCGCCGAGGTCGAACCGCTCGTCCGCTTCGCGGCCCGGCTGCTCGACACCGACGGCGAGATCCGCGTCCTCCATGTCATTCCGACGACGACCCTGCCCGAGGTGACGCGCCAGTGGCGCGCGTCGGTGAATCTGGTCGTCCCGGCGCACGAGGTCGGGGCGGTGCTCGACGTGCGGGTCGACCCGGAGGTCCGGGCGGCGACCGACGTCCCGGGGGAGATCCTCGAGAGCGCGGAGACGCACGACGTCGACGCGATCGTGCTTACGCTGCGGGGGGACCGGCGGAGCCACAACCCGTTCGTCGGCCACACGGCGAGCGCGCTCCTCCAGCATGCGGGGGCGAACGTCCTCGTGGTCAACCGGCTCGGCCTCACCACCGCCGCGGTCCCTCGGGTGCTGCTGCCGACGTTCGGGGACCGGCCCGCCTCCCGGGCGTTTGCCCTCGCCGAGGAGCTCGCGCTCAAGGCCGGGGGCGTGCCGGTCGTCACGCTCGCCCTCGGACCCGAGACGTCGCACACCGGCACCGCGCCGGAGCGGAGCAGCCGCGGCGTGCCTCTTCTCCGCCGTGCGAGCCCCGTCTCCGGCTCGCTGTTCGGGAGGAGGCGCCGGCTCCCCGAACTGATCCTCGGCGCCGCCGCGCGGGAGCGGTACGGGCTCCTGGTCGTCGGCGAGCAGCCGATCGCCGGCGGCTCGCTGCTCACGCGACGGTTCCTGGAAGAGCTGTTCCGCGGCGCCCCGTGTCCGGTGCTCGCGGTCCGCGGCTGATCCGGGTCTGCGCCGATGGCGACCCTGTGGTTCGTGGGTCTCGGCCTGGACGACGAGCGGGGCCTCTCGGTCCGGGCGCTCGAGGTCCTGCGCCGGTGCGAGGTCTTCTCGGAAGAGTACACGGCCGTCGCCTCCCCGGGGACCGTCGAGCGGCTCTCCACCGAGCTGGGCCGCCCGGTCCGGGGACTCGACCGCGCGGCCGTCGAGGCCGAATCGCCGGTGCTCGAAGCGCTCGGGCGCTCGGCCGAGGTCGCGCTCGTCGTCGTCGGGGACCCGTTTGCCGCCACGACGCACGTCGCCCTGCGGCTCGCGGCCGAACGCGCCGGCCACTCCTGGAAGTACCTGCCGAACGCGAGCATCCTGGTCGCCGCGGCCGGGTTCCTTGGCCTCATGCACTACCGGTTCGGCCGGACCGTCTCCATGCCCCTGCCGGCACCCGGGTTCGCCCCGCGGTCGCCGGTCGAGCAGATCGGGTCGAACCGGGAGCGCGGGCTGCACACGCTCCTCCTGCTCGACCTCTCGCCGGGGGAGGGACGGTTCCTCGGTGCGGCGGAGGCGCTCGCGCTGCTCCGCGAACGGGATCCGGACGGCGCGGTGGTTCCGCGGGGGACGTCGGTCGCGGTCGCCGCCCGGGTCGGACGCGACGACGCCGCCGGCTTCTACGGCCCTATCGAGCGGCTGCAGCGGGCCGACTTCGGGCCGCCGCTCCACACCGTGGTCGTCCTGGCCCCCGAGCTTCACTTCGAGGAGGGGGCCGCGCTCGAGCGGTTCCGTCTCCGGTGAGCCGCGGCGCCCTACTCCAGGGGCTTCGGCCCGGTTCCCGACGGGACGATCGCCTCGGCGAACTGCTGGATTCGGAACGGTCGGAGGAGAACGACGTCCGGACCTTGGCCCGGAGCCGAAGCCGGGGGCGGCCGGGAGGCCGGCGCGACCAGAACGATGCGGGCGGTCGGCCGCTTCTCCCGCGCGCGCCGGACGAACTCAGCGGCGGTCCCCTCGGCGAGGTGGGTGTCAACGATCACGAGGGTGGGGCGGTGCTCCTCCAGGAGGCGGAGCGCGTCGGTCATCCCGTCCGCCTCTCCGTTGACCCTCACGCGGTGCAACTGCAACAGTCCGCGGAGCAGGATGCGCATCTCCTCGTCGCCGCCCACGACCAGCGCCTCGCCGTAGCCCCCTTCGCTCGCGGTCACCCCGTGCGCCCCGGCAGCGGCGCGCCCCGGCCCGGCGCGTCGCCGTCAACCGTAGAGAGATTCTGCATTCTCTAATAGAACTGCGTGCCCCGCGGGACGCCGGACGGTGCCCTCCGGCCCCAGTCGACGACGCCGGCCGCGCGCAGGAGGCCGTCGAGCGCGTCGTGGTACCGCTCCGCCGGCGCGCGCAGCAGCTCCGTCACGCGGCCCTGCAGCGCCTGCCCGAACTCCTTCTCCGTCGGGGTGAACTGCCAGGCGTGGGTCGGTCCCCGCCCGAGCGCGAGCAGGAACCCGAACCCGAGTCCGCGCTCCCGGCCCTCGCGGGGCAGGGTCTGGATCACGGTCCGCTCGGCCCCTCCCTCGCCGTGCACCCGATAGGCGCGCGCGACGTGGTCGGCCCACGCCGCCTCGGACGCGAGCTGTTCGTAGTGCGGGAGCGTCTCGAGCAGCTCCTGCTGCTCGCTGCGCCGCTGCAGCCGCTTGAGGATCTCGGCGATCCGCCCCGGGGCGCCGCGGGCCTCGTCGACCAGGCGACGCGCCTCCTTCGGGTCCGGCACGATGACGCCGACGATCTCCTCCGCGTGCTCCCCCCACAGCCGCTCCAGGGCACGGCTCGCGCTCGACTCGTCGACCTCGAAGGCGCCGTGGAGCCCGCCCACGACCGCGGCCAGGGCGCGGCGCTCCACGGGAGACGGATCGAGCGCGTCCAGGAACGCGTCGACCTGCGAGCCGTAGCACGTCCCTCCGGCGACGAGCGTGAGGCGGCCGGTCTTCTCGATCCGGGGCCGGAGCTCGTCCAGGTAGCCGTCCAGGAGTTGGGCGTCGGCGAGCCGCCCGATGGCGTACCGCTTCAGGAGGGCGCGGGGCGCCTCCGGGAGCCCGTGGTGGACGCAGTCGTCGCCGCCCCGGCAGGCGACGTTCAGCTCCGCGGCGACCGTGAACTCGTCCTCCGGGGACGGGGACGCCGCCCCGTCCGAGAGGGTGGAGAGCAGGTGTCGGTCGTCCTTCGCGCAGCGTCGGCACGCCCGGAACGTGAGGCCGGCCCCCGGCCAGCCGACCTCCAGGAACGGTCGGGGCTCGCCGCCGGCGAGGTGCGGGCACCGGTACACGCGGTGCTCGGCGTCCTCGACCAGCTTGTACGGGAGGTCGGCGAGCCGCTCCGCGACGAAGTCGGCCGGCGGCTCGGCGGAACGGCCGGTGCACCAGAGCGTCTTGCGGGTCGCGAAGAAGTGGAACCCCTTGCGGGCCCAGTCGAGGTAGCCGAGGAGGAGACGGTCCGGTTCGTTCGACCGCTGCACCGCGGCCTCCGCCTCACGGGTCGTGGAGGCAAGCGGCGCGTACCAGACGTCACCGGCGGCGGTCGGGAACGAGACGACGACCGGGGTCTTCGGGTCGAGCGCGTAGTGGAGGAGGCCGGCGTACGCCCGGGCGAGCGGGTCGCCCCAACGGGCCATCTTGAGCAGCCGCCGCTCGTCGTCGGCGGCCTCGCGGACCTCGTCGAGCTCCACGCGCAGCCGGTCGAACCGGTCGGTCGGACAGTCGTTGGTGAGCTTCGGGATCAGCGGGTCGACCGAGCCCTTGAGCACCTTCGCCCGTGCAAGCAGGTCCGCCTCCCGGAGGCCGGAGCCGCGACGAATGCGCGCCATCCGGGGAGCGACGAGCCAGCCGGCGTACATGTCCCGGCTGGTGCCGCGGTTCAGCGACGGCACGCGTCCAGGAAGTGCCGGAACAGCTCGCGCCCGCCCTCGGAGTGCTCGACCTCGGGGTGGAACTGGACGCCCCAGACCGGCCGCCGGGGGTGGCGCATCGCCTCGACCGCGCACTCCGGCGAGTGGGCGAGGATCTCCCAGCCGGACGGCGCCTCCACGACCTGGTCGTTGTGGCTCGCCCAGACGTTCAGCTGGGCCGGTAACCCGGCGAAGAGCGGGTCCTGCGGCCGGTCGACCGTCAGCGCGACGGACCCGAACTCGGGGGCGCCTCGGGCGACCCGGCCGCCGAAGTGGCGGGCGAGAAAGTGATGGCCCACACAGATGCCGAGGACAGGGACGTCGAGCCGGTCGATCCACTCGGAGACGCGTCCGAGCGACGCCGCGGCCCCTTCCATGCTGAGAGCCCCGCCGGAGAGCACGACGCCGTCCGCCTTCAGACGGGTGAACGGGCTGGTGTTCGGCAGGATCTCGCTGTCGGCGCCGAGGTCGCGGAGGACCCGCCACTCGCGGTGGGTCCACTGGCCGCCGTTGTCGATCACCGGGACCCTCATCGGGCCCCCGGTCCCCGGCTTCGGTCGCCGGGAGCGGCCGGCGGGGCGCGCAACGTCTCCACGGCGTCCCGCAGCTCGCGCACCTCACGGCGCATCTGGAGCATCTCCTCCTCGAACGGCGTGAACCCGCGCGGCTGGAGCATCCGCGTCGTGATGAAGATCCCCACGAAGATCGCCCCGATCATTGCGACGATCGTCGTGAAGACGAGCGAGACGACCAGCGAGACCGGGTCGGCGATCGCCGTGGCGATCGGGAACGTGAACAGCCGCGTCACCTCGGCGAACTCGAGGACGACCAGGGCGAGGACGACGACGCTCCAGAAGACCAGGACGAGGCGGGACGGCTTCACGGCGGACCTCCGGAGCCGTAGTCTACGAGGAAGAGCGGAACGGGCAGGCGGGCGACCGGCCAGGAGCCCGGGCCGGTCGCGCCCGGGGTCGCGGAGGTGCACGGCACGATGGAGAGCGACTCGTCCGGCTGGCCGAAGTGGGTGAGGTTGAAGGCGAACTCCGCCTCGTAGACCGTCGAGCCGGCCGTGGAGTTGTAAACGGCGCGGGCGTGCAGCACGATTGAGCCGGAGGAACTGTTCGTAGCCAGCCCGAGCGCGTCGGTCTCGTTGTGGTAGCCCCAGCTGACGCCCGAGGTCGGGCACCCCCCGGACCAGGTGAACCCGGTCCCGAGGGCGACGTCGATCTGCCAGTACGGCACGGTCGGGTCGACGGCGTGGACGTAGAAGTCGGTCACCGGCCCGCCGGTGACGCGGTAGACGACGATCTCCGCCTGGGTCGCGAGCGGGGACGGCTCCCCGGAAAGCAGGACGGGGGTGAAGACGATCAGCGCGACCAAGATCGCGCTGGCCCCCACGAACGGCACCGGGGCGTAGGCCCCGATGCGACCGGCTACGGCAAGGCGTGGGCCGCCTGCCGTCACCCAGCCCCCTCCTTCCAGCCCCGGTACAGTTGGTGCGGGACGCCGAGCTGGTCGAGGACCTTCCCGGCGAGGTAGTCGGTGACGTCCTGGAGCGAGCGGGGTTTCAGGTAGTACGCCGGCGAGGCGACAAGGACCACGACCCCGAGCTCGCTGAGCGTGGTGAGGTGTCGAAGGAGGATGGTCGGCAGCGGCGTCTCCCGCGGGACGACGATCAGCTTGCGCCGTTCCTTCAGGTGGACGTGGGCGGCGCGGGCGAGGAGGCCGTCGCCGAGTCCGAGAGCGATCTTCGCCGCTGTGGAGGAGGAGCAGGGGACGACGACCATCCCGCGGGTGGCGCGCGAGCCGCTGGCGATCGGCGCCGCCAGGTCGTCGTCGGCGTAGACCGTCGTGGCGAGGCGTCCCAGCTGTTCGGCGTCGAGGCCGGTCTCCTCCCGCACGACGGCAAGCCCTCCCGCGGTGGCGACCAGGGCTACCGGGCAGTCGGCCGACCGGAGCGCCTCGAGGAGCTTCACCGCGATCGGGGCGCCACTGGCGCCCGAGACGCCCACGACGACCGGTCCCTCCTCTCGCACCGCGGCTCCCCGGGGGTTAAATCGGTCGAGCGACTCGACCGTTATGACGGTTGGCGGGGCGGGAAGCGTGGCACGTCGGGCAGCGGTCGTGGGAGCGGGGCACACGCGGTTCGGCGTCCTCCCCGAGGGTCCCCGCGAGCTCCTCCGCCAGGCGATCGACGCCGCGCTGGCGAGCGTCGACCGGGGGGTCGACCCGAAAAGGATCGGTCGGGGGTACCTCGCGACGCTCGGATTCGGCGGCTGGCAGATCGGCAACGCTTCCGCGATCGTCGCCGAGGAGCTCGGAGCCCCCGGCCTCGCGACGGTCCGTGTCGAGAACGCCTGCGCCTCGGGCGGGTTCGCCGTGCAGGAGGCGGCCCGCGAGGTCGCCAGCGGAGGGAGCGACCTCGTTCTCGTGGCAGGGCTCGAGAAGATGACCGATGTCAGCTCGGCTCGCCGGCGCTACTGGCTCGGCGTCTCCGGCGACACCGAGTGGGAGCGCCAGGCCGGGCTCACGTTCGCGGGGGTCTACGGGCTCATCGCCTCACAGTACCTGGCGCGGTATCCGCGGGGCGCGGACGCGCTCGCGGAGGTCGCGGTCAAGAACCACGCGAACGGGGCGCTGAACCCGAACGCGCACTTCCGCAAGCCGGTGACCGTCGAGCAGGTGCTCGCGAGCCCGAAGGTCGCCGACCCGCTGGGCCTGTTCGACTGCTGTCCGGTGAGCGACGGCGCGGCGGCCGTCCTGATCGCCTCGCCCGAGCTGGCTCGCAAGCTGACGGACACGCCGGTGTACCTGGACGGTTGCGGGGCGTCGAGCGACGAACTCGCGGTCCAGCAGCGGCCGGACCTCACGACCTTTCCCGCCAGCCGCCGGGCCGCCGAGCAGGCGTTCCGCTCGGCGGACTGCTCCGCGGGGAACGTCGGCTTGGTCGAGGCGCACGACTGCTTCACGATCGCCGAGCTGCTCGCGCTGGAGGACCTCGGCTTCTGCGCCCCGGGCGGCGCCGTCGAGGTGACGCTATCGGGGGCGACCCGCCGGACCGGGAGGCTTCCGGTGAATCCGGACGGCGGGCTGAAGGCGAAGGGGCACCCGATCGGGGCGACCGGGGTCTCCCAGGTGTACGAGCTGTTCACGCAGCTCCGCGGGGCCGCCGGCGACCGCCAGGTCCCCGGCGCGACCCGGGGGCTCGCCCACAACGTCGGTGGCGCCGGGGCGACGGCGGCGGTCTCGCTCTTCTCGGTGGGGTGAACCGAGTGCGAGGGGTCAGCCGAGCCGCAGCGTACCTCCCGGCGTTCTCGGACGGAGCCCGTCGGCTCGCCGGCGCCGACGAGGACGCCTTCACGATGCTGGTGACCGCCTTCGAGCGCGCCCTCCCGAGGGCCGCCGCCGCGAGCGGTCCCGTCCGACTCCGGCTCGTCGGCTTCCCCGGAGCGCTGGAGACCCCCGCGCTCGAGGCGGCCCTCGGAGCGAAGCTCGACCCCGAGCCGCTCGGTGCCCCTCCCGCTTCTCTCCGGGACGCCTTCGAAAAAGCGCAGACCGACCAGGGACCGACGTGGATCGGCGCGGTGATCGCCGATGTCGGCTCCGAGCGGTCCATACCGCCGCCGGGGGCCGGCGCAGCCATACTGTTGGTCGAGGAGGGCCCCCACACAGCCGGGTTCGACCTCTCCGCCCCGCCGTTCACCGGCGAGCACGGCCCCGACGGCGCGGTCGCGGGGCTGTTCGCCCAGCTTCGCTCGGCCCCCAAGGAGCTCGCTCGGACGGGAGACTGGGCCGCGGACGCCGGTCGGGGGCTGCCGGCGGCGAAGACGGGAACGGGGTCGACCCGTGCGCCGCTCTCCTCCGTCTCCCAGGGCGCCTTCGTTCCCCGGCCGACGGACGAAGCGAATCGGGCGAGCCGCTGGCGGTTCATCGCGCAGAAGTGCCCGTCCTGCGGAGGTCTGACGTTCCCCGCTCGGGGCCGGTGCCGCGCGTGCGGGCGCCGCGACTCCCTCGTCGACGAGCCCCTCCCCCTGGACGGAGCGACGGTCGTGGCGACGACCTGGATCGGCGCCGGCGGCCAGCCGACCGAGTATGACGCTCAGGTCGAAGCGACCGGCCCCTACGGGGTCGTGATCGCGGAGCTCGCTCCCGGGGTCCGTGCCACCCTCGCCGTCTCGGACGCGACCCGCGGGGAGGTCCGAATCGGTTCGAAGGTCGACACGCGGCTGCGACGCCTCTACCCGATCGAGGGCGGCTGGAGGTACGGGCGAAAGGCCGTCCCGGCCCTCCGGACACCGACGTAGTCGCCGGCGAGGGCGGCCCCCCTAGGCGAACCCCGGGAGGTCCTGGCTCCGCGTCGACCCGCTCTTGCGGACGTACGGCTCTGCGGCGATTCCCATGTGCGTGGCGAGGGTCCGAAACGTGGTGACGAGTTCCTGGATCGCCGCCGCCATCTCTCGTTGGTCCGCCCGAAGCCTCTCGAGCTCCTCGCGCACCGCTCGGAATTCCGCCTCCCACTTCTCGCCCGGAACCGCTGATGTCATACAGGGCACGAGAAGCGCGCTCCCGTAGATTAGACCCTGCCCTTCGGTCGCGGCCGGGGAGTCGCCGTCCGATGGGATGGCCGTCCGCTCCCGGTCACCGGCGGTGAGCAATCTTCATCTACAGCTATCGCTTATTCGATATCGGAAATACGATGTCCGCCTTCGGTGCTCCATGGATGTCGCGCCACCGCCGAGGTCTCCGACCACTGGTCTATCACCTGCTCAGCCAGGGCCCCCGAACGGGGGCCGAGCTGATGGACGACGTCGAGCGGTTCAGCCGAGGCTTCTGGCGACCGTCGCCCGGATCGGTCTACCCCCTCCTGGATGAGATGGCCCAGGAAGGGACGATTCGCCGGGGGGCCGACGGGAAGTATGCCCTTACCGCTCCGACCGGCACGGGGCACACGTGGGGGCCGGGGCGCTTCGGGCCTAGGACCGTCGACGAAGCGGTGGCGGAACTCCGCGGGCTCGTCTCGTACCTGGAGGACCTGAGGTCCAGCCGTGCGGACGACTTCGGCAAGGCCGCGTCGGCAATGAAGGACGTCGCCGACCGCCTCAGCCGCATGAGCCAGGGGGCCTAGGATGGCGGCCGACGCGGGTCGCGGGTCGATCGTCGCCCAAGGCCTTTCGAAGACGTACAACCGGACCGTCAAGGCCGTCCGCGAGGTCGACTTCTCGGTCCGGCCCGGCGAGGTCTACGGGTTCCTCGGCCCGAACGGCGCCGGGAAGACGACCACGGTCGGAATGCTCACGGCGGGCCTCCAGCCGACCGCGGGGGTCGCCCAGGTGGACGGGCTCGACGTCAACCGGGCTCCGGAGGCGGTGAAGCGCCGGATCGGCGTCGTCTTCCAGGAGTCGACCGCCGACAACGACCTCACCGGCCGGGAGAACCTCGAGCTGGGGGCGGCGCTCTACTCGGTGCCGCGCGCCGAGGTCCGCTCCCGGATCGACGGGCTCCTTGAGCAGATGCAGATCGGCGACGCCGCCGACCGCCTCACCAAGACGTACTCGGGCGGGATGCGGCGCCGGCTCGAGCTGGCGTTCGGGATCATCCACTCGCCCCGCATCCTGTTCCTGGATGAGCCGACGCTCGGGCTCGACCCGCAAGGCCGGGCCGGTTTCTGGCGCTATGTGCTCGACCTGCGCAAATCGCAGGGGACGACGATCTTCGTGACGACCCATTACCTCGAAGAGGCCGACGGGATGTGCGACCGGATCGCCATCATCGACCACGGGTCGATCGTGGCGAGCGGCACCCCGGGGGAACTGAAGGACCGGCTCGGCGGCGACATCGTCACGGTCCGGCCGACCGCCGCGGCCCCGAACCTCGCGCAGATCCTGGGGGCCGTTCCGGGGGTCTCCTCGGTCGGAGAGCAGGACGGCGCCTTCCGCGTGAAAGGCGCCAACGGCGAGGCGCTCGTCCCGGAGGTCGTCACCGCCTGCGTGCGGGCCGGCGTCGGGCTGCAAGGGGTCTCGCTCAAGCGGCCGAGCTTGGACGAGGTGTTCCTGCAGTTCACGGGACGCGAGTTCCGGGAGGACGAAGGCGCGAGCGCCACCGACCGCGCGGTCACGCTGGGACGGGTCCGCCAGAGCATGGGGGGCCGACGATGATCCGGGAGCTCGGCGCCCTGACCCGGCGCGAACTGCTCCGCCTCGGCCGGAACCCACAGGCGATCATCACGGCGCTCCTGCTGCCGATCCTCTACCTGTTCCTGTTCGGCCAGGGGTTCAACCTTGGCGCGCTCGCCGCCGCCGGGCTGACCCAGCAGGAACTGGCGCGGACGCTGCTCGGGGCGCCGACGTACTTCTCGTACTTCGCCGCCGGCATGGCCGGGTTCGTCGCGGTGACGGCAACGCTGTTCATCGGCGCGAACGTGATCTTCGACCGGCTCTTCGGCGTCCTCAAGCGGGTCTCGTCGACCCCGGCGACCGCGGTGTCGATCTTCGGTTCCCGGCTCCTCGCGGGGGTCATCCAGCCGATCGGCCTCGCGTTCCTCGTCCTCGGGCTCGCGATCGGGATCGGGCACCTCGGCCTGAGCGGGCTCAAGGTGACCGCCTCGGTCGGGGCGATCGGGGCCAGCGAGATCGTGCTCGCCGTCGTCATCCTCTCCGTGATGTTCGCTAGCCTGTTCCTGGCGATCGGCTTCTCGATCGAGCAGCCGCAGTCGTACTTCGCAGTGGTGAACGCGATCAATCTGCCCGTCCTGCTCACCTCCGCCGCGCTCTACCCGTGGGGGACGATGCCCCACTGGCTCCAGAGCGTCGCCTCATACAACCCCATCACGCTCGCCATCGAGGTCGTCCGGCTGAACCTCTTTGCCGGCAGCCAGCAGGTACTACCCGTACGCCCCCTGGTTCTACCTGCTCGGGCTCTTCGGCTGGGCAGCGGCGATGATCCTGCTCACCACGTTCCTGGCCCGCAGGGCGCTCGGCCCCAAGCGGTAGGGTCGGTGGTTCCCGCCGGCCCGGCTCACCCAGGGTTGCCCGCGGAGTCGGCCGACGGGTCGACGGCGCCCCGCTCCACGAACGGCTTCCACCGCTGGGCGTGCGGGTCGAAGTCGACCCGCTGGAGTTCCACGACGTACCCCTTCAGCAGTTCGGTGGGCGCGGGGCGTACGGCGATCGAGTAGACGTAGATCCCGAACCCCATGAACTCGGTCACACGCCGGAGCACCTCCCCGAGCGAGTCGCGGGGGACCGTCAGGCGGATCGCTGTCTCCCCGAGCATCTGGGAGAAGTCGTCGGGGTCGAACGGGGCCTCCAGGCGGATCAGGCCCTCTGAAGCGGGGGCTCCGGTGCCGGTCCCCGCGGCGGGAGGGGAGGAGGGCTGACGGTGGTCGCGGAGGCCGACGAGGCCGCGGCGATCGGGGCGGACCGGGACGGAGGGATCGACTTCGCCGTTGTCCCGGGTTCCCGAGGGGGGTACTTCTCCAGTACAGGGGAGGGGTCCCGGCCTACGAACCCACCGTGGGGCCGAGCCCGTCGCCGGGGGGTCTTCTTCGGGCGAGTCAGGGTCGGTCGGCGCGCGGGGCGCGCGCGGCGTCGTGGGGCCGGCATCGCGGCGAAGGAGGCGTCCCCGACCTTAAACTCTGGGACGGCGCTGGCCGGGCGCTACCCGGGAAGTGGCGCGTTGTCGCTCGGCCTACCGTGCGATTGCTCGTCATGGGGTCCCGCATCTGTCGCTGGACGAACGACAGATGGGTTATGTAGGATGGGGTGGGTGGATGGCTAAGCCCAGGTCCCACTCGGGGCAGGGCCCAAACGGAGAAACGAGCAATGCCAGCCCGTGTAATGAAGGAGTTCCAGGCGCCGCGAGGTCTCCCGCGCAAGACGGCGTCCGTCTGCCCAGAGTGTATCAAGGTGATTCCCGCCATCGTCCGGGAGAAGGAGGGGCGGGTCATCATGGAGAAGACGTGCCGCGCGCACGGCTACTTCTGGGACATCATCTCGAACGACGTCGACTTCTACCTCCGGATGGAGGTGTACGCCCACGACGGCGTCGGCTACGAGAACCCGTACTACGACAAGTTCCGCGGCTGCCCGACGACGTGCGGGATGTGCAGCCACCACAAGTCCCACACGGGACTGGCGCTGGTCGACCTGACCAACCGCTGCAACCTGAAGTGCCCGGTCTGCTTCGCGAACGCGAACGCGGCTGGCTACGTCTTCGAACCGACCCGTGAGCAGATCTACTTCATGCTCCGGACGCTCCGCGAGCAGAAGCCGGTCGGCACGGTCGCCGTCCAGTTCTCGGGCGGGGAGCCGACGCTCAGCCCGCTGTTCCTGGACGCGGTCAGTATGGCCCGCGACCTGAGCTTCAAGCAGATCCAGGTCGCCACGAACGGGATCCGCGTCGCCAACGAGCCCGGCTTCGCCCAGGCGTGCCGGGACGCGGGGCTCCACACTCTCTACCTGCAGTTCGACGGGCTGGACGACGAGATCTACCGGAAAGTGCGCGGCGTCCCCCTGTTCAAGGTCAAGCAGAAGGCGATCCAGGCGGCGCGAGAGACGCACTCGCCGCCGGCCGAACTCGCCTCGGGGAAGTCGGACAAGCCACTGTCGGTCGTGCTCGTCCCGACGCTGGTCGGCGGGTTCAACGAGAAGGAGATCTGGCCGACCGTCCGCTACGCGATCGACAACCTCGACGTCGTCCGCGGGGTCAACTTCCAGCCGGTCGCGCTCACGGCGCGGATTCCGGACAAGGACCGGTTCCAAATGCGGTTCACCCAGTCGGACCTGGTGCGGATCCTCTGCACGGACGGTCCGTTCGACCGCTCGGACTTCTTCCCGGTCCCGTCGGTCGCCCCGATCTCGGAGCTCGCTTCGATCATCCACGGCGAGGAGAAGATGACGCTCACGACGCACCCCGGCTGCGGCTGTGCGACGTTCGCCTTCGTCTCCAAGGACGGCCAGAAGATCACGCCGCTGCCGCGGTTCATGGACGTCGACGGCTTCTTCGAGAACGTCGAGTCGATGATCGAGAAGTACCGGGACTCGCGGTTCGCGCGGGTCCGGACGGCGGTCGCGGGGGCGAAGCTCCTGCACGACGTCGCGAAGTACTTTGACTTCTCGAAGGCGCCGGAGGGTGTGAGCGAGAAAAACTGCGTGCGGATCATCGCCTCGATCTTCACCGAGGGGAACAAGGAGGCCGTCGCGAAGTTCACTTGGCGCACGCTCTACATCGGCAACATGCACTTCCAGGACGCCTACGACTACGATATCCAGCGCCTGATGCGCTGCGACATCCACTACGCGGTGCCGGACGGGCGGATCATTCCGTTCTGTTCGTACAACTCGGGCCCGATCTACCGGACGGAGGTCGAGAAGAAGTTCTCGATCCCGATCCCGGACTGGCAGAGGGCGAAGTCGCAGACCGGCATCCAGCTGAAGACGATCGAGACTATGGGCGTCAACGGCGAGGTCGTCGTCGACCCCGAGTACTACCGAGTGCGGGCGCTCAAGGGCGCCCCCGGGATGTCGACGTAGGCCGACTCCCCTCGTCGGCCGGGCGGCCAACCCCTTCTCCGCCTACCCTTTCCTTCTTCTCCTCGGTTGCAGGGTCGATCAGGGCCCGGCCCACCGCCTCCAGCTCGCGGATGTCGCGCGGTCCGTCGCGTGCCCGCCCCGCCGAACGGTGGTCGACCTCCCGCCACACCGCCGTCGCGTCGGGCCCCCCCGAGCGCGGCGCCGGTTCCAGGGTCGGGTGCCGCCCGAGCCAGGCGTCGGCCGCCTCCAGATGCTTGCACGTGCCGAGCCCCCGCCGGGCGAAATCCGCGCACGTGCAGAGGGCTGCGTCCCGGGACGGGTACGTCGGGAAGAAGACCCGGTAGCTCGTCTGGTGCAGGGGGTTGCGCACCTCCAGCTCGACGTACGGCTCCGTCGATCGGACCCGGACGTCCAGCGGTTCCTCGGCCGCCCGGACCCGGCGGGACGCGCGGGCCTCCGCCTCCTCGTCTCGGGTGAGGGGAGGGGAAGGATGCTTGGAACGACGGGCCACGGCGGCGCAGGGGACCCGCTCTCAAGAGGGGAGCGCCGACCCCCTCCCTCGAGCCAAAGCTAGTTATGGGGGCCGTCCCGCAGGAGGACCGACGCGGAGCGGGACGGCGCGCGCTCCTCGCCGGAGCCGACCGGCCCGGTGGGACTCCGGCGCCCTCCGGCGTCCGGGTGGTAGCGGGACCGTGGACGCGACGACCCTCTTCATCGTCGCGCTGTTCCTGCTGGTCGCCTGCGCGCTCGTCGCCGGCGAGCTGGTCAGCCGGATCGGTCAGGCGGCGCTGGTCGGCCAGCTCGCGGTCGGTGTCGTCCTCGGACCGACGCTCCTAGGGCCGTACCTCGGCCTCGGCGGGGTCTCGGGGGAGCTGAACGGGCTCGAGATCCTCGCCACGTTCTTCGTCCTGATGACGGCGGGGCTCGCCGTCACCCCCGAGCAGATCGCGGCGACGGGGCTCTCGGCCGGGCTGTTGGGGGTCGGGATCTTCGTCGTTCCGTTCCTCGCCGGGGCGGCGGTCGTCCACGAGCTGTACCCCGCCCTTTCCTGGACGACGACCTTGTTCGTCTCGCTCACGGTCTCGGTCACCGCGCTGCCGGTGCTGGGGGTGATGCTGCGGGAGTTCGACCTGCTGAAGAGCCGCTTCGGTACGTACCTGCTGAGCGGCTCGCTCGTCAACGAGCTCGCCGCCGTCACCACCTTCTCCGTCCTGCTGCGGATCGTCGCCGGCGGCGGAGTTTCCCCGTGGTGGGGCGCCGCCATCGGCGTCGTGACCGTCGGCGTCTTTCTCTCCTCGATCCTCGCGGTCCACAACGCGCTGCGGATCCTCCGCCAATTGAGGGTCTGGGACCGGTGGGTAAGTCGCGTCCGCGGGAGCTGGCACTCCCGCGAGCCCGGCTTCGCCATTCTGATGGTGGCGGGGCTCGCCGCTGCCCTCTACTCGCAGGCGATCGGGCTCACGTTCCTGGTCGGGGCGTTCTACGCCGGCCTCCTCGTCACCCCGCAGAGCGCCGGGGTCCGCGAGCATCGGCAGCTCTCGCGCGTCTTCAACGCCGTCACGTGGGGGTTCTTCATCCCGCTCTTCTTCGCGCTCGTCGGCCTGGGGATGGACCTGCGCCTGCTCGTCACGTCCCTGCCGGTCCTCGCCGCCTTCGCCGGGGTGTGCGTCTTCGCCTTCCTCTCCAAGGTCGCCCTCGGCGCGGCGGTCTCTCGCTCGCTCGGCTGGCCGTCGACCGACGCGATGGGCGCCGGCTTCCTGCTCGCGAGCCGCGGGACCGTAGAGCTGGCGATGTCGGTGCTGCTCCTATCGACCGGCATCTTCACGGAGCGGATGTACACGGTCGTCGCGGGGGTCGGGCTGGTGACGACGCTCCTCTCTCCGATATGCGCCCGGCCGTTCCTGCCGGGCGCGGCGGCCCCGAGCCGGGCGCCCGCCGACGAACGAGTGCGCCCGTGGGCCGGCTTGTCGCTCCCCCCGCGTCGCTCCCGGAACGCGAGACCCCGCCCGAGCCGTAGCGCTCGGCCGCGGCGGAGCTCCTATCTGCCCATGACGCCGGACGCCGCCGATGGTGGACGGCCCGCCCGCCCCCGACGCTCCGATCGGTCGCCGGCCCCCGCGCCTCTCGCGCGGCGGCAAGGTCGTTCTCGGCGTGCTGCTGACGCTGGTCGGACTGTTCGTGCTCGGCGGGACCCTTCCCTCCGCACCCGGGGCGCTCGCCCGCGCGCTCGTGGTCGCCGGGGTCGGAATCGTCGCGCTCTGGCTCGGCGGGATCTTCCTCGGCCTGGGCGGGCGGCGGTAGTCCAGCCGGGGCGGCGTCCCTGATCCGGGACCCCCTGCGGCGCGCGCACCGCCCACGCGCGGAGGTGCTTTCAACAGGTTTCTTATACGGTCTCGAGGGTGGAACTTCCGATGGAGTATGTCATCGTCCGGGCCAACCACCCCACGTGGCTCACGATGCAGTTCCCCACCGAGATCGCCCAGCTGGTCTGCTTCGACCCGAAGGCGGAACGGGGGGCCACGGCAGCCCGCTCGATCTCGTTCCTCGCGCGGGGGCCGGGGATCGCCCGCGTCATCGCGACGTACCCGGCGCGGGAGGCCCTGGCCGTCGAGACGGTCCGGGACCGCCTGCTGGCGACCGCCCGGCCGGGGGACCGTCTCCTCTTCACCCTCCCCGGTCGGGTCACCCAGCATCTGGGCCTGCAGGTCTACGCCCGGGGGACCCGGGAGAAGGGGACCGACGACTGCGTCATCTGGTTCGTTCCCGCCCCCGAGTACTACGAGTTCCGGTCGGTCGTGGACGCGGGGAAGACGTGGACCGGCCCGTCGAGCGGGCCGTTCGCGCACGTCTACCTGGCCAAGTCGCTCATGCCGTTCCCCAAGGAGCTGGACGGGCTCGCCGAGCTCGACTTCAAGGTCGAGGACGACGAGTGGCGGCCCGCGGTCGCGGCGCTGCAGAAGCTCGGCCGGTCCCGTCGGGTCGTTCTGTAAGGGTCGGGCTCCGCCGCGGCCCGCGGCGACGCCGTTCGACTACAGCTGGGTGACGATGATGTTGTAGCCAGCGACCGCGCTGTCGCCGCCGGCGGTCAGGTCGAGGGAGAACGTCGCGATCTCGTCCGGCGAGGGGACCGTGGCGGTCGTGTTCACGTAGGAGGTCTCCAGGACGTCGTGCACGCTGGGGGCGACCGAGACGAACAGCTGGACCTCGAAGGTCGTCGAGAGCGCGGCGCTCCCGTTCCAGGAGACGTCGAAGACGTACACCAGGTCGCCCAGGGCGAAGCCGCCCGCGACCGCGGTCAAGCAGATCGTCGTGTTCTGCCCGTTCACCAACGGCGTGGGGCTCACCTCGGTGCCCACGTTGGAGGCGACGCAGTCGCCCACGGCCGGGCTCCCCGTCGGTTCGACCATCGTCGCTTCGGCGAGCGGGAACGTGAGGCCCGGGGGAGCTCCCGGGGTGAGGCTCGAGACCGTCGCCTGGTGCGGGGTGGAGCCGAACGCGCCGAGCGTGAGAGCTCCGAGGGTGAACCCGGTGATGAGCGTGAGCACGGCGATGCCAACCAGCAGGTAGAACGCCCGAGGCAACCGTTTGGTTTCCGCCATCGCGACTCAGGAGGGTAGGCGGAACGACCCGACCTATTTGAACCTTCATCTTGGGGTTAGTCGGTAACCTCCCTGGGGCGCGGGCCGACGGCGGGGGGCCCCCGGGGGCCGTCGGATGCGCCGCCGGGGCCCCTCGTCTCCTCGAGAAATACCTCGACCGGCCCTCGAAAAAAAAGGGGCCCGACGAATGTATATATAGTGACAACCGGGATACTTAGGGGCATGTCGGGCACGGAGGGGCGGCCGTCCAGGCCGGTGGGCCCGGCGCGCTATCGGCTGAGGAACCCGCTGCCGCTGCGGTCGGACGCGGACATCTCGGCGAACCGGGTCGGAATCCCGGAGGACGAGACGTTTGGCGCGCCCAGCGGACCGGTGGACTTTGACTCGCTCGCGAAGGCGATTCGCCGATCGGTCGGTCATGACGGCATGCGACCGGAGGACGCCCGGTCGATCGCCGCCCATGTGCTGAACTTCTTCGGATTCAACGAAAGGATCATCGACAACGTGCTCGAGCCGGACGACCGCGACACGTTCTACATGCTCGAGGACACGGGGATCCTGGAGACGGAACGGGACGAGACGACCCTGTACGACGGCCGGGAGTGGCGCATCCACTACTGGATGTTCCGCAAGGACCGGATCTTCGACCTCGCCCGCCAGGAGTCGGCCGCGATGGCCGCCGCCGGCGAGCAGGAGATCGTCTTCTCGCCGAACCTGCAGCGCTCGGGCGCCTACCGCCTCCCCCATGGGGAGCACGGCACCGGGCTCGCGGCGCACGCCGTCTACCACGAGCTCTCGGACGAGATCTGGCTGGAGCGCAAGCAGTCGCCGTCGGTGACGCCGGCGCTGGCGCCGCCGCAGCCGCCCCGGGGCCGCCGCTCGCTGCGCGAGCCGTAGGCGCGACCCCAGAGCCGTTAACCCAGCGACCGGCTCGCCCGGCCGTGCGTCGGTTCCTCGTCGTCGCCCACAAGGTCCCGCCGAGCGGCGAATTCACGCTCAACGACCTCGCCGGCGGCGCGGGCCGCATGGACGAGGTTGCCCGGACGGTCTCCACGGCGTTCACGCTGTCGAACGACCTGCGCCGCGACACCGAGCTCACCGTCGTCTTCGCGGCCGAGCCTCCACCGAAGTCGCGGCGGATCGAGCTCGCCGGGGCCCGCCTGAAGCACCTGTACCCCGACGAGCGGTCGACCGCGGCGATGCTGAAGAACGCCCTCGTCGGCGCCGCGAAGTTCCCGTCGGACTTCGAGGCGTCGCCGGGGCTGAAGGTCGGTCCGGTCGACCCGCTCGCCTGCCTGACGGCGTTCCTGCGGGAGGAGGGGGCCGTCTGGCTGACCGAGGACGGCGCGCCGATCGGGGGTGCGGCGCTGACCCCGGCCAAAGTCTCCGCGTTCGTCTCCGACCCGTTCGACCCGACGGAGGCGGAGCTGGCCGTCCTCCGCGCGAGCGGGGTCCCCCGGCTCTCGGTCGGCCCCCGTTCGCTGCGTACGAGCCAGGTCGTCGACGCGGTCCACCGCGAGCTGGACCTGCGGGACGCGGCGGCGGCCCCTGGGAACCCGTAGGCCGCGGCTCAGCGGGCCGCCAGCGGCTCCCGCGCGCCGTCCCCGATGAGCGCCTCGCGGACGGTCCGGGGTCGCAACCCCCCGAGAATCGCGGTGAGCCGGACTACCTCGCGCGCCTCGGGCCGTATGCGCGTGCCGAAGACGAGCCGGCCGGGTCCCGGAACTGCTCGCGGACCTCCCGAAGGACGTCGTCCAGGGTCTGGAGGGTGAGGTTCGTGCCCCCCTCGAGGTGCACGAGGGCGGACGGATGCTCCGGGAGACGGAAGTCGAGGAGGGAGTCGGCGAGCGCCTGACGGACGAGCCGGCCGGGCTCGCTGATGTGCTCCTCGCCGAGCACCAGGGTGGAAAGCCCCGACTGCCGAAGGTGGCTCTTCAGGCTCGCGAGGTCGACGTTCAGCTGCGACGGCCGGTCGACCATGTCGACCAGGCTCGCCACGAGCCCGTGGAGGTAGGCGTTCCGGACGCCGAAGGCGCGGTGGATCGGCAGCGAGCCGAACCGGCGGAGCTTGTCGTTGGCGATCGCGAGCAGCAGTCCTCCGAGCTCCTCGAGCTCGGCGACGGAACTCTCGACGTTCTCGCTCCGTGGCGCGTTCGACTGCAGCTCGAGGTGGAACGGGAGGAAGACGACCGGGACCGGGAGGGCGGACGTACCGCGGAGCTCCCGCGAGAGGAACGGCAGCAGGGCGCTCCCGGTCCCGCCGCCGAGTCCCGCGAGCAGGAAGACGAGCTCGAAACGGCCCAGCCTGCGGACCAGTTCGTCCCGGCTCTCCTCGGCGGCCCGGAGGACCGCGGCGCGGTCCCCACCGCTCCCGCGGCCGCGCAGCTCGCGGCGGCCGAGCAGGATCCGCTCGTCCACCCCGACCTTGTCGAGGTGCATCGCGTCGGTGTTGACCGCGATCGCGCGGGCTCCCGGGATCCCGAGGGTGACGAGGTCCTGGACCGCCTCGCTCCCTGCGCCTCCCAGGCCGACCACCGCGATCGACGGGGAGACGGCGAGGGCGCGCAGCGCCTCCGCCTCGCTGTCGTCGAACATCGGGCTCCGCCGCCCTACGGGGGAGGGTTCCCTTCGGCCGCGACCGGGTCCGCCTCACGGCGGTGGACGCGGGTCGGGGGAGCGAGCTCGTCGATGCGGCTGCGGATGTACTCCCGCACGGCCGAGCGGACCGCATCGTCGACGCTCACGGAGTTGCCCTCACGGACGAACTCCTCGAGTCGGCTGTTGTCGCGGCGCGACAGCTCGACGACGACCTTGCGAATGTGGTTGGGCGGAAGGTGCAGCTCGGCGTACTGCTCCAGCCCCTCGCGGATAGTGTCGGAGATCGTAGCCGTGCCACGCTCGTCCTGCAGCCGCTTGAGCTTCTCCAGAAGCTCCTCGGGGATGCGGACGGTAACGCGCTCGGAGGTGTCGACCATGGTCGTCAGACAATATGTGCTACTTTGTCTGACACTTGACATATCGTCTCCCCCGTATATAGAATCCGCTCAGGGCGGGTCCACTTCCATGGCCGGGACGTGCCCGTCAGGCAGGTCGGGGCGTTCCGAGGCATTCCAGTAGCCGTGAACGCGGCGGGAACGCTCCCCGGGCGTCCTGGCACGCAGCGAAGGGGGCTCCTGACCGCCGACCCCCGCGGGTTCGGTGCCGTGCTGAGCGACCCCGCCCGCGCCAACCTCCCGTGTTCCGGTTGTCACACGGCTACCCCCGTTCGGTGCTAGCTCGGTGGATCGGCCCCGCGCTCCCGGCGGGGAGGGAACTTCTGGGCTACTGCGGGTCTTCAGCCAGCACCGGTGATCGACCCGTCGGCGGCGAGGTCGATCGCCTCAGCCGCGGGATGGGCGGGCAAGCCCGGCATCCGCTCGATCGTGCCGAGCAGCACCACCGTGAATCCGGCGCCTGCGGCGCGAGCGTAGCGGTGGACGCTCACGCGGAACCCGCGGGGCCGGTTCAGTCGCCGGGGATCGTCCGACAGCGAGAGAGGGGTCTTCGCCAGGCACACCGGACCGTCGATCTCGCCGATCCGTTCGAGGACCCCCCGGCCCTCGACCGCGTCCGGCTTCTCGTCGACGCCGTCGGCGCCGTAGAGCCGGGTGGCGACGGTCTCGACCTGTCGGAGCGGTGGGGTCCCCGGAGGATACAGCGGGCGCGTGCGCTTGCCGAGACCGGCCGCCGCCTCCACCGCGCGCGCCAGCGACTCGGTGCCCGCTCCGCCGGATTCGAAGCCCCGGGAGTCGACGGCCTCGACTCCGTGACCGCGACAGAACTCCCGGACCGCCTGGGCTTCCTCTTCCGAATCTGCGGGGAACCGGTTGAACGCCACGATCGCCGAGGCGCCGAGGGTCGCCAGGTTCTCGAGATGCTTTTCCAGGTTCTCCAGACCCCGCTGGAGGGCCGGCAACGCCGGACGACTCGACTCCTCGTCGGTCGCCCCTCCCTGGACGCGCAGCCCGCGCTGGGTCACGACCAGCACCGCCGCGTCGACGTCGACCCCGATGGTCGGCGTGACGATGTCCACGAACTTCTCCGCCCCCAGTTCGGTCGCGAAGCCGGCCTCCACGACGGCGTAGTCGCTCGTCGCGAGCGCGAGCTCGATCGCCAGCCGGCTGCAGGTGCCGTGCGCGACGTTGCCGAAAGGACCGGCGTGGACGAGGACCGGCGTCCCCTCCGCGGTCTGCACCAGGTTGGGGCGGAGGGCGTGGCGCAGGAGCGCCGCCATCGCTCCGCCCGCACGCAGGTCGGCGGCGCGGACGGGTTGGTCGTCCCGGCCGAACCCGACGAGGATCCGGTTGAGCCGGGCCTTGAGGTCCTCGTAGTCGCGGGCCAGCGCGAGGATCGCCATCACTTCCGAAGCGGCCGTGATCAGGAACGAGCTGCGGTAGGCGACCTGCTTCGGGAGCCCGTCGCCGACGACCAGCCGGCGCAGGGCACGGTCCTCGACGTCCAGCGTTCGGTTCCACAGGTACCGTGCCGGGTCCAGGCCCAGGGTGTTGCCGTGGTAGACGTGGTTGTCGGCGAGGGCGGCGAGCAGGTTGTGCGCGTCGGCGACCGAGTGGATGTCGCCCGTGAAGCCGAAGTTGATCTCGGTCGACGGCTCGACGGTCGACTTGCCTCCACCGGTGGCGCCGCCCTTGATGCCGAACACCGGCCCGAGCGACGGCTGCCGCAGACACGCGACCGGCTTCGCCCCGATGCGGGCCAGTCCGTCCGCCAGACCGATCGTCGTCACGGTCTTTCCCTCGCCGTGCCGCGTCGGGGTCATCCCGGTGACGAGGATCAGCTTGCCATGGCGGCCTTTGCCAGCCCGGCTCCGGACCGCGGCAACGGAGACCTTCCCCGAGCCGGGCCCCGCGGGGACGACCTCGTCCGCCGCCAATCCCAGGGTGCGGGCAAGCTCGTCGACGGTGCGCATGGCCCCCCGGGGCGGGCGAATCGCTGGCGGGTATCAAGCCACCCGCTGCGCCGCGTCCGACGGGCGCGGGGGCGTTATCACCGCCTCGGCGGTGGCCGCGCGTGCCCGGCCGACTGGTCCCCTTCGACCCCGACGCCCCGACCTCGCGCCGCCTGGTGGAGCTCGCGCTGGACGCGCGCGCCACGGCGGAGCCGTTCGGGGACGGATGGCGCCGGGTGGTCGAGGAGCGGATCCTGCGCTCTCCGGGATCGAGCCGGGTGCACCTGTGGGACGGCGAGCCGGCCGGCCTCGCCTGCTGGAGCGCCGACAGCGCGCTCGGAGTGACGCTGACGTTCCTCTACGCCACGCCCGGTCCCACCGTTGCCGAGCGGTACGCTGAGATGCTCACCCTGCTCGAGACGGTCACAGGGCCGGTCGCATTCCTCAACGGCCCCCTCGCCGGACTCGAGCGGGGGGAGGAGGATCGGCTGCTCGGTGGACTGGGGCTGCTCCCTTTTGCCCGGAGCGAGATGGTGCTCCCTCCCGAAGCCGCCCTCCCCGAGCCCCGGGACGAGCCGCCCGCCGGGGAGGTGGTCCGCGAGGTCCGCCCCACCGACCTCGAGCCCCTCGCCGAGATGCACCGCCGCGCGTATGAGAACCGGTTCGACCGCTACCTCTTCCTCGAGCTCGAAGACGACCGCGAGAATGCGCGGCGGGAGGTCACGCAGATCCTCGGCGGCCGCTGGGGGGCGTTCGAACCGGTCGGTTCTCGCCTGGTCGAGCGGGACGGAAAGGTCGTGGCGGCCGTGCTCGCCGTCCGCACGGCGGCGGGCGTGCTCCTCGCCGACGTCGCGGTCGACCCGGATCGCCAGGGAGAGGGGCTGGGGCTCCGGGTGTTGCTCGCGTCGCTCCGGGCCCTCGCGACGGCAGGGGCGTGGCGGGTCTTTTTGAACGTCACCGAGGGGAACGAGCCGGCCCTACGGCTGTACCGCCGCATCGGGTTCGTCCGCTCGCTGGGCCCGTCGCGCGGCTGGTACAACGCCCGTCGGATCCCGGTGTCCCCGTCCCGCTAGGCGGTCGGGGGGCGGCGTCGCCGGAGCGGCCGGTCAATCGGACGCCGTGCCGCCCCCGTTCCCGTGCGGCACGAAACGGAGTGACTTCAACGCTCCGAACCCTGCGGCCATCACGACGCCGAGCAGGACGATCGACGCGCCGGCGGCAACGTACGTCCCTTGGACGCCGATCACGTACGTGAGGCCGCCGCCCGCCGCTTGGCCGGCCGGGACGAGCGCGTAGCTGCCGACCTCGTCCGCGGAGAAGACGCGTCCCATCAGCTCGTTCGGCACCGTCGCCTGGACGCACGAGAGGAACACGGTCTGGATCATCCCCGGGAATAGACCGTAGACGAAGATGATCGGCAGCGCGAGCCAGATCGAGCGTACCAGCGCGAGGCCGAGGACCGCGAGGCCCATCGCGAGCACGAGGGCAATGAGGATGCGGCCGGCCCGCTCCTCGAACCGGGCGTGGGCGATGGCGACCATCCCGAGGCCGGAGCCCGCGGTCGACGCCGCGACCATCGCGCCGTACCAGAATCCGGAGGCGAGCCGCAGCCAGACCAGGACGTACAGGCCGAGCTCGACGAACGCGAGCGCGACCAGGAAGTTCACCACAAGCGCCGCGGTGGTGAGCTGCAACAGGTCCCGTCGCCCGTAGAGGTAGCGGAACCCTTCCTTCGCGTCGGCGAGGATACGCCGCGTCGGGCGCGGCCGAGGGGCGCTGAGGTCGGCGTGGACCCCGAGGAGGACGACCTGCGTCCCCAGGAACAGCGCGAACGGAACGGTCAGGGCGTAGACGTCGCCGCCGACCGTCAGGACGAGGCCTACGGCGAGCGACGCCGACGCGCTCGCCGTCGCCGCGATGGCATAGATGAGCCCGTTCGTCCGCCCCAGCTCGTGCGTCGGGACGAGGCGGGGGACGGAAGCGTTGTACGCCGGCCGGAAGACGGTCGCCGACGAGATGAGGAGCGCCCAGGCCGGGTACGCCGCCGCGACCCACACCGGCAGGTAGAAGTGCGGGGCGACGGGGAACGAGAGGTTTCCGCCAGGCCGCGCATAGAGGTCGACCGCGAGGGCCGCCGTCGCGGCCAGCGAGAGGACGTTCGCGGCCCGGAGGAGGACGTGACGGTCGTGCCGGTCCGCCAGCGGGCCTGCGAAGAACGCGGCCGCGAGGGTGGGAAGCGCAGAAGAGAGCCCCAGCAGGGCGAGCGCGATCGCTCCATCTCCCGTGTGGCCTGCCGACGCGTAGACGTGCGGGATCGTGTAGATCAGGACGACGAGGGCCGTCGCCGGGCCCGCGAACTGCAGCGCGCCCGCCACGACGAACGATTTCATCGAGTCGTGGCGCAGGATGCCGCGATACCCCGGCAGCTGGTCGCTCGCCACGGCGGTGCCGCGAGCCGCTGTTCGGCATTAAACCTGCTCGACTCCCGAGAGGAGCCGCCGGTCGAAACCCGCTTGTAGGCCCGGCTCGTCGGGCCCGAAGGGTTCGGCGTGCGCCTGCTTCACCGCGACCCGACGACCGGCGCCCTGCGCCTTCGGCTCGAGACGCCGAGCGACCTGTGGCGCATCGCGCGGCTCGTCCGGCCGGGAGAACTGGTCGGCGCCTCGACGACGCGGCGTGACCCCGAGGCGCCGCTCGATGTCCCCGGCGCGGAGCGGACCCGCCGACGGGTCTACCTCGTCGTCCGGGTCGAGCAGGTGGAGTTCCACGGCTTCTCCCAGCACGTCCGCGTCACCGGTCCGATCGTGGAGGGGCCGTTTGACATCGGCCGCCATCACACGCTCGACCTCACCGAGGGCGCCGATGTCACCGTACAGAAGTCGGGGCTCAGCGTCGGGGAGCAAGCGCTGCTGGACGAGGGGCTCGCCCGGCGGGGCGACCCGGCGATCGTCCTCGCCTCCGTCGACTGGGGCGACTCGTCGATCGTGCGGCTCCACGGGCGGGCCGTCGAGCCGGTCGCCGAGGTGCGCCGGACCATCGCCGGCAAGCAGTTCGAGGGCGGCCAGGCGGAGAAGGACCGCAGTGCATACCTCGAGGAGCTACGCGCGCTGATCGTCCGCGAGGCCGGGGCCGCGAGCGCCGTCGTCGTCGCGGGCCCCGGGTTCCTCAAGGAGGCGCTCTCCCGTCGCCTCACCGAGACGGCGCCCGAGCTGGCGAAGAGGATGAAGGTCTACCCGACCGCGGAGGGGGGTCGGGTCGGCGTCGACGAGCTGCTCCGTTCCGGCCGCGCGAGCGAGGTCCTCCGGGCGAGCGTTGCCGCCGAGGAGGCGCAGGTCGTCGAGCAGCTCGTGCAGGCCGTCGCCGGCGGGCGTCGGGCCGCGGTCGGCGTGCGCGAGGTCGCCGAAGCGACCGACGCCGGTGCGGTCGAGACGCTGCTCGTCGGCGAACGGCTGCTCGGCGACCCGACGGTCGTCGCCGTCCTGGACCGCTCGCGCGGCTCCCGTGCCAGGGTGTTCGTCGTGCGCTCGGAGGAGCCGCCGGGCCGGCGGCTTGCCGGGTTCGGTGATATCGCCGCGATCCTGCGCTACGACTGGACGAGCGCAAGCCCGCCTACGGGATCGCCTGCACCGCCTCGCGGAACTCCTCGAGGCGCCGGCGGAGGTCCTTGAGGGCGTAGCGGAGCGCTTCCCGAGCGGAGAGCGAGCCGTCCGTCTCGAACCGAAGGAAGAACCGCTCCGCGTCCGGCTCGATCCGGATCGACCCGTGCTCGCACGCCTTCTCGCAGGCGTGGCAGTCGATGCACTTGACCTCCTCCGTGACGCTCAGCTTGCCGTCCCCGAAGCGGAGGATGTCGACGGGGCACGAGGCGGCGGTGCGCTTGAGGCACGCGTCCGTGCACCCTTCCTTCTTGGCGATCCGCACGTGCGGGCGCGGGTGGATGCCGACCGCATGCGCAACCTGCCACTTCGCATGCTCGCGCGCGGTCCCGACGACCGCCGTAGCGTACGCCAGCAGCGCCTGGCGGGCGCCGAGCCGGACGATCGGCACCTCGGGCTCGAGTATCGCGAGGCCCGCGTCACCGAGCGGGACGACGTCCTTCGCGTAGACCGTGCACGGCCCCTTGCGGTCGATCGAGGTACATCACCTGGCAGTGGACGCAGCCGGCGCCCTCGCAGGTGCACTCGGACTTGCGGCGGAACTGGGAGAGGTCCGTGGGGATAGGGAGAAGGCCGAGGCGGAGCGCCACCCCCTCGTCGAACATGCTCGTCGACGAGTCGTAGTCCTTCCCGGACGTCTCGTCCCGGATCGGACCGAGGTGGAACTCGACGTCCTCGATCGCCAGCTTGGGGACGTCGGCGACGAGCGTCCGTCGGATCGCGTTCGCCTGCGCCGCCGTGATCCCTTCGATCTCGATCGTCGTCCCCGGGGGGTCAGCTGCTCGATCGTGACCGGCATGGCTCACACCCGCCGCCCGCGACGGCCGCCCTTCGGCTTCGTCCCGTCGTGCGGGACCGGCGTCACGTCCTCGATCCGCTGGATCTTGACCCCAGCGCGTGCGAGGGCGCGGATCGCCGCCTGAGCGCCCGGACCGGGGGACCGGGAGCGGTTGCCGCCCGGGGCGCGGACGCGCACGTGGATCGTCTCGTAGCCCTTCTCCTTGAGGACCGCCGCGATGAGGTCGGCCGCCTTCATCGCGGCGTACGGGCTCGACTCGTCCCGGGCGGCCTTGACGACCATTCCGCCGGTCGCCTTGGCGATCGTCTCGGCGCCGGTGATGTCGGTGACGGTGATGTGGATGTTGTTGTAGCTCGCGAAGATGTGCGCGATGCCGATCTTCGTCACGGGGCTCCCTCCACCGCCGGCGGCCTGGCCGGGGGCGCGGGCGGGGCGTTGCGCCGCTCGAGCCGCTCGCGCAACGAAGTGCGCTGCACGTGGCCCTCGTCGGCGAGCGGGCTCGAGACGGTGTAGTTGAGCCGGGCCTCCTCGGCGAACGGCAGCAGGGTGCCGGGGCGGCGGACGCGGTGGTCCCCGACCGAGAGGTGGCCGTGGACGATCCACTGGCGCGCGCTCCACGGTGTCGGCGCGAGCCCCTTGTTGAAGACGATCCACTCGAGCCGGCGGCGGAGCAGGTCCTCCGTGTTCAGCGCGAGGACGTCGTCCAGCGTCGGCGTGCCGCTCGCGAGGATGCCGAGTCGAGTCAACCGGCCCAACAGCTGGTCGGTCTCGCGCCGCGCCTGAGGCTCCCCGGCGCGGAGCCGCGCCTGCAGCTCTCGCGCCTGGCGGCGGAAGCCGCGGAGGACCGACTGGGCCTTCCACAGCTCGCGCTTGTTCTTCAGGCCGTAGCGCTCGAGGAGCTTTCGCTCCTCCTCCATCCGAGCCGCCTCCCACGGGTGCTTCGGCGTGTCGTACTGACGGCGCAGGAACTTCGGGTCGCCCATCGTCCGTCCCCCTACGCCTTCTTCGCCGCCGGGGCAGCGGGCGTCGCGGCAGGCGCGGCCGCCGCCGGCGCGGCTTCCTTGCCGCCCGACGGCGCGGTCTCCTTACCGGCGGCCGCGGCGGCTTCCTTCGCCGCCTTCTTCAGCACACCGGCGGCCATGCCGGTGCGGCCGTTCGAGCGCGTGCGCTGCCCGCGGACCTTCTGTCCGCGTTCGTGGCGAACGCCGCGGTAGCTGCGGATCATCTTCATCACGTTCACGTCGTCCCGCCGCCGACTCTCCAGTTCAGGGCCGAGGAGGTGCGGGGAATCCCCCATCACCGGGTCGATAGGGCGGTTGACCATCCAGTGTGGAACCTGGGTCGGCAGGCTCTGGAGCATCGTCTCGAGCGAATCGACGACCGGTTCGGGGAGGTCGCCGATCATCGCGTGCGAGTCGATGTGTGCGAGCCGGCACGTCGCCTCCGCGAGGCGAAGCCCTACGCCCCTGACCTTCGTCAGGGCGAGGGCGGCGGACCGCGTGCCGTCCAGGTCGGAGTTGGCGAGGCGGACGATGTAGCGGAAGTTCGGGTTCGTCGGGACGAACTTGGGAGCTTTGCCGGTCGGGGCGCCTTTCGACTTCCCCTTCCCGTCCTTCGGCTCCTTGCCGCCCTTCGCGTCTTTCCCTTCCTTGCCGTCCTTGGCTTCCTTGCCGTCCTTCTGCTTCGCCCCGCGGTCGCGCTTCGGGCCCTTCTCCGCGGCAGGAGCTTCGGCGCCGGCGGTCGGGCCGGCGGCCTTCGGCTCCTCCTTGGCCTCCTTCGCTTCCTTGGGCGTGCGACTCACCTCGATGCGGCACCCTTTCGGGCCGTCGGCGCCCCACCGGAACCGGTAGTCCCGGGCGCGCCCGCACGACCTCGAGGGCGGCCGCCGAGCGACCTTCGGTTCTTAACCCCTTCGGCGGCCGGAGTGACGGTGGCCGCCGGTCCGGGGAGCGGCGGGGCCGCGAGCGCCGCCTCGAGAACGCGGTAGCCGGACGCCCGCGCCAGGACCTGGACCGCGGGGGCCCAGTGGGTCTCCAGCCACTCCTGGTAGAACCGGATCCCCTGGCTCCCCTTTCCGACGAGCACGAGCCGACCTCCCGGGGCGAGGTGGGCAGGCGCCTGCCCGAGCAGCTGCAGCACGAACGGGCGACCGGCGTGGTACGGCGGGTTCGAGGCGATCACGTCGTACCGCTCCTCCCCGACCGGCTCGAAGAGCGGCCCGATGCGGACCGACGCGTTGCGCACGTGGTTGCTTGCGATGTTCTCGCGGGCGAGGCGCGCCGCCCGGTGGTTGACGTCGGTGAGCACGACCTCCCCGCGCGTCGCCGCGCGCGCGGCGGCGACCCCCACGGCCCCCCAACCGCAGCCGAGGTCGAGCACGCGGTCGGTCGGCCGTACCGTGAGGTTCTCGATCAGCAGCGCCGTCCCGGGGTCGAGGCCGTGGGAGGCGAAGACCCCGGTGTCGACGAGGAACGTCAGCAGCTCCCCTCGATAGACGAACCGGAGTGCCCGCCGGTGGGACCGCGCACGGGGCCGGGCGACGAAGTACTGCTCGCCCTCGGCGGCGGTCCGTGGCGGCATCAGTTCGACCGGCGGTGGAAGAACGACTCGCGGCGGGTCTCGGCCGTCGGCTCGGGCTCCCCCAGCGCCAGGCGAAGCCGGTCCCGCTCCTTCCCCGAGAGCGCGCGGGGGATCTCCACATGGACGGTCACGAGGAGGTCGCCGCGGGTCGAGCCGCGCAGCCGGGGGAACCCGTGGCCGCGGAGGCGGAACTGCGTCTCGGGTTGCGTGCCGGCCGGTATCTGCAGGTCGGCCTTGCCGTCGAGGGTCGGGACCGTCACCTGGCCGCCGAGCAGCGCGACGCTCAACGGGACCGTCGTCTCGGAGAAACCGTCCTGGCCCGCGCGTCGGATGGCGCTCGGCGGGTCGAAGACGACGTGCACGTAGAGGTCTCCCGGCCGGCCGCCCGCGCGCCCGGCCCTGCCGTGGCCGGGGACGCGGAGCACCGCTCCGTCCTCGATGCCGGCCGGCACGTCCAGCTCGAGCTTCTCGACGGTGGACGTAGTGCCGGCGCCCTTGCAGGTGGGGCACTTCTCGACGATCCGACGGCCGGTGCCGTGGCAGCGCGGGCACTCGCCGATGCTGATCAGTTGGGTGTAGCCGCGGTTCTGGACACGGCGCACCTGGCCCTGGCCCCCGCACGTCGAGCAGACTTCGACCGCGGTCCCGTCCTTCGCGCCCGTGCCGTCGCATTCGGTGCACGGCCGCGCGCGCGGCACCTCGACCGTCGGTCGGGCTCCGTGGACCGCCGCGGAGATCGGGAGCCGGACCGTCATCTCGGTATCGGAGCCGCGGCCGCGCTCGCGCGCGCCGAGGCCGCCGGACGGCATCCCGAACCCCTCGAACAGCTGCTGGAACAGCGGCGAGGAGGCGAACAGGTCCTCGAGGTCGCCGGCGTGGGTGAAGTTCTGCCAGGTGAAGCCGCCGGGCCCGAACTCGGTCTCGATACCGGAGAATCCGAGCTGGTCGTACCGGGCGCGCTTCGTCGGGTCGACCAAGACCTCGTACGCCTCGGAGAGCTCCTTGAACTTCTCCTCGGCGACCTTCGGGTTCTCCTTGGAGACATCCGGGTGGTACTGACGGGCGAGGCGGCGGTACGCCGACTTCACCTCGTCCGCGGTCGCCCCCTTCGGGACGCCCAAGACCTCGTAGTAGTCGCGCTTCGGCATCGAACGAAACGACCGGGGGCCGGTCCGGCTCTACGCTAGAGGGGTCGCTTCTTACGTTTTCGGCGAGACGGGCTGTCCGGTGCCGGAGCCCAGGTAAAGCGCACGGCCGCACCGACCCCGACGCCAAGGCGGTCGGTGGCTCGCCCCTGCCGGACCGCCAGCTCCAACGTGCCGAAGCTGGAACGGAGAAGTACCGACGTGCCCACGTTGCCCTCTTCGTAGGCGCGGACGAGCCGAAGCGTCTGCGCGCGGCCCCCGATCCGGACGATGACGGTCCGGACCCCGGCGGGGGGCCAGGCGCTCGGGACGTTCGTGATAAGGTTGCCGAACCGGTCGGTGTGGACCACCCTCCCCGCCGCCCCCCTCGTGGACCGACGGGCGGCGACTCGCGGGAGGGAACGCGGGACCGTCGGGGCGCCCAACTCCCGGGCCGAAGCCCCCAGGGCGAGGCGGGCCGCCGCCGGGGCGAACAGGTCCCGGCCGTCGAACGTCGTGCCGACCCTCGCCCCCGCCCGGAGCCGAGCCGTCGCGAGGGCGTACGCGCGCGCGCGGCCGCGCGTCTCCGCGAGCGCCGTGAGCAGCCCGTTGTCCGGGCCGACGAGCGTCGTCCCATCCCGGCAAGCGAGGACGATCGGGCGACGGCGCCCCCCCACGCCGGGGTCGACGACGACGAGATGCACCGCCCCGGACGGGTAGCGGCGCACGACCTCCCGAAGGACGAACGCTGCCTCGGAAAGATCGTGAGGCCTCAGGTCGTGCGTCAGGTCAACGATCGACGCCGGAGGCAGGCTCTGCGCGAGGACCGCCTTCATCTGCGCGGCGTACGCCGAGCCCATGTCCGTCGACAGGGTCACGACGCGCGGATAGGACGGGCGCAGAGGACGGCGTGCCACGGGGCGTGGCGGCGGGCGCCTACGACTTCATGATCGCGACCAGGAATATCCCGACCGCGACCAGTGCGCCGATGAGCGCCGCGACGATCACCAGGAACGACTCCCAGACGAGGCTGCCGAGCGCCCCCTTGTGGCCCCCGAACCATCCGGCGTGGTAGGCGTATCCCGAGAGCAGCCCGATGACGATGCCGGCGGCGAGCAGCCCGACGCCGACGGTCCGGCTCTTCCCGCTACCGAAGTAAGCGGTGAAGATCCCGGCGAGGATCATGAACAGCGAGAACACAAGCAGGAAGATCTCCAGGAACTGCCAGCCGCCGACGCTCACGGCACTGCCAAACTTTGCCAGATCGACCAACATTTCCTTCCCTCAGAACTTGATGCCTGTCAGGGTCTTGGTGTCGATGACGCCCGCGACGGAGCGGATCTTGTCGACGACCAACTGGCCGAGGGCATTGAAGTCTTCCGCCTCGACCTTCGCGATGAGGTCGTACTCTCCGAACAGCGGGTGGAGCTCCACGATCCCTTTCACCCGCAGCAACTCCGTGTAGACCTCGTGCTCTTTGGCCGGAGCGGTGCTGATGAGGACGAAACCGATCGCCAAGCGCGTCGCACCCCTAAGACCGGGGCGCGAGAAGTAGGTCAGTTAATAAGCGTGTCGAGAAGCGTGCTCCGCCGAGGGCAACGGGAGGCCGGTCGGGCCGCGCGTCCGCGCCCGGATTAATTACCACGCACCACGGCTCGCCCCGACGTCGTCGATGGCAGAGGGGCTCCGTACCTGGTCCGGCCGGCTCGTCGCGCGGCCGTGGCTCCTCGCCTTCGCCCCGATCAACGCGGCGACCGCCGGCTTCGGGGTCGTCCTTCCGCTGCTGATCCTCATCCCGCTGCACGGAACGTGGGCGCAGGTCGCGGTCGCCGCCACCCTGTTCAATTCGGCGGTGATCCTCTCCTCGGTCCTCTGGGGCCACCTCTCCGACGCGTTCCCGTACCGGCGGCTGTTCCTCGTCATCAGCTATGCCGGCTACGCCGCCCTGTACGCGGTCCTCGCCGGCGTCCGCTCGGTCTACGCGCTGTACGGGATCTATGCGGTGCTCGGGGTCGTCTCGCCCGCCGGCGTCAGCGCCTCCAACCTGCTGATCCTCGAGAAGTTCGGCGAGGGGGAGCGCGCCACAGCGTTCGCCTCGTTCCAGGAGATGTCGATGATCGGGTCGATCGCCGGCCTGCTCATCGGCTACTTCTGGACGGCATCGAACGACGCCCTGCGGAGCCTCCTCTACGTCCTCGCGGCACTCGCCGCGGTGAGCGCCCTCGCCCTCTGGCTCTGCATCTCGGAGGCGAGCCGGCGCCTCACGACCGCGCACGTCGCCGAGCATCCGGCGAGCCGGTTCTCGCGGCTGCGGCCGTACATCGGGTTGCGGATGCCGGTGCCGTTCTTCCCGCGTCGGCCGACGTGGCGCCCACGCCCGCTCGCCCGCCTGCGCGGTTGGGCGGCCGAGGAGCTCCACCACGAGCTGCCGCTCGTCCTCGTCGCCACGTTCCTGTTCAACCTCTCCGCGAACCTGTTCAACATCTCCTACACGCCGTACCTGTACGCCGCCGGGCTCGCGACGTCGTTGATCTTCCTGGTGAACTTCGCGAACAACTTCGCCCAGACCCTGGTCTTCCCGACGACCGGAGGGCTCGCGAACCGGCTCGGGGCCGACGCGCTCGTGGGCCGGGCGACGTATCTCCGCAGCCTCGGCTACCTCGCCACGGCCGGGTTCGCCTTCCTCGTCTTCACTCAGCGCCAGGCGGTCGCGGCGAACGCGGTCGTCTACGCCCTTCTCGGGGGCGCGATCGCCGTCTACACGACGGCGAGCAGCCTCATGCTGTTCCGGGGGCTCGGCCGCCGCGACCCCGGGCGGCTGCTGGGCCTCAACAGCGCACTCGGCGGGGCGGCCGCCGTCGCGGGGGCGGGCCTTTCCGGGCTGCTCGCCCTGGTCGGGTCGTTCCGGCTCGTCTTCCTCGTCGCCGCGGGGATCCTGCTCGCCTCGGTGCCGCTCTGGACGGCGGCGACGGTCGCCTACCGTCGCCGGCGGGCCTCCGAGGCGGCGACCGGGAGCGGCCTGCCCGCCGGCACGGCAAAACCCCATTAGGCGGCCGTTGGCTGGCCGCGCCGGGAACCACCGATGGCGGCAGCCGGGGAAGTCCAGCGGGGGCTCGAGGATGTCGTCGCCCTCGAGTCCCAGATCTGTTTCATCGACGGGAAGGAAGGCCGGCTCATCTACCGGGGCTACGACATCCGTGGACTCGCGGCCCACGCGACGTTCGAGGAGGTCGCCTACCTGCTGTGGTACGGCCGCCTGCCGACCGTCGCCCAGCTGGGGGAGCTGCGCCGGCGGCTCGAGTCGCTGCGGACGGTCCCGCCGCCGCTGCTCCAGCTGCTCGATGCGCTGCCCGCCACGGCGTCCCCGATGGACATCCTGCGCACCGCGGTCAGCGCGCTCGCGGTCTTCGAACCGGGCGAGACGGCCCCCGGGGCGAGCTCGATCGGCGGGGCCCAGCGGCTCACCGCCGCGCTTCCGACGATCATCGGCGCGTTCCATCGACGCAGGGCCCACCTGCCGCCGGTTGAGCCCCGACCGGAGCTCTCGCACGCCGCCTACCTCGGCTACGCCCTGCTCGACCGCGTCCCGAGCGAGCTGGAAGCGCGGGCGCTGGACGTCGCGCTGATCCTGCACGCCGACCACGACCTGAACGCGTCGACGTTCGCCGCCCGGGTCACCGCCTCGACCCTGAGCGACCTGTACAGCGCGGTGACGAGCGCCGTCGGCGCGCTCAAGGGACCGCTGCACGGCGGCGCCAACGAGCGGGTCCTCGACCTGCTCGACGAGATCAACACGGTCGCCCGGGTCGACGAGGTCGTCCGCGGGAAGCTCGCGAAGCACGAACGGATCATGGGGTTCGGCCACCGGGTCTACAAGGTCGAGGACCCGCGGGCGACGATCCTGCGCGAGTGGTCGCGCAAGCTCGGCGAGTCGAAGGGGAACCTTCGCTACTACCAGCTCCTCCAGCAGGTCGTCGAGGTCGTCCACCGCGAGAAGGGGCTGTACCCCAACATCGACCTGTACTCGGGGTCGGTGTACGCGCTGCTCGGGATCCCGCGGGATCTGTTCACGCCGGTCTTCGCGGCGAGCCGCGTCGTCGGCTGGACCGCGCATGTCCTCGAGGAGTACGACGACCTGAGGCTGATCCGTCCCCGCTCCCAGTACGTCGGTCCGACCGACCTCGCCTGGACCCCGATCGACCAGCGGGCGTAGCCCGAGCCGTCTCGGCGCCCGCCTGCTCGACCCACATGAGCGGGTAGCGGAGCTCGGGTCGCTGGGCGAGCCGGGCCCGCACCCGCGCGCGTCCGTGCCGCAGCTCGACGGTGACGTCCAGCATCTCGGCGGTGAGGTACCGATAGGCGAAGCGGCCGCGCCCGACGGGTCCTCCGCGCGTCGGGTCGATGCGCACGCGAACGGAGAGCACGAACGGCTGCAGGCGGACCGCCCGCTCGACGGTCCGGGCGAGGTCCCCGGCGGTCCGCGGGGTCACCGGGATGCCGAGGTACTGGTGGAAGATCCCTCCCAGCTTGATGCCGGCCTCGAACAACAGCGCCTCCCGCCGGGAGAGCGCCGCATGGCGGTGGCGCGCGGGCTTGCCGGTCACGGGGCCGCCGCGGCAGGCGGGGCGCGCTCCACGGTGAACGGACCGACCAGGTAGTACACCGCGACTCCCGCCAGCAGCCCGTAGGCGCCGCACTCGGCCGCGACGGCGAGGACGCTTCCGCTCGCCGGCCGGAACTGCAGCGGGAGCAGGGCGAGGGCGGCGAACGCGGCGGTCGCGGCGGCCGGGGTCCGCAGGGGGGCGCCGCGTCGGATCTTCGGGTACGGGACCGGGGCGACCATCATCGCGGCGAGGAGGACGCCGCCGATGACGACCCCGAGCGGCGCGATGCCGGCGTAGCCGGGGATGTCGTGGAAGAGCAGCAGCATCACCACGGCGAGGGCGCTCTCCGGGGTCGGCACCCCTCGGAAGTGGGGAAGGTCGTGGAGCCGGGCGGTGAAGTACGTCAGCCGCGCGATCGCCGCGGCGAGGTAGAGCCCCGCCACCACGGTGAGCGCAAGCTCCCAACCGCTCCAGGCGGAGACGTTGGTGGTGTGGACGGCGAGCAGGACCGCCGGAGCGACACCGAACGATATCGCGTCCGCGACCGAGTTGGCGACCGCCCCGAACCGGGCGGACGGCCCCCGGCTCCGTCGGGAGAGCATCCCGTCCAAGCCGTCGAACCCGATCGCCATCACGATCAGGAGCATCGCCCAGACCTTGTTCCCGGCGAGCGTGTAGGCGATCGCGCCGACCCCGAGGAGCGCGTTCGAAAGCGTGGCGAGGTTGGCGGCGACCCTCCAGCGGTCCGTCACGGCCGCACCCGGGCGATCGTCGAGGCGCCGCCCCGGACGCGATCGCCGACCTTCACCGTCGGTTCGACCCGGTCCGCCGGCAGGTGGACGTCCACGCGCGAGCCCAGGACGATCATCCCGAACCGCTCTCCCTTCTTTCCGGTAGCGCCAGGCCGGACGAACGAGACGAGCCGACGGGCCGCGATCCCGGTGATCTGGACGACCTCGACCGGACCGATCGCGGTGGAGAGCCGGTACGCGCGCCGCTGGTTCGCCCCCGCGTCCGGCCGATACGCCGGGCGGTGGCCCGTTCCGGCGTCTCCCACCTCGTCGACGGTCGCATCCAGCGGAAGCCGGTTGACGTGCACGTCGGTCACGCCGAGGAAGACCGAGATCGTCCAGCGGCCGTCGGCAAGCTCAACGGCACGGACCCTCCCGTCGGCCGCGGAGACGACGCCGGCGCCCGGGGTCCGCTCCGGGTCCCGGAAGAAGACGAGCAGGAAGACGGTCACCGCCACCAGCACGGCCGTCGCCGCCACCGCGGGCCAGAGGAACCGCGGGCCCGCGAACGGCACGGCGGCGGCCGCGACGATAAGCAGCGCGACGACCGGGACGATGCGCCGGGGCGCCCCCGGGGCGAGCACGGACTAGCCCGTCAGGACGATCTCGATGTTGACGCCGTCCGGCACCTGGATCCGCATCACCTGGCGCAGCGCCCGCTCGTCGGCGTCCAGGTCGATGAGGCGCTTGTGGATCCGCATCTCCCAGTGGTCGATCGTGCTGGTGCCGCCGCCGTCCGGACCCTTGCGGACGGGGACCTTGAGCTTCTTCGTCGGGAGCGGGATCGGTCCGGCGATGGCGACGCCGGTCTTCTGGGAGATCTCCCGGATCTGCTTGCAGATCGAGTCGACCTTCCGCGCGTCGGTCCCGCTGAGGGAGATCCGGGCCTTCTGCGTCATCGAAAGCCCCTCCCCCCGGTCGAAACGTCGGTCCCGTGGGAACGCTACGCGCGCTTCTTGACGTCGACGACGACCCCGGCCGCGACGGTCTGGCCCATGTCGCGGACGGCGAAGCGGCCCAGCTGCGGGAACTCCTTGTACTTCTCCAGCACGAGCGGCCGGCGTGGCGTGATCTTCACGACCGCCGCGTCCCCCGTCTTGAGCGTCTGGGGGTTCTCCTCCGCGACCTGGCCGGTCTTCGGGTCGAGCCGCTTCTGCAGCTCGGTGAACTCGCAGGCGACCTGCGCCGTGTGGCAGTGGAAGACGGGCGTGTAGCCGACCGTGATCACGCTCGGGTGGTTGAGCACCTGGACGTTCGCGATGAAGCTCTCGACGACCGTTGGCGGGTCCGACGCCGGCCGGCGACATCGCCGCGCCGGATGTCGTTCTTGTCGATGCCGCGGACGTTGAAGCCGATGTTGTCGCCCGGGGTCGCCTCCTCGACGGCCTCGTGGTGCATCTCGATCGTCTTCACGTCACCGGTCTTGCCGCTCGGCATGAACGTGATCTTGTCGCCGATCTTGACCTTCCCCGTCTCGACGCGGCCGACCGGGACGGTCCCGATGCCCGTGATCGTGTAGACGTCCTGAACCGGCAGGCGGAGCGGCTTACCGGTCGGCTTCTCGGGGACCTTGAGCGCGTCCAGCGCCGCCAGCAGGGTCGGGCCCTTGAACCACGTCATGTTCGGGCTCGCCTTGTTGATGTTGTCGTCCTTGAACGCCGAGATCGGGACGAACGTCACCTGCGTGTCGACCTTGTAGCCGACGTTCTTTAGGAGCTTCGTCAGCTCCTCCTTGATCTCCTCGTAGCGCTTCTCGGCGTAGGCGACCTCCTGCCGGTCCATCTTGTTGACCGCGCAGATCAGCTGCGCGACGCCCAGCGTCCGGGCGAGGAAGATGTGCTCGCGGGTCTGCTCCTGGATCCCCTCGGCAGCGGAGCAGACGATCACGGCCGCGTCGGCCTGGCTCGTCCCCGTGATCATGTTCTTGACGAAGTTGCGGTGGCCCGGCGCGTCGATGATGGTGAAGTAGTACTTTTGCGTGTCAAAGCGCCGGTGCGCGATGTCGATCGTGACCCCGCGCTCCCGCTCCTCCTTGAGCTCGTCCATCACCCAGGCGAACTCGAACGTCGCCTTGCCCTTCGCCTCGGCCTCGAGCCGGAACTTGTCGATCTCCTCCTGCCGGATGACCCCGGTGTCGAGGAGAAGCCGGCCGACCGTCGTGGACTTACCGTGGTCGACGTGGCCGATGAAGACGATGTTGAGGTGGGGCTTCTGCGCCATCCGCTGGACTCTCCGGGCGCGGCCAAAAGGCTCCCCTATTTGAGTCTTGTTGAACTTTCGACCGAGAGAGCGGCGGCGGCCGGCCGCCGGCAGCGGGACCGTGCGTCGGGAACCGGGTCGCCCGGGGCGTCCCCGCGCTCCGGGGTGCGCAACGGCTTAAGCGGCGACGGCGGTCCGGAGCCGAGCTTCTGCGAGGCGCTCCGCGTGACCGAACCCCCGAGCGGAACCGTCGGCGCGAGCCGCGCGTCGGTCGTCCGGCTGATGGTGCCCAGCGATGCGAACTTCTCCGGCAACGTCTTCGGCGGGGAGATCCTCTCCGAGGTCGACCGCGTGGCGTACATCACCGCGTGCCGGCATGCGGGCGCCACCTGCGTGACCGCCTCGTTCGACCGGGTCGACTTTCTCGAACCGGTGCGCGTCGGGGAGGTCGTCGAAGCGGTCGCCGAGGTCACGTTCGTCGGGCGGACGTCGATGGAGGTCGCCGTCGGGGTCCACGCGCGCCCGGTCGCGCGCGGCGGTTCGAGGCGCGTCGCGCAGGCGTACGTGACGATGGTCGCGGTCGACCCGGACGGGCGGCCGGTGACGGTCCCCCCGCTCGTCCTCGGCTCCGACGAGGAGCGACGGCGGTTCGCGGAGGGGAAGGGCCGGATGGAGCAACGCAAGCGCTCCCGAACCCCTTCGTGAGGTGAACGATGCTCTGTGAAATGTGTGGCAACGACGTCGCCGTGACGAGCCGAATCCGGGTCGACCAGACGGTGCTGAACCTGTGCCCAGGGTGCGCCAAGTTCGGGCGCCCGATCGACCCGCCTCCGCCCCCGGTTGCCGCGCCGGAGGAGGACGGGCGGCCGCGCCGGGTGGCGGCGCCGTCGCTCCGCCCGGCACCGCGCCCCCGTCGTCTCGAGGAGCGGGACCTGTACCTGGAGATCGGCGAGCTGGAGCTGGCGTCGGACTGGGGAGCCCGGGTCCGCAGGGCCCGTGAGGCGCTCGTGTGGACTCCCGAGGAGCTCGCCAAGCGGCTGAACGAGAAGAAGTCGGTCGTGCTGAAGGTAGAGGCGGGCGGCTTCCACCCGCCGGATGCCCTTGTCCGCAAGCTGGAGCAGCTGCTCAAGGTGCGCCTGCGCGCGGACCCGGAGCCGCGCGCCTAGCGGGGCCGTCCGGTCCGCCGCTTCCGCCGGCTCCGACTCACCGGCCGGTGGTGGAACGTCGGACGGGCCGCGTGCGCGGCCGCCGGGAGGAGCAGCCACTCCAAGATCGCCTTCTGGGCGTGCAGCCGGTTTTCGGCCTGGTCCCAGACCGCGGAACGGTCGCCGTCGAGCACGTCGTCCGTGACCTCCTGTCCCCGGTGCGCCGGCAGGTCGTGCAGGACGAAGGCGCCCGGAGCGGCCGCCGCGAGCAGCTTCGCGTTCACCTGGTACCCCTGGAAGGCGCGCTCGCGCTCCGCCCGCGTCGCCTCGTCCCCCATGGAGACCCACACGTCGGTGTAGAGCGCGTCGGCGCCCCGTGCCGCCTGGGCGGGAGAGCCGACGATCTGCAACGTCGCTCCCGTGCGCTCGCCGAGACGACGGGCGGCGTCGACGACCTCCGCGCGGGGACGGTACGCCTCCGGGACCGCGGCGGTCAGGTCGAGGCCGACCGCTGCCGCGCCGAGCAGGAGCGAGTGGAGGACGTTGTTGCCGTCCCCGATCCACGCCAGTCGACGGCCCCGGAAGCCGCCGGGCCACCGTTCGCGCATCGTCAATAGGTCCGCCACGACCTGGCTCGGGTGCTCCAGGTCGTCCAGCGCGTTGATCACGGGTACCTCGGCGTGGCGCGCCAGCTCGACGACGTTCTCGTGACGGTACGCGCGGTAGGCGATCGCGTCGACGTACCGCGAGAGGACGCGCGCCGTGTCGGCGATCGTCTCCCCCGGCCGAGCTGGAGGTCGCTCGAGGAGAGGTACAGCGCCCGGCCGCCGAGGTCGCCGATCGCGACGTCGAATGACGTGCGGGTCCGGGTCGACGCCTTCTCGAAGAGCAGGGCAAGGTTCTTTCCGGGAAGCGTGGCGCGCACCGCCCCGCGGCGCCGCTCCTCCTTGAGGACGAGGGCGCGGGCGAGGAGCGCGTCCAGCTCGTCGGCAACGTCGGAGATCGACAGGAGGTCGGTGGGCGGCGTCCCGAGGGTCATCGGCGGGCGAGCGCTCCCGAACGGAAAACCGTCGCGTCCGGACTCGGCCGGGACGTGGGAACGTTATGAATCGGACCCGGCTCGCCCGCCGAGGTCTTTCGCATGGCCCCGCGTTCCACAAAGCCGTCCTCCGCGACCGACGCTGCCGCCCTACCGGTGCCCCGGCCGAGCTCCTCCGGCCGTTGGGTGTACATGGTCACCGGCGGCGTGACCAAGTTCGCGAAGGCGCACCCGGCGATGGACTTCCGCCTGATGGTCAAGCGTGCGTACGACTACGCCGCGCGCGACACCCCCAACCTCACGAAGGACCGGATCGACGGGACGCGCATCTCCTACTTCTCCGACCACTTCTCGCGCCAGTTGAAGGCCTCCAGCATGGTCCAGGACTACCTCGGCCTGAACCCGAAGGGGTCGGTCCGGATCGAGTGGGGCGGCGCGACCGGTGGCGAGTGCTTTCAGGCCGCCTACGAAGCGGTGGCGAGCGGCCGAATGGACGTCTGCCTCGCGGCCGGCTACGAGTCGATGAGCCGTGTCGCGACGTGGAAGGGGAACGAGTTCATCGCGCTCGCCTCCGACACGAACTTCGACTTCCCCCTCGGGGGCTTCTACACCGGCTACTACGCGCTGATGGTCATCCGCCACATCTACGAGTACCTGCGCAAGAGCAGGTTCGCCCACGTGAAGGACGAGCGCGAGGCGCAGCGGCTCGCCATCGCCGAGGGCCAGCGGATCATGAGCTGGGTCTCGGTCAAGAACCACCGCAACGCGCTGCACAACCCGTACGCCCAGTACCCGAAGCGCCTGACCGTCGACGACGTCCTCCGCTCCGAGATGATCTCCTATCCTCTCACCCGCGAGCAGATCTGCACGATGTCGGACGGCGCGGCCGTCGTGCTCCTGTGCGACGAGTCGCGCGCCCGCGAGTTCACCGACAAGCCGGTTCGGGTCACCGGGGTCGGCTGCGGCACGGACACGATGCGGCTCGCCGACCGCCCGTTCGGCAAGGTTCCGCTCTTCCCGCACGAGAAGGCGTCCGACTACGCGAACCTCGACTACCCCGGGGTCCACTCGTTCCGGGCCGGCCGCGCGGCGGGCCTCGAGGCGTACAAGATGGCCGGCATCACCGACCCGAAGCACCAGCTCGACTTCATCGAGCTGCACGACGCCTACGCCTCCAGCGAGATCCAGACGTACGAGGACCTCGGGCTGTGCCGGTACGGCGAGGGGTACGACTTCACCCTCTCCGGGGCGCCGTTCCTGAAGGGGATGGATTACGGCCTGCCGGTGCCGAAGGCGGGCGAGATCCCCGTCAACCCGTCCGGCGGGCTCATCGCCTGCGGCCACCCCGTCGGCGCGACCGGCCTGATGCAGGCGGTCTTCGCCTTCTGGCAGCTCCAGGGGACGGTCCACAAGCACTTCGGCGACGGGACGCTGCAGATCAAGGACGCGAAGCGTGGGGCGATCCACAGCCACGCGGGGACAGGCTCGGCGGTGACCGTCTCGATCCTCGAGCGGGGTTTCTGACCATGCCGGACCCGAAGACGTTCAGCAAGTTCCGCGAGATCCAGGCCGAGATCGGCAAGACCGGCTCGGCGATCTTCCGCGACGCGGACGGCGTCGACAGCCTGGTCATCAAGTTCCCGTACTCGATCGACTACATCCACAGCTACGCCGAAGACTCCCCGTTCTTCCTCGGCCTGGCGCACGGGAAGATCCTCGGCTCAAAGTGCTCGGAGAAGAAGTGCGGGTTCGTCTTCGCCACCCCCCGCTCGCACTGCATGGTCTGCGGCCAGCCGACGACGTGGTTCGAGCTTCCGAAGAAGGGCCGTCTCCACTCCTGGACGACGTGCCACTTCGGCAGCGAGGCGTTCCTGAAGGAGACGCCGTACAACCTGGCGCTGGTGGAGTTCGAGGGCGCCGGCAGCGTGCTGCTCGTGCGCCTGAGGGACTGTGTCGAGTCGGAGATCTACGTCGGGATGCCGGTCGTGGCGCGGTTCAGCGACAAGCCGAAGTACCTCGTTACCGACCTCTGGTTCGTCCCGGACCGGAGCTAGGAGTTCCGGCGCAGCCCGCGGGCCGCGCTACGGCCCGCCGACCGCTACCCCGACGCTCGGCTCGAGCGTCGGCGGGCTCGTAGGGGTGTAGGCGCGGAAGAAGGAGGTGCCGCGGGCCGGGCTTGAACCGGCGGCTTCAAGATCTTCAGTCTTGCACTCTCCCAAACTGAGTTACCGCGGCGCCGCGGCCCCGACGACCGGTCCGGTATAAAGGGACGGCTCAGCGGGCGCGACCCCGGAATCGCCGCGAGGCATCCCGGGCGGCGGAGCGGCCCCGGTCGAACGCGCGCGCTCACGTTCGGGGCATTTTCTCTGTCCTTGCAAGCCCGTCGGCTTATCTACGCGGGCCCACCTCAACGCCCGTCCGCATGCGAACGCTCGTAGTGGCAGAGAAGTTCAACACCGCGCTGCGCATCGCGGTGGTCCTCTCCGACGGCCGGATGAAGCGCACCCGCGTCGGCGGGACCCCGGTCTTCGAGTTCGAGCGGGACGGCGGGCTCTTCGCGGTCGTCGGGCTCCGCGGGCACATCGTCGAGCTGGACTACCCGAAGGAGTTCGCCGAATGGTCGCTCGAGGGCCTGCCGCGCCTGCTCGAGGCGGTGCCGGACAAGCGGGTCACGGAGCCCGGGATCGTCCACACGCTCGAGGAGATCGTCCGCGGGTTCGACCGCGTCATCATCGCCACCGACTTCGACCGCGAGGGCGAGCTGATCGGGCTGGAGTGCCTCGCCCTGCTCCAGAAGGTCCACCCGTCCATCGAGGTGAAGCGCGCGAAGTACAGCGCGCTCACCCGCGACGTGATCGAGCAGAGCTTCCTCCACCTCGCCGAAGTCGACCGGGCGCTGGCGGAGGCCGGGGAGGCACGCCAGGAGATCGACCTCGCCTGGGGCGCTCTCCTCACGCGGTACCTCTCGCTCACCTCCGGCCAGCGCGGGCGGAGCTTCCTTTCCGCCGGGCGCGTGCAGACGCCGACGCTCGCCCTCCTCGTCGAGCGCGACCAGGAGATCAAGGAGTTCGAGCCGAAACCGTTCTGGCAGATCGGCGCGACCGCCACCCACGACGGGGAGACGTTCTCGCTCCGCCATGAGCACGGCAGCTGGGACGTGAAGGCCGAGGCCGAGGCGGTTTTCGCGAAGGTCGGGCCCGCGCGCTCGGGGACCGTCCGCGCCTTCCTGGAGGAGGAGACGAAGCGCCGCCCTCCGATCCCGTTCTCGACGACGCTCTTCGTCGGCGAGGCGACACGCCTCGGCATCGGCGCGGCCCAGGCGATGCGGTACGCCGAGGACCTCTACACGCAGGGGCTGATCAGCTACCCCCGGACGGACAACACCGTCTACCCGCGCGGACTGGGGCTACGGACCCTCGCCGAGAAGTTCCGGGAGGGGGCGTTCGCCGCGGCCGCGGAGTTCGTGCTCGCGCAGCCGTCGTTCCATCCGTCCCGCGGGCGGACGGAGACGACCGACCACCCTCCGATCTACCCGACGGCCGCGGTCGACCCGAAGAAACTGCGCCCGGAGCCGGCACGTCTCTACGAGCTGGTGGTCCGTCGATTCCTGGCGACCCTTGCGCCCGACGCTGTCGGCTGGCGCCGCACGGCGACGGTGGAGATCGGCGGCGAGCCGTTCACGGGCGAGGGGAGGAAGACGACCGAGCCCGGATGGTACCGCGTCTATCCGTACTCCCAGCCGGACGAGGCCCCGATGCCGGTCCTGGAGGTCGGCCGCCCCATCGTCGCGGAGTCGGTCGACCTCCTCGAGGACCGCACCAAGCCGCCGCGCCGGTTCACGCAAGGTTCTCTGATCCAGGAGATGGAGCGGCTCGGCCTCGGAACGAAGAGCACCCGGCACGACGTGCTGCAGAAGCTGTTCGACCGGCGGTACGTGACGCAGCGGCAGCTCGAGCCGACCTCGACCGGCGTCGCCGTCACCGAAGCGCTCCGCGCGCACGCCCCGCTGATCACCCGCCCGGAGATGACGCACCGCCTGGAGGAGGACATGCAGCTCGTGGCCGAGTCGAAGAAGCCGAAGGCGGAGGTCCTGAGCGAGTCGCGCGAGATGCTCCGCGAGGCGTACGCCCTCCTCTCGGCGAACACGTCCGGGGTGAAGGAGACGCTCGGCACGGCGCTCGACCGGCAGCATTTCGTCGGGCCGTGCGTGAAGTGCGGCGGAGCGCTCCGCCTCGCCCGCAGCCCGCGCGGGGCGCGCTGGGTCCAGTGCGTCAACAACCCGACGAGCTGCTCGGCGACGTACGCCCTCCCCGCCGCCGGCTTCATCGAGCCGGCCCCCGAGTTTCTCTGCGGTACGTGCAAGGTCCCCCGCCTCAAGATCGTCTTCCGTGGCCAGCGGCCCGACCTGTACTGCATCAACCCGGAGTGTCCGGAGCACCACCGGGCGTTCCGCATCGGCGTCTGCCCGAGCTGCGGGAACCCGCTCGAGATCCGCTACTCGTTCGCCGCCAAGCGGTTCGTCGGCTGCTCCGGCTACCCGACGTGCCGGGTGACGTACCCGCTCCCGCAGCGGGGAAAGCTCGAAAAGGACCAGCCGCCGTGCCCGGTCTGCCGCGCCCCGGTCGTGACCGCGATCGAGGCGGGCCGTCCTCCGTGGACCCTGTGCATCAACCCGGCGTGCCCGAGCCGGCAGAAGCCGGCGAAGGCCGAGGGGAACGCCCCGGCCACGGGGTCCGTGGCTGCCCGTCCCCGGGCGCGCCGGTCGACCGCCGCCAAACCGAGGGCCCGCTCGCCCGCCAAGCCCCGCGCGAGCCGCGCGCGGCGGGGCGCAGCCGAGGCGAGCCCCACGGACGCGGGAGAGACCGCCGCGCCGACGTCGCAGGAACCCCGGTCGGAGACGTAGAACCGTCCCGGGCGACGTTCGCCCGCACGGGCGTTGCGCCATCTCTCGCCGCGCGTTAAATACGGACCCCCGCTCCTCAGCACGTGCCCCGGGCCGTTCGGCTTCTCGACCTCGACTCCCGCTCGTTGGAGCGGCGCTTGGCCGACAATCCGGTCGTGGTCCTCCCGGTCGGAGCCTTGGAGGCCCATGGGCCGCACCTGCCGCTCGGCGCGGACCAGATCCAGGCAGAGGTCACCGCCTTGGCGCTCGCCGCGCGGGTCGACGCCCTCGTCGCCCCGACGGTGCCGTACGGCAGCGCCCCGACGGCCCGCCGGTTCCCGGGGACGGTGTCGCTCTCCATGGGGGAGCTGAGCGGCTACGTGGCGGGCGTCCTCTCCGAGCTGGCGCGCATGGGGGTGCGTCGGCTGCTGGTCCTCTCGGGGCACGGCGAGCGCGGCCACATGGCCGCCCTGCGCGAAGCCGGCGAGCGGACGATGCGCGAACACGCCGGAGTCCGCGTCGTCGTGCTGTGCGACTACGAGTTCGTCTACGAGCTCCGGGGCAAGGAGGCGCCGACGACCGACGGCCACGCCGGGCTGCTGGAGACCTCCCGCATGATGGCGCTCGCGCCAGAGACGGTCGGCGCGGAGCGGCCCCAGGTCGAGTACCGACACAGTGCGTTCGTGCCCGGACCGGCGTCGGAGGCGGAGTGGCCCGAGAGCGTGATCGGCGACACGCGTCCGGCGACCGCGGAGCTCGGCCGCAAGCTGCAGGCGCACGTCCTTGAGCGGCTGACCGCTACCGTCGCCGCCCTGTTGCCCGCGTAAGGGGACCGATGGCCGAGCCGGTCGACGCGATCCGCATCCGCGGGGCGCGCCAGCACAACCTGAAGAATGTCTCGCTCGACCTCCCGCGGGGGAAGTTCGTCGTCATCACCGGCGTGAGCGGATCCGGCAAGTCATCCCTCGCCTTCGACACCCTCTACGCCGAGGGCCAACGGCGGTACATCGAGAGCCTCTCGTCGTACGCCCGCCAGTTCCTCGGGCAGATGGACAAGCCGGACGTCGACTCGATCGAAGGGCTTTCGCCGGCGATCGCGATCCAGCAGCGGGCCGGGAGCCGCAACCCCCGCTCGACCGTCGGGACGGTCACGGAGATCTACGACTACCTGCGGCTGCTGTTCGCCCGCGTCGGCGTTCCGCACTGCCCCAACGACGGGCAGGAGATCGCGCCGCAGTCGGTCGACCGGATCGTGGACGCCGTCCGAGCGACCGCTGCCGGCGAGAAGCTCGACCTCCTGGCGCCGGTCGTCCGCGGGACCAAGGGGACCCACGTCGACGTGCTGGAGCGGCTCCGCAAGGCGGGCTACCGCCGATTCGTCGTCGACGGGGTGGAGGTCCGGCTGCCGGGACGCGAGGTCCGGCTCGGCAAGAACCAGAAGCACACGATCGAGGTCGTCGTCGACACGCTCGAGGTCGGTCCGGAGGAGGAGACGCGGCTCGCCGAGTCGCTGGCGGCGGCCAGGGAGCTCGGCGACGGGCTCGTCATCGTCCGGCGCCCGTCCGGGGAGCGGACGACGTTCTCGAGCCGACGTGCGTGCCCGACGTGCGGCTTCTCGCTGGAGGAGTTGACGCCGCGGATGTTCTCGTTCAACAACCCGATCGGCGCCTGCCCCGAGTGCCTGGGAATAGGGGCGACGCTCCACGCCGACCCCGAGCGGATCATCCCGGACAAGGAGAAGACGCTCGGCCGGGGATCTCGGTCTGGGGGCTCACCCCGGGGGGCGAGGGATTGCGTCGGTTCGCCGTGGCGTTCGGCTTCGACCTCCACCGGCCGGTCCGCGAACTCTCCGAAAAAGGGTGGAAGGCGCTGATGTTCGGCTCCGAACGGAGCATCGGGGCCGGCGCCCGCGGGCCTGCCCACTGGTGGTCGACCGGCTTCCTCAAGGAGGGGCTCGTCGCCGCCGTCGAGCGTCGCTGGCGCTCGACGAAGAGCGAGGGGGCGAAGGAGTACTACATGGGGTTCATGTCGTTCGTCAGCTGCCGGTCCTGCCAGGGCCGGCGCCTCAAGCCCGCGAGCCTCGCCGTCACGGTAGAGGGCCACTCGATCGCCGAGGTCGCGGCGATGACGGTGGCGGACGCCGCGACGATGTTCCGCGGCCTCGCGCTGAACGCGCGCGACACCCAGATCGTCGGCCAGGTCGTCAAGGAGATCCGGGCCCGGCTCGGGTTCCTGGAGAGCGTCGGCCTCACCTACATCTCCCTCGACCGGGCGTCCGGCAGCCTCAGCGGCGGCGAGGCGGAGCGCATCGCCCTCGCGACGCAGATCGGCTCGGGGCTGGTCGGCGTGCTGTACATCCTGGACGAGCCGTCGATCGGGCTGCACCCGCGCGACCACGCACGGCTGCTCTCGACCCTGAAGACGCTCCGCGACCTCGGCAACACCGTGCTCGTCGTCGAGCACGACGAGATGACGATGCGGGAGGCCGACTGGCTCGTCGACCTCGGTCCCGGCGCCGGCGCGCTCGGTGGCGAGCTGCTCTACTCCGGCCCGCCGGCGGAGATCGCCGGCACGCCGCGGTCCCTTACCGGGGAGTTCCTCTCCGGTCGCCGGTCGATCGCGCTGCCGCCGGCGCGCGCACGGCCGGCGGGTCGGTGGCTGACGATCCACGGCCCGCGCGAGCACAACCTCAAGGGGGAGGACGTGAAGATCCCGCTCGGCCTCCTCGTCGCGTTCTCCGGGGTCTCGGGGAGCGGCAAGTCGACCGTCCTCGAGGAGATCCTCTACCGCGCCGTCCGCCGGCACCTCGGCACCGGCCGCGAGTCGCCGGGCAAGCACGACTTCATCGAGGGGATCGACGCGCTCGACCGGGTGCTCCTGATCGACCAGTCGGCGATCGGGCGGACCCCCCGCTCCAACCCCGCGACGTACACCGGGCTGATGACGCCCGTCCGCGAGCTGTTCGCCAGCCTGCCCGACGCGAAGGCCCGCGGCTTCCGCCCCGGCCGCTTCAGCTTCAACGTCGCCGGGGGGCGGTGCGAGGCGTGCGACGGCGACGGCCTCCTGCGCTACGAGATGCACTTCCTGCCGGACGTCTATGTCGTCTGCGAGGAGTGCCGCGGCAAGCGGTTCAACGCCGAGACGCTCGAGGTCGCCTTCAAGGGCAAGACGATCGCCGACGTCCTCGCGATGACGGTCGACCAGGCGCTCACCTTCTTCGAGAACCACCGCCGCATCGCCTCTCGGCTCCGACTGCTCAGCGAGGTCGGGCTCGGCTACGTCCACCTGGGCCAGAGCGCGACGACCCTCTCCGGCGGGGAGGCGCAGCGGATCAAGATCGCCTTCGAGCTGTCGAAGCCGCCGACCGGCCGGACGCTGTACCTGCTGGACGAGCCGACGACCGGGCTCCACTTCGCCGACGTCGAGCGGCTCCTCGCCGTCCTCTTCCGCCTCCGCGCGGGCGGCAACACCGTCGTCGTCATCGAGCACAACCTGGACGTGCTGAAGAGCGCCGACTGGCTGATCGACCTCGGCCCTGAAGGGGGGAACGCGGGCGGCCACGTCGTCGTCGCCGGGACCCCGGAGGAGGTCGCGCGCGCTGTGCGCTCGTACACGGGCCGGTTCCTCTCCCCGCTCCTCGAGCGGCACAAGCTCGCGCCGCGGGCCGCGGCATGAGCGACCGGGGCCGTGGCCTCCCCTCCTCGTTCGTCCCGGCGAGCGAGCTGGCGGCGGCGACCGGGGAAGGGTTCCGCGCCGGCCCGGATGCTCCCGGCGTCTACCTGTTCCGCGGCCCCGGCGGGGAGGTCGTCTACGTCGGCAAGGCGCGCAGCCTGCGGCGCAGGGTCCTTGACCACCTGCGGGCCCGCATCGAGAAGGACGGGACGATCCTCGCCCAGAGCGCGAGCGTCGAGTTCGTCCCGACCGCCAACGAGCGCGAGGCGCTGCTGCTGGAGGCGAGCCTCATCAAGCAGTACCAACCGCCGAACAACGTCCTGCTGAAGGACGACCGAAGCTACCCGTACCTCGCCGTCAGCACGGGCGAAGAGTTCCCGCGGATCGTGCTCGTCCGGCGTCCCCGGCGCCGCGCCGGCACGCTGCTCTTCGGTCCGTACACGAGCGCCCACGAGGCGCGGAGCGTCGAGCGGCTGCTCGGCGACCTGTTCCGCCTTCGGCGGTGCGTGAGGCTGCCGACGGAGGCGTGCCTGTACTACCACCTCGGGGTCTGCAGCGCGCCGTGCATCGGCAAGATCGACCGGGACGCCTACCGCGTCGGGGTCGACCGGGCGACCGAGATCCTCCGCGGCCGCGTCGCGTCGGTGCGCCCGCTGGTCGAAGAGGAGATGCGGGAGGCGTCCCGCCGCGAGGAGTTCGAGCGGGCCGGCCTCCTGCGGGACGCGCTCGCGGGGTTGGGCGCGCTCGCCGAGCGGCAGTCGGTCGTCGGACGCGGCTCCGGCCGCACGGACGTCCTCGCGGTCGCCTACCCCCAGGACCCGTCTACGCTCCGGATCGCCATCGGACTCCTCCACGTGGAGGACGGGGAAGTACGAGGGACCGAGCCGCACCTGCTCGCCGTCCCCGCCGACGACGTCCCCGAGCCGGCGGAGCTGCTGCGCCAGTTCCTCAGCCAGTACTACGGGGGCCGGCTCTCGCTGCCGGACGTCGTCGTCATCGCCGGGGCCCGTCCGGCCGGCGTGGACGCGACGCTCGACGAGCTGCTCGTCTCCCGCGGCGTGGACGTACAATTCCGCCCGGGCGGCCGGTTCGGCGCGCTGGCGGGGCTCGCCGAGCGCCTGGCGCGGGCGACGGTCGACCAGGTTGTCGCGCGCCCGCCTCCGCGGGAGGTCTTGATGGCGCTGCAGAGCCTGCTCGACCTGCCGACGATCCCGAACCGGATCGAGGGGACCGACATCTCGATCCTCCAGGGGTCGGAGGGGGTTGGATCGCTCGTCGTCTTCGAGCGCGGCGCCCCGCGCCGCAGCGAGTACCGGCGGTTCCGCATCCGCACGGTCCCCGGCATGAACGACTTCGCGATGATCGCCGAGGTCGTCCGCCGGCGCTACCTCCGCCGCGCTGCGGAGGGGGAGCCGCTCCCCGACCTCCTCCTCGTCGACGGCGGGGCCGGTCAGCTCGGGGCGGCGGTCTCGGCGCTGGCGGCGCTCGGGCTCGCCGACCGGATCCCGGCGATCGGCCTCGCGAAGCGGGAGGAGGAGGTGTACCGGTCCGACCGCGCCGAGCCGATGCGGCCGAACCCGAACGCCGCGCCGATGCTGCTGTTGCGTGCGGTCCGGGACGAGGCGCACCGGTTCGCCGTCACGTACCACCGGACCCGGCGGCGGATGCGGCTCCGCGAGGACGTGCGCGAGGCGCTCGGCCCCGGAGCCGGGGCGGCGCGCCCGCCCCGTCCGGCCGAACTCCCGAACCCCTGAAGGTCCGCGGCGCCTCGGGCGAGAACGCCGTCGATGTCGGCCGACACGAGCACGGGACCGAGCTACCGGCGCATTCTGCGGCACCGCCCGTTCTTCCTGCTGTGGCTCTCGCAGCTCGTCTCCCAATCCGGTGACTTCGTCTTCGCGGTCGCCCTGCTCTGGCTGGTCCTCGAAGCGACCGGCTCGATCATCGCCGTCGCGCTCGTCTACGCGGCGACGATCGTCCCCGGGGTCGTCCTCGGTCCGTTCCTGGGCGTCTACATCGACCGTTGGGATCGCCGGCGCACGCTCGTCGTCACGAACGTCGTCGAGGGCGTCCTCGTAGCGACGCTTTCCACCCTCGTCCTCACGCACGCGGCGGCCCTCCCGCTCCTCCTCGCCCTCGTGCTGGCGCTCGGCGCCGGCGGCTCGCTCGTCCGGATCGCGTCCAACGCCCTCGTCCCCCAGCTCGTCGCCGCCGCCGACCTGGCGCCGGCGAACGCGCTGGCGACGTTCTCCTCGACGTTCAACCAGATCCTCGGCTTCTCCCTCGGCGGGCTCGTCGTCGCGCTCGTCGGGCCGGCGGTGCCGATCGAGTACGACGCGATCACGTTCTTCGCGGCCGCGCTGATCGTCGCAGGGATCGGCAGCAAAGCCTCGGTGCCCAAGGCCGCCGGGGCGGTGGAGGGGTTCGCGGCGGAGCTGCTCGAAGGCCTGCGGTTCCTCCGCCGCGAACGGGCGCTCGTGGAGGTGCTGGTCCTCGGAGTCGTCGTGAACTTCTTCCGGAACGTGGTGTTCGCCCTCTTCGCGCCGTATGCGGGGCTCGTCCTCGGGGCGGACGTCGCCGGCTACGGCTTCCTCGTGGCGGCGATCGCCGCGGGGGGCCTGGTCGGGGCCGTGCTGATCGGGCGGACCGACACCCGACGGACGGCCTGCCGGTACGTCCTCGTCGGCGGATGCGTGCTCGGACCCGGCATCGCCGTGCTCGGGCTCGCCCGGGCGATCCCGCTTGCGGTCGCCGTTTCCGTCGGGCTCGGGGTCCTCCTGAGCGTGATCAACATCCCGCTCTCCTCGCTCTTCCAGGCCCGGGTCCCGGTCCGCCTGCTCGGTCGGGTCGGCGCTGCCGCGGGGGCGATCATCATGGCGTCGGGGCCGCTGGGCGCGTTCGGGCCGGACCGTGGGCGACGGCGACGTCGATCCGAGACGTCTATCTCCTCGCCGGCGGGATGATCTTCGTGGTCACGGTCGCCGGCCTGGTGGTGATGCGCCAGTTGTGGGCCGCCGCCTACGGGGCGGAGGCCGGCCCTCCCGGCCCCGGCGCGGGTCCGGCGGCCTAGCGGCTGGAGTTCTTCCGCTCGGGGTTGCCGATGAACGGCATCCCCTGGACCCGGCGCGCGATCTCGGGCGTCGTGAGCCGCCGCAATTCAGTCTCCGGCTCCAGGATCGCGACGTCGAGCGCCTCGGGCTGGAACGGCGTCGGCGAGCCTTCTGCGACCCCGCCGACGGCGAGCTTGAACGCCGCCTCCTCGTTCGCACGGTCGGGGAGCTTCTCTTCAAGGTAGTCGGCGACGGCGCGACGGTTGCGGCCGATGGCGTACGCCCTCCAGCCGATCGTCGCTCCGCTCGGGTCGAGCTCGAGCAGCCCCGGGGTGCGTCCCTGGAAGCCGCCCAGGAGCAGCGAGACCGCGAACGGCCGCGTGCCGCCGAACTGGGTGTACTGCTGGAGCAGCGTGCCGAGCGAGTGGCCCAGCAGAGTGTACGGGACCGCCTCGCCGTAGGTGAGCCGGTGCCGCTGCGCCTCCACGCGCAGGAACTCGACCAGGACCCTCGAGTCCGCGATCAGCCCCGCGGTCACGCAGCCGAGCCCGGTGTCGAGAGCGAAGCTCTTCTCGATCGAGCCGGCCTCGGCGAGCGAGCTGACCGGGAGGTTTCGGTACGCGACGAAGACGATCCCGTTGTCGTACGTCACCGCGACCGCGGTGCCGCCCATCTGGATCGCCTGGAGGGCGTACTCGACCTGGAAGAGCCGGCCGTCCGGCGAGAAGACGGTGCTCGCCCGGTCGTACGCCATCTGCCCCGGTTGCATCTCCATGGGATTGTCTGCCTCCGAACGGCGCGCCGAGCCGGGTGAGGGATTTGAACCTAAGCCTCGGGGTCCCCTGGCACCCACCTGGTGGCGTGGCTCTACCGCAAGGAGGCGCCGGGGGCTCGTCGGAAAGGCTTTCTGGCCGGGCGGCGGAGAGGGGAAACCTCCGATGATCGCCCCGCTCGTTCAGCTGCCGATGGCGTCCAGCTACCGCGGCGAGCTCTCCCCGGCGTGCAGCCAGTGCGCCGAGGGCCGCAAGATGGTCCTCTTCGTCACCGGCCTGTGCCGGTTCCGCTGCTTCTACTGTCCGGTCTCCCCGAACCGCAACCAGCTGGACGTCACCTACGCGAACGAACGCCGCGTCCTGTGCGACGACGACGTGCTGGAAGAGGCTCGGGCGATCGGGGCCGGCGGGACCGGGATCACGGGAGGGGACCCGCTGGGCGCGATCGACCGGGTCGAGGGGTACGTCCGGCTGTTGAAGGCGACGTTCGGGGCCTCGCACAACATCCATCTCTACACGCACGAGCCGAACCCCGAGAAGCTCGAGCGGCTCGCCCGTGCCGGCTTGGATGAGTTCCGGTTGCACATTCCGCACTACCTGTGGGGCTCGCTGACCTCCGGTGGCGGGGCGTACCGCCGCGTGCTCGAGCAGGCCCCGTCGTGGGGGATCCGACGCGGCGTCGAGATCCCGGTGCTCCCGGAGAAGGAAGCCGAGCTACGACGCCTCCTGCTCACGCTCGAGGAGATCGGCGTCGACTTCGTCAACCTGAACGAGCTGGAGTTCTCCGAGACGAACGAGGCGAACCTCCTGGAGCGGGGGTACCGGACCGACCCGGCGAACGGCTGGGGGGTCCAGGGGAGCCGTGCGGTCGCCGAACGGATGGTCCGGCAGCTCCGGTTGAAGGTCCCGCTGCACTACTGCTCGTCCCGGTTCAAGGACGGGGTCCAACTGCGCCAGAGACTGCTCCGACGGGCGGAGCGGACCGCCCCGCCGTTCGCCCAGACCACCGACGACGGCACGATCGTGCTCGGGATCGTGGAGGCGGCCGCGCAGGCCGACCTCGGTCGCTGGGCGTCCCGCGTGGCGAACCAGCTGGGAGTGCCGCGCGGGGCCTACCGGCTCGACCGCCGTCGACGGCGGGTGGAGCTCGATGCCGCGCGCCTTCGCCGCTTCGCCGGTCGGCTCCGTTCGGCCGCCTTCGAGGTCGAGCGGTACCCGACGGCCGACGAGCTCGAGGTCGAACGGTCGCCCCTCAACGCGGCGGCGAGGTCGACGCTGGGCGTCGGCGCGGGCGGCACGTAGCCTTCGTCGCAGGCGTGGCCCCCCCACGTCAGGTACCGGCGCTCTCCCCGACGGTTCTTGATCGAGCACGGACCCCAGCCGCCGTCCTCGGCTCCGTACCACATCGGGCAGTCCCGACAGTGCAGCGGGGACGCCCCGCCGGGGCGTGGGGAGGTCGGGGAGCCGAGCGGCTCGGTCACGCCGGCCCCTCCCCCCGCACGAGCATCTGCCAGGCACGGACGGTCGAGGCCATCAGTTCGGCGACCGTCACCGGTCCGACGCCTCCTGGGACGGGAGTGAGGGCGCCCGCCCATCCGTCCAGCGAACGGGCGTCGGCGTCCCCGACCGCGACGGACGACCCGGGTCGTTGCGGGTCCGGGGCGGTCGACAGCCCCACGTCGACGATGTGCGCGCCCTCGGGAACGTTCCCGCGGTGCAGCAACCCCGGCTGGCCGACACACGAGAAGATGGTGCGGGCTCCGGCGAGCCGCGCCGCGAGGTCGCCGCTCTTGGAGTGGAGGACCGTCACCGCCGCGTTCGCGCCCGGGCCTGGCAGCGCGAGGAGGAGGGCGAGCGGCAGGCCGACGGTGGTCGAGCGGCCCAGCACCACGGTCGGCTCCCCCTCCAACGGCAGCCGGTAGTGCCGGGCGATCGCGAGGGCCGCCCGGGCGACCGCGGGAACGTGGACCGGACGGTGCTCCAGCAGGCGCCCGAGGTTCCGGGCCCCGACGCCGTCGATGTCCTTCTCGGGGCGGAGCTCGTCCAGCGCCCGGAAGAAGTCGAACGGGGCTGGGAGCGGGTGTTCGACCAGGACCCCGTGGACGGCAGGGTCGCGGTCGAGCCCGCGGAGCGTGCTGACGAGCTCGTCGGCGCCGTCCCCTGGGTCCAGGCTCACGTCCCGGAACGAGATCCCGAGCGCGCTAGCGGCCTTGGCCTGCCGACGGAGGTAGAACCGGAACGGGGTGTCCGCCCCGCGGTGGACGCTCACGAGGGAGGGGGCAGACGTTCCGCCGCCGACCGCGGCGACGCTCGCCCGGCTCGTCTTGTCGATCGCGTCGGCGACCGGCCGCCCCTCCAGGCGCGTGGTCACGACGACCCCCGCGTGACGAGCCGCGGGCCGTAGATAACGAGCGGGCGGCCCCCGCACGTCCCGAGGGCCCCCGGGCCCCGCGCAGGGCAGGTGGGACGGCGAACGCCGGAGCCAGCTACGCACCCTCGGTGCCGCGAGGATTTATACAGACCGCCGCTCTGATTGGCCGGCGGAGCGGACCCCCGGGGGAAGGTTCGGGTCGCCACCATGGTAGAAGGCTCAGCAAATCCATCCGAGGCGTCGGGCGAAGTCCCGCCGGCCGCCGACGTGCCGGCGACGCCCACGAGCCCCCCCACGACCCCGTCGACCCCCGACGCACTCGCTCCGAGCGAGTTGGACTCGTGGGGGTCCAGTCTACCCTACCAATCGACCGCCGACCTCGAAGTCCCGTCCCGCCTCCTCGACCAGGTGATTGGGCAGGACGACGCCGTGGAGGTCGCCCGCAAGGCGGCGACCCAGAAGCGGCACATGGTCCTCATCGGGGAACCCGGGACCGGCAAGAGCATGCTCGCCCGGGCGATGGTCGACTTCCTCCCCCGCGAGCCGCTCCAGGATATCCTCGCCTACCCCAACGTGGAGGACCCGAACGAGCCGAAGATCCGGGTCGTCCCGGCAGGGAAGGGGAAGGAGATCGTCGCGGCCCAGAAGGTGGAGGCCGCCCAGAAGAAGGAGTCGCGGACGTTCATCTTCATCGCCATCTCGCTCGCGATCGTCGCCGTGGTCCTGTACATCGTCATCAGTTCGAAGGGCCAGGACCTCACCGCCCTGCTGCTCGGGATCCTGATCATCGTGTTCATCTGGGCGCTGATGCGGTTCTCCGGAGGGCGACCCGACTCCGCCAGCGGGGTCGCCAAGCTGCTCGTCGGCCATACGACCGACGATAAGCCCCCCTTCATCGACGCCACCGGCGCGCACGCGGGGGCGCTCCTCGGGGACGTCAAGCACGACCCGTTCCAGTCGGGTGGGCTCGAGACGCCGCCCCACGAGCGGGTGGAGGTCGGTGCGATCCACAAGGCGAACGGGGGCGTCCTGTTCGTCGACGAGATCAACCTGCTGAAGATCGAGAGCCAGCACTCGCTGCTCACCGCGCTGCAGGAGCGCAAGTTCCCCATCGTCGGCCAGTCCGAACGCTCCGCCGGCGCGATGGTGAAGACCGAGCCGGTCCCGGCCGACTTCGTCCTCGTCGCCGCGGGCAACGTCAACAGCGTCCAGACGATGCACCCCGCGCTCCGCTCGCGGATCCGGGGCTACGGCTACGAGCTGTACGTCAAGTCGACGATGCCGGACACGCCCGAGAACCGGCTCAAGATCGTCCGGTTCATCGCCCAGGAGGTCCTGAAGGACAAGAAGATCCCCCAGTTCGAGCGTGCCGCGATCATCGAGGTGATCCGCGAGGCCCAGCGGCGCTCCGGCCGCTCCGGCCAGCTGACGCTGAGGCTGCGCGAGCTCGGCGGGCTGGTGCGCGTCGCCGGCGACATCGCGCTCTCCGAGAGCGCGCCGATCGTCCGCGCGGAGCACGTCGTCAAGGCGAAGCGGGCAAGCCGCTCGCTCGAGCAGCAGATCGCGGACCGGTACATCGAGCGCCGCAAGGAGTACCGGATGTTCGCCACGGAGGGGGCCGCCGTGGGGGTCGTCAACGGCCTCGCGGCGATCAACGCCCAGACCGGGATGAGCGAGTTCTCGGGGATTGTCCTCCCGATCGTCGCCGAGGTGACGCCGGCCCAGACCCGGGACGGCGGCGTCGTCGTCGCGACCGGCAAGCTCGGGGAGATCGCCCGCGAGGCGGTCCAGAACGTCAGCGCGCTCATCAAGAAGTACACGGGGGAGGATATCTCCCGCTACGACATCCACATCCAGTTCGTCGGCACCTCGGACGGGGTGGAGGGCGACAGCGCGTCGGTCTCGATCGCCACCGCGGTGATCAGCGCCCTCGAAGGGATGCCCGTCGACCAGGGGGTCGCGATGACCGGTTCGCTCTCCGTCCGCGGCCAGGTGCTCCCCGTCGGCGGCGTCACCGCGAAGGTCGAGGCCGCCGCGGACTCGGGGATCCGACGCGTGCTGATCCCCGCCGACAATGTGGAGGACCTGGTCCTCGAGGTCCGCTACCGCGACCAAGTCGAGGTGATCCCGGTCCGCACGCTCCGGGACGTGCTCAAGTATGCCTTGGTCGGCCAGGGAGCCCAGAAGGAGACGCTCCTCGGCCGTCTGGCGGCGATGGTCCACGCGACGAGCCGCTCGGGCGAGGAGACCCCCGCCGGCACCCCACCGCCGGCGCCGGGACGGCCGGCCGGATCGTGAAGGGACCGTTCCGTCCCCCGGCCCACGGAACGGCCGGCCCCCGGTCTCCGGCACGCCCTCCTCCGGACGACCCGGAGGAGGCGAAGTTCTACGACCGGGAATGCTACGAGTTCAACCGGCAGCTCGAGCCGTCGTGGAACGACCGCTACTGCGAGCACTGCCGCCACTACCTGACGGCGCGCTGCCCCCATATCGACGAGTTCCTGGACGACGTGGAGGATTTGAGCCCGGAATGATGTCACCGCCGCCGTGCGCGGACTGTTCGTCGGACGGTTTCAGCCGTTCCATCGCGGCCACCTCGAACTGATCCGCCGGGTCGTCCGCGGCCCGCACGCGGCACCGCTGCTGGTCGCGATCGGGAGCGCCGAGCAGTCGTACACCTGGACGAACCCGTTTACGGGCGGCGAGCGGTTCGAGATGGTCGAACGGGCGGTCCGAGAGGCCCGGCTGGAACACCGTCGCGGTCGTGCCGGTCGCCGACATCTCCCGCCATGCCCTCTGGGTGCGGTACCTCGAGGGGCTGCTGCCGCCGTTCGACACCGTCTACTCGCACAACCCGCTCACGCTGCTGCTCTTCGAGCGCGCCGGCTACCGGACGGTCCGTCCGGCGTTCTTCCAGCGCTCCCGGTTCGAAGGGTCCCGGATCCGGGAGCGCATCGCACGCGGGCAGGATGTGCGGGCGCTTGTCCCTGCTGCCGTCGCGCGGTACCTGGAGGAGCTGAAGGCGACCGAGCGGCTCGCCGCCCTCCGGCCGCGGGCCCGGTCGCACTCCCGCGGCCGCGGAGGCCTCCGGTGACCTCCGGACCCCCCTCGCCGGCCGCGGACGCTACCCGGCGACGCTCGCGGTTCCGGCCGCTGCCCGACTGGGCCGGCCGGGCCACCCGCATGGTCCACGGTGGCGAGTTCCCCGACCTGAACGCGGGCGCCGTCGTCTCGCCGCTGTACCTCACTTCGACGTTCCGGTACCCGGGAGAGTTCTCCGAGGCTTCCGGGCGTGGGGATGTCTACCTCTACAGCCGGGAGCGCAACCCCACCGTCGAGGCCGCGGCAGAGACGATCCGCGACCTCGAGGGAGGCGAGGCAGCGGAACTGTTCGCCTCCGGCATGGGGCGATCTCGGCGACGGTCCTTTCGCTCGTCCGCTCCGGCGACGAGGTGGTCGCCCCGGACGTGCTCTACGGCGGGACGCACACGGTGCTGCGCGAGCTGCTCCCGCGCTTCGGCGTCAGCGTCCGGTTCCTGAACGCCGAGGAGTCCGCCGATCCGTCCCGGTGCATGACGCCCCGCACCCGTCTCGCGCTGCTGGAGACCCCCACGAATCCGGTCCTCCGGGTACACGAGATCCAGGCCTGGGCAGAGGCGGTGCACCGTGCCGGCGGCCTGCTGGCCGTCGACAACACGTTCGCGAGCCCGGTCAACCAGCGCCCGCTCGCCCACGGCGCAGACCTCTCCATCCACAGCGCGACGAAGTACCTCGGGGGCCACTCGGACCTGGTTGCCGGGGCGGTCGTCGGGAGCGCGGTGACCCTGGGACGCATCGACCACCATCATCTGCTCGGGGCACCGCTGGACCCGTTCGCGGCGTACCTTCTGCGGCGGAGCCTGAAGACGCTCGAGCTGAGGGTCGACCAGCACAACCGCAACGCCGCCGCCGTGCTGCGCGCGCTCGAGGGGGACGCCGCGGTCGTTCGCCTCCACTATCCGGGGCGGCACAGCGAGCGCGACGAGCGCGTCGCCGCGGCGCAGATGACCGGCCGCGGCGGCGTGATCGCGATCTCGTTGAAGGGGGGCGCCCCGGCCGTCCGACGGTTTCTCGAGGCGCTCCAGATCATCCAGATCGCCGCGAGCCTTGGAGGGGTCGAGAGCCTGGTGAGCGTCCCGAGCGAGACGTCGCACCGGAGCTACTCGGCGGCGGAGCGCCAGGCCCGCGGCATCGACGACGGCCTTGTCCGGGTCTCCCTGGGCATCGAGGAGCCTGACGACCTCGTCCGCGACCTGCGTGCGGGGCTCGCTGCCGCGAGCGGGTCGGGCGCCGCCGGCCAGAGGCCCTAACGGGAGGGCCGGCGGCCCCGGCCCGGAAGAGTCGCGCTTACGGCGGGGGAGCCGCGTAGGGGCACCGCACCGATCTACCCGCCACGCCCCAAGAGTGTTCGCACTGCCGGCGCGCTGACCGGGGCCGTGGCCGTAACCGCGTCCGGCACCGCGGACATCCGGCGAAGGCGCATCTCCTTACCCAGCGGGGCGAGCGATCCGCCCGGGAGACGGCACCTGCTCTACCGACCGCGTCTCCCGACCGGAGCGCGGCCCCGCCCGGCCGGGGAGCCCGTCGCCAGCATCGGCGAGGCCACGACGGCACACGTCCGGGTGGTCGTCGCGGGTTGCGGAATTGTCCACGGCGCACCATTATACCGCCGACCCCGTGCGGGCGAGCGGACGCCACTGTAGCTCAGTTGGCAGAGCAGCTGATTCGTAATCAGCAGGTCGAGGGTTCAAGTCCCTCCAGTGGCTTGTCGCCCGTTCGTGGGCGGCCGCGTTGCCTGCCTGGCGGTCGGCTCCGAACCCTGGGGAGAAGGCCGGGGGCGGCCCGCGAGTGGCTGGAGAACGAGTTCAGTGAGGACGCCCCCGGTGTCCGGGCTCTCGCCGGCAAGACGTCACCGTCCGCGGGGACCATCCGCTCGACCGGTGGGTCCGGGGAGCCCGTGCGCGCCGGAGGGACCTTACATGCCGGTGATGGTCGTCTCGACGATACGGACCGGCGATCGGGGCCGGTCGTTGCTGTCGCGGGGGACTGCGGCGATCTTCTCGATGGCATCCTGGCCACCGCGCACGTGCCCGAAGATCGCGTGCTTGCCGTCCAGCCAGGGGGTTGCCGCGAGGGTGATGAAGAACTGGCTGCCGCCGGTGTCCGGTCCGGCGTTCGCCATCGAGACGACTCCCGGCGAGTCGTGCCGCAGGCCCGCGGCGAACTCGTCCTTGATCGTGAAGCCGGGCCCGCCCGTCCCATCGCCCTTCGGGCATCCCGTCTGGATCATGAACCCCGGGATCACCCGGTGGAACGTCAGCCCGACGTAGAACTGCTTGCGCGCGAGGGTCAGGAAGCTCTCGGACGTACGCGGGGCCCGGTCCCGGTAGATCTCCAGGCGCACATCTCCCAAGGTCGTCCGCAGCGAGACGGTCGGGTTCGTCATGCCACGGCCAGCCCCACCGGGCGGAAAACCCCGGCCCCTTCCCTCACCGCGCCGGTCCTCCGCTCCGTTTATCAGGGATTGGGCGGCTAGGAACGCCGGACTCCCGGCGGAGGCGATGAACCGACCGTTCGCGTGGGTGGGCGTCGGGGTGGTGCTCGTGGGCCTCGGCTTGGTCGCCTTTCCCGTGATGGTCCTGGGCCACGAGCTCCTGGACCCTGAGCAGGTCGTCGGGTTCCTGATCGCGCCGCTCGGGCTGTTCGTCGTCATGCTCGCGGCGTCCAGCGACGACCCGCGGCGGACAACGGTCGGCGGCACGTTCGGCAACTACGAGGACGCCCCGGAGCGCGCGGCCGCGAGCGCTCCGGCACCCCGGTCGCGGATACGGTACCCGAACGACCCGGTGCACTGCCGACACTGCCGCACCGTCATCACCGCCGACCTCGCCCGGTGCCCTCGATGCGCTCGGGCCCGGGAGTGCCGGGGCTGCGGCCGGCCGCTCGGCCAGGTGCTCGACCGCCCGACGTGTCCGCCGTGCGCGCGAGCTGAAGTGCTCTGCAACTGCTCGTCGCTGCCGCGGTCTTCCGGGACGTTCACCCGGGCGCGGGCGAGGGACGTCGCCGGATGAGCGGGTCTTCGGAGGACCGCGACGTTCCGCGCGGCGTAGCCCCACCCCCCGCGGGTCCGGTCGACGTCCACTTCGACGGCGCGTGCGAGACGGTCGGGCGACGACGCGTGGCGGCCTGGGGCTACACCCTCTGGGGCGGGGGATACCAGCACGAGGAGTGCGGCCTCGCCGTGCCCCCCGGGCACCCGAGGGCGACGAACAACGTCGCCGAGTACTCCGCGGCGATCTGTGCGCTCGAGTGGCTGGTGCGGGCGGGGTACTCCGGTGACGTCCGCCTCCACGGTGACAGCGAGCTCGTGATCCGCCAGATGAACGACGAGTACCAGGTGCGCACGGAGCACCTCCAGCCGTACCACGACCGCCTCGCCCAGTTGGCGAGGTCGTTCCGTCGGGTCGAGTACACTTGGGTTCCCCGGGAGGAGAACACGCGGGCCGACGAGCTCTCGAAGCGCGGGTTGGAACTTTCGGCCGACGCGCCGGAAACACCTCTCCCCCACTCGGGGGAGCCACACCACGGTCCGTAGAGGGCGGCCTACGGTGCCGTCGTGGTATTTGCGCCCCAGCGGACGGTGTAGACGAGGGTCCGGCCCTCTATGGCGGCCCGGGCTCGGGCGGAGTCGACGTACGTCGCGAAAGCTGCTGCCGCGTCTGGCGACAGACGTGGGGGGACTCCGTAGCCCCGGGGAACTCCCACGCCGAGCGAGGCCGGAAGAGCGCGCCGCATCGAGAGGGCCGCGATCGCTCGTTCATCGTTCCGCCGGGCCATCACGGGGGGGCCGTCCGGGGCGCGGGGAGCGCCGGCTCGAGGCAGAGGGGGGGGTCCACGAGGAACGGAAGAAGGCCAAAGGCGCAGTCGACCAACGGCTTGGCTCCGAGGGGCGCCGCGATCAACTCCGCCCAGCCGGCCGGGGTGTCGGACATCGTCAGTCGGAGCTTGTCAGACGGACGTCGTACATAAATCCCGACCTCCACTGGAAACGGGGGGGTCCGGCCCTTGGTTACTACCGAAGAGTCGTGGCGGACAACAAGCGGACCGGTCGTCGGTGCGGCCGCGGAGGCGCCCGGTCGGCCGAAAAGTCGCGACGGAGGTTAAAGCGACCGTCCGCTGGCAACGTCCCGAGGCAAACGATGTCCGGTGCGGAGACCCCGAGCGACGCGTCCCGGTTCCTGGCGGAGGCCGAGCAGGAGTTGATGGCGGCGGCGATCGAGTCCCAGCGGGCCGACTGGGTCTACTGCACCTACATCACTCCGGACACCGAGGAGCTCTCCTCCAGCGCCCTCGCCCGGCTGATCACCGCGACCGTGCGGCGCGCCCGCGAGGCGGCGAAGCTCATGGGCGGCCCGACGGACCCGACGACCGCCCGGAAGGCGAAGCTCCTGCCGCTGTCGCTGCCGCTCATCGCGCCGGCGGACCCCGCGCTCGCCCAGGAACTGACCCGACGGGTGACGAGCATGCAGGCGGTCTACTCGAAAGGCCGCCACACGCCGAAGGGGCAGAAGGAGTCGGCCGACCTGCAGGGCCTCTCGCGGATCCTGACCGAGAGCCGCGACCCGAAGCTCCTCGAGGACGTCTGGACCGGCTGGCACCACGTCGGGCGGGCGATCCGTCCCGACTTCGAGCGGTACGTCGAGCTCGCCAACCTGGGCGCCCGCGAGCTCGGCTTCGCGGACACCGGCGCGATGTGGCGGGCGAAGTACGACATGGAGCCGGACGCGTTCGCCCGGGAGGCCGACCGGCTCTGGGAGCAGGTCCGCCCGCTCTACGAGTCGCTCCACACCTACGTGCGGGGCAGGCTGCGGGCCACCTACGGGCCGGACGTGGTTCCCGCCTCGGGACCGCTGCCCGTCCACCTGTTCGGGAACATGTGGGCCCAGCAGTGGGACGGGATCTTCCCGCTCCTCGCGCCGCCGTCCACCAAGCCCCCGGTCGACCTCACCCAGCTGCTGACGGCCAAGGGGACGACCCCGGAGCAGATGGTGCGGTACGCCGAGGGGTTCTTCGTCTCCCTCGGGCTGGAACCGTTGCCGGCACCGTTCTGGACGAACTCGATGTTCGTCCGCCCGCGCGACCGCGAGGTCGTCTGCCACGCCAGCGCGTGGGACCTCGACTTCGTCAACGACCTCCGGATCAAGATGTGCATCGAGATCACGGGCGAGGACTTCCGCACCATCCACCACGAGCTCGGCCACAACTACTACCAGCGGGCGTACGGCCACCATCCGTACCTGTTCCGCGACAGCGCGCACGACGGCTTCCACGAGGCCGTCGGCGACACCATCGCGCTCTCGGTCACCCCCGGCTACCTGCAGAAGATCGGCTTGCTGGAGCAGGCGCCGGCGGAGGAGGACGACCTCCCGTTCCTGCTCGAGCGGGCGCTGGAGAAGGTCGCATTCCTGCCGTTCGGACTGCTCATCGACAAATGGCGCTGGGAGGTGTTCGCCGGACGGATCCGGCCCTCCGAGTACAACGCGCGCTGGTGGGCGCTGCGCGAACGGTACCAGGGGGTCGCGCCCCCGCACCCTCGCGGCGACGACGAATTCGACCCCGGGGCGAAGTTCCACGTGCCCGCGAACGTCCCGTACATCCGCTACTTCCTCGCCCACATCCTGCAGTTCCAGTTCCACCGGGCGCTCCTGCGGGAGGCCGGGGTCACCGGCCCGATCCATCGCGGGTCGATCTACGGCTCCAAGGAGGCGGGGCGCGGGCTCGCGGCGATGCTGACGATGGGCTCGAGCCGCGAGTGGCCCGACGCGCTCGAGGCGGTCACCGGCGAGCGGCGGATGGACGCCGGCGGACTGCTCGAGTACTTCGCGCCCCTGCAGCGGTGGCTGGACGCGCAGAACCGCAGCTCCGGCGGGGCGCACTAGCGCGCGGCGAAGGACAGGGGTCGGACCGCCCATGCTCCTCGGAGCCCGTGAGACGGTCCTCCGCAGCGCGTACGCCGTGCTCGATCGAGGTCGCAGGGACAAGCGGCGGGCCGGGGTACTGTACCTGACCACCGAGCGGCTCGTCTTCGAGGCGCCGACGACGAGGGGCCTCGTTCGGAACTACGCCGGGGGCCGCGACGTCGAGCTGGTCGTCGACGTGCCCCTCGGGGAGCTCCGCAACGTGTCGGTGCGTACCGGTCGGGTCGTTCGCCCTCGCCTGGTCGTGGACGTGCGGCAGCACCACGACGTGCTTGACGTCCTCGAGCCCGGGGCATGGGCCAGCGCCATCGCGGAGGCCCGACGGCACGGGGAGCCCGCTCCGGCTCCGACAGCCGGGTCGGCCCACCCCCCGGGCGAGCGGACCGTCGTCAAGGTCCGGTGCCGCTACTGCGGCGGCCTTGCGGACGAGGCCCACAACCGGTGCCCGTCGTGCGGGGCGCCGCTGTAGGGGCGCCCGGCGATACGGACCGTCGCTCGGGTCAGCCGGCGATCGTTCGGGGGGCGGGGCCGAGTTCGAACGCCCGGACCGCGGAGCCGTACGACTCCGCGACGGCGGCGACCGGGGCGCGCAACAGTTCCGCGGCATGCACGAGGAGGTCGTACGCCGGCGCGTCCCCTCCGGTCGGCTGGTCCTGATCCCCCGACTCGGGGACGTAGACGCTCAACTGCCGGTGCCGAACCCCGAGCAAGACGAGACCGTCGCCGTCCCGCCGCGCCCAGGCGAGCAGCCTCCCTTCGGGTCGGTCGATGCGGCCTACCCATCGAAGCGAGCCGAACCATCGACCCGCGAGCTGTTCCGCGACGTCGGCCGCCGGTGGGCCGGCAGGCAGCTCGACCCGAGCGACCGTTCGCAGTCGGGGCTCCGGCCCCGCAAACTGTTCCTCTCCTCCGGAGGGCCCGAGCGCCCGGTACCCGCCGTCGAGACGCTCGACGAGCCCCTCGCGCTCAAGCCGACGGAGCGACCGCGAGAGAGACTCGGGGTGCGCGTGCAGGACCCGGCGGAGACCTCCGAACGCGAGTCGCCCAGGAAGGCCGTGGAGCGCCGACAGAACGCGCTCGTCCAGCCGCCCGGGCTCGGGGCTGCGGTCGTCGGTCATCGCCAAAGAAACCGGAACGGGTGGTTTAGCGGACCGCTTACCCGAACGTTATCGGCTGGTCCACCGGCCCCGGAGAGCGAACAGCGTGACCGGGTCGAGGCCGAACCGGTCAATATCCTCGACCGAGCGGTGAGCACACCGGGCTCTCCGCCCGTTGGAACGGAACATGTCGCATCGAACCGTCGCCCGACCCGTCTCTCGCCTCCTGACGAATGCGCCCGCCGCCGGGCCGATGCCACCGCTACCGGCCCCTCCGATCGGGCCGGAGGCGGCTGCGCCGTGGCCGGGCCGGGGCTCGGCCTCCCCGGGGGTGGTGTGATGGCGCTCGCCGACCTCGAGGCTCGCATCGCCTCCGCCGTGGAGGCGATCGCGCCGAGCGTCGCCGCCGTCGACACGGTACGTCTCGGGAGCCGGTGGCGGGGCCCCGCCTTCGGGATCCCTGCCCAGGCGACCGCGGTGGTGACCGACCCCGCCGGCTATCTGCTCACGAACCAGCACGTGGTCGACGGGGCCGCCCACGTCACCGTGCGCCTCGCCGACGGCCGGGAGCTGACCGCGGAGGTCGTCGGCGGGGACGCCGTGACCGACCTCGCGCTGCTGAGGGTAGACGCCTCGGACCTCCCCGCCGCCCGCCTGGGGGATTCCGGCACCCTGCGCGTCGGCCAAATCGTGCTCGCGGTCGGCCACGCCCTCGGACTGCCGGGCGGGCCGACCGTCTCGCTCGGCGTGGTGAGCGCGCTCGCGCGCCCGCTGCCCGGGACCGACTTCGTCTTTGAAGGCCTTCTGCAGACCGACGCGGCGATCAACCCCGGGAACAGCGGAGGTCCGCTGGTCGACCTCTCCGGCGCCGTGGTGGGGATCAACACCGCGATGGTCCCGTTCGCTCAGGGCGTCGGCTTTGCCCTGCCGATCCATGCGGCGGAACGGATCACCGAGCAACTCCGTAAGACCGGTCGCGTCGTCCGGCCCTGGGTGGGCGTCGAGGTCGCCGAGCTCACCACCACGCTCGCCCGCCAGCTGAGCCTCGAGCCGCAGAGCGGGCTGTTCGTCGCCGAGGTCGTGCCGCGCTCGCCTGCGCACCGCGCCGGACTCCGGTCCGGTGACGTCCTCACCGCCGTCGGCCCTATCCCGGTGCGGACCGTGCGCGAGCTGCTCGAAGCGCTCGCCCGGTTCCCCGTCGGCGCGGACGCCGTGCTGTCGTTCCGCCGCCGCGGGGACGAGCGGGCGACCAGCGTCTCTCTCGAAGAGAACCCGGAGGCCGCCCCAACGCAGGAGTAGGGGCCCCGGGCCCGCCCCCGCCGGCTATAAAGGCGGCCGTCCCGATGGGACGGCCGTGTTGACCGACCTGTGGGGGCGGGCCGTCACCGACATCCGCATCAGCGTCACCAAGCGGTGCAACTTTTCGTGTGTCTACTGCCATGACGAGGGCCTCGGGCCGGTCGCCGGGCCGGGGACGCCCCACGGGGAGGAGGTGACCGTCGCCGAGGTCGAACGCCTGGCGGCGGTGGCGCGCGAGTTCGGGATTCGCTCGGTCAAGTTCACCGGGGGCGAGCCGCTCGTCCGCGACGACCTCGAGGAGGTCGTCGGGCGGGTGGTCCGGCAGATCTCGGACGTGTCGCTAACGACGAACGGCTCGATGCTCGCCGGCCGGGCCGCGGGCCTGCGCGACGCCGGCCTCAAGCGCGTGAACGTCTCGGTCGACACGCTCTCGCCCGAGGGATTCCGGGCGATCCGGCACGGCGCGCTCGGCCCGGTGCTCGAGGGGTCCGGGCCGCGCTGCAGGTCGGCCTGAAGCCGGTGAAGCTGAACATGGTCGTCTTCCGCGACACCGTCCGGTCGATCCCCGAGATGGTCGACTACGTTGCCAGCCACGATGGACTCAAGCTCCAGCTGATCCAGTTCATGCCGGAGCTCGTCCAGCGCGACCGGTTCAGCGTCGACCTCGCGGAGGTCGTCCGCTGGCTGGACGACCACGCCAGCCGGACCCTTGTCCGCGAGATGCACCATCGCCGGATCTACCTGTTCGGGCGGACGGAGGTCGAGCTCGTCGACCCGGTCCGCAACCCCGAGTTCTGCGCGAACTGCCACCGGATCCGCGTGACGCACCGCGGGGAGCTCAAGGGGTGCCTGAACCGCGACGACGACCTGATCCCGACGCGAGGGCTGGACGACGCCGAGCTCCGTGACGCGTTCCGCACGGTGATCACGCGGCGGGTCCCGGACTACGGGGGATACGTCACGGACGTGGGGGGGCAGCCGACCCCGGACCCGGTCGCCGTCGGGGCCCCGTCGGACGACGGGCCCGGCCCCGCCTCGGCGCTGCCGGTCCTGCGTTAGCTGCGGCGGGCGCAGTCCTCAAGAGGAGGGGCGGTCGTCCGCCCCGAGGAACCGATGACCGTCGATTTCACGTTCGCGACCGCCCCCCCGATCCGCGTCATCTCCCTCTCCTGGTCCGGACCGTGGAGCGACGGAAAGATCCGCAGCCAGTTCTCGCGCTTGGAGCGCTGGGCGCGGGAGCACGGCGTCCGGACGGGCCGTTGGGTCATGCGCGAGCCCGCCGACCGCCGCTGGGAAGTGGCGATCGAGGTGCGCGGACCGGTCCACGGGTCGGGCGGCGTCCGGGCGAAGGTGTATCCCGCGGCCCGCGTCGCCCGCGTGGTCTTCGACCCCGAGCAGGTCGCGCCGCGCGTCGTCTACCACGGACTGTCCGACTGGCTCCGCTGGAGAAAGAAGGAGAAGGAGATCAAATCGGTCGTCAGCTCCCGAGAGGTCTACTCGGGCAACCCGTGGACCGACCCGAAGGCGTGGGCCCACACCGAAGTCCAGTTCGTCGTCCGGAGGTGAGGGAGATCCCGAGCGGAGGCAACGGCGGCGCCCCGTCTCCCCCGTCCACGGAGGAGGGAAAGGCCGCCGGCGACCTCCGGCTGGCCGGTGCGCTCGCGGTCGCAGGCTCGTTCCTGCTCCTCGCCGTGCCGATCGCGTTGTTCCTCTTCGCGCACGGCCGGCTGTTCGGCGTCCCACGCTTCGGGGCGGGCAGTCTTCACTTCGAAGGGATCCTGGCGGTCGTCGGCGCCGTGCTGGTACTCGTTGCCTTGATCCTCTACCGACGGGCGTTCTCGCACCTCAAGCACGCCGACCCGGTCCTTCGGGTCGCCTCGGTCCTCTGCCTCGTCGGCTCGGTCGGCGCCCTAGCCCTCGTCATCGCCGCAGCGTACTTCGCTGGGGGCTCGGCCGCCGTCGCGACGTGCGTCGGCGGTCCCGCGACCCGTGCGTTGAGCTGCCTACGCGGCGCCGACCCGGCGGCCGGCTACGCGGCGCTCGCCGGCTTCTGGCTGGCGTGGGTCGGCGTCGTCGGCCTCTCGACGGGACTCCTCCTCTCCGGCAAGTACTTCGCCCGCGGCCTGATCGTCGCGGCGGGTGTCGTCTACGCGATCCTGGCGGCCGACCTGCTGCTGCCGTTCGTGGGCCTCTTCGCCAAATTCCCGGGCCTCGCGGAGACGCTCGCGATCGCCCCGTTCGCGGCCGTCCTCGGCGGGCTCCTCGTCCTGGTCGGCGCTCCCGCGAACCGCTCCGCTTCCGGCTAGCCCGGCGCTGCCCAACCGTCAAGAGCCTTCCCTCCCTCTCTCGGCCGTGTCCGCCGACCCCGCGCCCTCGGAGACCGAGCGTCTCGTCCTCGCCGGCGGCTGCTTCTGGTGCACCGAGGCGGTCTTTTCCGAGCTGCGCGGCGTCGTGTCGGCCGTCCCCGGCTACGCGGGCGGGTCCGTAGCGAACCCGACGTACGAGCAGGTTTGCGCGGGCCGCACGGGGCACGCCGAGGCCGTCGACGTGACGTTCGACCCGCGGGCCGTGTCGGTGCACGACCTTCTGGTGATCTTCTTCACGACCCACGACCCGACGACCATGAACCGCCAGGGACCGGACACGGGCACCCAGTACCGCAGCGCCGTCTTCTACCGGAGCCCGGCCCAGAAGGCCGCCGCGGAGGAGGCGATCCGCGAGGTCACCGAGGAGAAACTCTACTCCCGCGCGGTCGTCACCGAGGTGACGGCCCTCACGACGTTCTACCCGGCCGAGGATACCACCGCGGCTACTACCGCCGGCACCCGGAGCAGGCGTACTGCCAGGCCGTGATCGCCCCGAAGCTGGCGAAGTTCCGGTCGAAGTACGCGTCGCGTCTCGGCGGAGCGGCGTGGTCGGCGACGCCCGGCGCCTAACCGCGCACGAACAGCACGGCGAAGTACGCCGCGAACGCGGCCAGGATCGCCCCCGAGACAAGGCGCACAGCCTGCTCGACCGACGGCCAGCGCCGTACGCCCGCGCGGATGAGCCAGGGGAAGGCGACGACCCACACGACGATCGCGCCGAACAGGCCGGCAAGCAGGACGAGGCCTCCGATATACGCGAAGGCGACCCCGGCCGTCAGCCACCAGACGACCTGGAACGGGTTGGAGAGCCCGATCCCGAGCGCCCGGAGGATGGTGCTGCCGTCCGCTGCCCGTTCCTCCGGGGCGGTACGGCCCCGGAGGAGGAGGTAGGCGAGGACCGCCATCACGGCCGCGCCGAGGAGGTAGACGAACCGCAGGGCGGCGGTCAGGTTGACCCACCGGCCCAGCAGGTAGACCGCAGCCCCCAGGATCCCGTCGGCCGTCATCGCGCCGAGGCCGGTGAGGACGCCAGCGCGGTACGAACGCGCCGCGACCGCGGCGATCCACGCATTCATCGGGCCTGGGGGGCCCGCGAGGGAGAACCCCAGGAGCAACCCGAAGAGCAGGTCCTCGACGAAGTGCATCGGCGGGCCCCGACCTCAGCGGGCGCGCGTGTAAGGGGGGGTCCGACCGCGTGCCGCGGCGCTCACGTCCACGGCGGCGGGCGCCCCCACGGGGGGCTGCCCGCCCCCGCGACCGGGAAGCGGGGCTGCACGATGGCGAGCGCGCCACCGGCGGCCGTCAGCGCAAAGCCGAGTAGGAATCCGCCGAAAGCGAACGGGATGCTGATGACGGCGCACGCGAGCGCGACGGCCCCGAGGAGTCGGCGGGCCCGGGGGACGAGCGCGATCGCTCCGCCGCACGCCATCGCGAGCAGCCCCACGAGGACGCCGACGACGAACACCGCGCTCGAGAAGTGGAAGACGTGCGCGAGGACGGTCCCGATCAGCCAGAGCACGAGCCCGCCGGTGGTGATCAACGCCCCGCCGACGCCGGTCATAGCCGCCGCCAGCAGCGCACGCGGTTCCGACGCCATCGTCGCCCCTACCCGACCGCCCTTTTACCGAGCGCGGGTCGGCGCGGACGCGGGCCTACGGAGTCCAGGTCGGCCCACCGTAGCCGCTCGGGACCGGCCGGCGCGGGCCTTGGCCGAACGGATCCGGACGCGGGACCGGCGGTCGCCCGTCCTTCCGGGCGAGGTACCCCTCGATCGCCTCCGCGGCGCGCGAGCCGGCCGACATCGCGTAGACGACTGACTTTCCCCCCGACGCAAAGACCCCCTCCACGTCCGACATCCAATCCGGTCGCTTGCCTTCCGGCCAGGGGTGCCGGGACGGCGCGAGGTCGAGCTCGTCCGGGAGCCCGCGGAGGTCCGCGCGCTCGCCGACGGCGACCAGGATCGTGTCGCACGGGAGCGTCTCGTCCGAGCCGGGGACCTCCACCGTGGTCGAACGGCCGGTGGCGTCCTTCGGACCCGCCGTGACCCGCCGGACGACCAGCCCGCTGACCTGCCGGTCCCCCTGCACCTGGACCGGCGTGCGGTCGAAGAGGAACGTGAGCCCCTCCTCGCCTCCTTCGACGACCTCCTCGGTGCCCGCGGGCATGTCGGCTCGCCCGCGGCGGTAGACGATCGTGACCTGCGCTCCGCCGCTCAGGCGGAGCGCCGAGCGGGCGGCGTCCAACGCCACATCCCCCCCTCCGATGACGATGATCCTACGGTTCTTACGTCCGAAGAGGCCGTCCGGCCCGGCGTTGATGGCCAGCAGGAACGGGAGGGCGGGGAAGACGCCCGGCAGCGTCTCCCCGGGGATCCCGAGGGAACGGGGGTCCGACGCCCCGATGGCGACGTAGACGGCCCGGTAGCCGTCGGCGAGCAGACTCTCGGGCGTGAACTCCTGCCCGGCCTTCTTGCCGGTGACGAAGGTGATGTCGAGATCGCGGAACCGTTCCAGGTCGGTGCGCAGCTCGGTGCCGTCAAGGTGGTACTTCGGGATGGTGTCGATCTGGCCCCCCAAGAACCCCTGCTCCTCGTAGACGGTCACGGGGTGGCCGCGGAGCGCGAGCTCCCACGCCGCCGTCAGCCCAGCCGGCCCGCCGCCGACGACGGCGACGCGCTCGGACTTCGGTGCGCTCGGGGTGTAGAGCAGGTCCGAGCGGCCGAACTCGAGTGCCGCTCGCTTGAGATGGCGGATCGCGATCGGCGTCCCGCGCGCGCCCATCACGCAGTCCTCCTCGCAGTAGTGGTAACAGCACTTGCAGAGGACCGCCGCGAACGGATTGTCCTCGAGCGTCAGCCGCGCCGCGTCGTCGAACCGCCGCTCCGCGATGAGCGAGATGTAGCCCCGGCAGTCCTGCGTGATGGGGCACGCCTGGACGCAGAACGGCATCGCGCACTGGAGGCACCGTTGCGCTTCCAGCACCGCTTCGTCGCGCGAGTAGGCATGCAGAATCTCCACGAAGGAGCCGCTGCGGACCTGTCCCGTGTCCTCGTCAATCGGGGTCCGCTCGTACCGAAACCCGCTCATCACCGTGCCTTACCGCATCGACGACGTCGCGCGGTAAATCGTCTGCGGCCCGCGACGGCCGGCGGGGTGCGCGCCGCCGGCCCGCCGCCAGTGGAGCCCAACGTCTTTTGAACCCCCCTGGCGTAAGCGCCGACGATGGTGCCTCCGTCGGATGTTGTTGGACCGCGCCCTACTGAGCTGATCCTCTACCGCTGCCTTGTCTGCGGCTACCAGTCGCTTCGCGGGGAAGAGATCGGCGAGCACCTGATGCAGCACACCGAGGCGGCGAAGTACTCCTTCTCCACCGTCGTCAAGTAGGCCCCGATCGGCCGCCGCGCGCCAGCGCTTGCCCGTCGTCTAGGCGGCCACCGGCTCTAGCGCGCGTATCGGAAGCGGTACTGCCGGCACGGCGGACGGCTCTCGTCGCACTTTGGCGCGGGCGTGCGCCGCTTCAACGAACGCCAGGTACTCCGCGAACTCCTCTTCGGGCAGGTCGCACATCGAACCCCTGACAGGACGCCCCGTGAAACCGTTGATGGGCCCGTTCCAGCCTACGGCTTCGGCGCGTCCCCCGGCTCGAAGTCCATCGAGATCGAGTTCACGCAGTGGCGCACGTTCCGCCGGGTGAACCCCTCGCCCTCGAAGACGTGCCCGAGATGCCCGCCGCACCGAGCGCACCGGATCTCGACCCGTCCGCCGTCGGGGTCCGCAAGCCTCTGCACCGCGCCGGGGAGCTCCTGGTCGAAACTGGGCCAGCCGCAGCGAGCATCGAACTTGTCCTCGGACCGATAGAGCGCGGCCCCGCAACGCTTGCAGGAGTACGTCCCGGCGCGCGTGTCATGCTCGAACTCGCCGGAGAACGGTCGCTCGGTGCCCCCGTGCACGATCACGGCCTCTTCCGCGGCAGTGAGCTTTCGCCAGGTGGGAGGCTGGTCGGCCATGCCGTCGGGAGCGGAGGCCCCTCTTCAGCCTGTCCGCGCTCGCCCGTTCGCCTGTGAACCGCGGGGTATATCTGGGGGCCGCTCGGAACTCAGGGCTCGATGGAGCGCGCCTACGAACGCACCGTCGGGACCGTCCTCGTGGTCGTCGGCGCCGGCCTGCTGCTGTTCGGTTTCGCCCAGGCCTACGAGTACACCGTCCACCCGCCGACCGGCGACTATCCGATCTTCAACCTCGGGGGGAGCGGTGGGGGGAACGGCTCGTTGAACGGGTCGTTCAACGGCCGCTTCGTAGAGGCGTTCGCGTTCCTAGGGATCGAGTACCTCGTCGGCGCGGCGATCCTGCGGGGCGGCTGGAACCTGATCACCCCGAAGGCCGAGACGCTCTCGGTGCGGGTCAAGCCACGGTCTCTCCAGGTCGAACCGATCGCCGCGGCGGCCCCACCTGCCTTCTCGGCCGGGTCGGGCTCCTCGCCCACTCCTCCCCCTCCTCCGCCTTCATAGTCCCGAGCGCTCCCCCCGGGGGATGACGTGGCGCACGGTTCGGGTCTGAGGGCCGAACGCGACGGCCCGCCGACCGGGGCCGCTCCGGTAACGTTGGAGTACCTGGTCGGTCCCGACAGGGAACGGGCCGTCCCCGCGATCCGCGACGGATTCGTCGGCATCTATCGCTGGCACGCCAAGCGACAGCTCCGGGAGGTCACCTCGGTCCGGGCGGCCGTCCAGGGTGGGGAGGTCGTCGGGGCCGCGCTCCTCGACCGGCTGCTTCCCGAGGTCGGCTACGTCTACTACATCACGGTCCTGACCGCGCACCGTCGCACCGGTGTCGGGGGGCGCCTGCTGGACGACGCGCTCGAGCGGTACCGGCACGAGTTTGCCGAGGTCGTCTACGCGGCGGTCCAGTCGGAGAACGCGCCGTCGCTCCGTCTGTTCGTAAGCCGCGGCTTCCGGGAGGTCGCCCGCAGGGAGCTCGGCTGGCGCGAGGGAGGCCTGGGGGCGTGGGGGCTGCGGAGTCGGATGCGGCTCGTCCCCGGCGAACGGCTGCTGGGGCTTCGCCTCTCCAGCCGCTCGGGCGCCAGCGCGTCGGACGACAACGGTAAGGCCGGGGAGGCTGTGCCTCCCCGAGGGTCGCCATGGTGCAGAAAGTGAGCGAAGTCGTGGGTACATCGACCGAGGGGTTCGCGCGTGCCGCGGAGAACGCGGTGCAGACCGCCGCCAAGACGCTACGGAACCTTCGATGGTTCCGCGTCACCGAGATGGAGGGGAAGGTCGTGAACCAGAAGGTGACCGAGTACCACGCGACGGTGAAGATCTACTTCGACCTGGAGGACTAGGCTCCGGCTATCGCGAACCGCCGGCGGCCGCCCCGGCCTCGGCGAGGTGGCGGTGGACGAAGCGCGCGTTCTCCTCGTAGAAGCGGGAGAACTTCCAGTCCGAGAACGGGGCCGGCGGCGGACCCCGGGGGAGCGTCTCCGGCCCGTCCCCGCGGGCGAGCGCGGCGCGGGCGTCGTCGAGCATCCCGGTGACGTACCGCTCCATGTCGACGACGGCGGAGGCACCGCCGACCGGCCCGTGGCCGGGGAGGGTGCGCTCGAGCGGTAGCCGCTGCACCTCGCGGAGGATGCGCTCCAACTCGACCGGGTCGCCGTCCATGAGCGATGGGTGGTACGAGATCGAGAGGAGGTCCCCGAGGAAGGCGACCCGCTCGTCCGGGAGGTGGACGAGGACGTCGCTCGGCGAATGGCCCCCGCCGAACGTGAGGATCCGGGCCGTTCGCCGGCTCCCGTGCACGACCAGCTCCCGCTCGAACGTCAGGTCGGCAGGCCGGAAGACGAGGTCGGGCGACGTCGCGAGGACCCCACGGAACCAGCCGTCGTACGCCTCCAGGTCCGCCGGCGGGAGCGGCGGGCTCGCCGACCGCAGCCGCTCGAGCTCGGGGCCGACCTCCTCGAGGTCGGACCTGAGATGCGCCGGCCCGCGTTCGAGGATCAGCTCGCGCACCCGCGCGGTCGAGACGACCTGCACCGCCCCTACGGCGTCGCTGCCGCGCACGTGGTCGCCGTGGTAGTGGCTCTGGACGAGGAGTCCGACCGGGTGATGGGTGAGCCGCTCGGCCGCGCGGCCGAGCAGCGCGCCCGCCTCCGGCGTGAGCATCGCGTCAAAGACGAGTGTGCTCGAGCCGAGGTCCACGATGCCGGCGTTGCAGAGGGCGAACCCTTTCGGGTTCGCGACCGCGACCCAGACCCCGTCCCCGACCGCCTCGATGCGAAAGTGGTCCCCTTCGGCCATCCGTCCGTGCACCGCGAAGCGGGTATCGAGGCTTGCGGTCCGGGCCGCGGCCTAGCGCCGTCGCCGGTATCCGCCGGAGTATCGGCCGCGCGGAGGCGGGCCCCGCTGAGGCGGACCGCGCTGGCGTCGCGACCGGTCCCCCGGAGGCCGACCCCGCGGCGGGGGTTCCGACCGCGGCGGTCCGGCTGCGTCGTACGCGAAGCCGGGGACCTTCGCCCGGGGCAGGTGGGTACCGAGCAGGCGTTCGATGGCGGTGACATCCCCCTCTTCCTCGGGACTGACGAGCGTGAACGCATCGCCCGTGCGCTGCGCCCGCGCGGTCCGGCCGACACGGTGGATGTACACCTCGGCCTCGTGCGGGACGTCGAAGTTCACGACGTGGCTCACCCCTTCCACGTCGATCCCGCGCGCCGCGATGTCGGTCGCGACCAGCACCCGGTGCGAGCCGCCCCGGAACCCTTCGAGCGCCTTCGTGCGCTGGCTCTGGCTCTTGTTGCCGTGGATCACGCCGGCGGAGATCGACCAGCGGACCAGCTGCTGCGCGAGCCGGTTCGCCCGGTGCTTGGTGCGGGTGAAGACGAGGACGCTCGACATCGTCTCGTCGAGCAGAAGCTCGCGGAGCAGCTCGGCCTTGAGGTGGCTCCGGACGGGCAAAAGCAGGTGCTTCACGCCGACGGCCGCGACGGTCGTCGGGTCGACGTGGACCATCCGCGGGGAGCGCAGGAACTCCCGCGCGAGTTCGACGATCGCCGGAGGCATCGTCGCGGAGAAGAGCATCGTCTGGCGCTCGCGGGGCAGCGCGCGGAGGATCCGCCGAACGTCCGGCAGGAATCCCATGTCGAGCATCCGGTCCCCCTCGTCCAGCACCAGGATCTTGAGGTCGCGCCAGTCGAGGTGGCCCCGCTCCATCAGGTCGAGGAGACGGCCGGGGGTGGCGACGACCACCTCCACCCGGTGGGCCCGCAGGGCCTGGATCTGGGGTTCGAGCCCCACGCCACCGTAGATCGCGATCCCCCGGCGGTGCGTGTAGCGCCCCAGCTTCGCCAGGAACTCCTCGGCCTGGACCGCGAGCTCGCGGGTCGGGGTCAGCACGAGCGCGTAGATCTTCCCCGCGGGCAGGTCGAGGGTGCGTTCCAGGATCGGGAGCAGGAACGCCGCGGTCTTGCCGGAGCCGGTCTGGGCCGTCGCAACGATGTCGCGTCCCAGGACCGCCTCCGGGATCGCCTGGCTCTGGATCGGCGTGGCCGCCAGGTAGCCCATCTCCCTCGCCCCGGCGTGCAAGCTCGGGTGGAGCGGGAGCTCCTCGAAGCGGACGGCCGACGCCGGCGGCGCTTCCGCCGGCGGCGTCACGCGGCGGGGCTGCTCGCTCATCGGTGGGAAAAAGCGAGCCGCTCCGGGGTAATGAAGCGGTCGCCCCTCGCTAGGCGTACCGCGGGGCGGCCGTTCGGGCCCGTTAAGGACGGCGAGGCGTAGCTACCGGCTCGATGGCGCGACGCCTGGCGGCGATCATGTTCACCGACGCCGTCGGCTTCACTGCCCGCGCCCAGGACGACGAGCGGGCGGCGCTCCGTCTGCTGGACGGGATGGCCCGCCGGGTGCGGCCGGTCTTCCGCCGTCACAGAGGTCGGGAGGTCAAATCGACCGGGGACGGTTTCCTCGTGGAGTTCGCCAGCGCCCTCGATGCCGTGCTCTGTGCCCTGGAGATCCAGCGCGCGGCCCCGACTCCCGACGCCGGCGGGGAGGCCCCGCTGCTCCTGCGGGTCGGAATCCACCTGGGGGATGTGGTGGAGCGCGATGGGGATGTCGTCGGCGACGCGGTCAACCTCGCCGCGCGGATCGAGCCCCTCGCCGATCCCGGTGGGATCTGCGTCTCGCAGCAGGTCGCGGACCAGGTCGCCAACAAGCTCTCCGTGCCGCTCACGCGTCTGCCGCCACGAGCCCTCAAGAACGTCCGCACACCGCTCGGCATCTACAAGGTCGAGCTCGGACCCTCCTCTCCAGGGGCCCCGAGCCGGGGCGAGGGACGCCGCGTGGCGGTCCTTCCGATCGTCCACCCCACGGCGGCTCCCACCCAGGAGTACCTCGCCGACGGCCTCACGGAGGAGCTGATCGTTCGCCTGGCCCGGGTGGAGGGGCTTCAGGTCCTTGCGCGCTCCACGGTGATGCGCTACAAGGGTACGCTGAAACCGGCGGCCGAGGTCGCCCGCGAACTCGGCGTCGGAGCGGTCCTGGAGGGGACCTTGCGTACCGCGGGCGACCGCCTGCGACTCACCGTGATGCTGGTCGATGCGAAGACGGAGTCCGCCGTGTGGTCGCAGGCGTACGACGGTCAGCTCGCGGATGTCTTCGCAGTCGAGGCCGACATCGCCCAGCGGATCGCCGCCTCCCTCGAGGTCCGGCTCGCCCCACGGGAGGTCGCAGCGCTCGGGCAGCCCAGCACGACGGTGCCGGCGGCGTACGAGAGCTATCTCCGCGGGCGGTACTTCTGGAACCGACGGACGGCCGACAGCCTCGAACGCGCCGTCGCCGAGTACCGCGCGGCGCTGCAGCAGGACCCGAACTTCGCGCTCGCGCACGCGGGACTCGCGGACACCTACGCGACGCAGGCGCTGTTGGAGTTCGCCCGGCCGAGCGAGACGTTCCCCTCGGCGCGCGCCGAAGCCGAGCGCGCGCTCGCGCTCGACCCCGACAGCGCGGAGGCGCTCACCGCGCTCGGCGTGGTCCGTGGCCAGTTCGACCGCGACTGGGTCGCCGCGGAGGAGGCGTTCCAGCGCGCCCTGGCCCGAAACCCCCGGTACCCCGCGGCGCACCACCAGTACGCCGACCTCCTGAAGGCGCTCGGACGGTTCCCCGAGGCGCTGGCCGAGGTGCAGGCGGCGCTCGCCCTCGACCCGCTCTCGCTCGCGATCAACACCGGTCTCGGCCACGTCCTGTACCTCTCGCGGCGGAACGACGAGGCGATCGCCCAGTACCGCCGTACCCTCGAGCTCGACCCGACGTTCGTCCTCGCGCACCTCTGGTTCGGCCGCCCGTTCCTCGAGGAGGGGCGCTACGACGAAGCGATCGCGGAGATCGAGCAAGCGGTCGCCTTGTCGCACCGCAGCACGATGGCGACCGCCGTGCTGGCGCACGCCTGCGCTTCGGCCGGCCGGCGCCTCCAGGCCGAGCGGCTGCTCGCCGAGCTGCTCGCCCGGGTGAAGACCGGCTATGTCCCGTCGGTACTGGATCGGGCTCGTCTACGTCGGGCTGGACGACGCGGAAGCCGCGTTCGACTGGTTCGAACGGGCGTTCGAGGAGCGGTCGAGCTGGCTCACCTGGATCGCGGTCGAGCCGAGGTTCGACCGGTTGCGGGGAGACCCGCGGTTCGGCCGGTTGCTCCGAAGGATGAACCTCCCGCAGCTCGGCGGCCGGACGGCCGACCCGCCCAAGGCCGCGCGGGCGCCAGCGCCTCGAGCGGCGTCGGCTCGTCGCGCCCGCGGCCCGGCTACCCCTCGGGCCACGCCGCGCGGTCGACGTGCCACTCCACCGATTCGGCGGCGGTCACCCGCGCGGCGGGGAGCTTCGCGGAGTCGGTCCCGCGCTCGGGGTCGTTGAGGATCCGCTCCAGGGTCGGCCGCTTCTCGGCTCCCGACACGACGAATATCGCGTGCCGGGCGTGACGGAGCGCGGGAAAGGTCAGCGTCACGCGGGGCACCTTTGGCTCGAGTGCGGGGTTCGGCTCGGGCACCACCCACCGCGCCCGTTCCCCCAGGGTCGGTGAGCCGGGGAACAGAGACGCGGTGTGGCCGTCCGGCCCGATCCCGAGCACTACGGCGTCCAGAACTCCCACCGCGGCGGCGCCCGGGTTCGGCCCGGTCGGGAGGGCGCGAAGCTCGTCCTCGTACCGCTCCGCTGCCTGCCCGGCAGACCCGGCAGTGTGGACCGGGTGTACCGAGCGCATCGGGACGTGGGCCGGGGCGAGCCACAACCGGCGGGCCAATCCGAAGTTGCTGCGCGGATCGTCCGGCGCTACAAGCCGCTCGTCGCACCAGTAGACCGCCCACCGGTCCCACGCCGCCGCGCTCGCCGCAAGGGCAGCGAACATCGGCTCGGGGGTCTTGCCGCCCGAGATCGCCACCGAGAACGCTCCGCGTCGGGCCGCGGCCTCGCTCGCCAGCTCGCACACGCGCTCGGCGACCGCCCGCCCTGCGGCCTCGCCGTCGGCGTGAACGACGACCCCGGAGGTCATCCGGACGACCACGCGTGGCCGAGCTCGGCCGGGAGCCGTTCGGCCTCCTTCGGCCCCCAATTGCCGGCCGGGTAGCGGCGGAGCGGCGGGGGTCGCTTGAGGACGGGCGCGTAGACCCGCCACGCCGCCTCGACTTCGTCCGCGCGGACGAAAAGCGTCGGGTCGCCGCGCATCAGGTCGACGAGCAGCGTCTGGTAGGCATCCGCCAGGGGCCCGAACGCCTCCGAGTAGAGGAAGTGGAGCCGGTGCGTCTCGATCTCGATCGCGTGGCCGGGACGCTTCAGCTCGAAGGCGAGCTCGAACCCTTCCTCCGGCTGGAGGGTGATCGTCAGCGTGTTGGCGGAGATCTCGCCGGGGGACTGGCCGGGGAAGAACCAGACCGGGGCCGGCGGAAGTGGACGATGATCTCCGTCCGCTTCTCCGGCAGGCGCTTTCCGGTCCGGAGAAAGAACGGTACGCCCTGCCAGCGCCAGCTGTTCAACCGCAGCCGTAGCGCGACGAACGTCTCGGTCGTCGAGGTGCGGCGGATGCCGGGCTCGGAGCGGTAGCCGCGCATCTTGCCGCGGCCCGCCCCGCCGGGCCCGTACTGGCCGCGGACCACGTCGTCCGGCCGGATCGGCTCGATCGAGGCGAGGACCTTCACCTTCTCGTTGCGGACCGCCTCCGGGTCGAGCCGGGACGGCACTTCCATCGCGGCGAGCGTGAGCAGTTGCGTGAGGTGGCTCTGGACCATGTCGCGCAGCGCGCCGGCGTGGTCGTAGTACATCGCCCGCTCCTCGACGCCGAGCTCCTCGGCGACGGTCAGCTCGACGTGCGAGATCCGGTCGCGGTTCCAGACCGACTCGAACAGCATGTTGGCGAACCGGAAGACGAGCAGGTTCTGGACGGTCTCTTTGCCGAGGTAATGATCGATCCGGTAGATCGCCGGCTCGTCGAACGTGCGGTGGAGCTCGCGGTTCAGTCGCTCGGCGGAGGCGAGATCGATGCCGAACGGCTTCTCGATGACGAGCCGCGTCCAGCCGGCGCCGCGCGCGAGCCCGGCGGAACCGAGCCCCTGGACGACTCCGGGGATCGCCTCCGCCGGGAGCGCGAGGTAGAAGACCCGATTCCCCGGCAGCTTCGCCTCCTGTTCGACCTTCCCGATCCGGTCGCGCAGGCGCCGGTAGTCGAGCCGGGTCTCGCCACCGATCGAGACGTAGTGGACCCGGCGGCGGACCCACGTGCGGGCGTCCGCGAGGGCGACACCGTCCGCGGTGAGTGCCTCGACCGCGAGCTTCTCGAACGAGTCGTCGGTGAGCGCCTGCCGGGCTACGCCGAGCAGGTGGAACGGGACGTCCCCGCCCGAAGGCGACGGGGATACGCGGTAGAGCGACGGGAGCAGCTTGCGTCGCATCAGGTCGCCGGTCGCCCCGAAGGCGACGAACAGGTGGGGGTCGACGCGCGCGGCCGTCACCGGTTCACCCGGGCTCGACGGCATGGCCCCCGAAACGCTGGCGCATGGCGGCGAGCAGCCGCTCGGCGAACGGGTCGGTCTGCCGGGACCGCAGTCGCCGCTCCAGCGCCAGCATGATCACCGGCGCAGGGATGTCCAGTGCGAGCGACTCCTCGACCGTCCAGCGGCCCTCTCCTGAATCCCGGACGTAGGGACCGATCTTCTCGAGCTCCGGGCCGGAGGCGAGGATGTCGGCCGTCAGGTCGAGCAACCAGGAGCGGACGACGCTTCCTGTCCGCCATATCGTGGCGACCTGGGCCAGGTCGAGCTTCCAATCCGGCTTCGCCCGGAGGACGTCGAACCCCTCGGCGTACGACTCCATGAGACCGTACTCGATGCCGTTGTGGACCATCTTGACGAAGTGGCCCGCGCCGCTGCCGCCGACCCGGCCCCATCCGTCGGTCGGGGACGGCGCGAGGCTCTGGAAGATCGGGCCGAGCCGACGGCTCGCCTGCTCGTCGCCGCCGATCATGAGGCAGTAGCCTTCCTTCTCTCCCCAGATCCCTCCGCTCACTCCCACGTCCAGGAAGTCGATCCCGACGGCCGCCGCCTTCGCCCCGCGCCGGATAGAGTCGCTGTAGCGGGAGTTCCCCCCGTCGATCAGCGTGTCGCCGCGGGAGAGCAGCCCGAGCAGCTGCGTGATGTACTGCTCGGTCGGGTCCCCGGCCGGCACCATCAGCCAGACGGCCCGGGGCGGGGTGAGCTTCGCGACCACGTCCTGCAGCGAGGTCGCGCCGACGGCCCCGTGGGCAACCGCGGCCGCGACCGACTCCGGGCTCCGAGCGAAGCCGACGACCCGGTGCCCGCCCTTCGCGATCCGGGCGGCCATCCCGCCGCCCATCCGTCCCAATCCTACGATTCCGACTTCCATTGCGTGCTCCGGCGGGACGGCTGCGACCCGGCGGCCGCGGCGCGACCGCGGACGACGTGGGCGCCGGTCCCGTCCGTGGGAGCGGACCGGTCGATAAGACGTACGCTCGTGCGCCGGCTATGTCGAGGAGCTTTCGAGGGCGCGCACGAGCCGTCCGAGGCCGTCCGCGGTCTCCGTACCGAGATTCACCACCAACAGCCGGCGTTGGTGCTCGTCGAGGGCACCGCGGTCGCCGCGCGCCTGGGCCCGGATGATCTCCCCGAAGGTGAGCCCGAGCTCGGGGACCGGGAGGTCTTCCCGGGGCTCGTCGACGAGCTGCAGGAAGACACCGGACGGTGGGCCGCCCTTGTGGAGCTGCCCGGTCGAATGGAGGAACCGCGGCCCGTAGCCGAGCGTGACCGCCGTGCCGAACCGCTCGCGGAAGAGCGAGACGATCCGTTCGAGCACCGATGTCGTCGCCGCGTCCGGGGCGAGGAACGCCTGTACGGCGACGTAGTCGCCGGCGTGGATCGTCCCCGCCCACTGCCGGATCGCCGCGTCGAGCGCCCCGCCCGCGTTCGCCGCGACGCCGTACGCTCCGGCGGAGCGGGTCGCTGTGCCGGGTTTCATCGCGTCCCGTGCCAGCTCCTTGGCGTGCTCGACGTCCGGCTGGTCGAACGGGTCGACTGCGATCACGGCGCCGCACGCCGCGATCGCGAACTCCCACCGGAAGAACTCGGCTCCGAGGTCCGTCCGGGAGGCGAGGCGGAACCGCAGCACGGCCGAGCCCGAAGCTTCCCGCGCGGCGAGCGCCGCGTCGAGGGTGGGGTCGGTCTCCCCGGCCAGCTCGACCCGCGCGAACACGGCGTCCGCTCCCAGGGGGAACTCCGTCGGAGGGGGAGGGTCCCCGACCGGTACGATACCCCGGCCAAGCTTCCCGAGGCTCTCGGCGACGAGCTGCTCCGCCCACGCCGGGAAGACGCGCAGCGCCGGGGAAGGGAGGAAGACGACCTTGTCGTGGCCCGCCCGCGCCAGCTCCCCGAGCGTAGCACCGAGCCGAAGTCCCGGGTTGTCGGCGGGGTTCGTCGTCGGCCCGCAGCGGCCGGCCATCTCCGAGGCGCTCGCCAGCACCGCGCTGAGGTCCACGCCGACGAGCGCGGCGGGCACGAGGCCGAAGACGGTGAGGGCGCTGTAGCGACCCCCGACGTCCGACGGCGAGGAGAAGCACGCCCGGAACCGATGCGCGTGCGCCAGCTGCTCGAGAGGGGTCCCGGGGTCCGTGATCGCGACGAAGCTTCCCCCGGCTCTCCCGGGAGCTTCCTCACCCTCTCCCACGCCGCCCGGAAGAACGCGTTCGGCTCCAGGGTCGTCCCTGACTTGCTGGAGACGACAAACAGCGACCGCCCGGGGCGGCCGAGGCAGGCCCGCACCAGGGCCGGGTGGGTGCTGTCGAGAACCTCGAAAGCAGGCGCTCCCGGGCGCCGCGGCAGGAGTTCGGCCATCACCTCGGCCGCGAGGCTCGAGCCGCCCATGCCGAGCAGCACGACCCGTTCGAACCCGTCGCGCGCGACCGCCTCCGAAAGGGCCGCGAGCTCGGAGAGGCGGTCGCGTCCCTGTTCGGGAGCGAGTAGCCAACCGAGCCGGCTGCGCACGTCCGACGCGGGAGCCTGCGGCCAGAGCGACGGGTCCTTCTCCCAGACCTTGCGAGCGGCGTGGGCGGCGGTCCACTCCTCCAGCCGGCGTTGCACGGCCGCCCCCGCGTCGGCGGAGCTCCACCGCTCCTCATTCGGAGCTGCCCCTCCCCTGGTCGGCGGCATCGGCAGCTACTCCGGTTGGGGCGGCCGCTTTCCGGCGAGCAGCTTCTGCGCGACCTCGACCACGTGGTCGACCGAGAAGCCGAGGTGCGCGTACACCGCCGGTCCGGGTCCGGAGGCGCCGAAGCGGGAGAGGCCGACGATCGCCCCGTCCTCGCCGGAGTACCGCTCCCAGCCGAGCGGCGAAGCCGCCTCGATAACGAGGCGCGGTACGCCCGAGGGGAGCACGCTCGCGCGGTAGGCGGCGTCCTGCGCGTCGAACCACTCCCAGCACGGCATCGAGACGACGCGCGCCCCGATCCCCTTCCCTGCGAGCGCCGCGCGGGCGCTGAGGGCGAGGTGGACCTCCGAGCCGGTGGCGATCAGCACGAGCTGGGCCGGCGGGGTCGCCGGCTCGGCGAGCACGTAGGCCCCGCGGGGCACCCCCGCTATGATGGGGTAGGAGGCGGGGTCGAGGACCGGAAGCTTCTGGCGCGTCAGCACGAGGGCGACGGGCCGGTTCTGGCGGACGAGGGTCCTCCACGCCTCCACCGTCTCTGTGGCGTCCGCGGGCCGGATCGTGGTCAGTCCGGGGATCGCGCGCAGGGAGGCAAGCTGCTCCACCGGTTGGTGGGTCGGCCCGTCCTCGCCGAGGGCGATAGAGTCGTGCGTGAAGATGAGGACCGTGCCGAGCTGCTGGAGCGCCGAGAGGCGGATCGACGGGCGCGCGTAATCCGAGAAGATCAGGAACGTGGCGCCGTACGGCCGGAGCCCGCCGTGCAGGGCGAGGCCGTTGAGCATCGAGACCATCGCGTTCTCCCGGACCCCGAAGTGCAGGTTGCGGCCGCAGCGCTCTCCCTCGAAGGAAAAATCCCCAAGGCCGCCGACGAGCGTCCTCGTCGAGGGGGCGAGGTCCGCGGCCCCCCCGAGGACCGCGGCCCACTGCGGGGCGATGACCGAGACGACGGCCGACGAGGCGTCGCGCGTCGCCACCGGAGTGGCCGGCGGGAACGACGGCAGCTCGGGGGACCACGCCGCGGGGACCTCCCCGGCGTGGAGCGCGAGGAACTCCTTCGCCAGCGCCGGTTCCGCGCGGCGGTACTCCTCGAACAGCGCGGTCCACTCGTCTTCCAGCGCTCGCCCGCGGCCGAGCGCCCGCCTGAAGTGCGCCTTCGCCTCGTCCGGGACGAGGAACGACGGCTCCAGCGGCCAGTGGAGCTTGCGCTTCGTCTCGCGCGTCCCCTCGGGCCCGAGCGGCTCGCCGTGGGCCTCCTTCGTGTCCTGCCGTGGGCTCCCGTAGCCGATGTGGGTGTGAACGCGGATCAGCCAGGGCGCGCCCGGCTTGGAGACGGCGCGGCGGAGGGTGGCGTCGATCGCCTCGACCGAGTTGCCCTCCTCGACCGCCGCGACCTGCCAGCCGTACGCCTCGAACCGCCGCTCGACGTTCTCGGTGAACGAGAGGCTCGTCGGGCCCTCGAGGGAGATCCGGTTGTCGTCGTAGAGGACGATGAGCGGGCTCGCATGCATCGACCCGGCGAACGAGGCGGCCTCGGCGCCCATCCCCTCCATCAGGTCGCCGTCCGAGCAGAGGGCGAACGTCGTGTGGTCGACGATGTTGAGCTTCGGGCGGTTGTACCGGCTGGCCAGATACCGCTGGGCGAGCGTGAGGCCGACCGCGTTCGCGAGCCCCTGCCCGAGCGGTCCGGTCGTCGCCTCGACCCCCGGCGTGTGGCCGTGCTCCGGGTGGCCGGGGGTCCGGCTCCCGAGCTGGCGGAACTTTCGCAGGTCGTCGAGGGGGAGGTCGTAGCCGGTGAGGTGGAGCAGGGCGTAGAGCATCGCGGAGCCGTGGCCGGCGGAAAGGACGAACCGGTCCCGGTTCGGCCAGAGCGGGTTCGCGGGATTGTGTCGAAGGAACCGGTCCCAGAGGACGTACGCCATCGGGGCGGCGCCGAGAGGGAGCCCTGGGTGTCCGGATTTCGCCTCCTCGACCATGTTGACGGCGAGGAACCGGATCGTGTTGATGTGCAGTTCGTCCTCGACGGTCATTTTCCGCTCCCCGCGCCGCGCGCGTACGACGCCGCGCCGACGACGCCGCTCTCGTTCCCCAACCGGGCCGGCACGACCGTCAACCGCCGAGCCGCCACAGCCAACGCCCGCGCCTTCACCTCTTTGGCGAGCGACGGGATGAGCGAAAGGAACCCTTCGAGGACCCCGCCGCCGAGCACGACCGTGCCCGGGTCGATCGCGTTCACGACCGACACCAGACCGCTTGCGAGGTAGCCCATGGTGTCCTCTACGAGCTCGCGGGCGAGTCGGTCGTGGATCCGGTAGGCGGCCTCCACCGTCTCCGAGGAGATCGACGCTGAGTCGCCCGCAAGCCGAACCAGCGCAGCGCCTTCGGCGGGCCGCTCGCGCACCGCCTCGCGCGCCCGCTCCGCGATCGCCCAGCCGCCCGCGTACGCCTCGAGGCATCCGGAGTTCGGACAGCGGCATTTGCGCCCGTTGCGGACCACCGTGATGTGACCCAGCTCCCCGGCAGTGCCGGAGGCGCCGTGCCGCAGGCGTCCGTCCGCGACGATCCCGCCGCCGACGCCCGTGCCGACGAACATGCAGACGAGGTCGCTCGCCTCTCGGCCCGCCCCGTAGCTCCACTCGCCCACAGTCGCCGCCTGCACGTCGTTCAGCACCGCGACCGGACGACCCAGCCCACGGGTGAGCTCGCGCCCGAGCGGAACGTTGTTCCAGTGCAGGTTCGGTCCGAAGAGGACGGTGCCCCGCTCGTCGACCTGGCCGGCGACGCCGATCCCCAGCGGACGGTCCTTCGGGAGGCGGTCTGCCCAGCGGTCGTTTACGGAGGTGATGATGTCGGCGATGACCTCGCGCGCCGGCCTCTCCGCGCGCGTCGGGAGCCGTTGGGCGTCGAGCACGGTGCCGGCACGGTCGACCACCCCGAGGGCGATCTTCGTCCCCCCCAAATCAACGCCCAAGGCCGCGTCGGCCCACCGCCGACCGGTCCGCGGAGGAGTCGCTCGGGGACGAGCATTGTTCTGCCCCACCCGAGTACCCATCGGTCCGACCACGCCACCGGGAAACGACCGGACGCTCGGCCGTGCCTCGCCCCCGGGCAGCAGTTGCCTATGAACGAATTTCGGATAAGTTCTCGTCGGCGGGGTCGGGCCCCGCCGCGGTAGACGCGGGAGCGTTTCATCCCCTCCCGCGCCGGCTTATGCCGCACCCTCGCCCTCGGGAACCGAGGAAACATGCCCGCCAAGTCGCAGAAGGCCGCCCGCGTGGCGCCGCATTTCTCGAGCATCGCCGTGGTCGTGTCGGACCGGAAGGCCGCCGTCAAGTGGTACACCCGGACCCTCGGGCTGGAGCTGGTCGCCGACGACGGCCACTGGCAGACCGTCGGTCAGAAGGACCGCCCGGGGCTGATCCACCTCTGCCAGGTGACCGAGTTCGAGCCAGACGGTAAGCTCGAACCGGGGAACTCGGGAATCGCCCTGAAGCTCCCGGGGGACTTTGTAAAGTCCTGCTCAGAGCTGGAGGCCCGCGGCGTGACGTTCGCAAGCCCCCCCACGAAGTACGACTGGGGCTGGGGGGCGACGATCCGCGACCCGGACGGCAACGAGCTGTACCTCGCCCCTGAGTAGGCGTAGCCGGGCCGGCGCGCTCGGTCGACGCTAAAGCACGTCCGCTATCGGCCGCGCATCGCGCGCCGCTCGGCCGCCGTGGGTCGCCGTCCGACCGTGATCCAGTTTCCGTTCGGGTCGAGAACGCTAGCCTGCCATCCCTGCGTCGTCGCAGGGCGCAGGGCGGTCGAGCGCGCGCCGTGGCGGAGCAGACGGCGCCACGCCGCCTCCAAGATGGAGACCGGCACGGCCCCGAGCGTGAAGTCGAGGTGCTCGACCGCGTCTCCGGCGACGTACCGCCCGCCGAAGCGGGAGCCGCGCGGGTACCAGTTGAGTTCGACCACGCGCTTGGACGTCGGGTCTCGGAGCAGGACCCACAGGCCGCCTCCCCACGCTCGGGTGTCCCCCCGCCGGACGACCTTGAGCCCGAGGGCTCGCGTGTAGAAACGGAGCGACCGCTCCAGGTTCGTGACCCGAAGACCGACGTGCTCGAAGCGCGGCCTTCGTCCCTTCGCGGGCCCCCAACAGGGATAGAGGCCCGGGCTAAAACCCGGGGGGTCTCCTGCACCGGCTCGGTAGCGATGTCGGCTTCGGGTCCGGTCCCGCGTGACGCACCGTTTGGACGGCGCCGGGGAGCCGCTCGCCTCCGTCCGGTGTCCCAGGCTCGATGGCACGCCTGGGCGAACGTCGTCGGGGGCCTCCTCGCCCTCGTGGCGGCCTACGCCCCTTGGTGGGTCACCTCGAACGTGAAATCCGGCACGTCGTCGTTGACCGAGTTCTTCCCGGGGACGTCCCTGTACGCCGGTGGCGGGGGCGGCGGGGGCTACGTACCGTACCAGGGCGTGGGGCTCGCGGCCGTCGGCCAGCTCTACGAGGTGGTCTTCGCGGGGTTCGTGCTGCTCACCCTGGTGTGCGTGGCCCTCGCCGGGATCGGCTTCGCCCGTGCGAGGGGCCGGGCGTTCTCGTTGGAGGGCCGACGGCTCGCCCGCTACGGCGCGGTCGCGGCGGCGGTCCTCGCCGTCGCGCTGGTAGTCGGCGTACCCTGGCTCCAACCCGGGATCTACCGGGCCGCTGCCCCCGCGGGGACCTGTTCGTCGGGAGCGAGCAGCGGGCCGTGCGTCAGCTTCTGGGGGAGCACCTCCGCTGGGGGCGCTTCGATCTCGTGGGGCGCGGCGGCGGGGTGGTGGCTGGGGCTGAGCGCGGCGCTGGCGATGGTGATGGGCGCGGCGCTGGCGCCCGCCGCGCCGGTCTCCGAGAAGGAAGCGGCGTGGGACGCCGTCGAGCCCGACGGATGACGAGAGCGTCCCCGAACGCTCGGAACTCGGGCCGCAGCCGTCGGTCTCTTCCGCTCCCGCGCTCCGTGGCGGCGGCCCGGTCCGCGCCTGTGACGGGTTCGCACGGAGCCGCGCGCTTTATGCTCCCCGGCCCGGTCGTTTCGGTGCCCTTCGACCGAGGGCGGGTGGGCGCATGACAGCGGCAGACTCACGGTATCTGCGAATCGAAGTGCCTGAGGAGAGGCCGGCGGAACGGACCGCCGACTTCCGAGAGGTGCTCCGCTCGTACACGCGCGAGGAGGCGATGTTGGAAGCCCAGCGGTGCCTCCAGTGCGCGCTGCCGTACTGCGTCGAGGCGTGCCCGATCACGCAGGACGCCCGGGGCTACATCGGGCTGGTCGCCGACGGCCGCTTCGACGAGGCGGCCCGGCTGACCCTGCGCGAGAACCCGCTCGCGACGACGCTCTGCAAGGTCTGCTACCATTACTGCGAGGACGCCTGCATCATGAAGGGCCGCGGCGTCCCGATCGCGATCCGCCACCTCAAGCGGGCGGCGCTCGACTTCGGCGACTCGTCGACCGAGTACGTCGCCAGCGCGCCCCGCGACCAGCGTGTCGCGGTGATCGGCGCCGGGCCGGCGGGGCTGATGGCGGCATGGGAACTGTGCCTGCGCGGCTACCCGGTCACCGTCCTCGAGAAGCAGAGCGCGGTCGGCGGACAGGCGGGGGCGATCCCGCACTACCGGATGCCGAACCACGAACTGCTCATCGACCTGCAGCGGTACCGCGGCTTCGACCTCACCTTCGTTACCGACCGCACCGCCGGTGTCGACTTCACCCCGCAGAGCCTGCTGGCGGACGGATACCGGGCCGTCTTCATCTCCATCGGCGCATCGAGGGCCGGCTACCCGGGGATCCCGGGGGAGCAGCTTCAGGGCGTGATCCCCGCCCTCGATTTCCTGTACGACGTCAACCAAGGACGCCCCGTCGTCCTCGGCAAGCGGATCGTCGTGATCGGCGGAGGCGACGTCGCCGTGGACTCGGTGCGCACGGCCCGGCGGCTCGCCCCGACGGCGAGCGTCGCGATGGCGTACCGGCGGACGCGGGGCGAATCCCCCGCGGGCGAGGAGGAGATCCGCGAGACCGAGCCGGAAGCGATCGATTTCCACTGGCTCGTCGGTCCGACCAAGCTCCTCGGGACGTCGCGCGTCGAGGGGGCCGTCTTCCAGAAGATGGAGCTCGCCGCGCCGGACGCTTCGGGCCGACGCGCTGTGAAGCCGGTAGACGGGGCGTTCATCACGCTCGACTGCGACACGGTCATCATGGCGGTCGGCGAGAAGGCCGACCTGTCGGGGTTCGACCCGTCGATGGGTCTGAAGATCGGCACGAAAGGCTGGCCCGAGGGCGGCAAGCCCGGCTACGCCACCGAGGCGGAGGGGATCTTCGCCGCCGGCGGCCGGTCGGTCGTCCACGCCATGGCCGCGGGGACGAAGGCGGCCGAGTCGATCGACGCCTACCTCGCCGGAAAGCAGGGACGCGCGCCGATGGCCCGGCCCGACCCGTTCGGTGAGGGAACCCCGCCGCCCCCCGTCCCGGAAGGTTACTCGAGCCCGGTCTGGAAGCCGTAGCGGCGCCGCCGCCCGCCGCCGCCTCCCGGCGCAAGTTTCAATCCCTAGGGCCGGCTCCCGCCCAGCATGGTCTCCCGCTTCTGCACCCGGTGCGGCCAGCCTCTACCGGCGAACGCGACCACCTGTCCGCGGTGCAACGCCCCTGCGACGCCCCCGGCGAGCGCCTCCGCCGTGAGCTCGACGCCGCCGGCGGTGGCTGGGGGCGGCGGCGGAGGGGGCGAGGTGACGCTCTCCGCCCGGCGCGCGTGCTCGAACTGCCGGGCCCAGATGCGGTGGATCGGGCATTACAGCCTGCGGGCGAGCGGCACGCCCGGCAGCGCCGGCGCGGCCGGCGGGATCGAAGGACCCGAGACCCTGCTCCCGTTCTCGCTGTACTACTGCCAGACGTGCGGAAAGTTCGACTTCTACTATCCGGGGACCTGAGCCTCCGGAGCGGACTATGTCCGCTGGTACCGCCGTAGCCCTGACAGTCCCTGAGGGCGCCCTGGTACGAGGGGCGCTCCGGGGCCCGGTCCCGGCGGTGGCGGTGAGGTAACCGGCCGCTTTATCCAACCGCACGGCTGGGAGCCCCGATGGGACTCCCTCCCGAGACGGCGGCGCGGCTGCTGGCCGAAGGGAAGGACCACCAGTGTCCGGGTTCTCCGGAGACGTGCGTCAAGATCGTCGCGCTCGCGGAGCTCCCGAGCCGGTTCGGCGACTTCCAGGTTGTCGCGTTCTGGAACGAGCACGAGCGCCAGGACCACGCGGCGTTCATCCACGGCGACGTGACCGGCAAGGAGCGGGTGCTCGTCCGGCTGCACTCCGAGTGCCTTACGGGAGATGCGATCGGTTCGCTGCGGTGCGACTGCCGCGACCAGCTTCTCGCCTCGCTGGAACGCGTCGCGCAGTCCGAGGCCGGAGTCGTCCTTTACCTCCGGCAGGAGGGCCGCGGGATCGGCTTCGCGAACAAGATCCGGGCCTACCAGCTCCAGGACCAGGGCTACGACACGGTCGAAGCGAACGAGGCGCTCGGCTTCCGGCCCGACGAGCGCGAGTATGGGATCGCGGCGCACATGCTCGGCGCGCTGCACGTCCGCTCGATCGAGATCATGACCAACAATCCGGCGAAGATCGAGGACCTGCGTCGGCACGGCGTCGAGATCGTCGGTCGGATCCCCCTCGTGATCCCGGCGCAGCCGAGCGACAGGGCGTACCTCGAGACGAAGCGCCGCAAGCTCGGCCACCTGCTTGACGTCGAGCAACTCGATTGCACCGGCACCTCGTCGGAAGGATCCGGTCGCTGACCGCGCCCGCCGTCAGGCGACGTGCGCCTGGCGGTTGTGGCGGCCGAGCGCGGAGACCGAGCTGAGCCGCTCGCCGCACACCGAGCACTTGACGGACCTGGTCCCCTCGGGAACGGTCGGGGGCTTGGGACCGGTGTGCGACTCACGGAGGTGTACTTCCAGCACCTCCGGAGAGCGGAACGCCGACCCGCACTGCGAGCAGACCGCCTCGTTCTCGTCGTACTCTACGTACGGCACGTCCGCCGGAAGGGGCCCACCTGCTATCCACGTTTCGGCGAGGGCCGTCGACGTGTGAGCCCCCGGCGGGAATCAGCTTGAAATAGCCCCGGCGACAGGGGAGGTCGTCTGGCCGGAGGGGCCGTCCCCCCGGGGGCGTGTGCGCGCCAGTTTTCAAGGACCATCGGAGGCAGCATGACCGAGCTAACCGAACGGCGTCTGGGGTGGGGATTCGGGATCGCCGGCGCCGTCCTCGTCGGGTTGGGAGGACTCCTCGCGCTCCTCACCGCCGCGTTCAACCTGGTCGGCAGCCACTGGGGCCGAGCCGCGTTCTGGGGGTCGACCGCGGTCGCCCTGTTCGTCCTCGCAGGGCTCGCGTTCTTCTTCGCCTACCTCGGCTACCGCTCGTGGAGCGACCGCCCGGTCGTCTGCGGTGTGATCCTCGTCCTCCTCGCGGTCGTCGGCTGGATCGCCCTCGGCCTCGGCGCGAACGTGCTCGCGCTGGTCGGGGGGCTGTTCGTGTTCCTGGCCGGCGTCCTCTACCTGGTCGAACCGGCGATCCGCGGCTTCCGCGGCGCGATCTCGAAGAGCTGAGCGGCCGCCCGGTCGGGCGGGGCCCTCGAGCCCCAAGGGCGCCGGGGTGCCCCTCGGACGGCCTCCTTACGGGGTCGGTAGGGTAAAGCCGCGGCCGGCGTCCGCCGGACCGGAACCCGCATCGTGAACTGGTTCAACGTCGCCATCTGGTCGCTCGTCGGGACGTGGATCCTGGTCGTCGGCACCCTGCTGCTGATGTACCTGGCAGACCCGCACGGGCCAGCGGCTGAACTCGGCGAACGCGGTGATGACGCTCCGCGAGCGGTTCGACGGCGTCCACATGCGCCACTCGCGCCGCCACCTGAGCGAGAGGCTGCTCGCCCAGGCGCACGACGACATCTCCAGTATGGAGGTCGTGACGTTCTTCGAACTGGTCGGGACGCTGACCCACCGGGACGTCCTGGAGGAGGAGCTCGTCTGGGAGGCGTTCGGCTCGTGGGTCGTCGCCTACTTCTGGGCGATCCGGCACCCGTTCGACCTGGTGGGAAAGATCCGGACGGACCTGAACGACCCGCTCCTCTTCCACGAGTTCGAGTGGCTGTACCATCGGGTCCTCGCCATCGACATCCACCGCGAACCGAGGCCGACGGGGAGCCCGAACCCCGAGGCGTCCACCCGTCGGATCCTCGAGCTCGAGACGCGCCTCGAGGCGGTCGACCCCGACGAGCCTTCCGCGCGCTCGTGAGCCGAGCGGACCCGTCAGCCGCTGGGGCCCTGCACCCTCCCGTGCTTGTCGGGCGGCAGGGACGTCGCCCTCCAGAACCGCCGGCCCAGGCCGAGGATCACGATGATCCAGGTGAGCTCGGCGAGGAGCGGCGACAGGAAAGCGACGGGGATCGAGACCACGAACGTCCCCACGCTGATCAGGAGATTGTGCTCGGTGGCGCGGACCCACTCCTCCGGCAGCTTCGGCCGGATCAGCCGGTGGTTCTGCGTGCCATGGCGCCAGACGACGAGGAGGACGCCCCCGCTCGCCCCTTGCGCGACGCTGTACAGCGCCACCGCCTCCCGGGCCGAGAGACTGCCTTGCCCGAACCCGGCCGGAGAGTAGGCGAACAGCAACGACACCAGGAACGGGGTGACCGAGACCCCGAGCAGGAAGAACGAGTTCAGTCGGACCAGCGTCGGGTCATACCGGACGAACGCAGAGAACAGCCGGTGATGGATGTTCCACCACGACGCGATGACCAGGAACGACAGGATGTAGCCGATGAACGCCCCCTGGAGCGAGCCGAGATACGTCGAGAGCACGGGCAGCGCGGTGCCCCGGGCGGTCTGCGGCAGCAGCAGCGTGATCGCGAGGAACGTCAGGGCGAAGGCGAAGACGCCGTCGCTCAGCGAGAAGAGCCGGCTCAGGTCCGAGCCGGTGCCGTTGATCCCCTCAAGCTTCGGCTCCCCGAGCTCCTCGGCGAGCGCCTGGTCCGCGCCGCTGATGCGAACCCCCCGCCGGGCCGGACGGCCGGCCGCACTTGACGTTGGCCTCGGGCCGCCACGCGCCGACGCCGGGAGCAACGTTACCTCGGCACCCCGACTTCCGGTCGCGGTGCCCGCGACCCGGCTCCGGTCGACCCCGGCGACGACCCCGTACCTCCGCCTGGTGGACGCGCACGACCTCGTCCACGCCGCCAAGCCGTACCGGGCCGAGGCGCTGCGCGTCCGTCAGCTGGCGGTCCGATACGCCCGACGCCCGCTGCGCGAGCTGCTCGATGTGGCGTGCGGCTCCGGCCGGCACCTCGCGGAGTTCGTCCGCTGGTTCCGCTGCACCGGATTGGACGCGAGTCCGGCGATGCTCTCCGCGGCCCGACGACGGGTCCCCCGCGCTGCGTTCCATCGGGGCCGCATGGAACGGTTCGACCTGCGCCGTCGCTTCGACGTCGTCACCTGCCTGTTCGGCGCGATCGGCTACGTGGAGACCCGAGAGGGCTTGCGCCGCGCGCTCCGCGCGTTCGCCGAGCACACCCAGCCGGGAGGCGTCCTGGTTCTGGAGCCGTGGCTGACCCCGGAACGGTACCAGGAAGGGTCGGTCCACTCGGTGAAGGTCACCGACGGCACGACGACCGTCCTTCGCCTCACCTCGTCCCTCCGGCAGGGGAACCGGTCGGTGATGGAGTTCCACTACCTCGTCGGGACATCCGCCGGGGTCGTCCACGACACCGAGCTCCACGTGCTCGGGCTTTTCGGCACCGCCACGATGCTCCGGGAGTTGCGGTCTGCCGGCTTCGTCCCGCACCACCTCGCCCGGGGCCTCGCCACGGGACGGGGGCTGTACGTTGCCACGCGTCGTGCGGACCGCGGCCGCGGGCCGCTCAGGGGCTCACGTCGACGACCACGCGCGGTGCCTTGAACCCCACGGTCCGGTGGGTCCCGTCGCAATGGGGCTTGTTGCCCGAGTGCCCGCACCGACACAGCTCGGCGACCGCCTTTCCGTCGACCAGCACGAGGTTCGGCCCGTTCTCGTTGGCGAACACCTGGATCTTCGGCATCGCGCCTAGCACGGTCGCCGGAACCCATAATCCCCGCGCGCGGCGCCCACACGCCGGCGGGCCCGCTGTTCAGTGACCCGGGGCCGCCGTCGCCTCCGCTCGGGCTCCGCCGCCCGGGTCGTAGGCGAACTCGCCGAATTCGGCGACGTCGAGGCCGGCGTCCTCGTTGGCCGGAGCGGCGCGCAGCGGCGTGAAGTGGTTGATCGCACGGAGCAGCACGTACGAGCCGACGAACGCGAACGACGCGACGACCGCGATCCCCGCCAGCTCGGCGAGGAACAGGTGCGTGTGGCCGTACACCAGCCCCCCGCCCGCGACGGCGGAGTTGACGGTCGCGGTCGCGAAGAGCCCCGTAGCGAGGGTACCCCACATCCCGCCCGCCCCGTGGCAGGCGAACACGTCCAGCGAGTCGTCCAGGCGGGTCCGCGCCCGCCAGCTCGCGACGTAATTGCAGAAGATCCCGCGACGAGTCCGATGACCATCGCGGCGCCCGGAGCTACGAAGCCGGAGGCGGGCGTCACGGCAGCGAGTCCGCAGACGGCCCCGACGGCCATTCCGACCGCAGACGGTCGTCCCTTGCGGACCCAATCGAGGAGCATCCAGCTCACGCCTCCCGCGGCGGCCGCGAGGTTGGTGTTCACGAGCGCCACCACGGCGACCGAATCTGCGGCCAACGCGCTTCCCGCGTTGAACCCGAACCAGCCGAACCAGAGGAGCGCAGTCCCGAGGATCACGTACGGGACGTTGTTCGGACGCGTCTCCTTGCCGAACCCCTTCCCTTGGCCGATCACGAGCGCCGCGGCGACGGCGGAGACCCCCGCGGACGTATGCACCACGAGACCGCCGGCGAAGTCGATCACCCCGAGGTGGTGGAGCCACCCGGCAGGGTTCCAGACCCACATCGCGATCGGGGCGTAGATGAGGGTCGTCCAGAGGACGATGAAGATCAGCAGCCCCTTCAACCGCACCCTACCGGCGAACGCGCCGATGATGAGCGCCGGCGTGATCGCGGCGAACTTCAGTTGGAAGGCGAAGTAGAGGAGCGCCGGGATGGTCGCCGAATATCTCGGGTCGGCCGCCGCCCCGACGTGGAGGAGGCCGACATCGGCGAGCGTGCCGATCACTCCCCGGTAGCCGGGGCCGAAGGTGAGGGTGTATCCCCAGAGTGCCCAGACAAGGCTGACGACCGAGAAGATCATCAGGCACTGGACGAGCGTGGCGATGAGGTTCTTCCGGCCGACGAGGCCGCCGTAGAAGAACCCGAGCGCGGGCGTCATGATCATGACGAGCGCCGTGGCCGTGATCACCCAGGCCGTATCGCCGGAGTCGATCGGCATCACTTACTCCCGGTCAACGTCGAGACGGGCGGGCGAGGAGCATCCCGCGCCGGATGGGGGCGCGAGCAGCGCATGCCGGAGGGGTTCCCCACAGAGGTTCCGGCGGCGTTCTGCCAGATAAACCCTCCAATTCAGGGGTGGTCGTTTGGTCGGCGGGCGGACGGGAAGCGAGCCCACGCGGGCCCAAGTCCGGCTCGGCTGTATGCCGGGGGACCGGGGGAGTTGAGCCCAGACTCCGGCCAGCGGGGCCCGACGAAGCCCGATTCCCTGCACGACCTTCGGAGCAGGGCGGCTTGACTCCAGACATTTGGGGAACCCGGCGGGAACAGTACGCTGCGTAGGCCGGACGTGTTAGCAACCGTCGCCCTACCACGGCTCCGCAACGCAGTCTTCGGCTTGATGCTCGACGGCAACCCGAAGTGCTCGGGCGTACCCTCGTCCGACCCCTCAGGTCCCCGCTTGACACGGAAGCCAACGGACGCGAACGCCGGCGAAGTGGCGTCGCCGACAAGGAGGTGGCAGGTGGAGAGCCAGGAATCCTCCCTTAGGGCCCTTCGCTCGATGGAACGGGTCGGGCACCGAGGTACACCGGCGGCGGGCTCCGGTGCCGCGAGGGCGGGGCGGTGTCCACTCCGGACGGTACGCCAAGGGCGCGCCGGCCCCTTCGACGGAGTGGACACGGGGGGATTTGAACCCCCGACCTCTGCTTTGCGAAAGCAGCGATCTTCCGCTGATCTACGTGCCCAGCCGGTTTCGGCGAGCAGCCCGTCAGTTTAAGGGTTTGGAACCGCGGGCCCGGCGCTGACCGCTGTGAGGGCCGCGCGGGCCCCCGTCACGGCTGCGCGCCGTTCTGGAGCACGCGGGTATGTCGAAGGAGCTCGGTCAGGTGCTCCCGGATCCGACTGCGGGCCGCCTCGTCGGTGAGCCGCCCGCTCTCGTCGAACTTCTGAGCCGCCGCGGCGACCATCACCTCGGGCCTGTTGATCGGGAACATGTTGAGAAAGACCATCGATTGCCGGAGGTCATACTGCGCCCGCGCACCCCCCAGCTGGCCGACGCTCGCGCTGAGAATGCCGGCCGGCTTACTGTTCCAGACGTTGTCGTTGTACGGCCGTGAGCCCCAGTCGAGGACGTTCTTCTCCGCCGCGGAGAGCCCGAAGTTGTGCTCGTTCAGGGAGAACAGCACAGCGTCCGCGACACGGACCCTGTCCTTGAACCGCCGCACCGGCTCCGGCAGCGGCGACTCTAGGTCCTGGTTGTAGATCGGGAACCCTTGGACCTCCGCGACCTCCAGCACCGCGCCCAGCGGGGTAAGTTCGGTCGCCGCGGTGATCAGCGCCGCCGAGTACGAGCCTTTTCGAACCCCGCCCGGGATGCCGAGGATCCTGACATCGCCCATGATGCGCCCACGCCCTTACGGCCAAGTCGCCGATTAACGGCCCCGTTGCTCTAGGGCCACTTGCTGGCCCTCGCACCTTCCGCTACGCGATGGCGTTCGCCATGCCGGGGCCGGGGGGACCGTCGTGGGCTCCCGAGTCGCTGACGCGGTGCCGGGCTCCGCTGCGGCCGCCCCGCCGGCGGGCGGAGAGCTCCGGCCCCCGCCGCTCCGGCCCGCGGTCGCGCGCCGGGCTGGGCAGATCGTCCGCGCGTCCGCGTCGTAGCGGAACAGGTCGGCGTACCGGCCCCAGTTGACGATGCTCTGCTCGCCGCCGTCGGTGCGCGCGGTCGTGAACGAGATGATGTGCCCGAACTCCTCGTCCGAGAGGACGTGGTTCGGGCTCGCCTCGAGCGCACGGACGATCGTCCGGAACAGCGGCGTCTTCTTCAGTTGCTCCCGGACGATCACCTTGCGCTCGCGGATCGACGCGGCGACCAGCTTGCGGCCCAGGTCGGTGAACGTCGCCCGACCGTCCGCGACCTTGAGGAACTGGAGCAGCTGGGCGTACTCGAGCGACGGGAAGATCTCGTCGATCTCGAGGTCGAGGTCGTCCGCCAGGAGCGCCACGTCCTCCGAGCCCTTGTGGTCGTTCAGGAGGACGAGGAGACCGAGCATCTCCGTCGGGCTGCACTTCGGGTAGTTCGTCGCCACGGGGGTCCTGGAGGGGGCCTCGTTCCCAATCCGGAAGCGGGGATTAAAGGCTTGTCGAGTCGCCGGGGGGCGGGGGCGCCACCCCCGGGCCGGCGGTCGCCCCGCCGGCCGTGATGAGCGAGTAGACCCGGTCGGTCAGCTCGTAGAACGCGGCTGACTTTCGGTCCCTCGGGCGGGGGAGGTCGACCGCCACGTCCGCGAGCACATGGCCCGGGCGCCGGGAAAGGACGACCACCCGGTCGGCGAGCTGGATCGCCTCCTCGATGTTGTGCGTCACCAGGATGACCGCCTCGGGCGGCAGTTGCGGGTCCCGCCACAGCTGTAGGACCTCCTCGCGGAGCCCCTCCGCCGTGAGCGCGTCGAGCGCGCTGAACGGCTCGTCCATCAGCAGCGCCGTCGGTTCGACCGCCAGGGCCCGCGCGAGCCCGACCCGCTGGCGCATCCCGCCGGAGATCTCGCGCGGATACGCCTCCTCGAAGCCGTCGAGGCCGGTGACGTTGACGTACCGCTCGACCTGGGAGGCGATCCTGGCCTCGTCCCAGCCGAGCGCCTCCAGCCCGAAGGCGACGTTCTCGCTGACGGTGAGCCAGGGGAAGAGAGCGAAGTTTTGGAAGACCATCGCCATCCCCTGGACGACCCCGTCGACGCGGCGGTCGCGGAACGATACGGTACCCGACGTCGGGCGGTCGAGCCCCTGGATCAGACGGAGCAGGGTCGACTTGCCGCACCCCGACGGCCCGACGATCGCCAGGAAGTCAGAATCCCGGACCTCGAAGCTGATGTCCTGCATGATGGCGATCGACCCGTGCCGGGTCGGGAACGACTTGTCGACGTGCTCGACCCGGATGATCGCCAGGGTCCTCCCCCCGTCAGTCGTAGCGGAACCGCTCGACCGCTCGGCGGTAGAGGGGTTTCCACAAAAGCTCGTTGATGGCGATGACCGCCGCGACGAGCGTGAGCAGCGCCGTGACCATCAGCGGGAGCCCGTTCGCGCCGTGCGACTCGGCGTAGCCGATGTCGATCATTTGGCCGATCCCCAGCACGCTCAGCGTGTGCGTCGAGTTGACGTTCAGGTACTCGGCGACGATGAGCGTGTTCCACCCTCCGCCGAACGCCGTGATCGAGCCGGTAACGAACGCCGGGAAGAGGCTCGGCAACAGGACCCGTCGGAGGAAGTTGGTGCCCCGAACCCCGTACGCCCGGGACGCTTCCTCGAGGTCCGGTGCGAGCGAGCGGACCCCGGCGAGGAGGTTGAAGAACAGGTACCAGATCATCCCGGTGAGCAGCATCAGGACCGCGACGCCTTCCTCGCTGAGGTACCGCACGAGTCCGAAGACGATCAAGGGGAACAGCGCGGTGGCGGGGAACGAGGCGACGACCTCGATCACGGGGAGCCCGAAGCGGCCCGCCCGCGCCCGCCGGGCGACCGCTATCGCGAGCGGCAGCGCCACCGCGAGGCTGATCAGGTAGGCGGCGACGACCCGGCCGATGGACGCCCCCATCGCGGCAGGGACCTCGAGGATCTGCGCGCGGATGGCCGGCGGGATCGGCCCGGTGAAGACCTGGTAGACCGCCACGACGATGGCGATCAGCATCAGCCAGACGAGGACCAGGATCGTGCCGAGCGCGAGATAGTACGCCCCGCTGCTATCCTTCGTGCCGGGCCGTCGCGGCGGTCGCAGGCGGACCGACGCGAGCTGGACGAACGGGGTCCCGATGCGTGTGACCCCGCTGCGCACGCTTGCCGAGACGTACGAGGCGGCCCGGCGCAGCCGCCCGGAGCCCCCGCGCGCTCCGACGACCTCTCCCTCCCCGGACGGGCTCTGGTCATAGCGGAACCGGTCGGCCCACCGGCTCATCGGCCGCCATACGCCGAAGTCGAGCAGCACGATGAGGACGACGAGGAGCACGAGGCCGGCGACGAACTCGTTGGCGCGCCCGTTCGCCGCGGAGAACGACAGCAGGCTTCCGATCCCCGGCAGCGCGGCGTGGCTCGAGCTGTTCGTGGTGAAGATCTCCGCCTCGACGAGGAAGAACCAGCCGCCGGTCCACGAAAGGATCGAGTTGTAGACAAGACGGTTGACGGTCGCCGGGAAGATCACCTTGCGGAACCGCAGCCATCCCCGGAGCCGGAACGTCTCGGCCGCCTCCCGCAGGTCGGCCGGAATCGTGCGGACCGACTCGTAGACGCCGAAAACCATGTTCCAGGCCATCGAGGTGAAGATCAGGAACACCGACGCGAGGTTCGGGCCGATGAACGAGCCGGCCGGGTGAGGTTGACGAACACGACGATCACGATCGGGAAGAATCCGAGGATCGGGACGGACTGCAGGACGTCGAGGACGGGGATCATCACCCGCTCGCCGCCGCGGTGGGTCGCGGCGTAGTACCCGTACGCGAGCGAGAAGGCGAGCGACAGCCCGTAGGCGGCGAGCATCCGGAGGAACGAGTAGCTCAGGTCCAGCGACGCGCCCGGAAGAAAGCCGGCGACCCGGGGCGCCGAAAGGCTGCCGTGCAGCGAGAGGGCGGCGATCGCCGCCGCCGGCAGCCCCACGTACAGCGCGACCGGAAGCAGCGCCGGCATCCGCGGGGACGACGGGACGGCCGCGCGGCCGCCCGAGGTCTCGGTCATCGTCGTCGAGCGACCCCCGGCCCGGCGGTGCACCCATCCCCAAGTATTTGGGGCAGGTGCTCCCGGGGCCCGGCGGCACGACCGCGCTCCGAACGCGGCCGTGTCGCCGACAACCGTTATCAACGGGGTCCCGCTGGTACGGTCGTAGCCCCGTAGTGTAGTGGCCAATCATGCGAGACTCTGGATCTCGCGACGCAGGTTCGAACGCCGCGGGACGTCTGCGTCCCGCCGGCCGGAACTCCTGCCGGGGCTACTTCTCCGGGCGCGTTCCGATGACGATGCGGGGGTGCTCCAGCTCGGCCAATCCGTCGGGGTCGCCCGACGGGGCCAGCGAGGCAGGGCTTAGGACCCTGTTGCCTAGGGCATGCGCCGGTTCAAACGGCGTGCCGGTCCGACGGGCCGGTCGCCGGAGACTCCGGCCCCCCGCATTTCCCGGCTAGCCGGTCGCCGGCGCGAGGCGGGTCCGCGTGGGCGCGCACCTCCGGACGCCGACCGAGATCCTCGCCCTCCCGGCGTCGGGGGCGGACGAGCTCCTCGCGGGGCTGGAGGCGGCGGTCCCGGCCCACCCGACCCTGCTCGAAATGCCCCGGGTGGCGGACGGCATCGCCTTCGTCTTCGGCGACACCCACGGCGACTGGCGGTCGGTGGCGCCAGTAGTGCGGGCGTTCGAGGCGGCGGGTCCGAGCGCCCGGCTGATCGGGCTCGGCGACTACGTTGACCGCACCCCGCCCGATCTCCCCGGTGGCTCGGCCGCGAATGCGCTGTACCTGCTGGGCCTCGTCGCGCGGTGGCCAGACCGGGTCGTCCTGCTGCAGGGGAACCACGAGACGGTGAGGACGCTCGCCCTCCGGCCGCGCGACCTTCCGAAGGAGGTCGAACGGCTGTGGGGTCCGTCGGCGACGCGCGTCGACCGGATCGTCGCGCTGCTGGAACGGGGGCCGCTGGCGGCGACCGTGCCGTGCGGCGCCTACCTCGCGCACGGCGGGTTTCCCCAGGGCCCGCTCCCCACGCGGTGGCAGGAGGCGTTCGCGCGGCGCACCGAGCGGTTGGTGTGCGAGCTGGTCTGGGCGGAGTGCGACGCCGCGCACAGCCACCGCGAGGTGGTCCCGGCGTGGACCGGGGCGGACCTCGAGCGGTTCTTGTCCGCGACCGGGCTCACCACCGTCTGGCGGGGCCACGACCCCGACCTGACCGGGCGGCCGCTGTACGACGGGCGCGCGATGACCTTGCAGACGACCCGGGTCTACGCCCGCTACGGCGTCGTGTACGCCCGGCTCCCGCTCGACCGGCCCCTGCCGTCCGTCCGGGGCGCGTCGCTCGTCCCCGTCCCCGCCGAGCGCCCGGACGCCGGCCGTTAGTCGGCCTCCGCAGGGCCGAAGAGCGCCCGTTCCTCCTCGACGAGCCGGTCCGGGGTGCCAGCCCGAGCGTACCGCGCGAGCCGCTCCGCGTTCATCTGCAGGAACGCAGCTCCCCCGGCGAACCCTTCGAGGAGACGGGCCGCCGCCGTCCGGGCCCCGAGGAGCCACAGAGCTGCCGCAAGCGCTTCCGCGGTGTTGAGCTCCCCCAGGCGGCCGAAGTGCTGGGGGTTCCCGGCGAGGAGCATCGGCAGTCGCCGGGCACCGCCCGAGCGGCCGCTCCGCGAACCTCCCGTCTGCCGTTCGTGGGCACTCGAGAGCCGATTCCACGAGCAGTCGAGCGCCACCAGACCGCCGCTCGCCGCCCGTCGGGCATCCGCCGGGCTGAGCGGAACCGGGGCGTACGGGTCGAGGATCAACGCGGAGGAGCGCCCGGTCGGCAACCGGGGGATCTGGCGCGCGAGCCCCAGGCGGACCAGCCGCCGTCCCGTGCACGCCCGGGGATGGTCGTCGCCGACCACCACCAGGGCGAGCCGGACCCGGGGCTCAGGGGGGCTGAGCGTACTCCCGGAAGATCGCATGCAGCTCCCGGGTCAGGCGGAGCGCGTCCTCGCGCGGCCGCTGCCACATGTTCCGTCCGAAGATGATCCCCGTGGCGCCGGCGTGCATCGACGCCCGCACCTTGGCGAGCAGCTCCGGGTCGGAGATCTTCTCCCCGCCCGAGACAAGGACGAGGGCGCGTCCGGCGCTCTCGACGACCTTGCGGAACGCCTCTTCCGGCCCCAGGTGCAGCGTGTTGTACGGCGCCGGGCTCTCCGCGTCTTTCTCCGACGCCACCGGATAGTTCACCTTCACGATGTCCGCTCCCAACTCGAGCGCCACGCGGGCCGCGTAGTCGACCGCGTAGAGGCTCTCGCGCCCGCCGCGCTTGGCGACGAACTCGCCGCGGGGGTACGCCCAGACGATGAGCGGGAGGCCGAACCGGTCGGCGTCGCGGCGGACGTCCACGAGCTGGCGGAAGTCCCGGTCCTGCGCGGGCGAGCCGACGTACACGGTGTAGCCGACGGCGTTGGCGCCCAGCCGGACCGCGTCCTCGACGGTGCCCGTCAGCGAGCTGAACGCCTGGGTGTCCGGCGGGATCGACGTCTTGCCGTTGAGCTTGAGGATGAGCGGGACCTCGCCGGCGTACTCGTGGAAGTACTTCTCCGCGAGGCCGATGTGAAGCGCGATGGCGCTGAACTTTCCGTCGCGCGCGAGCTCGTACTGATACCGCGGGTCCAGCGAGTCCGGATTGGCGAAGAAGTCGACCGGGCCGTGCTCGAGGCCCTGGTCGATCGGCAGGATCAGCAGCGTCCCACCGCCCGGACCGTGGTGGTAGAGCAGCCGCCGCAGCCGCGCCAGCTTCCCGGGAGAGAGCCCGAGAGAGCGGAGTGCCGGACGGCTGGCCGGGGGGACGGGCGCGGAGGACCGGCCCGCCGGCATCGTGGCACCCGGGGCCCTCACCGACGGCTCGCTCATACGACCGCCAAAGTGAACCGGGTCGCGCGATTTAACGGTTGGTCCGCCCACGCGGGCGGCGTTCACCGTCCGTGTCGCGCGCACCTTTATCGGGCCCTCCCGCGTCGTGGGGTACCCCGAGCGTGAGCCCGGCGGCCGATGCGTCCCCAAGTCATCCTCCTCAGCACGCTGCTCCTCAACGCGACGCTGTTCGTCGCCAACCTGTACGTTGCCTTGCTCTCGGGGAGCCGGACGATCCTCGCCGAGGCGATCCTGACCGCCACCGACCTGGTCGGGAGCGCGCTTCTCCTATGGGGGCTGCGCCTCTCCCGCCGCCCCGCGAACCGCCAGCACCCGTTCGGGTTCGGCAAGGAGCGGTTCTTCTGGGCGTTCGTCTCGATCGTCGTCACGTTCACGATCGCGGGGATCGTCGCCCTCGTGACCGGCATCGACCAGTGGGCCGACCCGCGGCCGGTCGGCCACCTCCTGGAGGGAGTGGTTGTCGTCGGAGCGACGCTCGTCGCCAGTCTCATCGGGATTTCGGTGACGCTGCGCGAGCTCCGCCTGGGTCGCGAGACGCTCACCGGCCTGCTCGAGTCCCCGCACCAGGGGCTCAAGTCGGTCTTCTACCAGGACGCCGTGGCCGTCGTCGGCGCGGTGATCGCGCTCGCCGGGCTCCTCGCCGTCTACGAGACCCATATCGACGCGTTGGACGGCGCCGTCGCGGCCACGGAGGGCGTGCTGCTGGTCGCGACGGGCTTCGTCCTCAGCGCCGACAGCCGGGAGTACCTCATCGGCCGGGCGCTCGCCCCGCAGCTGGCCCGCGAGGTCCTCGGCTTGGTGGAGCGGGACCCCCGGGTCGCCCGGGTCCGCTCCATCCAGTCGATGCAGCTCGGACCGGACGACGCCCTCGTCGCCCTGAGGATCAACTTCCAAGACGGCCTGACCACCGACCAGCTGGAGACGGCGATCGACCAGGTATCGCTCAGCGTCCGCACCGCCTACCCGGTGGTGCGCCACCTGATCATAGAACCGGAATCGTAGCCGCCGGTGCCTCGAGCCACCGGGCGACGGTGAGGCCAGCGAGGACGGCGGCGATGGCGCCGAAGTACGGGTACAGCCCGGCCGTGCCGAATCGGCTGTAGAGCGCCGTCGAGGCGAGCAGGCCGACGAACATCCCGAGCGAGATCGTGAGCGAGTAGATCGCCATCGTCGTCGCCCGTCCTTCGGCGAGAGCGAGGTCCGCGAGCGCCGACAGCGCCGCCGGCCCGTAGGCGAGCGCGAGCAGGACCCCGACGGCGACCCCCGCGAGGAGCGGCGGCTGCGGGCCGTAGCGGACAAGCAGGCTCGCGAAGAGCAGGACGACCAGGAACCCTACGGCGCCGACCGTCATCATCTTCGTCCGTCCGGCACGGTCGGCGAGGCGGCCGAAGTACGGCTGGCTGACGACCAGGAGCGACCCTCCGACGGCGATGGCGACGGCGAGGTACCCCTGGGGGATCCCCACGCCCGAGGCGGCGGTGCTGAGGAAGTACAGCGCGGTGCCGAGGAGCGCGTAGATCGCCAGCCACGGGAGGGTGACGACGAGCACCGTCCGCCGTACCGCCGTCCGAACGATGTGGCGGAACGCGAACGTCGGCGGGGCTCGCTCGACCACGTGCCCGCGCAGCAGCCTCCAGCCGGTGAACAGCCCGACGGCGATGACGCCCGCGCCCGCGAGGAACAGCCAGGAGAGGTGGGTGTTCGGGACCAACTCCTCGGAGCCAAGCCCGAAGGCGAACCCGCCGATCCATCCGAACAGGTTCATCGCGTCGAACCGTCCCATCTCGTAGCCCCGGGCGTCGAACGCCGCCCGGTCGGCGATGACGGCGAGGCTTGCGGCCAGGATCGCCCCGCTGGCGACGCCGAAGAGCAGGTTGGCCGCGCCGAGGGCCGGCAGCGCCCGCGTGGTCGCGATCCAGACAAAGAGGAGCGCGGCGCCGCCCATCCCGGCGAACAGCACCGGGAACCGGCCCCAGCGGTCGGCGGCGGCCCCGCTGAACAGCACGGTCGAGAACTCGCCGATCGGGGCGAGGGCGGCGACGAGGCCCGCGGTGCCGACGTCCCCGCCCGAGAGGCCCGTCGCACGGTGCGTGATGTAGGCGGCGAAGACGGCGACTGTGATTCCGAAGCCGAACCGCACGAAGAACGTCGCGACCAAGACCGCGGCGAGCGGTCGACGAGGGGGGCCGCCGCCGGTCGGCCCCGCCCCGCCGCCCACCGTGCGTCCGCTACGCCTTCGAGCGGCCGTGCTCGATCAGCTCGATCCAGACGTCGTTCGGGTCCAGGACGAAGGCGATCCGGCTCGAACCGCCGGACAGACGGTACGGCTCCTTCGCGACCCGTACCCCCTGGGCGCGGGCGGTCGCCAGGAATGCGTCCAGGTCCCCGACCTCGAAGGCGAGGTGGTCGAGCTGCTCCCCGGCGTCGAACGCCTCCTTGCCGTCCCAGTGGGTCAGCTCGACGCGCGCCCCGCTCTCCGGATCCTTCACGAACGCGATTTCGGCGTGGTTCTCGGGGATCGCCCGGCCCCCGTCCGCGACCAGGCCGAGCACCTCGGTGTAGAACCGGAGGCTCTCCGTCATGTTGCGGACGGTGATCGACGTGTGCAGGAACTTCATCAGCCGCCGGGAGGCGGCCGTGGCGGAAAAACCCGTCGGCGGACGGTTACGGGTGGCCGAAGACGACGCGCACCGGCCCGGTCGCCGGTTCGGCGGTCGTGTCGACGCGCACGAACCCGACGCGCTCGAACTGCAAGACGTCGCGCGGACGGGCACGGGCGAGCTCCCCCTCTCCACGACCGGCCCGATGGGTCCCGTCGACCTCCAGGACGTCGACCTCGACCGACCCCGGGACGCCGACCCAGGTGAGCCGCGGGAGGCGCTGGTTGGGTCGGCTTGTGAACGCGGCGTGGACGGGCCCCTCCCCCTCGGGGGGAGGCTCTGCCGCCAGCCGAACGTTCACCAGGTCCTTGAGGCGCACCTCGGCGCCGGCGTGCGCGGCGAGGTCCCGTCGGCTCACGAACAGCTCCGGCCCGGCGCGGACCGTCCGTATCCCGAGCTCGGTGCGCTCCGGATGGTTGGCCAGGACGACCTCCGCGAGGTCGAACGGATAGCCGTCGACGACCAGGCGTACCGGGTCCGGCACGAACGAGCGACGGACGGTCGTCGCGTCGATGCGCTTGCGGTTCTCCGCATAGAGGGTCTCGGCCGGGACCTCGATGTCGGTCAGGGATAGCCCGAACGACAGCGTGAACTCCCGGAGCGCCTCCATCGTGATGCCGCGCCGGTCGAGCGAGCGGAACGACCAGGTCCGTGGGTCGGCCCAGCCGTCGTACTCCCCGGATTTCACCTCGCGGTACGACTTGCTCTTGGAGACCTTCGCCTCCCGCACCCGCAGGATCCCCCAGTGCAGGAACGGCGGGCCGGTGACGCCGAGGAGGCTCCAGACCGCCTGCTCCATCCGGTCCTCCACCACGAGGTCCTTGCCGCGGAGAACGTGCGTGATGCCGAGCTCGACGTCGTCGACCGCCCAGGAGAACTCGAGGAGCGGCCAGACGGTGTACTTGTGGCCGACCCGCGGGTGGTCGAAGTCGCTGATCCGGAAGAGGACCCGGTCGCGGAACGCGGGGTCCGGGTCCGCGAGGTCGGTCCTCAGCCGCAGCACCGCCTCGCCCGGTGCGTACCCTCCCGCGAGCATCTTCTCCCACTCGTCGAGCGTCTCGGCGCTGGACTGGTTCCGCTCCGGACACGCCCGCCCTTGGGCGCGCTGCTCCCGAAGCTGCTCGGCCGGGCAGCGGCAGACGTACGCGCCGTCCTTCTCGATGACGCGCCGGGCCCAGGGGTAGTGGAACGGGATCCGGTCCGACTTGTACAGTACCCGGTCCGGACGGACGCCGGCGAGCTCGAGGTCGCCGAGGATCAGGTCGAAGAACTCCGGCTCGGCCCGCTTCTCCTCCGAACCGACGGTGTCGTCGAAGACGAGGAGGAGTTTGCCCTCGTACCGCTTGCGGTACTGGTCGTTGACGAACACCATGCGGCCGCTGCCGATGTGCAGCCCGCCGCTCGGGAACGGGGCCATCCGCAGCACGACCTTCCCAGGAACGGCCCCGGGCAGGTCGGGGAGTGTGGGCGTGGACTCGGAAGGGGCCGCGCGCTGGGTCGGCTCCGGGCCCCCGAGGGTCGCGAGGCGGTCGGCGAGCTCCCCCACCGGGACCCCTCGCACCTCGGCGACCAGGACCGTGACGACATCGCGGAGCTCGGCCGCGCGGGGGCGCAACGACGGGTCGGTGGCGAGCAAACGCGCCACCACCGGCCCGGTCCGGGCGGCGCCGTCGTGCTCGACGGCGTTCTCGAGGACGACGCGCCGAAGCCGTCGGTCCAACTCGGGCGACAGCGGCACGGGCTGACGACCGGGGGGCGGGTTAAAGCCGTTGGCGGGAGACCCGCGGCTCGGGCGCCACCGGCGCGCCGTCCGGGCGTCCGCCCGCCTGCTCGACCGCCTCCGCCAGCGTGACCTCTCCTCGGAGGACCCGGTAGGCCGCGCTGCGGGAGATCGTGAACCGTCCGCCGCTCCCCTCCCGACTCAGCCGCTGGATGTTGGCGATCTCCCCGGGCGTGATCACCGCGACCAACGGCTGCCGCACGGGCGTCCCGGGCGACGCCCCGATGCACCGGGCGGCGAGAGCGTCCCTCGGCCGCCGGCGGCCGTGGGGCGTGGTGCCGCCCTCGTCAACCAGCTCCACGGTTCGACGTCGGGCGAGCAACGTGTTGACAATCCGGTTGCGGGCAGGCGGATCGCCCAGCCCGACGCGGTACGTCACCTCGGCGTCCGGGAACCGGCGGCGAATCTGGGCCGCCAGCGCGCCGACCGCTTCGGGGGAGTCGAGGACCCCTTCCCCGAGAGACGCGCCGGCGGTGAGGATCGCGTATCCTGGCCGGGGCCCCGGGTCGACGCCCACGACCAGTTCGTCCGCGGGGACGAGCGGGTTCAGCGCCTGCGCGACGGCCGCGCCGAGCGCCCGTCGCTCGCCGCCTTCGGACACCGGCAGGACGCGAGGGTGCCGGATCGTCGGCGCCTCCTCCGGAGAGGTGAGCACGACGGCGACGCTGTCCGGTATGCGGTCCCCCGGTAGAAGGCTCACGGATGGCAAGCGTCGCTCCCGGAGAAATCCCGCAAGCTCCTGATAGAGCCCGGGGTCCCGGGTGACGAGCGCGACCGACCGGTGTCTCACCAAACGACCCGACGGCGCTTTAGCGAATTAACCTTGTGGCTTGGCGTGCCGGTCTGCCTGCACTGCGGCGAGATCGGGGACGAGGGGGCGCTTTTCTGCGGAAAGTGCGGCTACACCCTTCCGCAAGCCGGCGCGGCCGCCCCTCTCCGCCCATCGGTCGTGCCGACCCCCGCCGCTGCGTCGGTGCCGCTCCCCCCGCGAATGCCGGTAGGCGCGGCAGCCAGCTACGTGACCGTCGCCGCGCCGGGCCTGGGTGCCGTCGGGCCCATCCCTCCGCCCCCGAATGCGAAGTACTGCGTGCGGTGCGCAACCCCGATCGCGCGCGCGGCGGTCTACTGTCCGGTATGCCAGCAACCTCAGCCGTGAGGCGCGGGGGCCGGCGCGGCCGGCGGACCAGCCGGATGGTCGATATCGCGTTGGAGCGGATCGCGGACCTGTTCGCCCTGGCGGAGCGGGAGGCGACGGGCTCCTCCCCTCAGCTCCCGGACCGGTACGTCGCGCTCGCCCGCCGCATCGGGATGCGGTACAACGTTCGCCTAATCCCCGAGTTTCAGGAACTGTACTGCCGCGGCTGCTCGCGGTACTGGGTGGAGGGAAGAACTGTGAGAACCCGGCTGCGCGAGGGGGTCCGGGTGCGCACTTGTCTGGCGTGCGGGCGGGAGCGCCGGGTCCGCTACGAGCCGCGGCGGAGGGTTCCGACTGCGGGACGCCTCGGAGGAGTCTCGAGTGCCGCCTTGCCCGGGGTGTGGCTCGCATCGGCCCCGACTTCGCCGGACGACCCTGAGGCCGGGGAGGGCCAACCGGACGAACGCTAAGTTAACCCGGGGGAGGCGGATGGGAGAATGCCGGGGTGGCCGAGCGGCCAAAGGCGGCAGACTCAAGATCTGCTCTCGCAGGAGTTCCCAGGTTCGAATCCTGGCCCCGGCAGCTGAACATCCTTGCCCTGTCCCGATTAGACTCCACCGTTGCAAAGGCGTGGGTTATCCCCTGGGGGGATGCCCGAAGTCCGGGTTTCGGTCCGGGCCCTCATGGCCGCGCTCCCGCGAGTTGGCCTGTTGGAATTGAAAACAGTTCCCGTATGGAGAAGCGCTTGCTCTGACCCCCATGCGGTACCTCGCCTCGCTCCGGGTCTCCTCCAGCGTGAGCTAGCGAACTATTTGGGTGGAAGTCGAGTGCCACCCGCGATGCGGAGGATCATCGTGGACGCACTGATCTCGCTCGACGGTTACCTTTCCGATGCGAACGGGGAGATCGACTGGTTCACCCAGGAAGAGGACTTCAACGAGGCCGAGGGGAAAGCGTGGTCCCTCGAGATGCTTCGGAGGGCCGACACGATCCTCTTCGGTCGTGTCACCTTCGATGGGATGGCTGAATGGTGGCCCTCCGAGACGGCGCGCCGGGTCATGCCCGAGATCGCCGGACACCTGAACGGCACCGCCAAGATCGTCTTCTCGAGAACACTGAAGACGACGGCTTGGGAGAACACCACGATCCTGCCCGAGGCTTCGAAGGAGGTCATCCTCGAACTGAAGCAGCGCCCCGGTCGGGAGATGCTCATCCTCGCGAGCTCGAGTTTGGTCTCCTCTTTGATGCACGACAATCTCATCGACGAGTATTGGATTCGCGTAGTGCCGGTGGTTCTTGGCTCTGGCCGACCCCTGTTCAAGGACCAAGGGAAGCGCCACAAGTTACGACTCGTCAGCTGTCAGACGTTCAAATCCGGTGTGGTGGCCCTCCGCTATGAACCGAAAGGATAGGTTCGGCCCAGCCGGCTCAGCGCCCGAGTCCCGCGTGCCATCGGGCGGAGTGTCTACCGGAGTCGCCCGTTGAGGTCGAGTCCGCTCGCTCGCGCAGAGAGCATTGTCAGTAGTTGGAGCCACTGTCTCGACCCCGGGCCAATCCTGCCGAGTTCCTATGCAGGGGGCCCTTCGCGTAAGGTCGAGGCGGTTACGCTCCTGGTAAGGAGGGCCGCTAGAGTTGAGTGAGCCGATATACGAAGAGCGTTACTCTCAGTCCGGTTTGTACTGGGGAAGCAAGCCAACCGGACTGGCACGCGATCTCGTTCGCATCGCACGATCACTTCCGCGCCCGCCCCGTACGTTGGTCGACCTGGGTTCCGGCGAGGGCCGAGACTCGATCTACTTTTCCCGGCAAGGTTACCGGGTCCTGGGCGTGGATATCTCGAGTGTGGGAGTCCGAAAGGCGGAGCGCCGAGCGTCTCGGTTCGGGGTCGACGTTCGATTTCTGGTCCGGGACATTCGGACCTACCAACTGAGTCATCGAGTGGACGTGGTGTTCTGCTCGGGTGCCCTGAACAACCTCCCTCGTCGACTCCGGGCCACCCGATTTGAACACTTCAAAGCGAACACCGCGCCGGGAGGACTCAACGCCATGAACGCCGACGTGCCGAAACCCTACATCCCAACCCACTCGATGAATCCGTTTGCGTCCCCGTTCCGCTCGGGAGAGCTGCTGGGCTATTACTGGGATTGGCAGATCTTGGACTCGGGGCAGGTGGAGTTCATTTCCGACGCAAGCGGCGTTCCGCATCGGAAGGCGATGGACGTGGTCGTCGCGCGAAAGCCCGCTCTCCGGTCGCAGTGACTCCCCTCCCCTCTGGTTCAGCAGGCCGGGACTTGCTCCGGAAGCCGTAGCCCGGTGGGATCTCCCGATAACAGGTCCCGAACGGTTCGCAGCGTCCCGGTCGCGGCGTTCCGCAGGGAGCGCCCACAGCGCGATCTTCTTCGCCTCAAGTTCTCGAACGCAAGACTTTGGCCACAGCCCTAGGGGCCGGCACCGAGGAGAGGCGTTCGGCATCTGAGGCGGATGCTATCAGGGATAGGGACTGTTGCGCGACTCCCTCTGCCAGTACGTCGAGAGGTTCCACTGCCGTATGTGGGAGGGAACCGGAACTTTTCGGATAGGCCTGGCCCCGGCGGATGAACATCCTGGCGCCGCCCCGCTCCGGGTCCGAGGCCCTGCTTCTGTCCGGAAAGGGGTGGGTCGGCGGAGGGGGGCATCGTTCCCCGACCCCATCTTGTAGCGGATCCGCCTCGTCCCAGACCCATGGCCGGGGCCCTCCGCGGTCGCATCTCGGAAGGCGCCACCGGTACGGGTTCGCTTTATTGCGTGGCACGCCGTGAGGGCGCGGGCTGGGGGAGTCGATGCGAGATCGAAGGCGGGTTGTCAAGATTTGGGTCGTCCTGCTGACCGCGGTAACGGCCTTCGCGACGGTGGGGGTAGTGGGGCTGGGGGCCGCTCACTCTCGCCCAATCGAATCGAATCAGAGCGCCCCGGCCCAGGAGCGAGGGTCTGGGTCTGACCTGCACCCAGCAGGCGGGCTATCGACCCCCGCGGTGCAACCCCTGCTCGGCGCAGCGGCGGCGGAGGTTTGGGCGGACGAAATCATCAGTCCCAACGCGCAGGCCGACGGATATTTCGGCAACTCGGTGGCGCTCAGCGGCACGACGATCGTGGTCGGGGCTCCCTACGAGACCGCCGCGGGGGACCTCGATGCAGGCCATGCCTACACGTTCAACGCGAAGACGGGTGCGCTGATCTCCACACTCACCAGCCCCAATGCTCAGACCGGCGGAAATTTCGGCACGTCGGTGGCGGTCAGCGGCAGGACGGTCGTCGTCGGGGCTCCCTACGAGACCGCCGCGGGGGACCTCGATGCAGGCCACGCCTACACGTTCAACGCCAAGACAGGCGCGCTGATCTCGACGCTCACCAGCCCGAGCGCTCAGGGCGGGGGAAATTTCGGCACCTCGGTAGCGGTCAGCGGCAGGACGGTCGTCGTCGGAGCTGTCGGCGAGACCGTCTCGGGCGACTTCGCAGCGGGCCAGGCCTACACGTTCAACGCGAAGACGGGCACGCTGATCTCGACGCTCAGCAGTCCCAACGCGCAGACCGATGGATATTTCGGTACCTCGGTGGCGGTCAGCGGCAGGACGGTCGTCGTCGGGGCGCTCCTAGAGAACGCCTCGGGGTACGAGTATGCGGGCCACGCCTACACGTTCAACGCGAAGACGGGCGCGCTGATCTCGACGCTCACCAGCCCCAACCCGCAGGGCCGCGGAGTGTTTGGCACCTCGGTAGCGGTCAGCGGCACGACGGTCGTCGTCGGGGCTCCCTTCGAGACCGCCGCGGGGGACCTCGATGCAGGCCATGCCTATACGTTCAACGCGAGGACGGGCGCGCTGATCTCGACGCTCAACAGTCCCAACGCGCAGACCGATGGATATTTCGGGTCCTCGGTGGCGGTCAGCGGCACGACGGTGGTGGTCGGGGCGTATGGCGAGAACGCCTCGGGAGCCGCTTTTGCGGGCCACGCCTACACGTTCAACGCGAAGACGGGCACCCTGATCTCGACGCTCAACAGTCCCAACACGCAGACCGATGGGTATTTCGGCAACTCGGTGGCGATCAGCGGCAAGTCGGTCGTGGTAGGGTCTCCGACCGAGTTCGCCTTTGGTCAGAGTCGGGCAGGCATTGCCTACCTGTTCTAGCGGACCACGCGGAGGACCCTGCGCTCGCACAGTGACCGGGTGCCTTCCGTCGGAAGGCGAAGGCCAGCTGGGCGTCTGCGAGGCGTTCACGTGCTTGTTCTGTGACGGGGGACCCCTGTGTCGAACGTTCGACCCTTTTGTAAGCATGGGGTTGTGTAGGAGGAGATGTCCTGCCCAACCAGGCCGGATAGACCGACGACCCTGCGGCAAGGGGCATGAACCGATTGACAATGTTCCCCTCCCAGTTCGTCGAAAAGTCCAACGGGCGAGTGTTGGCCGCAACCGGAACCCAGAGGCTATGCCTGGCCCCGGCATGAAATTCTCTGCGGGTCCCCCCCGGCCCGGTTTCCCGGAACGAAGGCAGGGCACCTGTTCGGAACAGGGTCCGTTCGCAAGGTCCATCCAATGACGGCCGTAACACATTTTTGTCTCGCGTCGTTCGTCCGGGTCGACAGAGGGGCCTCATGACGACCAAGTTCCAGATAGTGTTCGACTGTGCGGACCCAAGTCGAATGGCGCATTTCTGGGCTGATGCCTTAGGGTACCAAATCGCACCCCCGCCCGCCGGGTTTGCGACGTGGAGGTCGTTTTGGCTCAGCAAGGGTGTCCCGGAAAAGGGGGCCGGCGATGGCGATGACCGAATCACCGACCCGAGCGGGACCGGTCCGGCAATCTGGTTTCAACAGGTCTCCGAGGGTAAGGCGGTCAAGAACCGCGTTCACCTTGACCTCAACGCGAGTGGAGGCTTCGCCGTTCCAATACCAATGGAGACCCGCAAGGGGCGAATTGACCTCGAGGCCGAACGATTGGTTGCGATTGGCGCGACCGTGCTGGGTGCGCTGGAAGAGCCTGGGGTGGACCTTTACGCTATGGCGATGGAGGATCCCGAGGGCAACGAGTTCGACATCAACTAGCCAATCTTCCGGACCTCTGCCAGCGGGCTCGCTCCCCAAAAAGGGGCCATCGGGTCGACCTCTCGGACCGATCTGTAACGGGGGGACTGTGTAACGGGGGGTAGGCCCCAATCGTGAGCTCCCGTCGCCCCTCAATCGCCTTGTTTAGGCGCATCTCGAGAAGCTGAAGATTCCTTCCATGGCTGGCCCCGGCAGTCAACCCTCCTTGCAATCTACCCCTCCGGGTTCGTCGGAAAGTTGAGCCGCGGTCTGGAGACCGGAACCGGAACTCTTCCGGGATGCGTGGCCCCGGCAGCGGGAACCGACCCGCGAGTACGTCCGGAAGGCTGCCGGCCGATTCTCCGAGCTTCTCCACTCGGGAGGGCGTTGGATCGGCAGACCCCCCGTGCCGGGGGTCCGGGCGCGACGAAGGCTCCTGCCGCTCCAGCACGCATCGCCGACCGATGGGCGTCGAGGTCTGGCCGGAAGCTTCTTCACACGCCCTTCTCTACGCCGTCGCATGTGTGAGGACTGCGAGCGCCCGATGGAAGCCGTGGTCCGGGGGAAGGCTCCGTGCGGATGCGAGAGCTGTCGCGCCGCGGGGTTCGTGCTGGCGGTCGAGCGGCCCGCAGGTTCTGCTGAAAGGGGCCTAACCCCTTGGTGCGTGACCTGTCACCATTTCATCCGACCGTCGGGGAATCGGGCCGAGTAAGTCTCCCATCCCCTCCCCCGACGTGGGGGGGCGGAGCGCAGCGAACCCAGTCGGAGAACCGGCACACGACCGTCCACGGGATCGCCGTCCGCAGAAACGCCCGAGGAGCCGGGCTTGGATGGGCCATGGTGTAGACGATGATCTCGTAGGCGTGTTCGGCGGGAGCCCGAAAGCTCACCGCGGGGGTCGTCGCCAGCAACACGCCGGCGGTGGCGCTCTATCGGGGGTTGGGTCCACGCAGGAAGGGCGCTTAGGGGGCCAAGTGACTTTGCGAAGGAGACCCGTGGACGAGCTCCTGATGGCCCTGTGGCTCTGAGCTCATGACGGCAAGACCGCGCGGCGGAAGGAGCCCCGCACGCAGGGGCCCCCGCGTCTTTCGGGTCCTCGTTGGCGCTGCGGACCTCGAACTATCCCGGCGGTTCTACGAGACCCTTCTCGGGGTCCGCGCGCGTCGAGTGGCGGACGACCGGGTCTACCTGGACGGCGGCTCCGTCATCCTCGCGGTCATCAACCAGCCGTCCGACCTCGGGCGGTCCCGGGACCCTCCCTCGGAGCCGATCTGTTTCGCGACTGATGATCTCGAAGCGGTCCACCGTCGCGCTCGCCGCATGGGCTGTCTGTCGTCCGGCCTGCTCCACGGCGATGTGTCGAGTCCGATGGGCGAGATCGTGGTGCGACCCTGGGGGGAGCGCTCGTTCTACGTCCGGGATCCGTCGGGGAATCCGCTCTGCTTCGTCGACTCCCGCACCAGGTTCACAGGTACCCCGCGCCAGGTCGCCGCACTTCGGCGGGCCCCGCGGAAGTGACCGCCGTCCCGCTCATTCTGCCCGCGGAGCCCGCGCGGCTCGCGCTCTCGGGTCCGCCGCGGAAGGACCGCTTCCCCCACCCCCCGGACGGGAAGGCGGTTCAATAGGCCATCTTCCGGACGAACGGTAGACCCGCGCCGATCGCGGCCGTCGCTACGAAGGCGACGGCGCCCGCGTACTCCAGTTCGGAGAGCGGCACCACGGCCGACGCGGCCCCGACGGTCAGCGCCGCAGCCGCGCCGGCGAACCCGGTGAACAGGTAGAGGTTGGAGATGACCCGGCCGAGCGCTTCCCGCGGGAATGAGGCCCGGACCCAGGAGTACTTCGCCGAGGACCCGGACGGACACGGCCGCTCCGGTGACCGCGATGAGCGCGACGCAGATCGCCTCGGAGCCGGGTCCCCGCGGCAGGAGCGTGAACGCCAACGCCGCGAGCGCCGGGGTGCCGATCAGGAGCGCGCCGACCGATCGGCGCGGGTTGAAGTGGCCCACGACCGCCCCGGCGGCCGACCCTCCTACCGCGTAGGACGTCACCAGGACGGCATACACTGCGCTCGGGTCGGAGAACCGCTGGTGCGCCAGCGCCGGCATCAGCAGCACCGGGAGAGCCACGGCGTAGCCGTAGACGACCTCCAGGCCCGCGAACCGGCGTAGCGAAGCGCCGGCGCGACCGCGGAACGACTTCCAGCCGTCGACGAAGATCTCCCAGAACCTGCCCTGAGGGGCTTCGTCGACCGGCAAGGAAAGCGGGAGCGAGAGGACCGCGGCCGCGACAAGCAGGACCACGTAGGCCGCGGCGCCCCCGGCCGGCCCGACGAGGAAGAGCAGGGCGCCGCCGACGGCGGTCCCCCCGACCTGCGTGCCGACCGACAGGGCGCTCGACAGCCCGCTTCCGACGAGCAGTTGGCGGGGCGAGAGGACGAGCCTCGGCGCCAGCATGTAGACGGCCCAGACGAAATCCCAGAGGATGGAGAGCACCGCAACGACCCCGAGGAGCAGCGGGACGGAGACGTGGCCCTGCCGCAACGCGATCGCTAGGGTGAAGGCGGCCGCCGCGAGGAGCGGATAGCAGACGAGCAGGATGCTCCGCTTGTTGCGGGCCCGGTCGACCAGCGGGGCGACCAAGAACGTGCAGGTGTAGGCGCCGTACTCGATGAACAGGACCGCGCCGGTGACCGCGAGGTTGCCGGTGAGGTCGTACGCGAGGAACAGGACCGAGACCGAGTACACGGCGTAGCCCGCGCCACCGAGCGCGCCGCTCGCCTCGAGGAGGAGGAACCGTCGGTTCCGCAACAGCTCGAGCCACCCGCCGTGGGCGTCCCCTTCTCCCCCTCCGTCGGCCGCCGCCCCGATAGCGGGGAGGCCCGTCTGGGGGTCAGGCACGCATCTCCTCCGCGTCCGAGGGCGAGGGCTGTCGGGCGTCCCGGGGCGTCATCGCATCCGGGAACTGTTCCCGATGGCGGACCGGCCGAGGCCCCGACTCCCCCGCGCGGCAGCGCTCTCCCGGCCCAGCCAGCGCCGGGAACCTCGGCGCCGGCCGGACCGTCGACATGCGTGCCGGATAGGACTTTCCTTTTTGAACTCTCGAGTTAACAAACTGTGGAAACCGACGACGATTCCGGCCCGTGCGGCGCCGGCCGAACCGGAGAAGGCTGGACGGAGCGGCTACGGGGCGGCCCGATCCCGCGGAGCGCCGCCGTCCGTCCCTGGGCCGGCGGCCGGAGGGGCAGGACCGGACCCCTTCAGGACCGTTCGGTGCGCGTCGACGTACGCCGCGAACAGCAGGAAGTAGGAGACGAACAGGTATGACGCGAGCGAGTCGATGGGAGCGAGGAACGTCGGCACCGCGAACGAGTGATGGGCCGCGAGCCCGAGGATGGTCGGCAGATTCGACGCCAGCGCACTGCCGACCAGCCCCGCTACGATCAGCGACCAGACGAGCGAGGCGAGGAGCAGCGCCTTGCTTGGGCGGGGGACCAGGTGGAAGACGAGGAGCCCGTAGGTCACGAACGTCCCGAGGACCAGCGAGCCTACGCCGGCTCCGAAAGCCGCCCGGGCCCAGAGCGGCGTCCCGAGCGCCGGCTCGAGCAGGAGGGCCCCGACCACGGCTCCGGCGACGAGCCCGCCCACCAGGCTGAGTCCGAAGACGAGGTGTGCCTGGCGTACCCGCGCTCGATGGAGGGCGTTCCACTCGTGCTGCCCGACCCAGACGAAGAGAAGGCCGGCGAGCGTCATCACCGACGGTAAGACGAACAACAGGCTGACTCCGGGGTGGAACTTCCCGCCCGAGAGGAAACTGTACAGCTCGCCGGCGCCCTCGATGGCGAAGCCGGCCGTCAGGATCGTTAGACTGACCCGCAGGTTCGTCGTCATCGGGCGAGACGGTCTCGCGCGTCGCCCCACTTACGCCTATGCTCGCAGCGGCCGGGTCCTGCCCGGACCCTCCTCGACCGGGTGGCTTCACACCGGCGTTGCAAACGCGGGAACGTAGTCCGACGGAAGGGTCCCTACGATCGGGATCGCGTGGCCGCATCGGACGCACCGGTTCTGGCCATCGAGGTTCCATCCTCGGATCGTGAATCCGTACCGCTCCACCGCGACCGCTCCGCAGCCGGGGCAGTACGTGTGCTCGAGCGGGTGCCCCCAGACGTTCCCGAGGTAGACGTACTCCAGCCCCTCGGCCTTCGCCACGGCGTGGAGCCGCTCAAGGGTCGGGATCGGGGTGACCGGGAAGTCCATCATGTGGTAATCCGGGTGGAACCGCAGGAGATGGAACGGAGTGGCGGGTCCCAGGCGGTCCGCGACATGGCGGGCGAGCCGTCGTGTCGCCTCGTCCGACTCTCCGACCTGCGGGACGATCAGGTCCGTCACCTCGACGTGGACTCCCCGGTCCCGGAGCGCCACGGACGTCTCGAAGATCGGCTCCGGACCTTTCGCGCTGATGTACTTGCGCATGAAGCCGGGCTCCCCGCTCCCCTTGAAGTCGATGCTGATGGCGTCGAGATGCGGGCCGAGGAACTCGACCGCTTCGGGGGTCATGTAGCCGTTCGTGACGAAGTTGGTGAACAGTCCTTCGCGCCGCGCGGCCACCATCAGGTCGACCGCGTACTCCGCGAAGATCGTCGGTTCGTTGTAAGTGAACGTCATCCCGGCGCAGCCGAGACGCACGGCCTGCCGCGCTGCCGCGTCGGGCGCGAGGGGACGACCCACGACCTCGCGCTCCTGGGAGATCTCGGCGTTCTGGCAGTACTGGCAGCGCCAGTTGCAGCCGACCGTCCCGACGGAGAAGACCCGCGTCCCGGGGCGAAAGTGCGAGAGCGGCTTCTTCTCGACCGGGTCGACCTGCACCGCGGCGGCACGGCCGTAGCTCAGAAGGACGAGACGCCCGCCGACGTTCTTCCGTACGAAGCAGAAGCCGTGCGACCCGTCCGGGACCGAGCAGTACCGGGCGCAGGCGGTGCACCGGACCTTCTGTCCCTCCAACGCGGTGAACAACGTCGCCGTATGGAGCGAGCGCACCTCTGCACCCATGGATCTCCCTCGGGCTCTCTAGAGCGGGATGCATCCATAAGCGGTCCCCGTCGGCGTCCTCCCGAGCCGAAGGTTCATCTCCGCGGAGCGCCCCCGGCCCGGCGATGCCGTCCGCGCCGCCGCACGACGACCCCCGGGCCGCGGCGGTCGAAGCGGAGGTCCGGGCGGCCGTCGCCCCCTCTCCCGAACTGCTGGAACGGCTCGGCCGGACCCGCGAGCGGCTGCTCGAGGCGGTGCGGGCCTCGGCCGCCCGGCGAGGGAGCGGCCTCGTCCGCGCGGTCATCGCCGGCAGCGCGGCGAGGGCCACGTTCCTGTCGGACCGGCTCGATATCGACCTGTTCCTGCTGTTCCCGCCGGAGATCTCGGACGACCAGCTGCGCGAGCAAGGGCTCGCGCTCGCGCGGGACGTCCTGACCGATCCGGTCCGGCGGTACGCCGAGCATCCGTACCTGCGGGGGACGTTCGAGGGATTCACGGTCGACGCTGTTCCCGGGTTCGCGGTCACCGACCCGTCCCGGCCCCGCTCCCCGGTGGACCGCACTCCGTTCCACCAGGAGTACCTCGCCGCGCGCGAGACTCCCGAGATCGCGGCGGAGGTCCGGCTCGCGAAGCAGTTCCTGCGGGCGCGGGGTGTCTACGGCTCGGAGGCGAAGACCGAGGGGTTCTCCGGCTATCTCCTCGAGGTGCTCGTGCTCCGCTACGGCTCGCTCCGCGAACTCCTCCGCGCGGCCCGGGACTGGGCGATCCCAGTGCGACTCGAACCGGCGGGACGTGAGCCGCCTCGCCTCCCAGCCGAGGTCGCGCTCGTCCTCGCCGACCCGGTCGACCCGAACCGCAACGTCGCGAGCGCTCTCTCGCGCCGGAACCTCGGCGCGCTCATCGTCTCCGCTCGTGCGTACCTGGAGCAGCCGGACCGGGCGTGGTTCACCGTCGCCCCCGAGCCGAAGTTCTCCCACGAGGCGGCCCTGCGCGCCGTCCGCGACCGGGGGAGCCACGTCAGCGTCGTGCGCCTCGAGCGGCCGGACCTCGTGGACGACACGCTCTATCCGCAGCTCCGCAAGGCGGAGCGGGCCGTCGCCGACGAGCTCGCCCGCGCCGGATTCGTGGTCGTCGGCAGCGCGAGCTCCGCCGGCGACGGAGAGCTGGTGCTGGCCGTGGAGCTCGCGTTCTCCGAGCGCCCGCACGTTCGGGTCCGACCCGGGCCGCCGGCGGGCCTCGACCGGGCGGGGGACTTCCTCGCCGCGTGGCCGACGGACCGGGCCGGCGTGCTCCAGGGACCGTACGTCCGCGCGGACGGAAGCCTCGCCGTGGAGGCCCGTGAGGAGCTCCCGCGCGCGGAGGCGTTCCTCCTCGACCGCCTGCCGGGCCTCTCGCTGGGGCGGAACCTGTCGGCAGGACCCGCACCCCGGGTCGCCTCGCTCGACGAGGCCGCAGAGACCCCGGCGCTCGGGGAGGCCCTTCGAGCGCTCCTCGGTAAGCGGCTCCCGTGGCCGGTTCCGCCCCGGGGCGACGCTACGTCACGTTGACCAGGACGAACCAGACGGCGACGAACCCGAAGAACTCGAGAGCGATGACGCCGGCCCAGTCGCCCTTGGTGAAGAGCGTCGAACCGGGGATGATTCGACCGAGAAACCACGCGCTCAGCAGCACGACCGCGAACGAGAGTGGGAACGGGACGTACCACGGCAGGTGGCTCGAGGTGCAGAACCAGGAGAAGACGCCGAGGAGGACCGCGATCGCGCTTCCCAGCGCGACGGCGGTCGTCAGCTGGAACTCCTTGCGGGCGAACCCCGCCTCGTCGAAGACGGGGAAGTCGAACGCGTTCTCCTCGGCCTCCTCGTCGGGCTTACGCCGTACCTTCTTCGCCATCGGTCACCCCGCGCGCGTTGAGCGCGCCTTTCGGTAGAGCTCCTCGGCACGGTACGAGCTGCGGACCATCGGTCCGCTCGCAACGCCGGCGAAGCCGGCCCGCTCGGCGGCCGCCCCCAGCGCACGGAACTCGTCGGGGGGGACGTACCGCGCGACCGGCAGGTGTCGGGGAGACGGGCGCAGGTACTGCCCGAGCGTGAGCAGGTCGACGCCCGCGTCCCGGAGGTCGGCGAACGCCGCCTCCACCCCCTCGGAGGTCTCGCCCAGCCCGAGCATGATCGAGCTCTTCGTCACGAGGGTCGACGGCCCCCGCGCGCGCGCCGCCCGCAGGACCCCGAGCGACCGGTCGTATCCGGCCCTCGGGTCGCGGACCCGGGGCGACAGCTCCCGGGTCGTCTCGAGGTTGTGCGCGAGGACGTCCGGGCCGGCAGCGACGATGCGCTGGAGCGCCTCCCCGTCCCCCCCGAGGTCGCCGATCAGCAGCTCCACGAGCGTTCCCGGGCTCGCGCCTCGGATCGCGCGGACCGTCTCCGCGAGATGGGCGGAGCCGCCGTCCGCGAGGTCGTCGCGGCACACCTGCGTCAGCACGACGTACCGGAGCCCCCAGCGCCGGACCGCCTCACCGACGCGCTCCGGCTCGGCGCGGTCGACCGCCCCCCGGGGCCAATGGGTGGTGACGGCGCAGAACCCGCAGCGCCGGGTACAGTCGGTCCCGAGGAGCATCAGGGTCGCGGCTCCCTCCGACCAGCATTCGGAGAGGTTCGGGCAGCGCGCCTCGCGGCAGACCGTGCCGAGGCGGAGTTCCGAGAGAAGGTTCGTGACGGCAGGATACGCCGCCCCCCGGGGCGGTCGGGCCCGGATCCACTCCGGCAGGCGCCGACCGGGTTCCGTCGACGCCACGGACGGCTCGGCGGAAAGCATCGGCCGTGCGACCCCGGGGTGCGCTTTAGGTTTTTGCGGCGCGCCCGAGCCGCTCCTCGAGGAGCGTCGTGAGGAGGCTCGCCGGGAGCTCGTCCATCGCCACCTGGCTCGACTCGCCGGAGGCACCGACGTCCAAGCTCACCAGCCCTTCGCGCTCGAGCTCCTTGAGCGTCCGCCAGAACGTCGTCCGGCTCATCGGCTTGCCGCCGAGCTCCTCCAGCAGGGCGGCGTGCCCGCGCCGGAGCTGCTGGCTCGCGAGGGCCGAGCGCTTGCCCCGGAGCTGCCGCGACAACGCGAGCAGCACGCCGAGTTGGTTGGTCGTCAACCCCTCGAGGTGGCTCTCGGTGACCGTCGGGAGGATCGAGCCCTTCGCGCGCCGCACGTGCTCGGCCGTCAGCTCGCGGGCGCCGTCGTCCTCCGCGGCCCGTGCCGCGTTCGTGAGGACCTCGAGCGCGAACCGTGCGTCGCCGTTCGCGGCGGCGACCCGGGCGATCTGCTCGAGGATCGCGGGCTCGAAACTGCCCGGTCGGAGCGCCAGCTCGGCCCGGGAGGCGAGGATATCGACCAGGGCGGCGCGGTCGTAGGGAGCGAGGGCGACGCGCCGCGTGACCCCGAAGCTGGAGCGGCTCGCCGCGTCCAGGTACGGCAGGAGGTCCTCGGTCGCGATCAGAACGAGCGAGATCGACCCGAGGCCGACCTCACGGCCCCGCGACAGTAGGTAGGCGAGCTTCGTTCCCTGCTTCACGAGCGCCGACGCCTCGTCCAGGAGGACGAGGTGATGCGCGGGCGTCTTGCGGATCCCCTGCTCGAAGACGTCGAGCATCTCGGAGAGGCTGTAGCCCCGGTCCGGAAGCGAGACGCCGACGCCCCGGAGCAGGTCGAGCATGACCGTACGGTCGCTCGCTCGGCGCCAGCAGTTGATGTACGTCGGATGCACCGGCCAGTTGCCGAGGCGTCCGGCCCGTTCGAGGTCGGCGGCGAGCCGGCGCGCGAGCGCGGTCTTGCCGCTGCCGACGCCGCCGGTAAGGAGGAGGTGGAACGGGAGCCCCTTGCCGAGCGCCTCCCGGAATCGCTTGCCGAGCAGGGCGAGCTCGGCGTCGCGGTGCGGGAGCTTTGTCGGGGTGTACCGAGGGGTCGAGGGTCTCCTCCCGCAGGAGGATCTTGGCTCCGGAGCTCATCAGGGGACCGCGGGGCCGGGAAAGGTCATTACGGTCTCCCTCCGGGCCGGCCCCTCCGGGGCCGGGCGGCGAACCCGAGCGCCGCAACCGCTGCCCGGAGTACCGCGCGCCGGGGGGCGGTGGCGTCCAGTACCTTCCAGCGTCCGGCCCTGGCCATCGCACGATACGCCCTCGCGACCGCCGTCAGCGAACGGGCGCGTTCGAGCGGGCCCCGCTTCCCCGGCCGGAGGCGCAGTCGACGGGCGAGCCACGACCCAGGGAGGTCGAGCAGCAGGACCCGGTCGGGCACGACGGTGGCCGCCTTCTGAAGGTCACGGAGGCGGCGACGCTCGCGGGGAGGCAAGCGGCTCCCCTGGTAGGCGAGGGTGGAGTAGAACGACCGGTCGGTCAGGACGACGTCGTAACGGCGGAGGTCGGCGCGCAGACGCCCGGCCGCGAGGTGGCGGTCGACCGTGAAGTAGACCGCGCCGGTCCAGGCGTCCGCGGCACCCGCCTGCTGGGCGAGCAATCCGAGCGCCCGGTCCGCCGGCTCTCGGCGGAGCCGGACCGACCAGCCCCTCCTGCGCAGCGCGCCGCCCAGCGACCGCTGGAGGGTCGATTTCCCCGCCCCGTCGATCCCCTCGAGGGCGACCAGGAGTCCCCGAGAACGCCGAGGCCTCATGCCGCCCCGACCTCCGGTGTCAGGCCGTAGACCTGTTTGACCGAGGCGAGGAACGGGACGGCGAGCTGCTCAGCCTCGGAGGGACCGCGGGAGGCGAGGGCCGCCGCTCGCCGCGGGACCGTCGCCAGGTCGAGCACCGCCCCCGGTCGGGCCGGGTCGTCCAGGAAGTCGGTCTCTAGGAACCATGGCGCCGGGTCGCGAACGACCTCGTTCACGAGCTCCCGGCGCGCGACGTACGACGGGGCGGCTCCGCCCACAGAGGCGGGATGCCGTGCACGGGCGTAATGCTTCACGACGCGGGCCGGGGAGAGCCCGACCCGTCGGGCCTCCTCTTCGAGGCCGTTCCACCCGTCCGCGTCGAGGTCCGGCGAGTGCACGACCGCCGGGCAGTCGACGTCCCGGGCGACCCCCAGCGCGTGCCGGAACGCCTCCCGGGCGGCCTCGGCGAGCGGGGGCTCCACCGGGAAGTGCGGCCAGCCGACCTCCCCGAGCGCCACCGCCCGCCGCTCCCGGACCCAGGTCCCGGCGAGGTCGAGGGCTCGCCGGTGCAGCTCCAGCGCCGGGCCCAGCCCCAGAGATGCCGAGGCGCCGATGAGGTCGACGGGGTACGGCGCGATCACGAGGTACGCCACGACGCCGGTCGACTCCCGGACCTCCCGCGCGAGCCGCTCGGTCTGTTCGAACTGCCGGCGATACGCGGCCAGGTCGGTCGGGACGCCGCGGTCGTAGTTCTGGGTCGTCAGGAAGAGGTGCGTTCCCCCGGCGGCCTGGAACCGTGCCGCTGCCCGGACCCCCTCCCCGTGCGGGGAGAGGTGGCAGTGGTGGTCGACGACCGGAAGTCCGGCGATCCCTGGCACGAGCCCGGGGGCGCCGCGGCGCTACCGCAGGAGCCCGGCGCCCTGGAGCTCCTTGGTGATCTTCTTGACGGCGACCTCGACGTCCGACGGCTTGCGGGCGCCCGTGCACACGAGCTTGCCGCTGCCGAACAACAGGACGACGACCCGCGGCTCTTCGATCCGGCAGACGAGCCCCGGGAACTGCTCGGGCTCGTACTCGACGCGGTCGAGCCCCAACGTGACCGCTATCGCGTTGAGGTTGATCTCGCTCTCGAGGTCGGAACTGGCGACGATGTTCTGCACCTCGATCTTCGGGTGCATGTTGATCTTCTGACCGCCTTTCTTGATCTGCTGCGCCACGGTGTGGATCGACTCCTCCACCTCGTGCATGCTTTTGGCGCCCGTGCAGACGACCTTGCCGGACCGGAAGAGGAGGATCGCGGTCTTCGGCACCTTGAGCCGGTAGATGAGGCCCGGGAACTGCTCGGGCTCGTACTCGGCGCCGTCCAATCCGAGGGCGATCGACTGGAGGTCGAGCTTGTCTCCGAGAGAGGTCGACGCGACGACGTTCTCGATGCGGATCTTCAACGGAAGTTCCCCCGCCGCGGCTGACTATTTAAGGTGGTATTTAAACCATCGGGCCCCGGCTCGGACCCGATTATACCGCACCGGTACGGGAGATAACCCCGCGACACGCCGCGCGGAGGCCTACTGGACCGCAACGAGCACGGTGGTGTCGACGCTGCCGTATTCGAACGTGAGCCAGAACTGCTCGAGAGGCGTGGCATTCCGCTCCGGAGGACCGAGGAGGCAGAACGTCGCGCCGGAGGCGATCGAGGTCGGGCCGCCGAGCGACCCGACACGGAGGTTGCCATCGGGGTCAAAGATGGCGCCGCCGATGGGCCAGCTCAGGTAGCCGGGCTCGCGGACGCTGTACCAAGCACCGGAGTTGGCCATGTAGGTCAGGTTCACCGGGGCCCCCGGAGTGTAGTTCACGACTACCGTGGCGTTGAGTGGAACAAAGAGAATCCTCAGCTCCGCTGGGTTCAGGGTTGCCCGCCCCGTAAACTGGAAGGAGATGTTCACGCACTGGCCGGGCGCGCAGCCCATCGACGGGAGGGCCGACGTCTGCCGTCCGAGGACCTCGGCCGTGATCCTGAGTGGCGCGGGGAGCCCCAGGGCGCTCGTCAGCAGCAAGAGGCTTCCCAGGAGAGCACCCAGGGCTAGGGGCAGCCAACGCGGGGGCGAGTGGCGAGTCCTCTGCACGAGCGGCACCCCTCCCGACGCGGGCGACACCGGGGGGCGAAATACCTTGGCGTCCGCGAAAGCGCGCGCACCGGCTCGGTGTTACGGAGGCCGCTGCACCCCGTCCACGGGTAGTCCAAAGAAATCCCGAAGCACCCGCCGAGTGAACCCCCAGACGACGTGTCCCTCGTGCACGGCGGCGGCAACCGACCGGCCCGCTGGCACGTTGCTCACGGCCACGAGTCGGCTCTCGGAGAGCGCGCTCTGAGGAAGCCAGAAGACATGGGCGACCTCCCCCGGGCTCCCGATCGTCGGGGGCCCGGCGGTGCCCGCCAGCTCAGCCGCGAACACTCCGACGTGCAAGCCAAACCGTGGGGCCGGTGCGGCGGCCACGAATCGCGGGGCGGCGGTCAGGTCGCCGGGCCCGAGGCCCACCTCCTCTTGGAGCTCGCGGAGCGCCGTCGCCACCAGCGAGCCGTCGGCCTCATCGACCCGGCCGCCGGGCAAGGCCACATCGCCGGACGCGGGGTCACTGGGATTCGGGGCGCGCTCGATGAGGAGTATCTCCACCTCGCGCAGTCCGTCCCGGAGAACGATCGTGACCGCGGCCCCGGCCGTCGAGACGGGCGGCCGCAGCTCGGGGAACCGTGCTACCCACTCCGCAGCGGGGCGCCCCGGGACGGGCGCCGCCGGCCCGTCACGGCTGCTCATCCCTGCCAGTCGTAGACCGCCTTTTCTCGCACGACGGTCCGGTCGGTGGTGTGCTCGCCCGCGTTCCCGAGGAGCCGTTCCACGGCCGTGACCCGCGCCCGCAACTGGCGGACCTCCCGCTCGAGCGAAGCCAGTCGTTCGACGAGGTTGGAGTTCGGGTCCGCTGCCACGGCTACCGATATCGGCCCGCGCGAGATAACGGTGCCGACGCTCACGCCGGTGGTCTGGCCTCGACCTCGCGGACGAACGAGGCGACCGCTTCGACTGTCTCGTCCGGCCGCTCCACCGGGACCAGGTGGCCCGTCTCCGCTAGGATCCGGATCCGGGACCCGGGAATCGACTGCCGCAGGATCCGCCCGTGCGACGCGTCGACGACTTGGTCGTCCATCGCCTGGACGATGAGGGCCGGGGGCTGCAGGGTCGCGACCCGTCCCCGTTCGTCGAACTGCGCCGCTTCCGTGCCCCACAAGGTGGCGGCCCGGTAGTCGTGCTGTGGGAGCGCCTCCCGCAGCCGGTCCGCGACGTCCATGTGGGCTTCGATCCAATCCGGGTAGTACAGGTCCTTCAGAAGGCGGAGGGCGAGGGCATCGGCCCCCTCCTTCGAGTACGTCTGCGCCCAGCGCTCGGCGACCGACCGCGTGTGGTTGTCCGTATAGACCGCCCCTCCGATCAGGACGACGCTGAGGACCCGGCGCGGCGACTCGAGCCCCATGCGCAGCGCGAGCAGGGCGCCCGCGCTCAGCCCGACGAGATGGGCCGTCGGCAGCTGCTTGCGGTCGAGCAGGTCCCAGACATCGCCGGCGAGGTCGTCGAACGTGTAGCGCGCCTCCGCGGGCGCAGGAGAGGCACCGTGACCCCGCAGGTCGGGGACGATCACCCGGAACTGCTCCGCGAGCCGGGGTGCGACCGCGTTCCAGACCGTGTGGTCCGCGCCAAGCCCGTGCAGCAGGACGATGGCGGGGCCATGGCCTTCATCCCGGGCGAACAACGGCACGGGCGGGCCGGTCGACGAGCTCACGCCCCGTTGGACCGAGGGCGGATTTCAGCTCTGGGGCCGGGGACCGGCGGGTCCACAGCCGTATATAGCGCGCCGAGGGTGGTCGAGGCGATGGCGCGCGGCGTGATGCTGATGAGCGGAGGAATCGACTCGCCGGTCGCGCTCCACTACATGCTCCGTCAGGGGCAGGAGATGGTCGCCGTCCACCTCGACAACCGCCCGTTCACCGACGACTCCCCGCTCGAGAAGATCGTCGACCACCTGCAGCTGCTCCGCAGCCGCTACAGCCAGCCGATTCCGCTCTACGTGCTCCCGCACGGGCCGACCCAGATCACCCTGATGCGGTCGACCGACCGGCACGTTGGCTGCGTCCTCTGCCGCCGCTTCATGTGGCGCAGCGCGGAGAAGATCGCCGAGCGGGAGGGCGCCACGTTCCTCGCCACGGGGGAGGCGCTCGGCCAGGTCGCCTCCCAGACCCTCTCCAACATGCGGTCGGCGACGGCGTCGGTGAAGCTGCCCATCGTCCGCCCGCTCATCGGCTTCGACAAGCTCGAGATCGAGGCCGCGGCGAAGGAGATTGGAACGTACATGATCTCGACCCGGCCGGGGGTCTGCTGCCAGGCGGTGCCGGACAAGCCGGCGACCCGAACCGACCTCGTGCAGATTCTAGCCCAAGAGGAACGGGTCGACGTCGACCAGCTCCTGGACGACTGCGTCCGGCGTGCGCAGGTGCTGTAAGCCGACGGCGGCCCGCGTTTTCCACCCCCGAGCGCCCCTCGCGTGTGTCGGGAGTTTCTTATACGTGGTTCCGCCCACCATCCTCTCGTGGCAGCCGTCTTCTGTTCGTCGTGTGGACGCACCAACGCCAGCGGTTCCGCGTTCTGCCAGGGTTGCGGCGCTCCGCTCGCCGCCGCTCCGGCCGGGGGTCCCGGTGGCGGACCGATCGCCAGCGCTCCCGCCCAGGGGTGGGCCCAGCCCGCCGGTTTCCCGACCGGCTCCGGCCTGATCAACCCGACGCCGAACGCCGCGAGCCGCTCGGCCGACGCCGAGGCCGTTCGCCATGCGAAGAGCGGCGCGGTCTTCGGGATGCTCGGCATCCTGCTCAGCGTCATCGGAATCTACCTCCAGTCCTCGTACGGCGGGCTCCGCGTGAGCTACAGTTGCTCGAGCGCCTACTGCACGCTCCCGTCGCCGGGTCTGCTCGGCGGCTTGCTGGCCCTCGAAGCGGTCGGCATCGTCATCTCGATCTTCTTCATCCTGAAGTTCCGGGCTGCGTTCCGCGTGCTCGTCCCTCACGACTACAGGTTCCGCTCTCCCGCGAGCCTCTCGATCCTCGCCGTCATCGGGATCGTCCTCGTTCTTATCGGGCTCATCCTGATCGTGGGCGCTGGCGTCAGCTGGGTCGGTCCGTGCTCCTCCGGCAACGTGACCAGCTGCGACAATGCTGTCTCCAGCAGCCTCGGGCTCCTGCTCGGCGGGGCGGCGCTGGTGTTCCTGGGGGCCATCCTCGCCATCATCGGCGGGATCATGCTCCTCGTGGGGATCTGGCGTCTCGGCACCCGGTACAACCAGTCGATGGTGAAGATCGGGGCGATCTTGCTGATCATCCCGTTCCTCGACATTGCGGCTCCGTTCCTGATCTACTTCGGCCTGAAGGACGCCGAGGCGACGCTCGGAGCCTCCGGCCCGATGATGGGCGGCGGCGCCATGCCGTTCTCGCCCCCGCCGACGCAGTAGGACGGCGCCTACCGTTCGGGGCGGCCGTCTCGGCGGCCCGCACGACCCACCAGGGCCGCCCGCGGTCCGGAGGTTCGCGGTGACCGCGAGCCGCTCCGGTACACCCCCCTCGACGACCGCCCCCTACCGGCAGCTGCGCCTCTGCTCGGGGGGCGGAGGGTTCGAGGCGGTTCCGGACCGGCCGCTCCGCGTCGACCTGGCGAGAGTACGCGACCGCCTCGCCGCAGAGGGGATCCGGGTCCTCGACGCCCGGACGATTCTGATCGTCGGGCTCGAGGTCGAAGTAACGATCAGCCGGGCCGGTCGGGTTCTCTTCAAGACCCGCGACCCCGCGACCGCCGAGCGGCTGCTCCCGAGGATCCTAGAGGCGATCGCCCCCAACGCCCGTTAGGGATCGGCCTCGGCGTTGAGGTTAACCTTCCCGCCGGGCTTTCTCTTGGACGGATGCGGGAAACGTGGGTCGTCGGGGCCGCCTCCAACCGCTACGGGAAGATGGCGGAGAGCGCGCGGGAGGCGGCGACGCGCGTTGCGCTGGCGGCGATCCACGACGCGGGGCTTGAGCCCAAGGCCGTCAACCACACGTTCGTCGCGAACTGCTTCGGGCTCACGGAGCACCAGGGGCACCTCGGACCGCTCATCAACAACGGCCTCGGGATCCCGGAGGTCCCGTCGGTCACCCTCGAGTCGGCGTGCTCGTCCTCCAGCGCCGCGCTGCACGAGGCGTTCGTGCATGTCGCCGGCGGGTTCGCGGACGTGGCGCTGGTGGTCGGCGTGGAACGCCTCGGCCACCTCAACACGCTGGCGGCGACCGAGTACTTCGCCTACGCGGCCGACTATCCGTTCGAGACCCGGAACGGCGCGACGTTCCCCGGACTGTACGCCACGCTCGCCGACGCCTACCGGGCGAAGTACGGCACCACCGCCGAAATGCTGGGAGCCGTAGCGGTGAAGAACCACGCCAACGCCGCGCGCAATCCTCACGCGCACTTCCAGAAGGAGATCACGCTCTCGGCGTACCTCGCCTCACCCATGGTGGCGGCACCGCTCCGCCTCTACGACTGCTGCCCGTTCTCGGACGGGGCGGCAGCGGTCGTCGTCGCGGCCAAGGAGGCGGTCCGCACCCCCGCGGCGGAGCCGCTCGTGGTCCGGGCCTCCGTCCGCACCGGGGCCGTCACAGACCTGCAGGACCGGCAGGACCTGCTCGGGCTTCCGTCGACCCGCCGGGCTGCCGAGCTCGCGTTTCGGCAGGCGAAGCTCACCCCGCAGCAGATCGACTTCGCCGAGGTCCACGACTGCTTCACGATCGCCGAGCTCCTCGCTCTCGAAGACCTGGGTTTCCTCCCTCGGGGGACCGCCCGGCCCCGCAACGGTAGAGGGCACCACCGCGCGGGACGGAAAGCTTCCTGTCAACCCGTCGGGCGGGCTCAAGGCGAAGGGCCACCCGGTGAGCGCGACCGGTGCCGGCCAGGTCGTCGAGATCTTCGAACAGGTGAACGGACGCGCCGGCGCCCGCGCGGTGCCGCGGACCGGGACCGCGCTCGCCCACAACATCGGAGCGACGGGCGGCTCCTGCTCCGTTCACATCTTTTCGCGGCGGTGAGGGGCCGATGACCGACGTCGGACCCGGAGCACCGCACTCCGTCGACGACTACGTGCGCGGTTACGAGAGCGGCCGAACGCTCCGCGGGTTCCGGTGCGAGGCGTGCGGGACCGCCACCGCGACCTGGGGGCTCGCGTGCTCGCGCTGCGGCGGGGGCCCACTCCTCGAGACGACGCTCGGGACCGAGGGGACGGTCGTCGCCGGCACGATCGTCGCCGTCGCGTCCGACGAGTTCGTCAACGAAGCCCCCTATGCCTACGTGCTCGTCGAGCTCGAGGGGGGCGGGCGGGTCAGCGGTTGGCTCCCGGGGTGTCGCACCGAGGAGGAGATCCGGCCGGGGACCCGCGTGCGGTTCACCCCGGGGTACAAGCCCGGGGTGCAGTTCGCGCGGATCCCGGGACCGGGGTGACCGGAACGTGCCGGCTGCCGCTTCCCCCTCACCGGCACGGCCGTGGCTCCTCCGCTACGACGCCGCGACCCCCCGCCACCTCGACATCCCCGACCGGCTCCTGTCGGAACTGCTCGAGGAGGCGGTCCGAAAGTGGCCCGACCGCGACGCGGTCGTCTTCTACGGGCGCCGGTGGACGTACCGCGAGCTCGCGACCGAGGTCGAACACCTTGCCGCCGCCCTCGCGCGGGAGGGCGTCCGCGCCGGGGACCGGGTCGCGCTCGTGCTCCCGAACTGCCCCGCGTACCCGACCGCCTTCTTCGCGACGCTGCGCCTCGGTGCGACGGTCGTCCAGGTGAGCCCGCTCTGGGTCGGCGACGACCTCGAGGACCTCCTCGGGGACGCGGCCCCTCGCGCGGCGGTCACCCTCGAGACCCTCTACCCGAACCTGTGCGGCGGGGCGAGCGGCCGGGCGATCCCGCTCGTCTACGTAGCCCGGCTCCGGGAGTTCTACCCGGCGCTGAAGCGACCGTTCGTCAACCTCGTGCTGCGCCGTCGAGGCATCTCCACCGCGTATCCGAACGATGCTCGGGTGCGCCGTTGGGGTCGCTCCGTACGGAACCCCGGCACCGTGCCGCTGGCCCGGGCCGACCCGCGGACCGCCGTCGCGGTGCTGCAGTACACGGGAGGTACCACCGGGACCCCGAAGGCAGCGATGCTGACGCACCGCAATCTCGTCGCGAACGCCCTGCAGGCGGACGCATGGAACTCCGCTCGGCGGCCGGGGGAGGAAGTGTTCGCGGCCGCGATCCCGCTCTTCCACGCCTACGGGCTGACGGTCGCCTTCCTTCTCGCGGTCGTCGAGGGCGGCACGATCGTCCTGCAGATCCGGCCGGAGCCCCGCGAACTGCTGCGGCTCGTCCGACGGTACCGCCCGACGCAGCTGCCGGCGGTCCCTGCCCTTTACGCTGCCCTGCTCGACCGGCCCGAGCTCGACCCGCGCCACCTCCGCACGATCCGGTTCTGCGTGAGCGGTTCCGCGCCGCTGCCGCCCGACGTGCAGCGGCGCTTCGAGCAGATGACGGGCGGGGCCCTCGTCGAGGGGTACGGCCTCACGGAGGCCTCCCCGGTGACCCACGCGAACCCGGTGGCGGGCGAGCGTCGTGCAGGGTCGATCGGACTTCCGCTGCCGGAGACGGACCAGCGCGTCGTCGATCCCTCGAGCGGTCGGCCGCTCGCCGTGGGCGAGGTCGGCGAGCTGGAGGTGCGCGGTCCCCAGGTGATGCTCGGCTACTACCACCGCCCCGACGAGACGATGGACGTCCTCCACGACGGCTGGCTGCGGACGGGCGACCTCGCTCGGCTCGACGCGGACGGCTACGCGTTCATCGTCGACCGGAAGAAGGACGTGATCAACGTCGGCGGACTGAAGGTCTACCCACGGGAGGTCGAGGAGCTGCTGCGCACGTTCCCGGGCGTCGCCGACGTGGCGGTCGTGGCCGCCCCGGACCGCGAGCTCGGTGAGGTCCCGCGGGCCTACGTCGTCCCGTCGGCGGGCGCGCAGCTCCGGGCGGAGGAACTGATCGCGTTCGTCCGCGGGCGCCTCGCGCACTACAAGGCGCCGCGGTCCGTGGAATTCCGGCCGAGCTTGCCCAAGAGCGGGATCCAGAAGACGCTGCGGCGGACGTTGCGCGACGAGGCGTTCGCACAGGCCCCGGCCTAGAAGCCGCGCTCGAGCAGGTCGCGGGCGACGACGAGCCGCTGGATCTCGTTCGTCCCCTCGAAGATCTCGCTGATGCGGGCGTCGCGGTACGCGCGCTCGATCGGCGTGCCGCGGATGTAGCCGAGGCCGCCGTGGATCTGGAGCGCCTCATCGATGACGTCGCTCGCCCACTCGGAGGCGAGGCACTTCACCGTCGCCGCCTCCCGCGTCTTCTCCTGCCGTTCCCGCCGACCCCATCGCTGGGGGTCAGGCCCGAGCGCGTCCTGCCGCGCGGCGGCGTGGTACACGAGGTACCGCAGCGCCTGGATCCGCATCGCCATGTCGGCGAGCTTGAACTGGATCACCTCGTGCTGGGCGATCGGAGCCCCGAACTGAACGCGCTGGCGTGCGAACGCGAGGGCGTCCGCGGAGGCCGTCTCCATCGCGCCGAGCGACGCCGCCCCGAGCGAGACGCGGCCGACGTCCAGGGCCGTCATCGCGGCGATGAAGCCCCCGCCGACCTCTCCGAGGACCTGCTCGGGCCCGACGCGGACGTGGTCGAGCAGGAGCTCCGCGGTCGACGTGCCGTGCAGGCCCATCTTCTTCTCGCATCGTCCGACGGTGAACCCCGGCACGCCCTTGTCGAGGAGGAACGCGGTGACCCCGCCGTTCGGCCCCTTGGCGGGGTCGGTCGCCGCGAGCAGCACGACCGTGTCCGCCTCCCGGCCGTTCGAGACGTACAGCTTCGTTCCGGTAAGGCTCCAGCCGTCGCCGGCCCGTTCGGCGAGCGTGTGCACCGCGCCCGAATCGCTGCCGGAGCCGGGTTCCGTGAGGCTGAACGCAAGAAGTTTGTCGCCCTTCGCGGCGGGGACGAGGTAGCGACGCTTCTGCTCCTCGGTCCCGAAGTAGAGGAGCGGGGTCGTGCCGAGCGAGGTGTGCGCCCCGACGATCGTCCCGTGGGAGGCGTCGACCTTGCCGAGCTCCTCGAGCAGGATGCAGTAGCCGACCTTTCCCAAGCCGAGCCCGCCGTACTCCTCGGGGACCGGCACGCCGAAGTACCCCTCCTGCTGCATGCGTCGGACGGTCGCAGCGGGGAACTCCTCGTTCTCGTCCATCGCGCCGACGATCGGGGCCACTTCCCGCTGCAGGAACGTCCGGACGCCGTCCCGGAACGCCTCCTGGTCGGCGGTGAACGTGAAGTCGATCCCCACCGGCTACCCTCCGGTGAACTTCGGGGGGCGGCGCTCCCCGAACGCACGGAGCCCCTCGGCGAGGTCCGCGCTGGGGAGGATCTCCTGCAGGAACAGCCGGCTCTCGAGTTCCTGGCCCGCGTCGCCGGGCGCTTCGGCCCCCTCAGCGAGCGCCCGCTTCGCCGCTCGGACGGCCTTCGGGGCCTTCTGGCCGATGGTGTGGGCGAGGTCGCGGGCCGCGCGTAGGTCCTGGCCGCCGCTGACGAGCTTGTTGACGAGACCGATCCGGAGCGCCTCGGCGGCCCCGACCAGCGAGCCCGTGAACACGAGCTCCTTGGCCTTCGCCGCGCCGACGACGCGCGGGAGCCGCTGGGTACCGCCGTACGCCGGCATGAGCCCGTAGGCGACCTCGGGAGCGCCAAGCTTCGTGGAGTCGTCCGCGACCCGGAGGTCGCAGGCGAGCGCGAGCTCGAGCCCTCCTCCCACGGCCATGCCGTGGAGCGCTGCGATGCTCGGCACCGGAAGTTGCGCAAGGGCCCGGAACGTGTCGACTCCCCGCTGGAGGAGGGTCGCGGCCTGCGCCGCCGGGGTCGCTGCGAGCTCCTTCAGGTCCGCGCCCGCGCAGAAGTTCGGTCCGTCGCCCGCGACCACGACGGCCCGCACCGTGGGGTCGGCCGCCGCTCCCGCAAGCTGGCAGGCGAGTTCACCCAGGAGGCGCTGGGAGAGGGCGTTCACCGGCGGATTGCGGAGCAGGAGGGTGACGACCCCGTCGTCCTCGTCCGTCCGCTGGAGCACCGGTTCGTCGCCCACGGAACTTCCGGGCGCGCTAGGTCGGACGTGGCTCTTAACGGGTTGTGCGCGGCGCACTCGGCGGTCCGCCGCGCGGCGCCGGACCGGAGGGTCCTCGCGGTCGGACGGCGCGCCGGGAGGGCCGCCTCCGAGGAGGCGTCTTATAGCGCGGTCCGAGTGCCGCCGCGTGGCACGGCCGACCGCGTTCGCCGATGCAACGTCGTCGTTCGACGACGCCGAGTTCGTCGTGCTGGGCGTGCCGTTCGACCGAACGACCTCCTTCCGTCCCGGGGCGCGGTTCGGCCCTGATGCGATTCGCCAGCACTCGTGGAATTTCGAGTCGTTCGACCTCGAGACCGGGATCGACCTCTCCGAGGCAAAGATCCACGACCTCGGCAACACGGACGAGTTCGGGAGCGCCGAGGACATGGTCCGCGGCGTCCGGGAGGAGCTGCGGCCGGTCTATCGGGCCGGAAAGTTCCCTATCCTGCTCGGGGGCGACCACGCGTGCGCCCCGCCGTCGGTCGAGTCGTATCCGGACGACGCGCCGAGCCTCGGGGTCCTCTACCTGGACGCCCACATGGATTTCCGGTCCAGCTACCTGGGCGACGCGCGCAGCCACGCGTGCTCGTCGCGTCGGATCGTCGAGAAGGTCGGGGCCCGCAACGTGGTCGTCCTCGGGGTCCGGTCGGTCTCCCGCGAGGAGATGGAGGACAACAAGACCGTCGGGATGCCGTACGTGACGGCCCACGAGATCGCGCGGGACGGGATCCAGGCGTCCGTCCAGCGCGCGCTCAACATGCTGAAGACCGAGCGGCTCTACATCTCGCTCGACATCGACGCGATCGACCCGGCGTATGCGGGCGCGACCGGGACCCCGGAGCCGTTCGGGCTTACTCCGCGGGACGTGAAGTACGTCCTCGACCAGGCGGCGCCCCGCCTCGCCGGCCTCGACATCATGGAGGTCTCCCCTCACTACGACCAGGGGAACACCAGCGCGCTCGCGGCGCGCCTCGCGCGCGAAGCGGTCGTGCGGGTCCTCGCCTCCCGACGCGCCCGCTGAGCCGCCGGACCGATGGCCGCTGACGAGGAGGACGGCAAGCCGCTTTCCACCGGGGCCGAGGCGACGCTCCGCAAGGTCGACTGGTGGGGGTTCCCGGCGCTAGTGAAGTCCCGGGAGCCGAAGAAGTACCGGCCGAAGGCGCTGGACGAGCGGCTCCGACGCGAACGCACGCGGACGGAGGCGCGGCTGCTGCAGGAGGCGCGGCGCCTCGGCGTCCGCACCCCGATCCTCTACGACCTCGACGTCGAGAAGTGCCGCCTCATCCTCGAAGAGCTCCCCGGCCCGACGCTCAAGGAGGTCCTCGTCGACCCGGCGTTAGCGCCCGCGAACGTCGCAGGGGCCGTCCAGCGGTTCGGGGTCGCGCTCGGTCGCCTCCACACCGGACACGTCTCCCACGGCGACCTCACCAGCTCCAACGTGCTCCTCCCCGACGGCCCGGACGGCCCGGTCGCGTTCCTTGACCTGTCGATGGGCTCGCGCAACGCCGGCGTCGAGGAGCTCGGGATCGACCTCCACCTCGTCGAGGAGGACCTCAAGGCGCTGAGTGCGCGCGCCCCCAGCCTCGTCCGTGCCTTCTACGCTGGGTACGCCGAGGGGAACCCCGCGGGGGCCAAGGACGTGCGCGCCCGCGCGAAGGCGATCCGCAGCCGAGTCCGGTACGCCTAGCGCTCGCGCGCCGCCGGAGCATGGACCCGGCCGAGGCCGGTGACGAGCGCCGTCGGCAGTTCGTCGATCACGTCGGTCGCCAGCAGCCCGTTCCCCCGCCGTGACGCGGCGAGCAGGCCGGCCTCGCCGACCCAGTAGGTGGCGAGCCGCCCCGCTGCGAACGGCTCCACGCCGCTGCCGAGCAGGGTCGCCAGGACCCCGGCGAGGACGTCGCCGACCCCGCCGACCGTCATCGCGGGGTGGTGGTGGTGGTTCTCGGCGAGCGACTCGCCGTCCGAGACGAGGTCGGGCTCGCCCTTCGCGACGAGGAGGAGCCGGGCCCGTGAGGCGGCATGGGTCACCGCAGCCCCCCGTTCGGGCGAGTCGGTGGACCGGGCAAACACCCGGCCGAACTCCCCGACGTTCGGGGTAGCGGCGAGGGGGGCACCCCCGCCGGAACGCCGCTCGTCCGGGCTGGGCAGGGCAGCGAGCGCGTCCGCGTCGACCACGAGGGGGAGTTCCCCGGCGAGCTCGCGGAGGAGCCGACGGAGCGCCTCCACCGTCTCCGGCTCGGAGCCGGCGCCCATCCCGACGGCGACCGCCGCCGGGGGCGCCGCCCGCACCGCGGGGAGCAGGTCCTCTACGTCTGCGCGCACGAACCGACCGGTCCCGAACGGGCGGACCACGAGGTTCGGCGAGAACCCCTGGACGGTCTCCGCGGCACCCTTCGGGGCCCAGACGGTCGCCCGTTCCGCGCCGGCGCGGAGCGCGGCGAGGGCCGCGAGGGCCGGGGCGCCGGCGTACGGACCCCCGCCGATGATGAGGATCCGGGCCGAGCGGGCCCGGCGGCCCGGCTCGGAGGGCGCCGGATAGAACGCGAACTCCCCGGGCCCCGTCCGCCGCCAGGCGTCCGTAGGGACCCCGATGTCCCGGACGACGACCTCGCCCGCGGTCGCCGGGTCCATCTCCTGCTTGCGGGCCGTCAGCGTGACGGTCCAGGTCGCCCGCACCCCGTCCGGTGCGCGGGTGCCGGTGGGGAGGTCGACGGCGAGGGTCGGGGCGCCGCATCGGCGCAGCGCGTCGACGGCCTCCCGCACCGGGGAGCGGAGCGCGCCACTCTGGCCCGAGCCGAGGACCGCGTCGAGGACCAGCGGCATGCTCGCGAGCTCCTCGAACCGAGGGACGCCGAAGTGGACCGGGATGCGATGCTCGATGCGCTCGAAGCACCGCCGCGCGGACCGAGACCGGATCTCGAGCGGCGGCCGGAGGAGCCAGACCTCCGGTGAGTAGCCCCACTGGTGAAGGTAGTGGGCGGCGCACGTGCCGTCCCCGCCGTTGTTGCCGGTCGAGGCGACGACGGCGACCCGCGCGGGCGGGGGCGGAAGGTGGTGGGTCGCCTCTTCCGCGACGGCGCGCCCGGCGTTCTCCATGAGCGCGTCCAGCGAGACGCCCAAGGCGACCGCGTTCAGCTCGACAGCGATCGCCTCCGCCGATGAGAGCGGGCGGGGGGAGCCGGCCCACATGGCGGACCTACGTCGCCGGCGTCTCCGTGGCGACCTGGTCCGGGGACAAGAATCCGCTCATCGACACCGGCAGCAGATTGCGCCGCTGGAGGTACTGCGACTGGGTCCGGCTGTAGCGAAAGATGATGTCCGCCTTCCCCTCTTGGAACCCCCACGGCCGCAAGACCAGCAGATCCCCCTCGCGAATCCACATCTTCTTCTTCATTTTCCCGGTGATACGGCCCATCCGCGAGACGGAGTCCTCGCACATCACCCGGATCCGGGCCGCGCCCAGGAGCTGGCTGGCGATCCCGAACACCTCTCCGCGCTGGCGGCGTGGGAGCGGCAGCCGGCCGACCTCCTCGCCCCCCTCGACGACCTCGACGGTCGGGGGCGCCGGTTCGGCCGCCTCCGGCGCGGCGTCGCCGTCGGGGACGGCGTCGACTTGTTCGGGTCGTCGGTCGCGGCCACGGACCAAGAGACAAGCCGCGCGCCTTAAGGTGGTCCCTTCGCCGGAAAGAGGGTCAGCGGATTCGTCTCCAGGATCTGGCGCTGGACCTCGGGCGTCAGCGGCAGCGCCCGGAATGCGGCGAGGTTCGTCTGGATGTCCTTGACCCCGGGGCCCGGCCAGTCGGTGCCGAAGACGACCTTGTCGACGAGCTTTGCGAGGGTCGGGAAGTACTCCAGGAGGCGGGCCGGCGGCACGCCGGAGACGTCCAGCCAGACGTTCGGGCACCGGCGCGTGAGGAACACGGCGGTCGGCATCCACAGCGGCCGGCCCCCGTGGGCAAGCACGATCGGCAGCTTCGGAAAGTCGAGCGCGACGTCCTCGACGAGGATCGGGTCGCCGAACCGGTTCCGGGCCCGCGGGAACACCGACGTACCGGTGTGAAAGATGACGGGCAGATGCTCGCGCTCGCACGCCCCGTACAGTTCGCGCAGCCGCGACGGGCCGCCGTCGACGTAGGCGTTCGGGCGGAACAGTTGGTGCGGTGGGTGGAGCTTGAGGGCCCGGATCCCAAGGTCGTGGACGAGGTGGCGGATCTCCGTCGCCGGGTCCGGGTGGTTGGCATGGATCCCGCCGGTCGGCAGCAGCCGACGGCGGTCGGTGGCGGCGAAGTCGCTGGCGAACTTGTTCGTCGCCTCCGTGTAGCCGATCACCTCGGGCGCGACGTAGTTGACGAGGACCGCGCGGTCGACCCCGCACCGGTCGAGGTACTCCAGGAACGCCTTCGGCTCGCGGACGTACCGGGCGACCTCCGGGTCCCGCGTCCCGAGGAGGGCGAGGGCGTCCTCGCGCATCTCCCAGTACGGGTTGATGTGCACGTGGCAGTCGGTGACGCCCATCCGCTCCCGCACGGAGTCCTGGGTATAAACCGCCGAACGGGCCCGTCCACGCTAGCGCTTATCTCTCGAGAGGGGGGTCGCCCTCCGATGGCGACGCCGTGGGCCGACAAGAAGACCCCGAAGCTCCTGAAGGCGACATACCTGGCCGACCAGGAGTTCCTGCTCGAGGAGACCCGGGCCTCCAAGTTCCTCTACTTCCCGGGCCCGTTCGTCTGGACCGTCTTCTTTGCGGCCCTGACGTACCTGACGTGGGGTCTCTGGGCGACCCGGCTTCACCTCCCGCACTGGAAGTCGTACGCCGTGCAGCTCGACCACCTCGCGAAGGCGGTCGGCATCCACGCCGGCGCGCTCGAGGAGTACCTCGGCGCGGTCTTCGCCGTCCTGGCGCTCGTCGGCCTGCTCTGGCTCGCGGTCCGGTACGTCCGCTGGATCCGCACGGTCTACGCCGTGACGAGCCGGCGGGTCATCGTCCAGAAGGGGATCCTGGGCCGGAACTTCGACGAGATCCCGGTGACCCAGGTCCGGGGGGTCGACGTCCGCCAGTCGTTCGGCCAGCGGATCCTCGGCTACGGAACGATCCGGGTCAGCTCCGAGGAGGGAGCGCGGATCGGCAACGAGGACTGGCTGGGCATTCCCGCGCCGTTCCGCTTCCAGAAGTGGGTAGAGAACGCGACCGAGGCGATCCAGACCCCCGGTGCGCCTTCCGTACGGAACCCGTAGAGCGGCCCTGTCCGCCCGCGCGCACCGTTAAATCGGCCGCCGGGCGTCGGCGCAGCGCGCGATGGCCGACGACTTTGACGTCATCGTGGTGGGGGCCGGAATCGCCGGCAGCTCGGCCGCCCTGCGGCTGGCCCAGGGCGGGGCGAACGTCCTGCTACTCGAGCGGGCCGAGCAGGCCGGTCAGAAGAACCTCTCCGGAGGGATCCTCTGGGGGGACGACCTCGCGCGGGTCCTCCCGAAGTGGCGTGACGAGATGCCCGTCGAGCGCCACCTGGTGCGCAAGCGGTTCGGCTTCCTGACGGGGGACCGGTCGCTCGCCTTCGACTACGAGGACGGGGGGTGGCGCACACCGCCGTATGTCGCACACACGGTGCTGCGGGCCCGCACCGACGCCTGGCTTGCCCAGAAGGCGGAGGAGGCCGGGGCGACGGTCGTCACCAGCGTCCCGGTCGAGCGCCTCGCCTGGGAAGGCAGCAAGGTCCGCGGGGTCGTCCAAGGAGGGGAGACGATGACCGCCCCGGTGACGATCGTCGCGGACGGCGCGAACTCGCGGGTGACGCTCGGGACGCCGATCCGCCCGGGGGCGCGGCTCGACGAGCAGGCGACCGAGCTCGGCGTCAAGGAGGTCTACCGGCTCGACGCCGGCCGGCTGGAAGAGCGGTTCCAACTGGCCGAGGGGGAGGCGCACGCCGAGGAGTGGGTCCTCGGGCTCTACCCGCCGGGCGTCAAGGCCGGAGGATTCCTGTACACGAACCGCGACACGCTGTCTATCGGGGTGATCGTCCAGGTCGCCTCGCTGTTCGGGACCGGCGTCGGGGCCCACGATCTCGTCGAGACGTTCAAGCAGCACCCGACGATCCAGCGGGCGCTCCGCGGCGCCGAGCTCGTAGAGTACGGCGCGAAGCTGATCAGTTCGGGGTGGCGCAGCCGCCCCGCGGCCTTCCACGGCGACGGGTGGATGGTCGTCGGGGACGCGGCGGGGTTCGTCTTCTCGAACGGGATCGTCATCCAGGGGATGAACTACGCCGTCCGCTCGGGCCTCGAGGCCGCGGAGACCGCGCTCGCGGCGCGGGGGGCGCACGACGCGTCGGCGGCTCGGCTCGCCGAGTACGACCGGCGTCTCGAGCGGACCGGGATCCTCGCCGACTTCCGGGACTTCGAAGGGATGGACCGGGTGAAGTGGAACCCGAGGTTCTACACGTTCTACCCGCGGTTCGCCACCGAGTTGTTCCGCGGCATGATGGGCTCCGGGGACGGGCGCAAGGAGCACCTCCTCCGCACGTTCCGCAAGGCCCAGCGCGCGGTCGGGCTGGGGACCGGTGCGTTGTTGCGCGACGGGCTCGACCTCGTCCGCGAGCTCTGACGGCACCGACTTAGAGCCCGCGGACCCGGCGCACCTCGGCAGTGAGTGCCGGGACGAGCGCGAACAGGTCTCCCGCAAGGCCGTAGTCGGCGACTCGGAAGATTGGCGCCGACGAGTCGGAGTTGATCGCGACGATCACGCGGGAGCTCGTGATCCCGACGAGGTGTTGGATCGCGCCGGAGATCCCCACGGCGACGTAGAGCTGCGGGGAGACCGACTTGCCGGTCTGACCGACCTGGAAGGACGCGGGCCTCCAACCCGCGTCGGTGACGGCCCGCGAAGCGCCGACCGCCGCCCCGAGGGCGGCGGCGAGCTGTTCAACGATCTGGAACTTCTCGGCCGAGCCGACCCCGCGCCCGCCCGAGACGACGATCGCGGCATCGGCGAGCGACGGCCCGCCTCCTTTCGCCGGGACCGCCGGCGCCGAGCGCGCCGGGGCGAACGACCAGGGCGGGAACTCCACCGCGGACAGGGCTTCTGCGGCGAGGGTCGCGGGGGGGCCGTCCGCCGCCGGGAACGCGTGGGGCCGGATCGAGACGACCGCGCGCTCCCCGGAGAGCGTCCGTTCCTCGGTGGCGCGGCCCCCGAACACCGGACGGCGCACCTTCCATCCGCCGTCGACCGCCTCCACGTCCGTGACGCCGTTCGCCGCCGAAGCGCCCAAGCTGACGGCGACAGCCCCGCAAAGGTCCCGTCCGAAGCTGGTGCCTCCGAGCACCACCACCGTCGCGCCGGCAGCGCGGGCCGCGGCGGCGGCCGCGGGCGCGTGCGCACCGGGGGGCGCCGTGTCGAGGCGGGGCTCTCCTGCGAGGTGAACCGTCCCGACGCCCGCGCGGGCAAGAGCGCCCGCTTGGGCCGCGGCGTTCGAGCCGCCGAGATACCCCACCACGTGCCCGCCGTCCCCGGCGATACGCCGGGCGACGGTGACCGCCTCCAGCGTAGCCGCGGAGACCCCGTTGCCGTCCGGTTCCCCGATGACGAGGACGGTCGGGGTCACGGGAACACCTTCGCTTCCTCGCGGAGCAGGCGGACGAGCTTCGTGGCGGCGTCTTCCGGGGAAGAGGTACTCGATCATCTTCGCGCCCTGGCGGGGCGGCGGGAGAGCGAACTTCGTCCCAACGCTCACAGATCCGGCCCGCGCGGGCGCGATGAAGCGGCCGAGGGTCGCCTTGCGGGACCGCAGAATGGCGGGAAGTGTCGCCGTGCGCGGGTCGTTCCACGCCTGCTGAAGTCCAACCGCGAGAGGGAGCGGCGCCTCCCATGTCTCCTCTCCCCTCTCGACGGACCGACGGAACGTGAGCCGCGCCGCGGTCGCATCGAACCGGAGGTCCACGACGTAACCGGCGAACGGGACCCCGAGGCCCTGCGCCGTCGCGGCACCGACCAGCCCCTCCTCGTCGTCCCCGGCGTGCTTGCCGAAGAGGACCAGGTCGTGCGGGCCCGCGGCGCGGATCGCTCCGGCGAGTCCGGCCGCCGTGCCGAGCGGGTCCCCGAGCGGCGCCGACTCGAGCGCCACCGCCGTCGCCCGGTCGCACCCAAGCGCCAGACTCGCCCGCAGGACCTCGTCGGTGCGCGCCGGCGGACCGGCCGCGAAGACGCTGACCGTCGACCCCGGGGCCGCCTGGCGCAGCAGGAGCGCCTGCTCGACCGCCGACTCGTCGTAGCCGGCAAGGACGAACTTGATCCCCTCGGTATCCAGGGCCGTGCCGCGGCTGTCCGCCCGAAGCCGGCTCTCCGCCTCCGGGACCGGTTTCACGCAGACGACGATCTCCAGGGACGATCCCCCCGGGTCAGGCGTAGCCGCGGAGCAGCTCTCGGGCGATGACGGTCCGCTGGATCTCGTTCGCCCCCTCGTAGATCTGGGTAAGCTTGGCGTCGCGCAACAGCTTCTCCACCGGATACTCCTTCATGTAGCCGTAGCCGCCGAACGTCTGGATCGCCTCGTCGGCGACGTGCAGCGCCGCGTCGGAGGCGAAGCACTTCGCGATCGACGACTCGAGCGAGCCTCGCGACCCGCGGTCGATCGTCCAGGCCGCGTGCCACGTCAGCAGGCGCGCGGCGTGAACGGCTTGGGCCATGTTGGCGAGCTTGATCTGGATCGCCTGGTGCTCGGCGATCTTCTTGCCGAACGTCTCCCGCTGCAGCGAGTAGCGAGCGGCGTGGTCGAGGGCCGCCTGCGCGATTCCCGTCGCGAGCGCGCCGATCGGCGTCCGGGTCTGGTCGAGCGTTCGCATCGCGAGCCCGAACCCCTCCCCTTCGGCGAGGAGCCGGTCGGCCGCCGGCACCTTCACCCGCTCGAACCGGACGGTGCTGGTGGAGGAGGCGCGGTGGCCCATCTTCTCCTCGTCCTTGCCGGGGACGACGCCCTCGGCCTCGCGCGGCACGACGAACGCCGACACGCCGCGGTGCCGGAGCGTCGGGTCGGCCGTCGCGAAGACGGTGTAGAGCGACGCGTGGGGGGCGTTGGTGATGAAGCACTTCTCGCCGTCGAGCACGTACCGGTCGCCGTCGCGGCGGACCCTCGTCTTCAGGGCTCCCGCATCGCTCCCGCCGCTCGGCTCGGTCAGGCAGAACGACGCCAGGTGGTAGCTGCCACAGAACGGCGGGAGCCACCGCTTCGCCTGCTCGGGGGTCGCGCCCAGGAGGATCGGCTCCAGCGCGAGGCAGTTGGCGATGATGGACGTCGTCATCCCGGCGCAGGCGTAGGCGAGCTCCTCGACGATGACGCACTGCTCGAACAGCGAGAGGCCGCTGCCGCCGTGCTCGGCGGGAACGTTGAGGTTCATCAGCCCGAGGGCGTGCGCTTTGCGGTAGATCTCCTCGGGGAAGCGGGCCGTCCGGTCGCACTCCGCCGCGTGCGGCGCCATCTCGGTGCGGGCGAACTTCCGGGCTAGGTCGCGGACGCTCTCGGCCTCCGGAGAAAGGGAGAAGTCGACCATCGGTCGAGAATCCGCCATCCACCGGGTTGCGCTATATCACAGCTCGGGTCGGCGCGCGCCCCGGGTCGGCGCCCGGCGCAGTCCGGGCGGGACGGGGGACGTTGCGCTCCGCCGGCGGCCGGTCCCCCGAGGCGGAGGTTATCTCCCGCGCACCGTCCGACCGGACCTGATGCCGCGCCGTTCCCGCGCCGCCGACCCGAGTGGCGGCGTGCGCCGGGTCGGCTGGTACGCCCGGCTGGACCACGGCCGCTCCCACCGTGTCGGCGTCCCCGAGGTGATTCTGGGTGAAGGGAAGACGGTCGACCACCTGGTCGGAATCGTCCGCGCGTTCCTCGCCGACGGCCGCGGCGGCTTCGTTTCCCGCCCGACCCCGGCGCAGCTTACCGCCCTGCGCGGACTGGGCGGTGCGACGCGTCGGCTCCGGTTCCACGCGGGCGGACGCCTTGTTCGCGTGCCCGGCGGCTCGAGGCCGCCTACCGCGACGGGACCGTCGCCCTCCTCACCGCCGGGACGAGCGACGTCCCGGTGGCCGAGGAGGCGCGGGCGCTGCTCGAAGGGCTCGGCCTGCGCGTCGTGTACGCCTACGACGTCGGCGTCGCCGGCCTGCACCGGCTCGAGGCGGCGCTCGCGCAGCTGGGGCGCGACGACCCCGAGATCTTCCTCGTCTTCGCCGGGCGGGAGGGGGCGCTCCCGACGGTCGTTGCGGGCCTCGTCCACGCTCCGGTGGTAGGCGTGCCGACCTCGGTCGGCTACGGTCGCGGCGGTCGGGGGGAGGCAGCGCTGACCGCCATGCTGCAGTCCTGCTCGCCGATCGCTGTCGTGAACATCGATGCCGCAGTCCCGGCCGCCCTGTTCGCCGCACAGCAGTTCGCGCTCCGGCCCCGCACCCGGCGAGGGCGCCGACCGACGAGCCGGGGGGCGGCGGCCGTGCCGGGACGCCGGTCCACCGCCCCGGACCGATTTCGAAGGGCTTTTGAGAAGCGAGAGAAGTTGAGGGGACGTGACCCCTAGGGCCCCCTCAGGGCAACCCCCCAACGGGCACGGACGCGACGACCGCGACGAGTTGCGTGCGCTCGAGGCAAAGGTCGACGAGCTCACGGCCCGTCGCCGCAGCCTGATCGAGCAGTTCCGCAAGCTCTCGAGCGAGCAGAAGGCGCTGTACGACCAGCGCCACGGCTCGGAGGGGCACGCCGAGGGGCTCCACCGCGAACACAACCAGCTTGGCCGCCGCCTTGCGGAGCTTCGCGTCGCCCGCGACCAGGCGCGCGCGAAGGTCGAGGAGGCGGTGATCCGCCGGCGGGAGCTGCTGCTGGCGTTCGACCCGGCCGAGCGCGAGAAGCCCGAAAAGATCCGCAAGGAGATCGCCGAGCTCGAGATGCGCCAGCAAACGAAGGCGCTCTCGATCGACGAGGAGAGGTCGCTCGTCGCTCTGCTCCGCCAGCGGACCGCGGACCTCCAGCAGGCCGAGGGGCGCGCCGGCGTCGTCGCCGACCACGCCCGGCTCCGCGAGGAGTCGGATGCGGCCGTGGCCGCCGCGCGCGCGGAGGTCGATCGGTTGGGCCACGAGATGGTCGCTGCGCAGGCGGAGCGGGACCGGGCGATGGTCGGGCTCCGCGGTCGGTTGCAGGACGCCGGTTCGATCGTCGCCGAGCTACGGGCCAAGGGCCTCGCCCGCGCGGAGGCGATGAAGGAGGTCGACCGGTGCTCGCGCGAGCTCGAGGAGGTCAACGCCGCCGGCCGCGCCCTCCTCGCCCGCTTCCGCGAGCAGCGCGACGATTTCGCGCGCACCTCCCGGCAGAACCAGTTGCGCCGCCGGCCGCAGGAGGAGGCGCTCGCCTCCATCGCCGAGGAGAACCTCACCCAGCTCCTCAAGCGCGGCAAGGTCACCCTGTAGGGCGACCCGCCCTCCCGTCAGGGAGGATAGATCGCGGCGACGGTGACGACGAACGTGAGCGCCTGGCCGACGACCTCGCTGTTGTAGTTCTCGACGAACGTCCCCGCGCTCAGGTCGACGCTCCAGACGATGAACTTGGTGGTCTGGCAGACGGTCTGGTTGGAGATCTTTCCGAGGACGTTCCCCGGGCTGGACGGCGTCAGGTCGCTCGCGAGCGTGATCGTCCGGGAGGTCACGGTTTGGACCACGATCTTCCAACCGTAGGGAGAGACGGTCTGGCCGGCGGTCGGTTGGCGCGCGACGACGACGCTCGTCGAGTTGACGCTGACGACGGTGTCGGCCCAGCCGTACGTCGGGTCGGAGAACCGGACCCCGGCGGCGGCGGTGACGCCGGGGTACGACTTCGTGAACGTGGCGGGGAGGTAGGAGACGGACACCGGGATCGTCTGCACGAGCGGCGCCGTCACGAGGCAGCTCTGGTTCAGCGGGCCATACCCCTCGCTGGCGGGGAACGACGTCGAACGGGTGACGTTCACGGGGAGGCCCAGCAGCCCCTTCCAGAATCCGGTGACGACGGAGGCGTACGAGACGCCGTTCACCGAGTAGCCGCCCTTCGGACTGTGGGGCCCGACGTGCACCGGCAGCGGCGTGTAGCCGGAGGCGTTGCGCGGCGAGTACAGCAGCGCCTTCGGGTACGTCGCGTTGTTCTCGGCGACCGACTGGATCGACGTGTCGAAGATCTTGCCGACCTCCGGGCCGCTGGCGAAGTAGCCGATGTAGTTCACCGTCACGTTGTCGCCGACGACGACGGTGCGGGGGCTCGCGGGGGGCTGCGGGTGGTTGTGCTCGTACAGCAGGCCGAAGCCGACCCCGCCGACGATCAACACGATGACGATGAGGAAAGCGAAGAGACCCCCCGAAGGGGAGCGTGCCGCCATTGCATCAGTTCCGGAGCGGGAGGGGGGTCAGCCGGTCGCTGGTCTCGTCACGAGATCGGAGAGACAGGTGCTCCTCATTCCCCCGCGGCCCGAGCCGGGGGCCCCTATATAACCTGCGGCGCGGGGGTTCGTTGAGAGCGGGGTTACGCCCGCCGGAGCTTGCCCACGATCGGCTCTTCGAGCACTCCGCCCTCCTCGAGCCGCCCGAGCAGCGCCTCGGCCCGCTCCGGGCCGACACCCCGCTCGGCCAGCCGCCGGATCACCTCGCGGACGTCGGCGTAGCCGTCGTCCGAGGTCCCCGAGCTCGCGTCGACCAGGTCGAGGAACGTCGCCTCGTCCGCCCGCTGGGCCGCGTCCGGTTCGACCGGCGGGAGCGGTAGGGGGTCGACCGTCCGCCGCACCCCGCTCGACGCGGCGAGCTCCGCGGGGGCGGCGACCGTCCCTCGGACGCGCGAGACCGCCCCGACCAAGGCGGCCCGGAAGCCGGAGCGCTCGGCGTTCGGGTACCGTCGGATCGCCTCGCGGGCGGCGGCGATCCAGACGGCCGGGTGCCCTTCGGAGAGGAGCACCGCGTCGGGCACCTGCGGCTCGTGCTGGAGCCGGTCGATGAGGTCGAGGCGGTCGAGCGTGTGGCGCACGGCCTCGGCGACCGCGGCGCGCTCGTCGGCCTCCGGAACGGGACGGACCGCTTCCGCGCGGACGGAGACCGTCGCGCTTCCGTCGCGGCCCCGGAACAGGTGCACCTTACCGATCACGAGCGCGGGCCGGCCCGCGGGGGCGGAGCGAAGCTGGACCATCGCGCGGGGCTGGAACGAGCCGGCGGTGACGCGCACCTCCCCGAGCGGGTCGGCGAGCCGGGACCGCCAGAACGACGCCGGCTCGTCGCGGCCAATCGGTTCGGCGGCGGAGATCGCGCCGGCGACCAGGACACGGTTCATCCGCGCCCCGAACGGGCTGAGCAGGTAGGAGGCCGCCCGCTCGCCGGAGCCGTGGTCCTCCTCGGTCGAGAGCTCGAGCTCGCGGGTGAGGACGCGCCAGGCGAGCTCCCGCCGCCCCATCAGCGGACCCCGTTCAGGCGGGCGGCGAGCTCGTCGGCCGCGGCGTCGAGGTCGACCTCGGCGGGGTCGATGCTCTCGGGCACGAGCGTGACGCCGAAGTCGTCGCGGCTGGCCGAGCCCCGCACCGTCAACCGTCGGCCGACGACCGCCTCGGCAAGCTCCTCCGCGAGGACGGTCGGGTCCGGCACCTCGCGAAGGCGCGCCTGCGCGTCGGCGAGGGTCTTTCCCCACAGACGCTCGGTGCCCGCGCGGTCGAGAGAGATGGTCGCGGCTCCGGTTCCGTCGTCCAGCACGAGGCGCGCCTTCAGGTCGGCGAACCCGTGGACCTGGCCGTGGAGCCGGCAGATCCCGTTCGCGGTGACGCGCCGGCACTCCGGGCACCGGTAGACGAGGCCGCTCGGGGGGAGCACTCCGACGACGAGGCCCTCCACCGCGGCGACCTCGTCGCCGTCGCCGTCCTCCAGCTCGGCGATCGGACGGGGGGGCCGCCGCAGCCACTCGGCCGGCTCCGGCAGGCCGCCGGCGTCGATCCGCACGACGACCGACCCCTCGTCGAGGACGAGCTGGCGTCGGTTCCGGAACGCTCGGACGGTCGCCCCCGTGAGGCGGATCGCCTCGCCCGGGGCGAGCCCGAAGTCGCTCCACGCGGTGAACGCGACGGCGGCGGTGCCGTCGGCGACGACTCCCTCGTAGACGACGCGCCGCTCCTCTCCGACGCTGACGGACTTCGACTGGACCGTGAGCACCCGCGCCTCGAGTCGGAACCCCTCGTCGTGCTCGGCGAGCTGCGCGACGCTGCGCACCGGGAGCCGGTCGCCGTCCAGGCGCGGGAGCTCCGCCGGACCCGCCGGCCCGATCCGGGTCTTCCAGGAGAAGACCAGCTCGGGCCGGCCCCGGAACTCGCGGACCTCGGCGCCGACGGCCCGCAGGATCGTCCCGCGTTCGATCTCGTCCCGCGGCGGGTCCCACCACGTGAACCGGACGCTCGCGGTCCCGTCGCTGAGCAGACCGGTGAGGAGGGGCCGCCGGCCGCCGTCCGAGCGGCGGACGACCTCCCGCCGCCGGACGCTGACGACCTTGCCGATAACGTGGACCCGGGGCGGGAGCGCGCCGAGCTCCCGCAGGCGCACCTCGGGCAGTTCTCCCGGCTCGTCCCCCTCCGCCATCGGCTGCGAGGTTCCAGTAGGGCGCGCGTTAAAGCCGTCGCCGACCGAGCGAACGGTGGACCGCGCCTGCGCCGCGCGCGGGCCCGAGGGGCCGCCTCCGTTCGAGGACAACGCTTTTTCCCCTCCGGGCTCCGGAACCGGTCGTGGCCACGAAGTTCTCCCAGCGGCTCGACAAGGTGCTCCGTGCCCGCCGCTCGCTCCTGTGCGTCGGGCTCGACCCGGACCCCGCGCAGATGCCGAAGCCGCTGCGACGTCTCCGTCCGGCCGTCCAGCTCGAGCGGTTCCTGAGCGGGATCGTCCGGGCGACGTCCCCGCACGCGGCGGCGTTCAAGATGAACCTCGCCGCCTACCTGCAGGTACGGGCCCGACGGCGCCCGCGCGCTCGCGCGGTGGACCAAGCAGATCGGGCCGACCCGCATCCGGATCCTCGACCTGAAGGCGAACGACATCCCGAACACGATGCGGATGGTGCGGGACGGCGCGTTCCGCTCGTTCGGCTTCGACGCGGTCACGGTCACGCCCTGGAACGGGTGGGAGACCCTCGAGCCGTTCTTCGACGACACGACCCACGGCGTCTTCGTCGTCGCCCACTCGTCCAATCCGGGCTCCGGCGACTTCCAGGAGATCCCGACGCCCCGCGGTCCGCTCTGGCTCGCCGTCGTCAGCGAGGTCCGACGCCTCGCCCACGCGCACGGTAACGCCGGGGTCGTCCTCGGCGCGACGTTCTCCGAGGCGCTGCGCTCCGCGCGCGCGACCTTAGGGAACGGCGTCCCGATCCTCGTCCCCGGGATTGGCGCGCAGGGCGGCTCGCTCGCGACCACGGTCCGCGAGGGGGCGGACGCGCACGGGCGCGCGTTGCTCGTCAACGCTTCCCGCAGCATCCTGTACGCCTCCGCGGAGGCCGATTGGCGGCGCGCCGCCGGCCGCGAGGCGGAGCGGACGAACGTCCAGATCAACCAGCTGCGCGCAGGTCTTCGTACATCCGGATGAGCTGGCGGGCGACCGTGCCGAGGGCGTAGCGCTCCTCGGCGCGGCGGCGGCCCGCGGCGCCCATGGCGCGGGCGCGGGCCGGGTCGTCCAGAAGCTCGCGGAGCTTCGCGGCGAGGTCGTCGGCGAGCAGCGGCTCGACCAACCGGCCGTGGACACCGTCGTCGATCACCTCGCGGACGCCGGGCATGTCCGAGGTGACGACCGGCAGCCCGCACGCCATCGCCTCCGCGACGGCGAGACCGAACCCCTCCAGCCGGTTCTGCGATGGAAAGGCGAAGACGTCGGCGAGGGCGAGGTAGCGGGGGAGCTCCTCGTCGGAGACGGAGGAGCAGAAGTGGGCGCGCTCGGCGACCCCGATCCGGCGCGCCAGCCCCGCCAGGTCGACCAGGCGGGGGCCCCGGCCGACCACGAGGAGGTGCACGTCTTCCGGCAACCCGCGGAGCGACTGCAACGGACGTCGACCCCCTTGTGCGCGACCAGCCGTCCGGTGAAACCGACGACGCGGCGGCCGTCGAGCCCGAGCGACGTGCGCAGGGCGCTCGTGTCCCTCCCCGGCCGGAACCGCTCCAGGTCGACGACCGCGGGGACGATGTCGAGCTCGCGGCCCCGCAGGCTCGCGGAGGTCGTGCCGTAGCTCTGCGTGTGGACAACGATCCGGTCGACCTGGGCGAGCGTCGGGGGGAGCAGCGTGCGTTCGTAGAGCCCGGAGAGGACCCGCCCCGCCGCCCCGGCGAGGAAGAGGTCGCAGTGGTACGTGAGGCAGGTCGGGATGTCGCCCCCTTGGAGCGCGCGCGTCGCCAGGAACGACGTCAGCGGTGGCGGGTAGTGAAGGTGGACGACATCGGCGGCGAGCCCCTTGAGGGCCGGCCCGATCCCGAGGTCGAGCGGGGTGTTGAACACCACGCCGTACGCCCGCGCCCGGACGACTCGGAACCCGTCGATCGTCTCGAGGGGAGCGAGCCCGGCCGGAACCGGGACGTGAGGACCGTGACGTCGTGGCCGAGGCGGGCGAACTCGCGCGAAAGGCTCCGCACGTGGGACTCGACCCCGCCCGCATGCGGGTAGAAGAACGGGGCGACTTGGACGATCCTCACGGCCGGGTGCGCACAGGCGCCCGACGCTAATGAGCGCCCGTGTCGAGGAGCGGTGGCCTTACGCGGCGGCGGGCGGGCGTCGCGGGGGCGCCTCGGCGACCCCCGTCGACTCGCGCGTCTGGAGCATCGCCTCCGGCGGGAGCGTCGAGATCTCCACCCCGCGCATCAGCTCGCCGAGACCGCTCGAGACCCGGGCCAGCACGTCCGGCTCGTCGTAGTGGAGCGACGCCTCGACGATCGCGCGCGCCACGCGCCGGGGGTTCTCGGACTTGTAGATCCCGCTGCCGACGAAGATCCCGTCGACGCCCAGCAGGCGGCAGAGCGCCGCGTCGGCCGGCGTTGCGATCCCGCCGGCGGCGAAGTTGACGACGGGGAGCCGGCCGAGGCTGCGGACCTCCTGGAGGATGTCCTCCGAGACCCGCTCGCGCTTCGCCCAGACGCCGAGGTCCTTCTTCGGGAGGCGCTTCACCTCCTCGATCTCGAGCGCCGTCTGGCGGATGTGCCGGACCGCCTCGACGACGTTGCCGGTGCCGGCCTCGCCCTTCGTGCGGATCATCGCCGCCCCCTCCTCGATGCGCCGCAGCGCCTCGCCGAGGTTGCGCGCGCCGCAGACGAACGGGACGCGGAACTTCTTCTTGTCGACGTGCTGGAACGGGTCGGCGGGGGTAAGGACCTCCGACTCGTCGATCATGTCCACGGCGAGCGCTTCCAGGATGCGCGCCTCCACCGTGTGCCCGATCCGGCACTTCGCCATCACCGGGATCGAGACCCGGTCGCGGATCTCGCGGACGCGGACCGGGTCGGCCATCCGGGCGACCCCGCCGGCCGCGCGGATGTCGGCGGGGACCCGCTCGAGCGCCATGACGGCGACGGCGCCGGCCTCCTCCGCGATCGACGCCTGGTCGGCGGTCGTGACGTCCATGATGACGCCGCCCTGCTGCATCCGGGCGAAGCCGCGCTTCACCAGCTCCGTCCCGAAGCGGAGCTTCTCGATCGGCTCGGGCATCGTATCCGCCAAGGAGGGCTCCCGGCTCAAATGCTCTGTGGCCCGCTCCCGGGCCCCATGCTAGCTCGACGCGGGGGAACCCCCCGCGGCGCGGAGGGGCGCAAGCGTAAATCGCCCGAGACCTTGGCCGGGGCACAGGGGGAGCTGTGGTACCGGCTGAGAGGACGAGGGTTGCCTCGTCGACCCCACGAACCTGCACGGGATAATGCCCGCGAAGGGAACGCGATGGACACCGTAGGTCGTCGCTCCGCCGGACCCGCGGAGGGATGAGTTCGGAATCGGCTTCCCCGCACGCGCCGCCGCGCCGCCTCCGGCGGCCCGGTCGCGCCGGTCGGGTGCTCGTCGCCGTCGCGCTCGCCTCGGTGCTGATCCTCGCCGGGCTCGGGACGTACGAGTACGTCACCTCCGAGTTCGGCGGGACGACGCTGGTGGTCTACACCTACCCGAGCCTCTTCGAGGACGGGAGCTGCGGCGAGTGCGTCCTCTCGGCCGTCTTCGGCCAGTTCGCGAGCGCCCACCACATTCGCATCGAGCTCGAGTACCCCCGGGTACTGTACTCGACGCTCGTCGACGAGGCGGCCGCGCCGGCGGCCGACCTCGTGATCGGCCTCGACGAGATCACGACGCCGCAGGCGGCGGCGGCGCACCTACTCTTCCCGTACGCCCCGCCCGGGCTCGCCGACGTCTCGCCCGGGGTCGTCGAGGCGCTCTCCGCGACCCACGCGGCGGTGCCGTACCAGTACGGCTACCTCGCGGTCGATTACAACCGGACGTTCTACGCCGCGACCCACGGCGCGGTCGCGAGCCTCACCCTCCCCGAGGTCGTCGCCAACCGCTCTTGGGCCCGGAACCTCACCGTCGAGGACCCGGTGCTCGACATCACGGGCGAGGAGTTCCTCCTCTGGCAGATCGAGTACTACGAACAGGTCCTCCACGAGAACTGGACGACGTTCTGGACCTCCGCCCCGTCGGGGACCCCTCCGCTCTCCGACAGCTACAACGACGCGTGGAACGCCTTTGAGAGCGGGTCGCCGTCGATGGTCGTCAGCTACTCGACCGACCCGGCGTACGCCGCCTACTGGGGTGAGGGCGGCTGGTTCAACTCCACGGGCAGCTGGTGGAACGGCACCCAGTACACGTGGGAGACGGTCTACGGGATCGGGATCGTCAACGGCTCGCGCCATCTCTCCCTCGACGAGGAGTTCGAGAACTGGTTCCTCTCCGGCCCGGTCCAGGCAGAGATCCCGACCAACGAATGGGAGTACCCCGCCAACTCGACGGTGCCGCTGCCGTCGATCTTCTCCGAGGCGATCCCCCGGCCTCGCTCGTGCCGCTCAACGCGATGACGACGCCTGCGGCGGTCGACGCCGCCCTCCCGGGATGGCTCGCGACCTGGCAGAGCATCACCGCCGGTCGCGGATGAGGCGTCCTTCCGCCGACGTCGCGGTCCTCGTGGGCGTCGTCGCGGTGCTGGCGGCGTTCGTCCTCGTGCCGGCGGCCGAACTGCTCGGGCGGTCGCTCGCGGCCGCCGGCGGCGTGGACGGCGTCCGCCGGGCGATCTCCCAGGACGGCTATGCGTTCCACGACTCGTTCGTCCAGGGGGGGCTCTCCGCCGCGCTCGCCGTCGCGGTCGGCTATCCCGCGGGGGTGTTCCTCGGTCGATACCGCTGGCCGGCCCGGAGCACGGTGCGGGCGGCGCTGCTGCTGCCGTTCCTGCTCCCCAGTCTCGTCATGGTGCTGGGGACCCTCGACCTGCTCGGTCCGACCGGGGTCCTCGGCGGGCCGGTTCCTCCGCTGCGCTGGTTCAGCGACGGGCTCCCCGGCGTCGTCGCGGTGAACCTGTTCTACAACGTGCCGGTCGTCGTCGTGCTCACGGCGACCGGCTGCGAGGCATCGTCTTCGGCCCAGGAGGAGACGGTCGCCTCGCTGGGGGGAAGCCCCGCCCGCGCGTTCGCCGAGGTGTGGGCGGTACCGAGCCTGACGGGGGCCGCCTGCGGCGGCCTGCTGACGTTCGTCTTCTCGGCCCTGTCGTTCGCCCCGCCGATCCTCCTGTGCGGAAGCCGCTGCACGAACGTCGAGGTCCTCGTCTTCCAGCTCGCCTACGTCGCGGGGAATGCGCACGGCGCGGGCGTGCTGGCGGCGCTCCTGGTCGGGGCGTTCGCCGCCCCGGCGCTCGTCTACGTACTGCTGGCCCGACGCCTGAGGGCGGTCCGCGCCTCGTCGTTCCGCCCTCGCCCGCCCCCGTGGCGGTCGCCGACGACGTGGGCGCTCGCGGGCGTCTTCTGCGCCGTCACGGTCAGCGAGCTCGCCCTCGTGCTCGCGGTCGTTGTCCGGTCCGTCGTGCCGCCGGCGGGGGGCCCGTGGGGCCGGGACTGGGGCGTCCTTTTCGGCCCGGTCGCCTCCTCGCACCTCGGCGTTCCGGTCGGTGCCGCGGTCGCGAACAGCGTGGCCTTCGCCGCCCTGGCCGCCGGGGTCGGCTTCGTCCTGGCGACGGCGAGCGCGTTCGTCAGCCAGCGGCGCCCGCGGTGGGCGACCCCCCTAGCGCTCGTCCTGTTCGTGCCCGTGCTCCTCTCCCCGGCCGTCCTCGCCGAGGCGCTGATCGCCTCGTGGCAGCCGCTGGTCGGAGGCCTGCCGAACCTCTGGCTGCTGATCGTCCTCAGCCAAGCGCTCCTCGCCGTTCCGTTCGCTGCCCAGAGCCTCGAGCTCCCCCTCGCCGGCCTGTCGTCGGCGGGCCGGGACTCCGCCCAAGCGCTCGGGGCGACCCCGTGGGGGGCGTTCGTGGAGGCGGACCTGCCGCGGGTCGGTCGCGGGATCCAGTCGGCCCTCCTGTTCGCGTTCGCGCTCGGCATGGGCGAGTTCACGGCGACGTTCTTCCTGCTCACGCCGATGTCGCGGTTCACGACGTTGCCGGTGGCGGTGTACGCGCTCGGCCAGGACCGCCTCGCCGGCGCGTCCGCGGCCGCCGCGGCGCTCCTGCTCCTCCTCAGCCTCGTCGTCTTCGCGGTGCTCGCCCGGGTCGGGTCGGAGGAGCATGCCTGACCGTCCGCTGCTCGAGGTCGACGGGCTATGCGCCGGCTGGGACGGACACGAGGTCCTGCACGGCCTGACGTTCACCGTCGGCGTAGGGGAGCTGCTGACCGTCCTCGGTCCGAACGGGAGCGGGAAGACGACGCTGCTTCGGACGATCGCCGGCTTCGAGCGGCCGACCGCCGGGACCGTCCGGCTCGCCGGGGCGTCGCTCGCCGGCGTCCCCCCGCACCGGCGCTCGGTCGGGCTCCTCTTCCAGGACGCCACGCTGTTTGCACGACGGACGGTGTTCGAGAACGTCGCCTACGCGCCGCTCCTCCAGCGGCGCCCCGAAGGTGAGGTCCGCGCGCTGGTCGACTCGCTCGCCGAGCTGCTCTCGCTGGGACGGCTGCTCGACCGGCGGCCCGAGCAGCTTTCGGGCGGCGAGCGCCAGCGGGTCGCGCTCGCCCGAACCCTCGCGGCCCGGCCGCGAGTCGTCCTCCTGGACGAACCGTTCGCCTCGGTCGACGTGGATGTCCGGGCCGGGCTCCGTGCGGAGTTCCGGGAGGCGCTCCGGGCGTTCGGCACCGCGGCGGTCCACGTTACGCACGACCGGGAGGAGGGGTTGTTCCTGGCCGACCGACTGGCGCTGCTCTTCGACGGCTCGTTCGACGCGATCGGCTCGCCGGCGGAGGTGTACGGCGCCCCGCGGTCGCAGCGGGCGGCACGGTTCCTCGGCTACAACGTCCTGGAGACCGACAGGGGTGCGGTGGCGGTCCTCCCGGAGGAGCTGCACGCCCAGCCGGACGACGGCTCGCCGCCTCGATACCGGGTCCGGGCGAGCGGGCCGGTGGGCCGTGGCTACCTTTCGGTAGTCCAGGACGCCAGGGGCCGACGCTACGAGCTGCGCGCCCCGGAGCCGCTGCCGGTCGGTAGTTGGGTACGGCTCCGCTGGGAGCGGGGCGTGCCCCTACGCGAGACTGCGGGACCGCGCGCCCCCGGTCCGTGAAGTGGGCCACCACCTCTGGCCGCCTCGAGCGCTCCGGGCGCCCGTGAGCGCCCCGCACCCCATTTGAGCCTAGGGTTAGGTTGATACCACCTTCCCGTATCTACCGCCTCACCGCCGGGAGGATGGTATGTACCGGGTCGAAGCATCGCCGGGCGCACAGCGCCGCGCCCCGTTCCGGACGGTCCTAGTAGCCCTCGCGGTCGGGCTGCTGGGCGCCTCGATCTTGGCCGTACCCCTCGCTTCCTACGAGAGCGGGGTCGCGCCGAGCGGGGCCGGCGCACCGGCCCCCCTCGCCGCAAAGGTCACCCCGGCCCTCACCGTGAGCCCGACGTCGGGTCCGGTCGGCACCCCGGTCACCTTCTCCGCGGTCGGATTCGCCCACGCCTCTGCCTATACGATCACCAGCCCGGGGAGCACAGTCTGCAGCGGAACGACCAGCTCGACGGGGACGTACAGCTGCAGCTACACGCTTCCCCCGGCTCCCGGCGGGAGCATCACATTCACCGGGGCGGACGCGAAGGCGACGGCGGCGAACGCCGTCTTCCTGCTGAAGTCCAACCTCTTCCTGGACCCGAGCTCCGGGCTCGTCGGCACGACGTTCCACCTGCTGGGGACGGGGTTCGGCGGCATGAGCTCCAAGACCGGCAAGGGAGTCCCTTACCCGGCGGTCGTCCAGTGGACGGAGCCGTCCGGGGCAAACGTCACGGTCTGCTCGGTCGAGACGGACCCGTCCGGCAACGGCACGTTCGGCTGCAGCTACGTCCTCCCGGCCGCGCCCGCGGGGGTCCACACCTTCTTCGCGACGACGACCAACTTCACCTCCGTCCTCACGGCCGTCTCGGGGTTTGACGTCCTTCCCGGACTGACGGCCGGCCCGGGCTTCGGCCCGGTCGGGACCGGCACGACGTTCGCCGGGACCGGGTTTGCACCGACCGCGACCGTCGTGGTGAGTTGGTCCGGCGGCCCGGCGTGCTCCGGCGAGTCGCTCGACACCGGCAGCTTCTACTGCAACTTCACGATCCCGTTCGGCACGCCCGGCGGTCCGTACAACTTCACCGGCTCGGACGGCGCGAACCACGCGAGCACCCAGTTTGTCGTCACGTACCTGACGGTCGCTCCCACGGGGGGGCCGGTCGGGAGCCGGCTTACGTTCACCGGGGGCGGCTTCGCCCCCCAGAAGACGATCTCGCTGGGCTGGCCGGGCGGCTCGGTCTGCGTCGGGACGAAGAGCACCGGTGCCGGCGGCTACACGTGCGCGTTCACGCTGCCGCCGACGCCGACGGGCAGCTACTTGTTCACCGCCAGCGACGGCATCGGGGACACCGCCCTCGCCGCGTTCACGGTCGAGCCGGCGCTCTCGCTGAGCCCATCGTACGGCGACCCTGGCACGACGACGAACATCAGCGGGACCGGCTTCGGGGCGAGCCTCAGCGTGACGGTTCGCTGGGCGTCGTCCGGCGGCACCACCTCGGTCGCCTGTTCTCCGCACACCAACGCGGTCGGGGGCTTCTCGTGCCTGTACCCGGTGCCGCTGAGCGCCCCCGGCGGGACGTACACGGTCACCGCCACGGACGCGGCGTCCGACTCGGCGACGGGGACGTTTGTCGTCACCTACCTGACCGCGACCCCCGCCACCGGTCCGCGCGGGACGGGCGTCACCCTGGTCGGCGGTGGCTTCCTCCCTGGGGCGACGATCACGCTGACCTGGGGCGGGACCGTCGAGCCGTCGTCCCTCTGCACCCCGAGCGTCGTGACGACCGCCGGCCAGGTTTCGTGCAGGTTCACCACCGCGTACCGGCCGTCCGGGTCGTACCCGTTCGTGGTGACGGACAGCGCGGGGAACACCGCGAGCGCCGCGTTCAACGTCACCCCCCACCTCTCCCTCAGCGAGGGGAACGGTTACGTCGGGAGCCCGCTGACGTTCTCCGCCACCGGCTTCGCGCCGACCGCGCTCGTCTCGGTCGCGTGGGCGAACACCACGCTCGCCTGCTCGGCCGTCTCGAGCAAGGAAGGGTCGGCGAACTGCACGATCACGCTCCCGCCGACTCCGGCGGGAATGTACGTCTTCACCGCCTCGGACGCGGACGCCCACTCGGCCTCCAGTCCGTTCGTCGTGCTGTCGTCGCTCACCGTGCACCCGACCAGCGGGGTCGGCGGCGCCTCCGTCGTCTTCGTCGCGACGGGATTCGGCGCGTCGACATCGGTGACGATCACCTCCACGCTCGGTACCGTCTGCTCGCCGAAGACCGGGGCGAACGGGTCGTTCAGCTGCGCCTACTCGATCCCGTTCGCGCCGTCCTCGGCGTACGTCTTCACGGCGTCGGACGACGACGCGAACGTCGCGACCGCGACGTTCACGATCGGCCCGCGCCTGAACGTCAGCGTCGCCCGGGGCCCCGTCGGCACGCTCCTGGCCTTCAGCGGGACCGGCTTCGCCCCCGGCTACACGGCGAACGTGACGTGGAGCGAGGGGCTCGCCTGCGACGCGGCCGTCATGCCTTCCGGCGGGTTCTCGTGCACGTTCACGGTCGCGCAGTCGGCGGCCGGACCGTACACCTTCACCGCGCGGGACTACGAGTACCCGACCCCGAAGAAGGGGCGGGTCGGCAACACTGCGACCGCCCTCTTCCAGATCGTCCCGTCCCTCGGGTTCACGCCGGACGCCGCGACCGTCGGCTCGAGCGACGTCGCGCTCGGCGAGGGGTTCCCTGCGGGGGCGACCGGTTACGTGAACGGTAGCGCGGGTACGCTGTGCGCGGCGATCAGCGACGCGTTCGGGACGTTCCGTTGCTCGTTCCACGTCCCGCCGATGACCGCGGGACCCCAGGTCCTCTCGGGGGCGACGTCGCCGGCCGACTCCGCCACGGGGACGCTGACGATCCTCTCCCTCCTTGTCCTCGCGCCGACGAACGGCACGGTGGGGACCGCGGTCGGTGCGACCGCCTCCGGGCTCCCCGGGCCCGTCCCGGTGGCGATCACGTGGGCCGGCGGCCTTGCCTGCTCCGGCTCGACGTCGGTCGTCGGGGCGTTCTCCTGCTCGTTCGTCTTCCCGGCGACGCCGACCGGGACGTACCGCTTCTCCGCGAACCTCTCGGGCACGCTCGTCGCGAGCGCCTCGTTCGTCCTCCAGCCGAAGCTGGTGCTCTCCCCGAACCTCGGGCCGGTCGGCACGAAGGTCCTGCTGCGCGGGACGGGGTACGCCTCCCACCAGTCGTTCTCGGTCAGCTCGAGCCTCGGCAGCACATGCTCCGGAAAGACCGAGACGAACGGGTCGTTCGAGTGCAACTACACCGTCCCGACGACGACCGACGGCTCGTACGTCTTCACCGCGAACGACTCGAAGTCGAACGTCGCGCACGCGTCGTTCACCGTCGGCTCGGTCCTCAAGGTCACCCCGACCTCGGGGGTCGTCGGCACGGCGCTCCGCTTCACCGCGAGCGGCTTCGCGGGCTCGACCGCGATGACGGTCGGCTGGAGCGGCGGGACCGTCTGCCACGGCACCACCGGCCCCGCCGGCGGGTTCAGCTGCAACACCACGATGCCGGCGGCGACGTTCGGCGCCCACACGTTCACGGCGACGGCCGGCCCGACCGCCTCCGCGGTCTTCACGGTCGAGCCGTCGCTCGCCGCGAGCCCGACGTCGGGCGGGGTCGGCTCCCTCGTCTCGTTCGCCGGCGCCGGCTATCCGCTCTCCGCCACTGCGACGGTCGGCTGGTCCGGCTCGACGAGCTGCTCGGCGAGCGTGAACGCGAGCGGGGGGTTCCTCTGCTCTCTGTCGATCCCTGCCGGCACCGCGGGAGGCGTCTACCTGTTCAACGGGAGCGACGGCCACGGCCACTCGGCGACCGCCCCGTTCACGGTCGTCACGGGGCTCGTCGGAAGTCCGACCCACGGACCGGCGACGACGCTCGTCACGTTCAACGGCACGAACTTCGCCCCCGCCGGTGTCGTGAACGTCACTTGGGTCGGAGGGCTCGCCTGCTCCGGCACGGCGAACGCCACTGGGGCGTTCGGTTGCACCTTCTCGATCCCGACGGGTGCGATGGGCGGCCCGACGACGTTCGCGGCCTCGGGCCCCGGCGGCCACTCCGCGTCCGCCCTGTTCACGGTGACGTTCATCAAGGTCGTCCCGAACGGGATCGAGGTCGGAACGCAGGTGAACGTGTCGGGCGGCGGGTTCACCCCCGGCAGCGCCGTGTCGACCCACGCCCCGTGGGGCAACACGGTGTGCGCCGTCACCGCGGGCCCCTCCGGAGCGTTCTCGTGCACCGTGAGCGTTCCTGCCAACGCCCCCACCGGCATGGGCGAGTTCGTGACGGAGGACGCAGACTCCAACGAGGCGACCGCCACCGTCGGGATCCTTTCGGTCGCGACGCCGACGATCACGCCGTCCCCGGCGGACGTCAACGAGCCGGTCACCTTCGGGGAGATCGCCTCGACCGGAGGCGCGGCGACGTACAGCTGGTTCGACCTTCCGTCCGGCTGCGCGAGCACGGCGGCGTCGTTCACCTGCGAGCCGAGCGCCTCCGGAACCTCGTCGGTCTACGTCAAGGTCGCCGGACCCGGCGGCTACACGGTGAACTCCTCGTCGGTCAGCCTCACCGTCTTCGCCGCCCCGGGCCAGGCTCCTCCGACCCCGTCGGTCCCGTCGGCCGACCTGGAGCAGCCGGTGACGTTCACCGCCCACGTGACCGGCGGCTCCGGCGGCGGCAGCTACGCCTGGAGCGCCGGCAGCGGGCTTGGCTGCGACCTCGCCACGACCGGCGCAACGCTCTCGTGCACGCCGACGACCGCTGGCAACTACACCGTCTCGTACCAGTGGACGGACTCGGACGGCAGCCTCGCGGTGGGGGGCACGTCCCTTACCTTCGTCGTGAACGCCGGACCGACGCAGGCGGCGGCCAAGCCGTCGCAGCCGGCGGCCGACCTCGACCAGAGCATCAGCTTCACCGCGCAGACGTCCGGCGGCTCCGGCGGCGGCAGCTACGCCTGGAGCGCCTCCAGCGGGCTCGGCTGCGCGCTCAGCACGACCGGTCCGACACTCCCGTGCACGCCGAGCGCGACCGGCACGTTCTCCGTGTCGTACGCGTGGACCGACTCGGACGGGATCGCCGCGACCGGCGCCACCGCGCTCAGCTACACCGTCCACCCCGACCCGACGGTCGGCACCCCTACCTCGACCCCGAAGACGTCGGTCGACGTGAACCAGTCGGTGACGTTCCAGGTGACCGCGAGCGGCGGGTTCGGCGCCCTCGCCTACACGTGGAACGGGCTCCCGGCCGGGTGCGCCGGCACGAACGCCACGGTGACGTGCTCACCGACAGCGCCGGTCTCCGGCGCGTCGATCACCGTCACGGTGAAGGACGCCGACAACTACTCGGTCGCTTCCGCGGCGTACACCTTCACTGTCTACCCGCCGCTCGCGGTCGCCGCCCCGACGGCGTCCGTCCCGTCGGCCGACGTCGGGCAGTCGGTGACGTTCACCGTCGTCGCGGTGAACGGCTCCGGTTCGCTCAGCTACAGCTGGGTCGACCTCCCGCCGTCGTGCGCCGGGTCCACCGCGTCCGTGCCCTGCTCCCCCTCCGCCGCGGTCAACGCCTCGATCACCGTGACCGTGACCGACAGCGACCACGCCAGCGTCACCTCCGCCCCGCTCCTCTTCACGGTGTACCGTGCGCCGAGCGAGTCCGCCCCGACCGCTTCCCGCTTCACCTCCGACGTCGGCCAGAGCGTGACGTTCACCGCGACGACCACGGGCGGCTCCGGCGGCGGCCGCTACGCCTGGAGCGCGTCGGCGGGGCTCGGCTGCAACCTCACGGCGGCCGGACCGACGCTCTCCTGCGCGCCGAGCGCCAGCGGCTCGCAGACGGTCTCGTTCCTCTGGACCGATTCGAACGGCTTGGTGGCGAAGGGGACCGGGACGCTCACCTACACGGTCCACGGCGACCCGCAGGCGCCGGCACCGACCCCGAGCGCAGGCTCGGTCGACGTTGGCCAGACGCTCCGCTTCCAGGAGGTCGCCGTCAACGGCTCCGGAGGCTACGGGTACATCTGGTCGGAGTCCGCCCCCGACCTCAACTGCACCCTCACCGACAGCCCCACGGTGAGCTGCGTTCCAACCACGGTGGGCAGCTACACGGTGAGCGTTGTCGTCACCGACTCGAACGGGGTCTCGGCGTCCAGTCCGAGCTCCTCTGCGGTGACGGTCGGCGCGGCGCCGTCGGTCCAGATCCCGACGCCCAACCGTCTGAGCGCGGACGTGACGCAGACGGTGATGTTCATGACCAGCGGCACCGGCGGCTCCGGCAGCCTGAGCTACACGTGGACAGCGCCTGGCGGCCTCAACTGCGGGGCGAGCGCGACCTCCACGCTCGTCTGCGTGCCGACCGCCGCCGGGACGTACACCGTCAGCGTCTACGCGACCGACTCGAACGACGTGAGCTCGGCGAAGGAGACGTCCGCCTCCTTCACGGTCGACTCGTTGCCGACCGTCACGGCTCCCAGCAGCCCGAACGCGACCGCCGACGTCGGCGAGAAGGTCGTCTTCCACACGACCCCGACCGGCGGCGCGGCGCCGTTCACCTACACGTGGACGACCCCGGCGAACCTCGGTTGCACGGTGAGCGACACCGCCCAGATCACCTGCCAGCCGACCGTCGGAGGCTCGTACCAGCTGAGCGTCTCCGCGACGGACGGCAACGGCGCGACGACGGCGACCGAGACCTCGGCGTCGTCCTTCGTCTACGCCGCGCCGACCGTGGCCGTCCCGAGCGCGCCGACGAACCCGAGCGCCGACGTCGGCGAAGCGGTCGTCCTCGAGACGACCGCGTCGGGCGGCTCCGGCCACGACCTGTACACGTGGTCGACCCCGGTTGGGCTCGGCTGCACGCCGCGGACGGGGGCCCAGATCGGATGCACGCCGGTGTTGCCGGGGACGTACTCGATCACCGTCTCCGTCACCGACAGCAACGGGGTCACCTCGGCGAACCAGACGCTCATGGGCTACCTCGTCTACCCGGCACCGCTCCTCGCCCTCGAGGCGAGCCCGTCGACGTTCCTGCAGGGCAAGAAGGTGACGTTCGCGGGGCTCGTCGTCGGCGGCACCGGCACCTACACCTACACATGGAGCGGGCTGCCGGCCGGGTGCAGGGCGGACGCCGCCGCCGTGCTGACGTGCACCCCGAAGGGGCCGGGGACGTTCGTCATCGGCCTGTTGGCCGAGGACTCGGACAAGGTCACCAGCTTCGACAACGTCTCCATCACGGTGCAGCCGTCGTTCCTCGGCCTTCCCGCGGAGGAGGGGTACATCGTCGTCGGCACCATCGTTCTCGGGGTGGCCGCGGCCGCCGGGTTCTTCCTGATCCGCAGCTCGCGGCGCCGCGCCCGCGAGCGCCACCACGAATTCTGAGCCTCGCGGCGCCCGCAGAGCCCAAGAAGGACGGTCGCCTGCTCGATCCGTGGCGACGGCGGACCCTCTCGGCGCGCGCGACTCCGCGCGCCTCGGCGACGAGACGCTCGCCGTCTACCGGCTCGACCGCCTTGCCGGGGTCGACGCCGCCCGGCTCGCCCGGCAGCCCCGGACCGTGCGGATCGTCCTCGAGAACGTCGTGCGCCACTTCGACCCCCGCTCCTCCGACCCGAAGCGGCTCGCCGCGCTCGCGGTCGGCGAGGGACGGGACGCCGGCGGCGAGCTTGCCTACCACCCGGAGCGGATCCTGCTGCAGGACTTCACCGGCGTGCCCGTGCTCGTCGACCTCGCGACGCTCCGGGACGCCGCCGCGACCAAGGGGGTCGACCCCGCGCGGGTCGATCCGGTCGTGCCGGTCGACCTGATCGTCGACCACTCGGTCCAGGTCGACAGCTTCGGGTCGCCCCGGTCGCCGGTGATCAACCTCGACCGGGAGTACGAACGCAACGCCGAGCGGTACCGGCTGCTCCGCTGGGCGAAGGGGGCGTTCCGGGGCCTGCGGGTCGTCCCGCCCGGCAACGGGATCTGCCACCAGGTGAACCTCGAGCACCTCGCCAGCGTCGTGCGGCGGACGGACGGCCCGGGTGAGCCGACGGCGTTCCCGGACACGCTCATCGGCACGGACTCCCACACGACGATGGTCAACGGGCTCTCCGTCCTCGGCTGGGGCGTCGGCGGGATCGAGGCGGAGGCGGTCCTCGTCGGCGAGCCGTACTTCCTCGCCCGCCCAGCGGTCGTCGGGGTCGAGCTCGCGGGCCGCCTACCGAGCGGCGCCACGGCGACCGACCTGGTGCTCACGGTCACCCGCCGCCTCCGCGAGAAAGGGGTCGTCGACCGGTTCGTCGAGTTCCACGGGACCGGCGTCAGCCAGCTCACCGTGCCGGACCGGGCGACGGTGTCGAACATGTGCCCCGAGTACGGGGCGACGGCGGCCATGTTCCCGATCGACGAGGCGACGATCGACTACCTGCGGGGGACGGCGCGCCCCGCGTCGCTCGTCCGCCGGGTCGAGGCGTACGCCCGGCTCGTGGGGCTTTGGGGCTCCCCGCCACCGGGCTCGATCGACTACGACGAAGTGCTGCGGGTAGACCTGGCGGCGATCGAGCCGACGGTCTCCGGCCCCGGAACCCGGAGGAGAGCATGCCGCTGCGCGACGTCGGCCCATCGTTCCGCAAGGCGCTGGGGGCGTACCGGTCGGCGCATCCCCGGGCCGCGAGCGGCACCGGACGGCCGTACCCGGCCGACGACCCGCTCCACCCGTTCAACGGGCAGCGCGACCACGCGCCCGCGGCACCGGTCGGCGGCTCTCCCGCCGTTGACGACGGCTCGGTGGTGATCGCTGCCATCACCAGCTGCACCAACACCTCGAACCCGACCGTGATGGTCGGCGCCGGCCTGTTCGCCAAGCACGCCGTCGAACGCGGGCTTACGGTCCCGTCCCACGTCAAGACGTCGCTCGCCCCGGGCTCGAAGGTCGTTACCGACTACCTGCGCCGAGCGGGGCTGCTGGCGTACCTGGAGCAGCTCGGCTTCGGGGTCGTCGGCTACGGCTGCACGACGTGCATCGGCAACTCGGGCCCGCTCCCGTCGGACGTCGACCAGGCCGTCCGCGAGCGCGAGCTGTTCGTCGCCGCTGTCCTAAGCGGCAACCGTAACTTCGAGGCCCGGATCCACAACGACGTCCGGGCGAACTACCTCGCCTCCCCGATCCTGGTCGTCGCCTACGCGCTCGCCGGCCGCGTCGACGTCGACCTGACGACCGAGCCGCTGGGCCGCACGCCCGCGGGGGAGCCGGTGATGCTCTGCGACCTCTGGCCGGACCCGAAGGAGGTGAGCGCCATCGTCGCCTCGAGCGTCGAGCCGGCGATCTTCGAGGAGAAGTACCGGGCGATCGAGGTCGGGGACGCTCACTGGGACGGCCTGCAGACCCCGTCGGGCCTCCGCTACCCGTGGGAACCCCGGTCGACGTACCTCGCCGAGGCGCCGTACCTCGCCCTCCCGTCGCCGCTCCTCCCCGGGGACGGCGGGCTGCTGGTCCGCGGGGCCCGCGCCCTCCTCGTGCTGGGGGACCGAGTCTCCACCGACCACATCTCGCCCGCGGGGGAGATTCCGGCCGATACGCCGGCGGGAGCGTACCTGACCGCCCACGGCGTGCCGCCGAGCGAGTTCAACACCTACGGCTCGCGGCGGGGTCACCACGACGTCCTCGTCCGCGGGACGTTCGCCAACGTCCGGCTCCGCAACGCGCTCGTCGCGCCGAAGGAGGGCGGGTTCACCGTACATCTCCCCGACGGGACCCCGACGACCGTCTACGACGCCGCCGACCGCTACCGCGCCGAGCGCGTTCCGCTGCTCGTCCTCGCGGGGGCGAGCTACGGACAGGGGAGCTCGCGCGACTGGGCCGCGAAAGGACCCCGCCTGCTCGGCGTCGGGGCGGTCCTCGCCGAGAGCTACGAGCGGATCCACCGGTCCAACTTGCTCGAGATGGGGGTGCTGCCGCTGACGTACCGACCGGGGGAGAGCGCGAAGAGCCTGGGCCTGACCGGCCGGGAGAGCTTCGAGCTGCGCCTACCGACCGGGGCGAAGTTCGGCCCTGGGGCGGAGCTGGAGGTCACGGCTACGGGCGATACGGCGTCGCCGGTGCAGTTCCGGGCGGTCGTCCGGCTCGCGTCGGACGTAGAGCTCGAGCATTACCGCGCCGGCGGTGTGCTGCCGTATGTCATGGCGCGTCGCTTCGCGCCTTGAGGCCCCCGACTCGGCGTTCCGCTCCATTCGGGCCGCTCGCGCCGCGACGCGAATCCCATCGAAAGAGGAATAAGAGTCCCCGATAGCCCTCTAGCATGTCCTCGCCGAGAGGCCGAACCCGAAACGTCTGGCTGCTGCCGATCATTCTGCTCGCGTGCGCGTTCATGGTGACGCCCGCGGGCGTCCTGCTGGGCCGCGACTCCGAGGTCGCCGCTGCCAGCCACCATGCGCCGCACGTAGCTCCCGCGTCGAGCCGGCCCGGCGGCGGCAATCCCGCCAGCCTGCTGGACCTCGGTAAGCTCCCCTCCCGTGCCTCGCTCCCCTCCAGCCCCTCCCTCTCCTCTCCGATCGCGCCGGGGATCCTCTCCCCGCTGGGTTCTCGGCCGTGGCTCGACGCGACGCCCGAAGCTGGCGGCCCGGCGTTCGCCGACACCGGCTCGCTCTACGGCCCGCTCGTCTCCCCGCCGAACCTCGGCCTGGCCAACGACCCGACCGCCTCTCCGTCGAGCATCGTCTCGCCGGGGTACCAAGCGCCCCCGGCCCCACTGGGGCTCGCCGACTACGGCGTCGGCGTGAACGGCGGCGGTGGGATCACCACGTACAACTACTCGGCCGCGGACTTCCTCGGCGAAGTCACGTTCCAAGCTCCCCCCAATGTCACGGACCCGGGTTCCGCCGGGGTCATGGACCCGAGCGCGGGGAACCTCGGCTACGTCGGCTCCCCGTACGAGTTCTCGCTCCAGCTGAACACGATCGGCGACAACCTGACCGAACCCGGCACGGCCGACGGGTGGGTCTGGGCCCAGAACGTCATCGACATGAACGGCACGGCGATCCACTTCGTCGACGACCTCTGGAACCTGACGGCCGACTCGGCGTTCGGCTTCGCGCCCAACGCGATCGTCTCCGCGTGCGGCTTCGACAATCTCACGACCATGCTGGAGATCGAGGGCGGGGTCGTCCAGTGCATCGGGGGGACCGTCCCGATCAGCGGGGCCGACTTCCCGCTGAGCGTCGCCTTGTACAACAACCTCAGCGTCAACGGCGCGAACCAGGACGTCCTCACGTTCGGCTACCTCATCGTCGCCGACGGGGTCCCGCTGAGCTGGGGGACCAGCGCCTCGGTCGTCCTGGCGAACCCGACGGGCGCCGCCCCGGTCTCGCTGCCGACGTACGTCGTCAACGGCTCGGCGCGGGCGCCAGCGCAGCCGTCCCCCCTCCCTGAGCTCCTGCAGGACTCGGAGATCACGTTCGGCGGGCCGATCGGCGGCACGAACGCCGTGTTCCACACGCTGAACGGCACCGTCCGCCTGGAGTACAACGCCGGCGCGGGGTGGAGCTCGGTCCCGTCCGCCTTCAACTTCGGCAGCGACACCGGCGAGACCGCGATCGGCATCGCGGACTACTGGGAGTCGGCCGGGGTCGAGGAGGTGAACCAGGGCCCGTCGTTCCTGTATGGCCTGTGGAACACGCCGGCGAACCTGTCGGTCGCCCCGGGCTCGATCACCTTCCAGGGGACGGTCGACCCGAACTACGGGTTCGTCTTCCTGTCGAACGTCGCCCCCGACGCGAACGCGACCAACCAGAGCTACGTGCCGACCGGCTGGAACGGGGCGTTCAACACGACCCTGCCACCGGCGATCCCGAGCACCAGCGCGCTCGGCTACTTCCCGACGCTGTACGCGGCGGGGATCGTCTCGGTCAACGGTACGCCGTTCACCAACAGCGTCAGTGGCTACTCGTTCGGCCCGGTGACCCCGTCCTTCGGGATCGACGCGCCGATCTACCTGAACGGCACTGCCCAGGCGAACGCCCTTGCCTACAACCTCACGGGACGGCCCATCCTCTCCGGCGCCCCGTACAACTTCTCCAACCTGACCGTGAACCTTCCGCTCGCGTTCACGCACCTGAACGACTACGCGTTCCCGTCGTTCGTGATCTTCTTCGCCAACAGCATCTACCCGCGGGTCTACGTCAACAACACCTCCGAAGGACAGAACGTCCCCGGCGGCGAGCTGTACACGCTCGACTACGCGACCAGCGGGAGCGGGTGGATGTATCCGCCCCCGGCGACCGTCGGGCCGTTGCAGAACTTCACAGAAGAGTTCGACGTGTGGGACAGCTACCTCCCGTCCGTCCAGAACGAGACGCTCGTGGGCGCACCGGCGTTCAGCTCGCCCGGCGGGGGCGGCGGCTCGGTGTTCTTCTTCAACGACGGCTACCCGTCCGCGGTCAACATCACGTCGGTGACCGGCTCGTACGGGGTCACCTGCGTGTACTGGTACTACCTGTACGCCGACAACCTCACGGCCGTGAGCGGCGCGAACGCTCTGGACGTGATCGCGTCATACGGGGCCTACGTCTTCAACGTCACCGCGGTCGGCTACCTGTACACTCCCTACAACGGGAGCGTGGGCATCTACGCGCTCGGCTCGCAGAACGGCCGCTACTACGACCTGTTCGCCGAGGAGTACGCCACCGCCTACGTGGCCGGCGGCGACTTCGGAGGCGGCCCGCTCTACGGCGTCTTCGGCTCCGTCGACGACTCGATCTTCAACGACGAGGCGATCTTCAACGCACGTGGCTTCGCGCTCGCCTACTCGTACTACGACACGATCTCCGAGGTCGCGGCAGCGTACGGCGCCCTCGCGGGCAACATCACCGCCTCGTTCGACGTCGACGTGAACAACGTCGACAGCTTCGAGGCCGGGGGCATCGACCTGTTCCAGGCCCGCAACACGACCATCACCGGGCTGAACGAGACCGAAGCCGAGTTCGCGAGCCTCTGGGTTTTCTCGAACGGCACCGTCCTGAACGACTCGGTCTTCAACGAGACGTACTTCGCCCTCGAGCTGTACGACGACAACCAGACGTCGATCGACAACCTGACGGTCAACGGCAGCTTCGAGATCGGCGTCGTCCTCGAAGATACGAACGCGACCACCCTGCGCAACGTCCTGGTCGAGAACTCGTTCCCGGGCTCGTGGGGACTGGTCGTCTACGCGGCGCTGAACACGACGTTCGTCGGGCTGACGGTCAACACGACCGGCGAGAACACGACCGGGGTCGTCGTCGAGGCCTCTTGGGCGACGACATTCCTGGGGACGAGCATCGGGACCGTCAACTACCTCGCCATCGGGCTCGGACTCTACGATGACGGCTACACCAACCTCACCGGCACGTTCGTCTCCGACGTCCACTACCGGGCGATCGGGATCGATGCCCAGGGGGTCGGGTTCACCCAGTTCAACGAGACGTACGTCGGGGACATCCACTACCAGGCGGCCGGCGTGGTCGTGCAGGGCGGCTACGTGACCCGGCTCAACCAGACGTTCGTCGTCGGCGTGCATCCGTTCGCCGACGGGGTCGTCCTGGTCGAGGGGGAGTGGGCCTGGCTGAACAACACCGCTGTCGTGGGGCTGGCGCCGTTCGCGGCGGGGATCCTGGTCGACGAGCAGTGGCAGACGTGGTTCAACGACACCTTCATCGTCGACAACGCGCCGCTCTCCGCCGGCGTCTTCGTCACCTCCTCCGAGGAGACGTTCTTCAACGGGACCGAGGCCTACGACGGCGACGGCTGGGCGGTCGGGGTCAACGCGTCGTACTACACCTCGTTCAACGGAACGGAGACGGACGAGCAGTACGGCGGCGTCCAGGTGAACAACTCGACCGACACGAGCTTCGCCTCCACCTGGTTGGACAACACCACCTTCGGGGTGGAGGTCGGCAACTCCTCCGGAACGTCGTTCGCCGGCACCTACGTCAACGACACCTATGTGGGGGTCCAGGTCAACCACTCGGCGTCCACGACGTTCACGGCCACGTGGGTGAACTACACCCTCGAGGGAATCTGGGTCAACGCCTCCAGCGACACCAGCGTCAGCGGGCTGACCGTCCTCCGCTCCGGGGTCGGGGCGGTCCTCAACAACACGACGGGCAGTGTCGTGAGCGACGTCTCGTCCTCGTACGGCGGCACCGGGGTCGTCTTCCTGTACTCCCCGGACGCGACCCTGACCGGTGTCTTCAGCTACTACTCGACCGGCGCCTACGCCTACCGGTCGAACGGCCTGACCGCCTCTGACATCAGTTCCGATTTCGGCACGGGCCTCGACGTCGACAACTCCACGGGAGTGACGGTCACGGACGTGAGCGCGGCCGACCTCGGGATGGGCGTCGTCCTGTCGACCGACACCGGCTCGAGCGTGACGGACGCGACCGCGACGGACGGTGCGATCGCGGTCCTGCTGCTCGCCGGGGGCCACGACACCGTCACGAGCGTGACAGCGACGCAGGCGGTCGCGGCCGGCGGCCTCGGGGTCCAGCACGACACCTTCACGGACATCACGGCGCTCAACGGCTCGGAGGGGGCGGTGTTCCTCCACGGCTCGAACGACACCGCGACCGATGTCTACGGCTCGAACGGGTCGCTCGCCGCGGGGACCGCGTTCTCGGACCACGACACGTTCACGGACGTGACCGTGACCGACGAGTCGGTCGGTGTCCTCCTCGAGAACGCGACCCACGCGGTCGTCAGCGGGGTCACGGCGACCAACGCGACCCTCAGCCCGCTGTGGAACGGGTTCTTCGCGGGGCCCGCCGGCGTCCCGGTAGCGGCGGTCGCGGTCAGCTCGAGTTCCGACAGCTCGGTCTCGGACGTCACGGCGACGAACTACCCGGCCGCGATCTACGCCAACGCCTCCGAGGACCTGATCGTTGCGAACGTCAACGCCACCGGCGACGACGTCGGCGTGCTCCTCAACGGCACGGCGTTCTCGCTGTTCGAGAACATCAGCGCCTACGAGGACGGGGTCGGCTTCCAGGCGCAGCCGGGGTACGACCCGTACTACGTCGAGTCGAACGGCAACGTGCTGACGACCAGCTCGTTCGTGAACGACACGAGCTACGGCGTCGAGCTGCTGACCAACACCTACTTCAACGTCGTCTACGACAACGACTTCTTCGGCGACAACGGAGCGACCACGACCTACTCGCCGCTCCACATCCAGGCGTACAGCGCGACCCCGGACAACGCCTTCAACAGCTCCACGGAGATCGGCAACTACTGGGCCGACTGGCACACCTACGCGGACGGCGTCCTCGCCCCGTACCTACGTCGGCACCGACGCGTGGGACTACCACCCGCTCGGCGCCCCCGAGGGCCAGCAGATCGTGACGTTCCAGGAGAGCGGGCTCCCGTCCGGCGCCAGCTGGTCGGTGACGTTCAACGGCGTCACGGAGTCGTCGACGACGGACGCGATCGCCTTCGCGGAGTACCCGGGCAGCTACGCCTTCTCGGTCGGCGCCGCCACCGGCTGGGTGATCACGCCCAGCTCGGGGTTGGTCACCGTTGCCACCAGCGACCAGACCCTCGGCATCGCCTTCGCCGCGGCCGCTACGGTCACCTTCTCGGAGACCGGGCTCCCCGGCGCCACCGCCTGGTCGGTCGTCTTCAACGGGATCGGCTACGGCTCGAGCGGCACGTCCGTCGTTGTCCCGACGGTCAGTGGGACGTACGGCTACACCGTGCTCGCCCCGACCGGCTACACCGCCTCGCCCGCCAGCGGGACGGTCACGGTTGCGGGGGCGTACCTCGTGCCGGTGGCGTTCAGCCTGACGAACCCGCCGGTGCCGATGGTGACGGTCAACGTCCAGGAGACCGGGCTTCCCGCAGGGACCAGCTGGACGGCGGACGTCGCCGGCACGCCGGTCTCCGGCACCACCTCGACCCTCTCGGTCGAGGTTCCTGCGAACGGGACGTACAGCTACCAGGTCGTCTCCTCGGATGCGACGTACACCGCCGCGGGCGGGACGGTCTCGGTCCTGGGGAGCAGCTACGCGCTCGAGGTCGCCTTCCACCAGGTCCGCTACACGGTGACGTTCTCCGAAAGTGGCCTCTCCAGCGGGACGAGCTGGTCGGTCGTCGTCGACGGCACGACGTACTCGAGCTCCGGCACGGTCCTGACGGTCGAGCTGCCCAACGGGTCGTTCACCTACGCCTTTGACGCGGTCGGCGGCTACACGCTCGCGGCGAGCGGCTCGTCCGGTTCGGGAACGGTTTCCGGAGCCGAGGCGAGCGTCGCGACGACGTACACCTCCTCGTCGACCAGCCCGTCGTACGTGCGGAACTCGACGTTCAACACGGACTTCGATATCGCCCTCGCCGTGGCGGCCGTCGCGATCGTGATCGCGCTGATCGCCCTCCTGCGCAAGCCGAGGGTCCCGACGCCCCCGCCGGCGACGCCCTGGGCCGAACCGGCGGCCAGTCCGGAGCCCGCTAGCGGCGGCAAGCCCGGAGCGTAGGCGAAGGTCGGCACCGTTCGCGTCGAGCGAACCCCTTCCCGGTTCCGGGCCCCGTGGGCCCGGAACCCGTCTTCTCTCGCAGCCCCGGGGCCGGGGGACCCGGGCCCTCGTCTCCCCACGCCCGGATCAGAGCGGGACCGGCGGCTTCGTCCAGAAGGCGAGCGCAAGCACCTGGTGGTACGTCCGGGTCCCGTCACCGACCTCGGCCCGGACCTGCGCGACCGCCCGGGCGAGCGGCTCCGGCGGGAGGCGGAGGACCCACCGGCTCGCCCGCTGTTCCAAAAGGTTCAGTTCGTCCGCGAGCGGCTCGGTGACGTCCTCTTCGCGAACGACGGTGAGGCGCTCCGGCGGCATCTGCTCGAGCAGCTTGCGCTCGCGCACGGGAGGGCCTCCGCCCGCCCCGGGGGGGATGTCGAACCCCTCCGCCCGGAGCAGCTCGAGGACCCGCTGGCGCGGACGAACCGGCGTGGGGGCCATCCCCTCGCGCCCCGTCCGGGGCCGGACGAGCGCGACGGCGCCGCGGCGGCCGACCCGGCACGCTTCCGTCAAGGCGGTCGACGGCCGCTCGAGCAGATGGAGGACGTGGACGAACAGGGCGGCGTCGAACGCCCCGTCAGAGAAGGGAAGCTCGTAGGCGCTCCCTCGGACCAATCGCTCCAGCCGCTTCGCCCGCGCCTTCGCCAGCATGCCCGAGGAGGCGTCGACCCCGGTCATCTCGAAGCCGCGGTGCGCGAGGGGGGTGGAGACCCGCCCGGTCCCCACGCCGACCTCCAGCAGCCGCCGGACCCCCCGCTCGGAGAGGGTCGCCGCGACGGTGTCCAGGATGTTCTCGGCGAGCGGCTCCCGGGTCCGGTCGTACACCTGGGAGATCTCGTCGAAGTCCCCCACCACCTGTTCCGTCGTCACCGGGGCGACCCCAGGCCGGTCCCCTACTTTGGGCCGTCGCCGGGGTCGGAGACCGCTGGGCGGAGCGTGGCACTACGCTGGACCCGGCGGGGTCGGGTTCGAAGGCGCCACCGCGGCGGCGGGCGGCGAAAGGGGCCGGTCGGGAGCCCGGCGCCGCTCCCGGTCGGCGTAGACCTTGTAGAACTCCTGCTGCTGCTTTTCGGTGATCCACCCTTCGGACCGCAGCGACGCGAGGCCGATCTTCAACCGCTCCAGCACGTCGGGGTCGACCAGGACGTCGGCGGCCCGGGTCAGCTCCGCCGTGGCGGTCGAGAGCCACGGGTCGCGCGCGAGCGCCTCCTCCATCGTCGGGCGGAGCACCTTGTCGAACTGCGCCGTCCGGGGTTCGAGCGGCAGGACGATCCCTCCGAAGAATCGCTTCAGCGAGCCGGAGAGGCCGACCTCCTTGCGCACCTGCATCGGAGGGAAGACCAGCTGGCGCGGCCCGCGCGAGCCACGGAGGGTGGCGAGCCAGAGCGGGAACCAGATGACGCTCACGTTCGCGAGCGTCGGTAGCGGGAGAAAATAGCCCGAGAGAACGTTGCGCTGGGTCGAGCGGGCCGCCACCTGGCCGTCGATCGTCTGGAGAAGGTCGGCCGCCGCGGCGACGTACTCGTCGTGGAACAGCTCCAGCTCGGCGAGCGATTTCGCCTGCGTCCGTTCGAGCTCGACGACCTTGGCGACCGCCCGCTCCTGGGCGGTCCGCTGCTGCTCGTGGACCCGCTCGATCTCGCGGCGGCCGGAAGCGACCTGACGGTTCGCGGTGCGGATCTCGGCCTGCGCTTGCCGGCCGCGCGCCTGGTGCGGCGCCGGGTCGAGCCGGCGGTTGGTCGCGCGAAAGGCGAGCGTGTCGGTCGTGGCGACGGTCGCCTCGCTCCGGGCGAGCTGGCCCTGCGCCTTTCGGATGCTCTCGAGATGCCGCTGCACCTCCGTGTGGTGGCTCTTCTGGAGCTCGGCGACCTCCTCGTTCACCCGCGCGACCGCCTGGTCAAGCTCCGCGGCGGCGCGGGCCTGCTTCTCGCGGTACTCGGTCTCCAGGCGACCTTTCGCCGCCTGGGTGATCTTCTCCACCTGGCCGCGGACCTCGCCCAGCCGGTAGAGGTCCCCCTCGAACCGTTCCAGCCACAGACACATCTGGCTGACGACGTCGTGGTACCAGTCTACCTTGTGGCGTGCGGGAAGGAACCCGGCGTGCGGCGCCTGCGGGTCGGAACGGAACTGGCTCTGCGAGAGGACGTCGAAGAGGAGCGGCGGGTCGAGCGGCAGGAACCCCTCGACCGTGAGCACCTCCGAGCCCGGGTCCCGGGCGAAGTGGGGGGTGAGGGCGCGCATCTGGGAGAGGTAGCTCGCGGGCGACACCTCGCGGTCCAAGAGAGGCTTCATCCCGTCCATCGACGGCAGCAGCGTGTAGCGGAACGTCCGCCTCCACACTCCGGTCCCGTCGAAGATAGCGGCCGCGTCGCCGCCCGGCCCGTGGACGACCAGGAACGGCCAGAAGACGTTCGCGACGGCGTCAATCTCCTCGTCGAAGCCGCCGGCGAACCGGTGCAGCAGCGCGCGCCGGTCGTTCTCGACCGCGATCAGGACCGTCGCGAGGACCGTGGGTTCGGGGAGCTCGCGGGTCTCGCCAGACGGGTCGGCGACCATCGCGAAGCCGAGCGTCACCTCGTCCGGCTCCCACGCCGGAGGCGGCTGGACGACCGAGCCGACCCGGGGGCGTTCTCGGTTCGCCCGTTTCGCCAGCTGGTCGAACGTCTCCTTGGTCGGCGGCGCCAGGGGACTGCCCGGAGGCGGCGGTTCGGTGGTTCCCTTCTCCTTCGCGCGGCGGGACGGCGGGACCACGAAGTGCTAGATGGCGGGTCCCGGGGTATAAGCCCGAGTCCTGCGCCGTCCCCGGGGCACCGTGGTGCGGCGTCCCGCACCGCCCGGCGGGACCATCGCTGAGTCCACGCGCGGACCCAAATAGGGGGTCCATCGAGCGCCTTCCGTGCAGTACGACCCGCTGACGACCTCGATCGCGGCCGCCACGTGGGCGGTGGCGGTCGGCACGATCGTCCTGATGTGGTGGCAGATGTCGCAGCAGCGCGAGCTCAACTCCGCGGCGACGATCCTGAGCCTGCGCGACCGGTTCGACACCGAGCAGATGCGGACGTCCCGCCGCCGACTGAGCCAGCACCTCCTGCTCTCGCGCGAACCGCACGTCGGCGACATCGGGGTGCTGCGGTTCTTCGAGCTGCTGGGCTTCCTGACGCACGGCCGGGTCCTCGACCGCCGGATGGTCTGGAACGCCTTCGGCGGCTGGGCGACGAGCTACCACTACCTGCTCACCCACCCCGTCGACCGGATCGAGGCGTGGCGGCGTCAGTTCCACGACCCGTCCGCGTTCCAGGAGTTCGGCTGGCTCAGCGCGGAGATGGCGCGTCTGGACTCGAGCGTGGCGGGGCCTCGGACCGAGGAGACCCGGGAAGAGGACTACCAGAGCGTCCTGCGCAACGAGGTCGCGCTCGAAACGGCCCGGTAGACCCGAGCACCGTCCCCGTCGTGCCCGCCCGTCTAGGGAGCGCGGGGGGCCCGCCGCACCGGCCCTTCGATGAAGTGGTACGCGATGAACCCAGGGTCGGCGGAGGTCTTGGCGGCGTCCGCCCGGGAGGACCGAACGTTGTGGCCGGCTGACTTTGCTCCGGAGAGAATCCCATCCACGGCTGCGCCGGTGAGCGGGATGCTCCGAGCTCCGACTTGAACGAACCCCGCCGGGTTGACCTGCTGCATCGAACGCGGGGCCTCGTGATAATCCACCAAGTTCACGGTCGCCCAGCGCGACGGCCACGGGGCCCTCACGGCCTTGCCGGAACGGAGGGTGAAGCGCAGCCCGGCCGGGCCGACCTCGAGCCGGACAGGGCCGCCTCGGCCGATCAAGAGCCCGGCCGCGAGAAGTATCGACCCAACGAAGAGAAAGACCCGCGTGAACAGGCTGAGCCCGATCCAGTACTCCGATGCCGGTAGGAGGCTGCACGCGCCCTTGCCGCAGACCCATAGGGCGTGGGGGCGCTCGAAGAAGTCGGGGAGGACACCCCCGGACCGCCCTGCGAGGAACGCGATGCCGAACGCGCAGAGCAGCCACCGGGCGCCGCGGTTGGAGGCCGGCGCCGTCCCCGCAACCGCCGTGAGGTCGTACGCCTCGCTGGCACGCACGAACCCGACAAACCGGGGTGAGGCATAGTCGGCGCCGGCAGCGGCCGGCGGAGTCCTCCCGCCCCGCGGCAGGGCGGGATGCGTCCCAACGTCCTAACGCCCGTGCTGGGATTCGAACCCAGGTCTGAGGCTCCGCAGGCCTCTAGGATAATCCACTGTAGCGAGCGGGGGACCTACCCCCGATCTCGTAGCTACCCCACACGGGCACCGGTGTGCTGCACGCGGACCGAGAGCGCGAGTCGACCCGCGTATTAAAGAAGTGTTCGCGACTCGACAGCTTATACCGGCCGGTGCGTCAGGCCGCCTCGAGGCTCTCGGCGGTGACAGATCCAGCGACGCAGGACCCCTGGGAAGTCCTCCGCACCCTCGCGCTCGGCCAGCGGATCGAGCTCGACGACGAGCAGGGGGTCCGCTGGATCGGTTCGGTGATTCCGCCGAGCGAGTTCACCGGGCCCCGGATCCTGACGGTCAAGCTTGCGAGCGGCTACAACGCCGGGGTTCGCGTCGGGCCGCGAGCCCGCTACCGCCTCCTTGAACCGCTGCCTGCGGCACTGCCGAAAGCGGTGGCTCTGCCGAAGACTGCCCCCGCCGGGGGCGCTGTCGTGGAGTTGCTCACGACCGGCGGGACGATCGCCTCTCGGGTCGACTACGAGACCGGCGGGGTCCGGCCCGTGCGGGACGCAGCCGAGGTCCTCGCCTTCTACCCGGAGCTCGCCGACTCGGGGGCGGTGCGCGTCACGCCGGTCCTGGACGTGCTGAGCGAGAACATCACCCCCGCCGACTGGCTCACGCTCGCCGAGAAGGTCGTCGAGGCGTTTGGCCGCGGGGCGCGGGGCGTGGCGATCGCGCACGGCACCGACACGCTCGGCTTCACGGCTGCCGGGCTGAGCTTCCTGCTGGCCGACCTCCCCGGCCCGGTCGTGCTCGTCGGGGCGCAGCGCTCCCCCGACCGGCCGTCGTCGGACGGGCCGACCAACCTCCACGCCGCCGTCCGGGTCGCCCGGGAGGCGAACCTCGGCGAAGTGGTCGTGGTGATGCACGCCGGGTTGTCGGACGACCGGTTCGCCATCCACCGGGGGACGTGGGTGAGGAAGATGCACTCCAGCCGGCGGGACGCGTTCGAGAGCCGCCCCGGACCCCCGCTGGGAGAGGTCGAAGGTGGGACGCTCCGTCTCGCGGCCGGGGCTCGTCCCCCGACGGCAGGCCCGGCCCGGGTCGACGGTCCGCTCGACCCGCGCGCCGGCCTGCTCACGTTCTTCCCCGGCCTCTCGCCGGAGCGCGCCTCCGCGTTCGGGTCGGGCCTGCGCGGGGTCGTCCTTGCCGGCACCGGGCTCGGGCACATCGCCACTCCCCACCTCCGCTGGATCCGGGAGGCGACCGCCGCCGGCGTCGTCGTCGCGATGACGACCCAGTGCCTCGGCGGGATCGTCGACCCGTACGTCTACGCCACCGGCCGCGAACTCCTCCGTGCGGGGGTCCTCTTCCTGGACGACCTGCTGCCCGAAACGGCGTACGCGAAGATGCTCTGGGCGCTCGGGCACGCGAGCGCTCCCGACGCGGTCCGCACGCTGCTGACGACCGACCGCGCGGGAGAGTTCCGCCACCGCCGGGCGATTGGGGCGCGCGGATGAAGGTCGGGCTCGAGGTCCACCAGCAGCTGGAGACGACCAAGCTGTTCTGCTCGTGCCCGTCCGAGCTCTCCGAGTCGACGGACGTCGTGTTCGTGCGCCGGCTCCGCTCGGCGAGCGGCGAAGAGCGGCTCGTCGACCCCGCCGCCGTGTTCCAGGCGGCCCGCGGCTTCTCGTACCGGTACCAGAGCGGCCCGTCCGACTGCTTGGTCGAGGGCGACGAGGAGCCGCCCGGCCCGATCAACGAGGAGGCGCTCGACCTCGCGCTGACGATGGCGCTGCTGTTCTCCAGCCGGCCGGTCGACGAGCTGCAGGTGATGCGCAAGATCGTAGTCGACGGCTCGAATACCTCCGGATTCCAGAGGACCGCGCTGGTCGCCGTCGGCGGCTCGCTCGAGGTCGGCGGCAAGCTCCACGAGATCCTCTCCATCTGCCTCGAGGAGGACGCGGCCCGCAAGGTAGGTGCCCGGGACGCCGAGGTCGGATACCGGCTCGACCGCCTCGGGATCCCGCTGGTCGAGATCGCGACCGGGCCGACGATCTCCTCGGGGGCGGAGGCGCGCGAGGTCGCCCAGGAGATCGGGGCGCTGCTCCGTGCCACCCGCCGCGTCCGCCGCGGCCTTGGCACGATCCGCGAGGACCTGAACGTCTCGACGGAGGGGGGCCGTCGGGTCGAGGTGAAGGGGGTGCAGGAGCTCCGTCTGATCGGTGAGTACGCCGTCCGAGAGGAGGCCCGGCAGAAGCTGCTGCTCCGCCTCCGGGACGATCTCCACCGGAAGGGCGCCCGGGTCGTCGATGAGCCGGTGGATGTCGCACCGGCGCTGACGGCCGTCGGCGCCGGTCCCGTCGGCTCCGCCCTCAAGAACGGGGGCGCGGTCTTGGCGCTCTGCCTTCCGGGATTCGCCGGCGCTCTCGGGCCCCAGGACAGCTCGGACGAGCGGCTCGGCCGGGAGCTTGCGGACCAGGCGCGCGCCGGCGGTCTCGGCGGGGTCGTCCACTCGGACGAAGGCGCCGCCCACGGGCTCTCGGGCGACGACGTCCGCCGGCTCCGGGAGTTCCTCCACCTCACGGAGCCGGACGCCTACGTGCTCCTCGCCGACCGCTCCGCGGAGCGAGCCCGGCGCGCCGCCGCGCTCGTCGCACACAGGGCCGTGGCGGCGCTCGAAGGAGTCCCCGGCGAGACCCGGGACCCCCTTCCGGACGGAAGGACGCGCTACTCCCGGCCCCTCCCCGGGCGGGACCGGCTCTACCCGGAGACCGACGTCCCACCGGTGCCGATCACGGAGGAGCGCCTTGCCCGCCTCCGCTCCCGCCTCCCCGAGCGTCCTACCGTCACTCTGGCACGGCTCGGCGAGCAGCACGCGCTCGGCGCCGAGCTCGCGCGCCAGCTCGTCTACGGACCCGGAGCCGACCGGTTCGACGAGCTGGTCCGGCGGGGGCACCCGGCTCCCGCCGTGGCCCGCCTCCTGACGCAGGAGATCCCCGCCGTCGCGGTCGCGGACGGTGGCCCCCCGTTCGAGCCGTCGCTCGAGGTCCTGGACGAGCTGCTCGACGCCACCGCGGCCGGGGAGTTCTCCAAGGAGGGCATGCCGACGGTCCTCGCCCAGCTTGCCGGGGGGGCTCCGACCGTCACGGAGGCGATCCGTCGGACCGGCCTCGCGCCGGTCGGCGAAGACGACCTCGCCCGCGTCGTCGACCGGGTCGTCCGCGAGCAGATTCCTCTCGTGCGCGAGCGGGGCGACGCCGCATTCTCTCCGCTCATGGGGGACGTCATGCGGGAGTTGCGGGGCCGCCGGGACGGCAAGGAGGTCGCCGACGAGCTGCGCCGCGCGATCGCCCGCCATCGTCTCCCGCCGTCCGGGTAGCCTTCCGTGCCGACCCGGCCGCAGGCTCGATGGCGCGCCGTCGTGACGGACGTCGACGGGACGATCACCGACGCCGAGCGTCGCCTCGACCCGCGGGCGCTCGCTGCCGTCCGACGCCTGGAGGCCTCCGGCGTGCCGGTCGTGCTCGCCACCGGCAACGTGCTCCCCATCGCCCTCGCCATCCAGCGGCTGGTCGGCACCAGCGGCCCCGTGATCGCCGAGAACGGCGGGGTCGTCTGCTTCGAGGACCGGGGAAAGGTTAGGGTCGTGCTTCGCGCCCGGCGGGCCGTCGCCGTCCGTGCGTTCCGCGCCGCCCGGGCCGCGGGCCTCCCGGTGCGCCGGCTGTTCACCGACCGCTGGCGCCGGAGCGAGGTCGGCCTCGAGCCGACCGTGAGCGTTGCCGCGATCCGACGCGCGGTGCGCGGGATCCCGGTGACGGTGGAGGCGACCGGCTACGCGATCCACCTGATGGAGCGGGGCGCCGGCAAGCTCCCCAGCGTCAGGTTCGCGCTCGCCGACCGGGGGCTGACCCCGGCCGACTGCGTGATTCTGGGCGACGGCGACAACGATGTGGCGATGCTCCGCGCCGCGGGGTTCGGCGTCAGCTTCCCCTCCGCAAGCGCGCGGGCTCGCGCCGCTGCTACGCTGGTGACCCGTCGGAACTACGCCGCCGGCTTCGAGGAAGGCCTTAAGGCGAGCGGATTTCTCGGCGGTGCGTCCTCCCGGGTGGGGCCATGCTAGTAGGCCAGTGCGCATCGTGCGGGGCTCCGGCGTCGCTCGGCTGCACGATCTGCGGGCGGACGTTCTGCAAGACGTGCCTGGACGCCGACGAGCGGATCTGCGCGGACTGCCTGCAGGCCCAGCGCCGCGGCAAGAGCCCGGTCGAGGCCCGGCCGCCGCCGTCCCGCCGTGTCGTGCGTCGCCCGTCGGCGATGATGGGGAAGGAATAGACGGCGTTCGCCGCCCGACCGCCGGCTAGGTCTCAACGCCGGGAAGGACGAACGGCCCGCGGGGCGACTGCCGGCCGAACCAGACCAGCACGCAGCCGAGCGCTCCCGTGGCAACGCCGAGCGCTACGGCCCCCCAGGCGTACGGTCCCAACGAGGGGCCGAAGTAGACGTGCCAGAGACGGTGCCCCCCGGACGGGGCCATGGTGTGGGCGAGGAGGTTCACGACGACCGCGAGACCCCAGCCGAGGGCGATCAGGATCCCTCCGGCGACCTGGTAGCCGAGGCGCACGTCCCCGGGGGCGTCGAACGCCGGCACCGCCGGGGTCTCGTGGACGTCGACCACGGCCGGCGACCGACGGTATGAGTATAGGGCTTACCGTCCCGCGGCCGTCGACCGTGGCGGCCTCCGCGGTCAGACCCGCCGGCGTCGCTCGAGGAGGCGATTAGCGTCTTTTATATACAATAGCAAACTTACTAGCAAAGGTGAACCCTTCGCAACCATGACCGACACAATCGAAGCGCAAGAGACCCGCCCCGACCTGCGGAACGACGTCGACCGCCTCTTCGCCGAGGTGAGCTCACGGCTCTTCGACCCGTGCAGCGGCGACCCCCAGCTGTGGGCCCCCCCGACCGATGTCGAGGAAACCCCGGCCGCCTACACGATCGCGGCCGAGGTGCCGGGCATCCCGAAGGAGAAGCTGGACATCCGCATCCGCGGGGCGACCGTCGAGATCCGCGGGAAGCACGGCACCGAGACGAACTCCGACGGAAAGACGTTCGTCTACCGCGAACGCCAGCACCACGGCTACTACCGGCGCGTCGAACTGCCGGAGCCGGTCGTCGCCGGCGAGGCGAAGGCGACCGTCGAGAACGGGGTGCTGACACTCGAGCTCCCGAAGGAGCACCCGACGACCGCACCGGCCGAAGTGAAGGTCCGCGTCGCCTAACGCCGACCGCGAGCGTCCCCGGGACGACCGGTCCCGCGGGGCGCTCGAACCCCTTCCGCGCTCAGCCGAAACCGGGAAGCGACTTCGTGTCCCGGCCGCCGCCGGGGCGGAGCGGCGCCTTGCGCATCTCCTTCGGCGACTCGACCAGGCGGATGAGCGTCGCCGACTGGACGACGTACATCGGCAGCCCGGTGCTCGGGTCGTGGCCGGCGCGCAGGACGTTCATGATCTCGAGACGGACCTCGATCACCGAGCCGTCCTTCAGCTTGAGGCGGACCTTCCCGTCCCCCTCGAGCGGCGTGTAGTCGACGATCTCGGCGGTCGCCAGGTCGGCCGGCGGCGGCCCCCCGCCGGGGCCCATCATGCCGCGCCCCCGTGGCGGGCAGCGATCCGTTCCGCCAGGACGGCGCGCGGGTCCTTCCCGTCGACGGTGAGCCCGAGCGAGACGCAGGTGCCGATCACCTGGTTGATCTTCTCCTCCACGGAACGGCCGAACAGGTCCTCGCCTTTCGCCTCGGCGATCTTCGTCACGGCGGCGAGATCGATGTTCCCGATCGTCTCGGTCTTCGGCTTGCCGGAGCCCTTCTCCTTGCCGGCCTCCTTGAGCAGGAGGGCGGCGACCGGCGGGCGCCCGACGACGAGCGTGAACGCGCGGGTCGCGGCGTCGACCCGGACGACGACCGGCACCCGCATGCCGGCGAACTGCTTGGTCTCCTCGTTGATCTTCGCGACGACCTGCCCGACGTTGACGCCGAGCGGGCCGAGCGCCGGCCCGAGCGGCGGGCCGGCGGACGCCTTGCCGCCTTCGACCAGGACGCTCACCTCGTCAGCCACCCTTGCCACCTCCGCGCTCCAGCATGCGTACGTGATCGCCCCGGACCGTCACCGGGATCGGGACGACCGCTTCGATAAGCTCCACCGTGATCTCCTCCTTGGACTGGTCGATCTTCTTGACGCGGGCCTTCTCTCCCTTGAACGGCCCGCTGATGAGCTCAACGATCGCCCCCTCGACGAACCCTTCGACCGTGATCCTCGGGACGAGGAGCGGCTCGACCTCCTTGAGGGTCGTCTCCCCGTCGACGAGGCCCCGCGCCTTGCGGATCCCCTTGAGCATCTCGCGGACCCCCTCCGAGCTCATCCCCTCGGCAAAGACGTAGCCGCGGAGCGCGGACGGGACGAGGAGCGCGAAGACGACATCCGGTTTCTCCTCCGCGCGCGCGAGGAGCGTGTCGGCGACCTCTCGTTCGTAGCCGCGGGAGGTCTTGATCGCGAGCGTCGCCTGGCGGGCGATGCAGGCGAGCGTGAGCTTGCTGGGCGCCTCGCCTCCTTCCCCCTCCACCGCGATGCGGACCTCGACGCGGTCGCCGTACCGGACGCCGACCGGCGCTTCGATGTCGAACGACAGCGGGACGCCTCCGTTCGGTGGGAGCTCGACGGCGACGTGCTCCTTGCGGGCGAACAGCTCGGCGCGGGTTCGCTTACCCGGCGGCGTCCAGTGGACGGGCCACTCGGCCCCCTCGCCCGGGTACGTCGACGTGTAGCCGACCTCGATCGACAGCCGCGCGTCGACCGGCTCGGGCGCCCGGCTCGACAGGACCGCGCTCAGCGTCGTGACCGTCCCGGCCGTGACGTTGCGGCTCGTGTCGTCCGCCGCGCGGAGCGTGAGCAGCTTGGGGGCCTCGACCTTCGGCGTCGGCGCCACGGCCGGTACGGGCGCCGGGGCGGCGGGCGCGACCTTCGCCTCCGGCTTACGCTCCGGGGCCGGCGGGGCGCCGGAGAGGAGGCCGATGCCGTCGTCTCCGCCGCCTTCCATGGTCCGCGGGCTCCCGACTACAGCGAGGAGAAGAGGGTCGACCAGAGCCACGGTCCCGCCTGCGTGAAAAAGATGTAGATCACGAACCCCGTCATACCGATCAAGACGGCGCCGAGCGCCGCCACCTCCAGGACCTTGACGTACTCCTCCTGGGTCGGGCGGCGGGCCATCCGGAGGATGCGGCCGTACTTGCCGTGGCCGACGTGGTGCAGCCGGCCGTCGACCTCCTCCTGGACTCGGCGCGCGCGGTCGAGGAATGCCATGGGGGTTCCTTCCTACTGGACGAGCTCGAGCTCGTGCGCCGGCTTGCGGGCCTGCCCCGCGCTCGAGGCGCCCCCGAAAATCTGGGGGGATTTAACGCCGGTTACGACCAGCATCACGCGGATCGTGCTCTGCATCGTCGGGTCGACCGCGGCGCCCCAGATGATGCGGGCGGACGGGCTGATCGTCTTCTGGACGACCTCGGAGGCCTTCTGCGCCTCGCTGACCGTCATGTCCGGCCCGCCGGTGACGTTGATGAGCGCGCCGGTCGCGCCGGCGATGTCGACGTGCAGGAGCGGCGAGTTGATCGCCTCCAGGACGGCGTCCTCGGCCCGATTCTCGCTCTCCGACTCCCCGATCCCGATCAGGGCGACACCGCCGCCCTTCATGATCGTCCGGAGGTCGTTGAAGTCGAGGTTGACGAGCCCGGGCCGCGTGATGATCTCGGTGATCCCGCGGATCGCGCGGGCGAGGACCGAGTCGGCGACCTTGAACGCGGTCTGGATCGGCAGCCGCGGGACGAGCTCGAGGAGCCGGTCGTTCGGGATCGTGATGACGGTGTCGATGACGGTCCGCAGGTGTTCGAGCCCGGCCATCGCGTTCTCCTGGCGGACGATCCCTTCGGAGGCGAACGGCAGCGTGCAGACCGCGATCGTCAACGGGTTGCCGCCGTTGGCGTCCTTGGCGATCTGCGCGACGACGGGAGCGGAGCCGGTGCCGGTCCCGCCGCCGAGCCCGAGCGTGATGAAGACCATGTCCGAGTTGCCGAGCGCCTTCTTCAGCTCGTCCTCGGCCTCCTTGGCGGCCTGCTCGCCGACCTGCGGGAGCGCGCCGGCCCCGAGGCCCCGCGTCAGGCGGCGTCCGAGCAGGATCTTCTTCGGGGCGTGGATTGTCAGGAGGTGCTGCGCGTCGGTGTTGCAGGCGATCATCTCCGCCCCCGAGAGTCCCTCCTCCGCGAGGCGGTTGATGGTGTTGCACCCCCCGCCGCCGCACCCGACGACCTTGATCGCCGTCTTCAGGGAGGCGAGGAGCGCTTCGAGCTCCGCGTCATCGTTGGACGGCGGTGGCGGCGCCGATTCGGCGCCCCGTCGGCCCTCGCCGGGCAGGTGCGAGAGGATCTCCTGGGCGAGTGGCCGCGTCACGCCGAAGAACCTCAGCCGGCCGAGGACCGAGTGTATTATAAAGGGTTGACGTGGACTCCGCGTCGGCACGACGGGGGAGTCGTGCAGTACGCGCTCTGGGCCCCGCGATACGAGGCGATTCGGGCCGACTTCGGCTATCCGTTCGCGGCGGAGGAGCACGCTGCCCGCACGCTCGAGCGTCTCCTCCCGCCCGCCGCACGGCAGGGAGGAGAGGAGCGGGTCGCGGCGAGGCTCCTCGGCCGCGATGTCGTGGTCGTTGGCCTCGCTCCGGGCGCCGGTCCCCCTCCCGTCTGGAGGCTCAATCCGTCGGACCGTCCGCTCGCGATCGTCGCGGCGGACGGGGCCGCCCGCGTCTGTCTCGGGGCCGGCCTCGTTCCCGCAGTCGTCGCGACCGACCTGGACGGACCCGTGGAGGCCGAGGTAGAGGCGAACGGCCGCGGGGCGCTCGCCGTCGTCCATGCCCACGGCGACAACGTTGCCGCCCTCGAGCGGTGGGTCCCCGAGTTCCCGGGGGAGCTCGCCGGCTCGTGGGCCGGCCCCCCGCGCCCCGCCCTGCTCAACCCGGGCGGGTTCACGGACGGCGACCGCGCGGCGTACCTCGCCGATGCCGCGGGCGTCCGACGGATCCTCCTCTGGGGGTTCGACCTGAGCACCGCCGAGGAAGCGGACGACACGGCCCGGGCGGTGAAGCTCCGCAAGCTCGCCTGGGCCTCCCGGCTTCTCTCCGAGCTGTCGGCGTCCCGCGCCCCCCCGCTCGAGCTCTGGCGGCGCGATGGCTCGGTCGTTCAGTTCGGCAGCGCGGAAAGGTCGACCAGGTAGACGACCTCCGCGCCGTTCTCGTACACGGGCACGAACCCCGCCAGCCCGAACCAGGCGATCGCCCTCGCGCTCATAGGGACGGCGAGGGCGGCCGGGTTCAGCGCGACGCCGTGCAGCATCACCCCGTCCAGCGCGACGAACTCGATCGGTGCAGCGGTAGCGGGGTTCGGCACGCCGGAAGCGTTGAGCTCGGCGCGCGCGTCGGACCAAGTTGCTCCCGTGAACAGCGCCGGCGTCGTGACCCAGGTCGCGCGCAAGCCATCGAAGCCGAAGAGGAACGAACTGAGCCGGTGGTCGGAGGCGACCGTCACGCCGGGCGGCAGGGCGATGCCGACCCACATCCACAACGCCGCGTCCCCGTGGGTCATCCCCTCCTCGAAGCCGCCGAAGTCCTGCTGCGGCGGGTAGGCGATCGCCGCGTTCGCGGCGACGACCAAGACGACCGCCAGTGACGCCGCGAGCAGGGCGCGGCGCCCGCCCCGCTCGCCGGCCCGCGCGACGAAGCGGGCCGCCCCGACGGCCATCAACAGGCCGAGCGGGAGGAACAGGTACTCCACGTGGCGATCCGCGGCGAGCGTTCCCGCAAGGTCGGTGAGCACCCCGAGGTGGGGGGAGAGCGGCCCGACGATCGCGAACGCGAGCATCGCGCCCGCGGAGAGGCCGAGCGCTCCCAGCCACGCAAGGGCGAACGGGGCGAGCCGGGAGGGCGTGAGGACCTTGCGGCTTCCGGCACAGAACACGCCCAGGGCGAGCACCGGAGCGAACCAGAGGATCGCCAGCGGCTTGGTGAGCTGGCTGGTGCCGGGGAGGGGGACCACCAGGAGGGCCGCCGCGGCCGCGAAGACCCCGACCGCGATGACCACGAGGTCGCGCAGCACGCTGCGGTCGGTGGGGATCCGTACCCACGGTCGGGAGGATCGACGCCGGCCGCGCCGCCAGCGGACGATCGCCGCGGCGCCGACGACGACCAGGAGCCCGAGCGTCTCGAACGTCAGAAACCCGACGGCCGCGCTCTCTCCGAGACCCGGCAGCAGGACCTTGGCGACGAACTCCGTCGTGCCGTAGAACCAGAAGGCGAACGTCGCGGTGGCGAAGGCGCCCAGGAAGACGAACTCACGGAGGGGGAACCGCCGGCTCCAGAGCCGGGGGCGCCAGAGCTCGAGGAAGACGATCCCGCCGAGCCCGCCGACGACGAAGAAGTACGAGGAGAGGTGGTGGGTCACGATCAGCGCCCCGCTGGTCGGCGCCAGGAGCGCGAACCACCGGACGTCCCGGCGCGACTCGACCAGCATCCAGAGCGCGGCGACCGCCAGGAAGTCGCCGAGGGCGAGCGGCGCCGGGTGGGCGAGCGAGAAGAGCCGGGGCATCGCCACCGAGCTGACCGCGCTGGCCAGCAGCGCCACGTGGTCGTTCGGGTACAGGCGGCGAAACAGCAGGAACAACGGGAGCACCGACAGGATGCTGACGACCGGGATGACCACGCCCAGCGCCGTGAACGGGCCGACGCTGAGCGCCTGCGACGCCGACCCGGCGAGCAGGAAGATCCCGGGGAAATCCGGGTACGCCGTCCCCCAGCCGCCGTACGCCGCGCCGTGCGGCAGCACCCCGGTAGAGACCAACTGGCTCGTGAGGTAGTAGTACTCCCCGGTGTCCGAGCCGAACGCCGCGTAGCTCAGGTACGGCTCGAGCACCAGCACGACGAGCAGGACGGCAAGCCCCGCCAGCATCACCGCCGTCGCGAGGCGGACCGGCGGCTCTGGAGCCGGCGGCGACGGTTCAGTGGCCGGGCGCGGACCCATCCGGGAGGCCGGGAGGCGCGCCGTCGTTCATAGGGTGGTGGCCGGAGCGGCGCCGCCGCCGTTCCGAGGAGCCGGACGACGGCACCCATAAATAGGGGGGCCAGGTGCGGCCGCAGCGAGGCCCACGACCGGATGGCGTCAAAACGGCGTGCGGTAGCTGAGCGGCGGCCCCCCGCCAAGACCGCATCGCCCCGAGCTCCGGCGAAGGAGAAACCTAAGCCGAAGGCGGCTCCGCCCAAGCTTCCCCCGGCACGTCCGGCTCCGAAGGTCGTGGCGAAGCCGGCGGGCAAGGGCGTGGCCCCGGCCAAGCCGACGGCCAAGCCGACGGCGAAGCCGGCGGCGAAGTCGGCGGCCGTAGGGAAGGTCTCGATCCCTGAGCTGGAGGTCCCGCTTCCCGGGGGCAGACGCCACGTGCTGTCGCTCTCGTTCGTCCGCGACGGGGACGACTTCCTGGCCCGGATGGAGACCGACGCGGGCCACATCACCGAGTTGAAGAACCGCTCGTTGGACCAGCTCCTGACGCTGGTCGCCGGCGAGCTCGAAGACCTGCTCGCCTAGGGGGCGCGACTTGGTTAGGGCGGCTTGGCCGACCCGAGCAACCCCTCGTCCAGCATGAACACCCTCCGCTGGCTCCACCCCGAGAGCTCGGTCGACTCGACAGCGACCGAAGCGAGCGGCCCCGGCGGGAACCGGTGCAGCCGCCGGGTCTGGAGACGGGCCCCGCTGGGGAAGTGGTGCCGTTGGCCGAACCGTCCGATCACCACCGTCTCCTCCGGACCGACCAGGACGGCGCGCGGCGTGGAGGAGAGGACGAGGACTATCCCCGCCCCGCCGAGCACGACCGCGAGCACGCCGGCGAGCTCGAGCTCGTACGTGACCCCGCTCGTGACCGGCACCGAGGAGGCGTAGGTGAGGGCGACGAGGAAGGCGTAGACCGCGGCGATCCCGACGCCGTACAGGAGCGAGAGGCGCAAGGCCCGTGTCGAGGCGCCCCGATTGACCCGGACCTCCCCGTCCGGCCGCGCGGGCCGAGGCCGCGGAACCGCCCGGCCGACGGGCGCAGTGGGCGCGCGGGCGACGCGCACCGGTCGAGCGTCGGGCAGAGCCGGTCCTCCTCGACCCGGAACGGTCCGGGCCGCCCCTTAAACCTGAGTCCGCATCGCACCGGACGTTGCCGGGCCGAACCTCCCGCTCGGCCCCCTAGGTCGTCCCGCCCTTCGCCTGCGGCGAGATCGACCTGGGAGCGCGGGAACGTCCCGTGCAGAAGGTCCGACGGCCAGCGGCCGGAGCGGCTCGTAGGGCAGGGGATCAGCGAGCCGGGTTAGGTCTCGAGCAGCGGGTCGCCCGACGCGGCGCTCCCGCCGTGCGCGCGCGGCAGCGGCGTCTTCAGGTCGACGAGCGGGACCTTGCGGGCGATCTCCTTCGCCATCGCCGAGCAGCTCGACGGCGTGACCGGGCGCGCCGTGTAGCCGGGGAGGGCGAGGTCGTAGGTGACGACCTTCTTCTCGGCGATCGTCTCCCAGACGGCCCGGAACACCCGGTCCGCCGCTTCGCGCTCGCCGAGATGCCGCAGCAGCAGCTCGACGCAGAGGATCTCCGCCACCGGGTCGGCCCGGTCCTTACCGGCGTGCTTCGGGGCCGAGCCGTGCACCGGCTCGAAGGCGGCGATCTGCTCGCCGAACAGCGCCCCGGGGGCCACGCCCAGGCCTCCCGCGAGCCCTGCGCACAGGTCGGAGAGGATGTCGCCGAACAAGTTCGTGGTGACCATGACGTCGTACTCGCCCGGCTTCTTGGCGAGCTGCATGCACATGTTGTCGATCAGCCGCTCGTCCGCGACGATCTCCGGGTACTTCGGAGCGAGCTCCCGGAACGACGCCTGGAAGAGCGCGCCGGTCGTCTTCAGGATGTTCGCCTTGTGGACCGCCGTGACATGGTGCCGGCGCTCCTTGCGCGCCAGCTCGAAGGCGAACCGGTTCACGCGGTCGCACGCGCGTCGGGTGACGATCGCGATCGACTCGGCCGCGGTGTGCTCGCGGTCGACCCAGTGCTCGACGCCGGAGTAGAGCCCCTCGGTCGCCTCCCGGACGACAATCAGGTCCGTCTCGGGGAAGCGGGTCCCCTCGCCGGCGATCGCGCGGGCAGGACGGACGGAGGCGAACAGGTCGAGCTGCTGGCGGAGCGCGACGTTGACGGAGCGGAACCCGCCGCCGATCGGTGTGGTGATCGGCCCCTTCAGGCAGAGCCGGTTCTTGCGGACCGACTCGAGGACCGCCTCTGGGAGCGGCGTCCCTTCCTTACGGATCGCCGCCTCGCCGGCTTCTACGACCTCCCAGTCGAAGGAGACCCCGGTCGCCTCCGCGACCAGGCGGGCCGCGCCGGTGACCTCGGGGCCGATGCCGTCCCCGGGGATGAGCGTGACCCGGTGCGTCATCTCCCGGGCCCCGTCGCGGCGGAACCGCCGTCGGACTTAAGGCCGCGGAGCAGCGGCGACGTTGACGCGGGGGAGGACCGCCCGCAGCACCCGGTCGCGGACGCGGGTCGGCTCCCGCTCGTCGGTGCATACGACGACGACGGCGTCCCAGCTCGTCGCGCCGACATCGGCGAGCTCGATCCGAGGCGGGGGCGAGCCAGGGTACGGCGGCGGGAACGCCTTCGCGAGGTCCGGGAGCGCCGCCTCGACCGAACTGACCGGCGAGCTCCGCGGAAGGGTAAAGCGGACCCGCTGGACGACCGGGCCCCTCGGCAGGACGACCAGCGCCTGGATGACGATGCCGTTCGGGAGCTTCGCGTACCCTCCGCCGTCGAGCGCGACGACGGTGTACGTGAGTCCGATGTCCTCCACCGTTCCGCTGTACGTCGGAGGGAGCGCCTCGTGCGGGTACGACGGGCCGACGATCCCGAACTGCCAGGTGATGAACCCCACGCGGTCGCCGGGGCGGAACGGGTCGGCGAAGACCAGGAGCATCCCCGCGAAGACGTTCGCGAGGACCGTCTGGGAGGCAAGCCCGAGGACGACACCGGTGACGCCGGCGCTGAGGAGGATCGACTGGGCCGAGACGCCCGAGAGCTTGAACACCGCGAGCGCGGCGCCGATCGCGATCAGCAGGTTGACGAACAGCCGCACCGCGTGCCCCTGGGCGCGGAGTCCCTGGCGCCTCAGCGCGGCGTTCAGCGCGTTCGTGACCGCGCGCGCGACGAGGAACGCGACTAGGACGACGGCGCCCCCCTCGAGGAGGAGGACCTCCGAGCCGCTGAAACCGTGGAGGAGCCGAGCGTTGAACACCCCGAAGAGGACGAACAGCGCGACGGCGAGCACCGCTGCGACGGCGAGGTCCCGAGCGAGGACCCCGAGGGGACGCGTCTCCTCGGGAGCCGCCATCGGGGTCGTCACGCCGGGGGGCGGATGTCAGTTTCCATGGGGAAATGTGTGGTTCAACAGTTTTCTTATACGGGTCAGATAGTTGTGCTTCGATGTTCGCCGTTCCGCACCCCGAAGTGCTTGCGACCGACTGGCTCACGCCGCACCCGATCGGCCGACAGCGCGAGGTCGAAGAGGTCGTACGACGCCTCGACCCGCCGACCCCGGTGGCGCCCCCTCCGTGGATGGTGGCGGTCGCCGGACCTCCGGGGTCCGGCACGTCGACGGTCGCCCGCCGGGCCGCGCGAGAGGTCGTCGAGCGGCTCCGTCACGGACCGGGCGCCCGGGAGCCGAGGCTCCTCCGGGTCCGACTGGCCGGTCTGAAGGGCCCTCACGGGGTCGCCTCCGCGCTGCTCCGTCTCCTCGATGATGGCTTCGACGGCCGGGGGTTCCCGGTCGCCGAGATCCTTGCCGGCCTGCTCCGCCGCCTCCGGCGCGAACGCCAGCCGTTCGTGGTCGTTCTGGACGATGCGGTCGTCGGTGGGCCCGAGCTCGCCCCCGTCCTCCGGGCCCTGGTCGAGCCGGACCGTTTCCTTCCCGAGGGCGAGGCCGGCCTTCCCCCTTGGTGGACGATCCTCGCCGGAACGCCCGAGGGGCTCGCCGCGGCGGACCGGGCGTGGAGGGGCCCGTCTCCTCTCGGCCCGCACGTTCGGCTTCGCGCGTATCCGACCGAGGCGTTGACCGCGATCGTACGCGACCGGGCGGAGCGCGCCCTCGGGCGGCCCGCCCCCGGTGCGCTCAGCGCCGCCTGGGTCGCTCGGGCGGTCGAGGAGGGCGGCGGGAGCCGACGCGCCGTCGAGCTGCTCCGACGCGAGCTGCTTCGAGGCGGGGGTCCTCCACGGGCCGGGTTCATCCCCCGCGCCGGCGAGCCGACGATCCGCATCGAGGCGCGGGTCGTCGACGCCATCGGACGGGCGAGCGGCGGGGTCTCGGCGTTGCTCGGGGACCTGCGGCGGACCGAGGCGGCGCTCGCGCGTTCCGCCGGCGTGGAGCCGCTGCCGACCACGACGCTGTGGCGGCGGATCGTCCGCCTGGAGCAGGCCGGCTACGTCCGGCGCGAGGTCCGCACCGGTGGCGCCGGCGGGAGCCGCTCGCTGGTCCGCGTGCTGACCCCGATCGACGAGTGGGTCACGGCTCCGGCGCTTCCCCAAAGTCGTCGAGACGTCGCGCCCCTCTCCGGGGCGCTGGCGCCGGTGCTGGCGCCGGGGTCGCGGGCGGCGAGCTACTCGCTCGCCTAGTCCCGTCCAGCTGCGCGACGACCATCTCGGCGAGGGCGCGCGAGCGGAGCGCCGTCTCGATCCGGGCGAACGGCGCCTCCCGCAGCGTGTCGCGGTCGCGCAGGCCGGCGCGGAACAGTAGGCGGGCCCGGACCCTCCCGATCCCGCGGAGCCGGACCAGGTCGAGAAGCTCGTCCAGCACGCCGTAGCGGACCCGCAGGGCGAGGTCGTCCAGGGGCCGGCCGAGCCGTCGCTGGAAAGCGACCGCGAGCCGGCCGGCCCCGTAGAGCAGCCACTCGGCGTCCTCGACCTTGGCGCGGATGTCGCCGGCGCCGATGCCGTACTTCTCCGTGATCTCGACCATCGGCGTCTCGGCGAGCCACGCCTCCAGCACGGTCGCCGTCTTCAGGGTCGAAAGGAACCCCTCGAGGTCGAGCTCGAGCGGAGGCTCCTCGGGCCGGACGAGCAGTTCGTCCGCCTCGTCGTGGTACCGGCTGAGCAGGTCCGCCTCCTCGCCGCGCCGCAGGAACATCGACGGGAGGTCGGGTGTCGCCGCGACCGCCGCGAGGAGGGGGAACGTCCCGACCCCGATCGGCGCCCGGGAGAGCGCCTCGCGCAAGACGATCGCGCTCAGCGGGTCGAGGTACAGCTCGCTGGTCAGCTCGCCGAAGCGCGTTGCGCGGAGCTGCGTCCCCTTCTCGAGCAGGTCGTGCTGGGCGAGGAACGTGCGGACCCGGTCGAGCTTGCGGTGCAGCTCCGGCAGCGGGAGCGTGCGGCCGTAGAACGTTGCGGCGAAGAAGTCGTGGAGCTCCGCCTCCGTGCGGACGGCCCGGCTCGCGACGAGGGCGAGCAGGTGCATCCGCAACGCCGGCTCGCTCGCGAGCCGGCTCTCGATCGCCTCCGGCGCCGCGGCGAGGTACGTCTCGAGGAACCGGTCCTCCTCGTCCGGGGTCCGGGCGATGAGGAGCGCCTCGCCGAACGGGTCGAACCGGGCGGCCGGCCCGGCCTAGCATCTGGCGCACCTCGGTCACGGGGATCGGCGCCTGGACGCCGAGGCGGTCGTCGTAGCGGGTCGTGTCGCGGACGATCACGCGGCGGGCCGGCAGGTTGATGCCGGCGGCGAGGGTCGGCGTGGCGACGAGCGCCTTCACCGCCCGGGAGCGGAACGCGTGCTCCACCAGCCGTCGCTCCGGGTTCGTCAGCGACGCGTTGTGGTAGGCGACGCCGTGCGGGAGGAGGGCGGCGAGGCGGCGGACCCCTTCGGTCTCCTCCTCCGCGATCAGCGAGAGCTCTTCGGCGGACGCCTTCGCCCGCGCCCGTTCCTCCGTGCCCAGCATCCGTCCGACCGTGAACGTGAGGCCACGGGCGAGCTGCTCGCTCGCGCGCCGGCTGTTGACGAAGATGAGCACCTGTCCGCCGTCTTCCAGCGCGGTCCGGACGAGGCGCGGGACCGCCTCGTCCGGCGGGTCGATCTCGCGCGTCGACAGGTCGGTGAAGACGATCCTGCCGGCGCGGTAGACCCCCATCTTCAGCGGGACCGGCCGGAAGTCGCTCGCTACGTGGCTCGCCCCGAGCCAGGCGGCGACCTCCTCGGAGTTGCCGACCGTGGCGGAGAGGGCAACGATCTGCAGACCCGGGTACGCGCGCCGGAGCCGGGTGAGGCTCACCTCGAGGGTCGGGCCCCGCTCGACGTCCCGCATCAGGTGGATTTCGTCGGCGACGACGACGCCCAGCCGGTCGAGCCAGGGGTTCCCCCGGCGCAGCAGCCCGTCCGCCTTCTCGCTCGTCGCGACCAGCACGTCGAGCTTCTGGAGCTTCTCCGAGGAGAGGTCGAAGTCGCCGACCGCGATGCCGACTTTCACGCCGAGCTCGGCGAACTTGGCGAGGTCCTCCGCCTTCTCGTGGGCGAGCGCCCGCAGCGGAACGAGGTAGAGGCCGGTCTTTCCGGCCCGTGCGGCCCGAAGGAGCGCGAGGTAGGCGACCAGCGACTTGCCGCTCGCGGTCGGGCAGGCGAGGAGCACGCTCTCGCCGGCAAGGACGCGCGGGATCGCCGCGGCCTGCGGCGGATACAGCTCGTGGATCCCGTCCTTGCGAAGCACCTCGGCGGTGGCGTCGTCCAGGCCGGCGGCCCCGAGCGGGACCGCTCGCTCCCCTGCCGCCGACGCGCCGCCCGACACCTGCGCAGACCCCTCCGAACGAACGGACCGGCGTGACGAGCCGACCGGATTACAAGACGGTTCGGCCGCCGGCGGAGTCGAGGACGGTCCGGGCGATGAGCAGCTCCTGGATCTCGCTCGTCCCTTCGACGATCGGGAAGACACGGGCATCCCGATACAGCCGCTCGGCCTGCGCGCCCGTGAGCGCGCCGGACGGACCGGCCACGTCGACCCCGGCCGACGCGACCGAGACGGCCGCGCGCGAGGCCAGCAGCTTCGCGACGGACGCCTGGAGGACGAACTCCTCGCCGGCATCCTTGCGGTCCGCCGCGTTCGCGACCACGGCCGCCGCCGCCTCCACCTCCGCGAACGACCGGGCGAGCACGTGGCGCTTCCACTCCGCGTCGTCCTGGCGGACGTTCCGCGCCATCTCCTCGAGCGCGGCACGGGCGACCCCGAGGGCGCAGCTCGCGATCCCGACCCGTCCCCCCGCGAGGGCCCGCAGCGCGATGCGGAGCCCCTCTCCCTCCTGCCCGAGGAGCGCCTTCACCGGCACCTGCGCTCCGTCGAGCACGAGCTCGGTCGTCTCGCTCCCGTGGAGCCCGAGCTTCTGCAACCGCTGAGCGACCTTGAGCCCGGGCGTTTCGCGGACCACCAGGAACGCCGAGATCCCGGCGTGACCGAGGGCCGGGTCCTGGGTGGCGAAGAGGACCGCCAGCCCCGCGCTGGCGGCGTTCGAGATGAACATCTTCGTCCCGTCGAGCCGGAACCCCGACTCCGTCCGCCGGTACCGCGTCCGCAGGGCGGCAGCGTCCGAGCCGGCGCCCGGCTCGCTGAGCGCGAACGCCCCGAGGAGCTCGCCGCGGGCGAGCCGGGGGAGGAACTCGCGGCGCTGGGCGTCGGTACCGTCGCTGACGATCGGCTGGGCGCAGACGGAGAGGTGGACGGCGAGCTCGACCGCGACCGCGGCGTTGCCCCGGGATATCTCCTCCAGGGCCCCGACGGTCGCCGCCGTGGAGCCGCCGCTGCCTCCCCACTCCTCGGGGATCCCCAGGCCGAACAGTCCCTCCCGCGCGAGGGCGCGGGTCACGCTCTGCGGGAAGGTGTCGGTGCGGTCGATGCTCGCCGCTATCGGACAGAGTTCTGTCTCGGCAAGCCGACGCGCTTTCGTGCGCCACGCGGCGGCGTCGTGAGCGCCCGCCGCCGGCACGGCGCGCCCGAATCCGGCCAACGCTTAAAGGGGGACGACCGGCTCGATGCTCTCGGGAGGGAACGGTGGCGCCCGAGCCGACCCCGAAGGACCGGTGCACCGCGCTGGACCTCCGCGCCGTCGTGCGCGAGGCCCGGCGCCTCGCGGGCCGGCGCCTCGAGAAGGCGTTCGACCTCGAGCCCCACGGCCTCGGCCTCGTCTTCCGCGAGCGGGAGAGCGGGCGCTCCGAACTGTGGATCGTCCCGGGACGCTACGCGGCCGTCGTCCGCGGCAGCCAGGAGCACGCCGAGGGGCTGAGCCCCCTCGCCAAGGAGCTCCGTCGGGTCGCCACCGGGTCGATCCTGCGGGAGATCGCCGAGCCCGCCGGCGAGCGGTTCCTCGAGCTCGAGTTCACCCGCTCGAGCGACGCGACCGTCACGACCGTCGGCGCCGAGCTGTTCGGCACCGGAAACGTCGTGATCGCCACGGACGGGAAGGTCGTCGGCGTGGAGCACGTCCGTCGCTGGGCGAACCGTGAGCTCCGGCCCGGGGCGACGTATTCCCGGCCCCGGCCCGGCCGGACGCGTTCTCGCTCGGCGCCGCGGCGATCGAGGCGGAGCTTGCCCGCTCCCGCACCGACCTCGCCAGCACCCTCGCGGCGCGCCTCGCCCTCGGCGGTCCGCTCGCCGAGGAGGTGCTGTCCCGGGGCGGCTGGGACCCGTCGGCGCCGGCGTCGCCGATGGCGCACGAGATCGCGGCCTCGGTCCACCAGCAGCTCGCCGCCCTCCTCGCCGAAGTCGGCGACGCCCCGCGCGGCTACCTCGTGAAGCGGGGGGCGGAGGTGGTGGAGGCGAGCCCGTTCCGCCCGCACCGGTGGTCCACCGTCCCCGAGACGACCGTCGTCGAGGTCACGACGTTTTCCGAGGCGGCCGTGCAGTATTTCGGGGCGTTCCTGCGGCCGCGGGTCTCCCCGGAGGAGGCACGGCGCGCGGAGGTCCGTACGGGATTGGTACGCCTGCGCGACCGCCAGGCCGCCTCGGTGGTCGAGCTTCAGGCCGAGGCCGACCGCCTCCAGCAGGACGCCGAGGCGGTCTTCACCGACTACGCGGGTGCCGAGGAGGCGATCGGTCGCGCGCGTCGGTCGACGCCCGCGCCGCGCACCGTCTCGGTGACGCTCGACGGCCGCACGGTCGAGCTCGCCACCCGGGGCGACGCGCGCGCCGCGGCGCAGGAGTTCTACGAGGAGTCGAAGCGGCTGACGCTCAAGCGCGCCGGCGCGGCCGAGGCGCTGGCCGTTACGGAGGGAAAGATCGCCGGGCACGACCGGTCCGCCGCCCCCGGGAAAGGACCCTCCCCCTCCGCTCCCCCGGCCCGGACCCGGGCCCCCCGCTGGTTCGAAAAGTTCCGCTGGTTCGTCAGCTCGGAGGGGACGCTCGTCCTCGGCGGCCGGGACGCCTCCTCCAACGACCTGCTCGTCCGTCGCCACCTCAAGGACGGCGACCTGTACTTCCACGCCGACCTGCACGGCGCCGCAAGCGTCGTCGTGAAGCGTACGAAGCCCGGGGTCGAGATCGGAGAACCGACCGTACGGGAAGCGGCCCAGTGGGCGGTCGCGTTCTCGAAGGCGTGGAGGGCCGGCCTCGCCTCGGCGACGGCGTTCTGGGCCACTCCCGACCAGGTCTCCAAGGGGGCGATGAGCGGCGAGTTCGTCCCCCGCGGCGCGTGGATGGTCCGTGGGACGAAGCACTTCGTCGCCGACGTGCCGCTGGAGCTCGCGGTCGGCCTGGTGCGCTACGAAGACGACGAACTGCTCTCCGTGGCGCCGCCCGCGGCGATCCGCGCGCGCGGGGCCGTCCGGTTCCTCCTCACCCCAGGAGAGGAACGGTCCCGCGACGCGGCCGAGCGGGAGCTGGCGGCCGGCATCAGCGTCCCCCGTTCCCGCCTCCAAGGGCTGTTGCCGGCCGGCGGCCTCACCGTCCGCCGCGCGTAGACGACCGAGACCTCCTCCGCGGGGAACGCGTCCCCCAGCCGCCGCCAGGTCTGCTGACGGGCGCGGAGCGCCGTTATCGCGGCAAGGCCGCGTTCGAGTCGCAGCACCCCGCCGACCTCCAGCCGTAGGCCGGGGGTTGCTTCGACCAGTTCGGTGTGCGAGCGGGCCCCTTCGACGACCGCGACGCGGATCCGCGGGGGACCCCCCGCCGCGAGCCACGCCGTCCGCACCTCGCGCGCGAAGGCTTCCGCCGCCGGGCTCCCACCGTGGAGGTCGAGCCGACGAACGACCGTGTCGGCAGGTCCTCCGGGGACGGGCTCGCCGACGCGCAGCGTCGCCGTGGTCGGCACCTCGACGGGCCGGCGTACCGTTGTCGGCCCTACCGAGATGATCAGCTCGACGCGGGCTTGGGACGGTCGTGCGGAGAGGAACGGGTGGGTCCATCTACAGACGCGGCAGCGAGCAACGCCACCGACCGAACGGCGCCCGGAGCCCGCATCCACCCGGAGGATCCGGTGCAGCGTCTCTTCCCGGCAGGTCTCGCAGAACAGCCGTGCGGTTCCCAGCGACGCGCGCCCCGGGACCGCCGGCGACTCCTTCTCCATGCGGACTCCGTTCAGGATAGCGCGGTCCCGACGATGGGGCTGCCCGAATTTGAATCGGGGTCCCGGGCTCCCAAAGCCCGAAGGATGGACCAGTAGAGCGGGCGCAGGACCGGCCTGCTTCCCGAAGCTACCCCACAGCCCCGCATCGGGACCTATACCGCGTTCACGCGCTTCAGCGTTCGGCCGATCCGGCACTCCGCCGGCGCCTCGTCGATCGACGCGATCCGGTACCGTTGCTTGGGGGGGAGCGATGGGCCCGCGCAGATCGACCAGTTCGGGCAGTCCAGCCGCTTGCACGGGTACCGACCCACCTCGACCTGGCTGCCGACCACCGCGCTGCGGGACTCGACGACGAGCGGCCGCGCTACCGGCTTCACCTCGACGACGTGGGCGTCGGTCTCCTGCAGGGCGCACGGGTGCGTGATGCTCCGGACGGTGGTCACGGCGTAGCGGTGGCCCGGCTCGAGCGTGAGGCAGGCGTGCCGGTACGGGCACGTGCGGCAGACCGGTGCGCCGCCCTGGTAGACGAATTCGAAGCCGGGGTGCGCCTGCTGGATCGCGAGGAGCGTGATCTCGGGCATCTCAGCTCACCACTCCGGTCACGGCGGCGAGCCGCTCCGCCGCATCGCGCGCGAGGCCGTTGTCGCCGAGGATCGTGTAGCGGTCCGGGCGGATCGTGTGGGCGAGCATCAACGCCCGGATGACCTCCTCATTGGTAACGCCGAGCTCCTGGGCCGTCGTCGGGGCCCCCACGGTAAGGAGGGCCTTCTTGACGCTTTTCCAGTCGCCGCCGTGCAAGTACATCATCATGATCGCACCGACGCCGCACTGTTCGCCGTGCAGGCTCGGCCGGCTCGACACCCGGTCCAGCGCGTGCGAGAACAAGTGCTCGCTGCCAGAGCACGGCCGGGACGAGCCGGCGACGCTCATCGCGATCCCGGCGACGAGGATCGGGCGGATCGCGACCCAGACGGACTCTTCCAGGTTCGGCTTGATCGACTCGGCGTGGTCGATGATCTCCTGGGCGGCGTACTCGCTCAGGTTCGCGGCGGTGCTCGAGAACTCCTCGCTCCGCAGCCGGACGGCCAGCCTCCAGTCGAGGATCGCGGTGACGTTGGAGATGACGTCGGCGCAGCCGCTCGCGAGCAGACGGTACGGCGCCTGGACGATGACCGCCGTGTCGGCGATGACCCCCATCGGGACCGCCCCCGGCGTGCTCGTCACGTTCTCGCTGTCGTGGAGCGAGGCGCGGGGGGACGAGATGCCGTCGTGCGCGGCGGACGTCGGCAGGCTGACGAACGGGATGCCGAGCCGGGCGGCAACGACCTTCGTGATGTCGATCTTGCTCCCGCCACCGACGCCGACCAGGAATTTCGCGCCCAGGCCGCGGGTCTCGGACGCCACGCGGTCGACCTCGACCACGGTCGCCTCGTGCGCGATGATCGTCTTCGCCCGGAAGCCGTTCGCGTTCAGGATCTCGGTGGCGCGGTTGCCCGCGAGCTCGGCCGTCTTCGGGCCCGTGACGACAGCGCCCTCGAGGGGAAAGCCGAACTGATGGCAGGTCGACGCCAGGTCGTCCAACACCCCGTGCCCGACGAGCACGGTGCGCGGGAAGACCATCCCCTTCGCCTTCCCGAACGGGAAGTCGCTCCCGACGGCGCGGTTCGGACGCTCCACATGAGCCTCCACCATGCCCCGAGACGGCGAACGGGGGAAGGGGCCTCTTTAGCCTATCCGCTAGCGGACGCCGTCAGCGTCCGGCGACATCGCCCCACAGGACCTTGTGCTCTTGCAGGAGCACGCGGACGTCGAGGCGGTCGCGCAGCACCCAGTCGGCGAGCTTGCCCGCCTCCGTCCCCCAGACCGGCTGGAAGACGACGGCTGCGGGGCCGCGGTACTGCTTGACGACCCGTCGCGCGTAGAGGTAGTCCTTGCGGTCGCCGACAACGAACTTCACCGTGTCCTCGGCGGTGAGGAGCGGGAGGTTCTGCCAGCGGTTCTTCGCGGTCATGCCGGAGGATGGGCACTTCACGTCGACGCTGAGGTGCACGCCCGGCAGCCCGACGTACGGCCCGACATCCAGCGAGCCACCGGTCTCGATCACGGTGGAGTAGCCCCGCGCGCCGAGGGCGCGGACCAGCTCCAGGGAGGCGCTCTGCAGCAGCGGCTCGCCGCCGGTGAGGCAGACGTTGCGGGTCCGATGCCGGCGGACCTCGGCGAGCAGCGAGGGGATCGACCGCTCCTTGCCCGGCCCGAACGAATAGGCCGTGTCGCACCACCGGCAGCGGAGGTTGCAGCGCGCGGTCCGGACGAAGGAGGTCCGGACCCCGGTGAGCACCCCCTCGCCCTGGATCGAGTGGAAGACCTCGATCACCCGCATCGCTCTCGCCAGCGGCGGACGCGGGTAAAGCGCTCGCTCCTCCGCGCCCGCTACCCCGTCCTTTTCAAATACGCCGCCGGGTCGTTCCGCCCCGATGGACCCGAAGGACGCCCAGCGCTGGCAGGACGCCTGGCGGGCCGCCGGCCTGCTGACCGCCCAACGGATCCCGGGCCGCCGCAAGTTCTACGCGCTGAACGCCTACCCCGGGCCGAGCGGCTTCCTCCACGCGGGCCACCTGCGGGGCTACGCGATCCTCGACACCCTGGCGCGGTACCATCGGATGCTCGGCGAGCAGGTGTTCCTGCCGTTCGGCATCCATGCCTCCGGACTCCCGGCCGCCGCCTGGGCCCGGAAGGTCCGCGACGGCGACCCGACGGTGCACCGCCAGCTCGCCGAGGCGGGGGTGAGCGCGGAGGACCGCCGGCGCCTCGAAGCCCCCGAGGAGGTCGCCCGGTTCTTCGCTCGGAACTACCACTCCGTGCTGACCCGCTTCGGCGTGCTGGTGGACCCCAGCACGGTCCTCACGACGATCGATGACGACTACCGGGCGTTCATCCGGTGGCAGTTCCGCGCGTTGGAGCGCCGCGGGGCGCTGGGTCAAGGGACGCACTACGCGTCGGTCTGCCCGGTCTGCGGCCCGGTCGCGGTCGACGCGGCGGAGACCGACCTCTCCCAGGGAGGGGACGCGGACGTCGTGGCGTACGCTACGGTCCCGTTCGTCCTGGACGACGGGCGGACCCTGCTCGCGGCGACGTTGCGGCCGGAGACGGTCTACGGGGTCACGAACCTCTGGATCGCGCCGGGCGCGGAGCTCGCCGCCTGGCACCTGGGGGAGCGAGTGTTCCTGGCGACCCCCGCCGCGGCCGAGCGGCTGGTCGAGCAGCACGGCGGTCGCGTCGGCCACCGGATCCCCGCCGGAGAGGTCGTGGGCCGGAATGTCTCGGTGCCGCTCGCCGGCGGCCACGTGCCGGTCCTAGCGAACCGCGTCGTCGATCCGGCGATCGGCACCGGCGTCGTCATGAGCGTCCCCGCGCACGCCCCGGCCGACGCCGCGGCCCTGCTCGAGGAGGCCGAACCGACCCGGAGCCGGCTCGGCTCCCCGCGGGTCCTGCTTGAGGTCGGCACCGAGCTCTCCGCGTCGGAGGCGGAGCTGCTGCAAGGGCACGGCACGCCGGCCGAGAAGGCGCTGAACGCCGTCGGCGCCCGCGGCCTCCACGACCGGGAGAAGGTCGACGAGGCGACGGAGAGGCTGTACCGACTCGAGTTCGTGCGCGGCCGCATGACCGTCCCCGAACTCGCCGGGGTCAGCGTGCGCGACGCTCGCGAGCGCGTCGCCGCCGACCTGGAGCGCGGCGGCTCGAGCTTCGCGCTGCGCGAGTTCTCTAAGCCGGTCGTCTGCCGGAACGGCCATACGGTGGTCATCCGCCGGGTCTCCGATCAGTGGTTCCTACGCTACTCGGACCCGGCGTGGAAGGCGGAGACCCGCGAGCAGCTCGCCCGGACCACGATCGTCCCGGAGGAGTACGGCCGGGAGCTTCCCGGCGTGCTCGACTGGTTCGAGGACCGTCCGTGCACCCGGAAGGGGCTGTGGCTCGGCACGCCGTTCCCCCTTGACCCGAGTTGGACGGTCGAGCCGATCGCCGACTCGACGTTCTACATGGCCTACTTCGTGGTCCGCCGGTTCGTCGCCGCGGGACGGCTCCGCGTCGACCAGCTGACCGACGCGTTCTTCGAACGGGTCTTCCTCGGTGAGGGCCCTGGCGAACCGTCGGTCGACCGCGCCGTCCAGGAGGAGGTCAGGGACGAGTTCCTCTACTGGTACCCGCTGGACCTCAACGTCGGCGGAAAGGAGCACCGCCGGGTGCACTTCCCGGTGTTCCTGTTCACGCACACGAAGCTGCTTCCGGCCGACCAGCGTCCTCTCGGCATCCTAGCCCACGGGTGGATCACCGGCCCGCAGGGGGCGAAGATCTCCAAGAAGGAGGTCGGCAAAAAGGGCGGTCGGATCCCGTCGGTCGACACGGCGTTCGGCCAATGGGGGCCGGACCCGCTGCGGCTCTTCTACGTCCTCGCCACCTCGACCGGCCAGGACATCGAGTTCGACGGGGCGCTCGTCGACGCCGCCGCGAGTCGACTGGAGGAGGTCGAGCGCCTGCTGCGGGGGGCTCGGGGAAGCGGCGAGGGCGCTCCCGAGCTGGACGCGTGGGTCCTGTCGCGCCTGCACGAACTCGTCGGGCGCGTCCGAGCGGCGTACGCCTCCGGAGACCTCCGGGTCGCGGCGGAGGCGACGTACGTCGAGCTGCCCGCGCTATTGCGCCGGTACTACGCCCGCGGCGGCGTCCCCGGCACCACGACGGACCGGATCGCCGACGCGTGGGTCCGGCTCCTCGCCCCCGTCACCCCGCACCTCGCCGAGGCGCTCGGCGCCGGAGGCGATGCCGGGCTCGTCGCGGTCCGTCGCTTCCCCGCGCCCGAGGAGTTTCCCCGGTCCGAGTCGGCGGAGCGGGCGGAGCGGTTCCTCGAAGGGGTGGAGGAGGACCTGCGCGCGGTGCTGCGGCCCCGCGAGGAGCGGGGCGAGCCGAAGCCCGGCGAGGTCGTCTTCTACGTCGCGGCCCCGTGGAAGGCGATCGTCGAACGGTGGATGCGGGAGGCGGTCGACCGCGGCGAGGAGCCGACGGTCCGTTCGGTGATGGAGCGGGCGGCCGGGCACGGCGAGCTCGCCGCGTTCCGCTCGGAGATCCCGAAGTACGTCCAGCGCGTGGCGTCCCCCCTCCGGTCAGAGGCCGCGGCCGCCGCCGCTGTGGAGGAGGTCGGCCTGCTCCGCGCGGCCGAGGGCTACCTCGTCCGTCGCCTCGGCGTCTCGAGCGTCTCCGTCTACCGGGAAGAGGAGTCCGCCCCGCACGACCCGTTGGGCCGGCGCGAGCGCGCGCGCCCTAGCCGTCCCGCGTTCTACCTCGTGGGTACGACCGAGCGGACCCGAAGCGCCCGGCTCCCGCCGCCGAGCTCCTAGCGAGGCGGCGGGTCGCCCTTCAGCCGGGCGTAGAGGATCGCGTCGCGGGCCGTTCCGTCCTTGCGGAACGCCTGCCGCAGCCGGCCCTCGCGGCGGAACCCGAGCCTGCGGAGCAGGCGGTGCGAGCCGGTATTCTCCACGAAGACGTGCGCCTCGATCCGGTTCAGCCCGAGCCGGCCGAAGACCACCCGGACGAGGGCGTCGACCGCCTCGGCGCCGTATCCCTGGCGGCGGTACGGCCGTCCGATCCAGTAGCCGACCTCCGCGAGCCGGTGCTCGTCATCGATGCGGTGCAGACCCAAGCCCCCGATGAGCGCCCCGTCCGCCGTCCGGACAAGCTGGAGCGAGACCCCTGTGCCGGTCCGCCAGCGGCGGCGCCAGCCGCGGTAGAACTGGGCGGCGTCCGCGGCTCGGTAGGGATACGGGATACGCAGGGTGAACCGGGCGACCTCCGGGTCGTTGAGCAACGCCACGACCTCATCGCGGTACCGCCGATCCGGGAACACCAGCATCAGCCGCGCGGTCCGGGCGACCGGAGAGGTCAGCGCGCGGAGCCGGTCGCTGGGGAGGCGGCGGGGGCTCACGGTCGAGGGCCGGCCGCCTTGCGGCGCCGGCGGGAACGGGGGAAGTTGAGGTGCATGCGCGACGGCGCCGGGTGGCGGCTCACGCGGCGGTACTTCGCCGAAGCCTTCGCGGCGTAGCTGCGCTCGACGCGCCCCGAGATCTCGAAGTAGATCAGCTGTCCGACCGCCATGCCGGCGTAGATCCGCACCGGCAGCTTGACGCTCATCTCCAGCGTCCAGTAGTTGCAGAATCCCTCGTCCCCCTTGCCGGCGGTCGAGTGGATGTCGATCCCGAGGCGGCCGACGCTCGACTTCCCCTCGAGGAACGGGACGAACCCGTGCGTCTCGGTGTACTCCTCGGTGACGCCCAGGTACAGCTGGCCCGGCACGAGGACGAACCCTTCAGGTGGGATCCGGAACTCGCGGACCGGGTTCGGGCGCCGGGCGTCGAGGCCGGAGCCCGTGTACACCGAAAGGTACGGGCCAAGGTGCACGTCGTACGAGTTCGTGCCGAGGCAGTCCGACCGGTACGGGCGGATGATGATCTTCCGCTCCCGGAGCGCCTCGCGAATGCGTGCGTCCGACAGGATCATCCGGGTCGGCAGCGCAGCCGACGCGGGCTATTTAACGGCGGCCGCGGGGGCCTCGGTCTCGAAGGCGACGGAGGCGTACCCGACGACCGTGGGCATCGGGGCGACCTCGCCGGAGTGGCCCCACCGCCGCACCGTTCGGCGCAGCGGCGTGCCGGCGAGCGCGGCGAGGAGGACGGTCGTCGGAGCGATGCCGCACATCGAGATGCCGTTCTCCTCGACGACGGAGTAGAGCCGGCGTGCGTCCCCGGCGACGATCGCGTCGAGCGCCAGCCTGTCGAGCCGCCGGGCGACCTCCGGGGCGACGTAGTGGGAGAAGTCGGTGGACGCGAGCAGGAGGACGTCCTTGCCCTCGACGACCTCTCGCACGATCCGGCCGACCTCTTCGAGGTGCGAGACGGGACCGTACGGGACTTGCAGCGCGACGAACCGTGGGCGGGGGAGGACGTACTCCAGGAACGGCAACTGCACCTCGATCGAGTGCTCCTCCGCGTGAGCGTCCTCGTCGATGCGGATCGGTCCCCGCGCCAGCGCAGTGACGAGGTCAGCGTCGACCTCGGTGGGCCCGAGCGGCGTCATCCAGGGCCGAGCGCTGAGCGCAGGCCCGTCGCCCCGGCCGTGATGGTCGACCCCGAGGATCAGCACCGCCCGGGGGGCCTGCTCGCGTGCCACTTGGTGATAGGGGTGGGCAGCGATCGCTCCGGAGTAGACGTAGCCGGCATGGGGGACGATCGCGGCTGCCAGCGTCCGACCGGTGCCGCGGTGCCGCGCCGGCAGCTCGCCGGGGCCCCGCGCGTCGGTGAAGCACGCCTCCACCTGGTGCGCCAGCTCCCGGCCGTCCGCCTCGTAGAACTGACCGGCGGCGACCGGTCGTCGCGGTCCGGAAGACATCGGCCCTCAGTGCCGGGACAGCTCGCGCACGAGCTGCTGCGCGTCGTCGGGCTGGAGGCGGGGCCGGCCCACCGAGAGGAACGGATTCGCCTCCCCGTAGCGGGGGATGACGTGGAAGTGGACGTGGAAGACGATCTGTCCGGCCTTCGCGCCGGCGTTCAGCGCCACGTTGTAATCCGGGCTCAACCGCTCGGCCCGGCGGCACACCTCGTCCAAGGTTCGAACGAGCGCCATCTGGTCGTCGAACGGGATGTCGGTGAGCCGAGCGCCGTGCCGCTTCGGGATGACGAGGGTGTGGCCGCGCGTGAACGGGAAGATGTCGAGGAACGCCGCGGTCGTCTCGTCCTCGTAGACGAGGTGGGCCGGTGCCGTGTGCGCGGCGATAGCGCAGAAGACGCACGCCTGGTCGACCGGCTCGGCCCCGTGCATCGGCGTCTCTCGGGAGCGGGCGGCGGACAAAACGGTTGGTGGCCCGACGGGGCTCATTAGGGGTGGGCTTCCTCCGGGGTCTGATGCTTCCTCGCCGGGGTCTCGTCCTCGTCGCCGCCGTCCTGCTGGTGCTCGTGCCCGGCGCAGCGGCGGGACACTCCCGCCCGCCCTCGAGCGTGGGGCACGCCCCCGACCGGCTCCTGACCGATGAGATGCCGCTGCCGCCCCGGGCCGCGACCGAACCGCTCGCAGGAGAGACGCCGCTCAAGCTGACGTTCACTCTCGGCTTCTCGAATGCGAGCCGGCTCACCTCCACACTCCAGCGCGTAGAGGACCCTGCGTCTCCGCAGTATCGCCACTTCCTCTCCGCGTCGGAGTTCCGGCAGGACTTCGGGCCGTCGCCCGCCACCGACCGTCTCCTGCGGGAACAGCTGCTCCTGGCGGGGGCGAATTCGATCGCGGTAAGTCCGGACGGCGTGGTCGTCCAGGCGGAGCTGCCCGCGGACGGGGTAGCGGCGTTGCTCGGCGTTCAGCCGGTCGGTTTCGGTACGACGGGAGGCGGCCGCGCCTACACGGTCGTCGGCACCCCAACCCTGCCCGCGGCGCTCGTCGGGAAGGTGATCGAGGTCGTCGGCCTCTCCGGCGGAGGGAGCCTCTCGGACCTCCTGGGCTCGCTCACGGCCACGACGCTTCCGACTCCGCTTCCGCCGCTCTTCCCGTCGTTCGTCAAGAGCGGACTGGACGACTGGTACATCGGGACGGACTACGCTCAGGCGTACGGCGCCCCCGAACTTCTGCCGGGCGCCGAGGGGATGGCCCATGCCACGTACCCGGACCACGTCGCGATCGCCACCCTCGGAGCGAGCGGCTACAACGCCGGGACCTCGACGGTGCTCCCGCCGTGGGACCCCGCAGTGGTGGACACCTACTACAACGATACGTTCCCGGCCGGCTGGCCTCTCCCGAAGGTCTCGGGGGATGCGGTGAGCATCCCCGGGGTCGCCGCCCCGCCCGCGCCGGGGCCGTCGTTCGGCGTCATCGACACGCTAGGCTACTCGGTGGAGAACTCGCTTGACCTCGAGATGGCGGGAAGCGTCGCGCCCGGCGCGACGCTGGTGAACTTCTACTTCAGCGCGGGCGCGCTCTACTCAGCGTTCCCGCCGTCGGCCCTCGGGCTCGCCGGCTGACTTTGCGGCCGGCCTGGGGGCCGCGCTCAGCTACTCGTACCCGGATGCGACGTTGGCCGCCGTCTCGGTCTCCTATGGCCTTCCGGACGTCAACAGCACCGCCTGGGACGAAGAGCTGACAGAAGCGGCCGCCCTCGGGGTCACCATGGCCGCCGCGAGCGGTGACCAGGGGAATACGGCCCTCAACCCCGACAACGAGACCGCCGCCCCGCTGTGGCCGGCGACCGCCGCGTTCGACTCCAGCGGGTCGATCTCGGTGGGCGGAGTGTCGGTTCAGCTCTCCGGCACGGCAACCGGGACGTACCGCGGTCCTCCTCTGAACGTGTCGTACGACGACACCGTGGAGGGGATCTCGTACCAGACCGCCTGGTGGGGCCCGGCCGGGAACGGCACGTTCGCCGGCACGGAGGGCGGGATCAGTGCGATCTACCCTGAGCCGCCGTGGCAGTTCCACTCCGCGGCGCAGTGGCCTATCGTCAACGCCACCGAACGTCAGGGGGTGTCGAAGCTCGGCCGCGCCGGACCGGACGTGGCGCTCGCCGCGAACGACACGATCGCGTTCGTCGACGCGAACGCCACCGGGGTCGTCTACTTCGAGGTCCTCGGGGGGACCAGCATCGCGGCGCCGCTGTTCGCGGGGATCCTTGGCGACGTGGTGGCGTACGAGAACGCGACCGTGGTCGGCGGGCGCACCGGGCTGAGGTTTCCTGGACCCGGAGCTGTACCGCATCGCGAGCTACTACGCCGCCCATCCGACCCAGAACGGGAGCGACCCGTTCCTGGACGTCGTCCACGGCCGGAACAAGGTCTTCTCCGCCGGCCCCGGCTGGGATGCGACCACGGGATGGGGTGGGGTCCAGGCGGCCCTGCTCGTCGCGGCGGACACCAACTCGACCGTTGCCGGCTACCAGTACCTCGGACCGACGCCCGGGCTCCCGCCGAAGGCCGCCCCCGGGTGGTCGGCGGCGGAGATCGCCGGGGCGGTTGCCCTCGGCGCGACCGCGGTCCTCGTCGCCGTCTACGCCGTACGTTCGGGACGGCGCCGGCGGAACGCAGGGGCCCCGGCGTCGGCGGCGTTCGTGCTCGACCCGCCCGCCTGGGCGACCATCGGGCCGCCTACGGGGGCACCGCCCCCCACGTTCGCGTGCCCGTACTGCGGCGCGGAGCGCCCCGCCGAAGCCGGCCACTGCCCGGCGTGCGGCGCTATGTAGACGGCGGCGGCGCGGCGACCGCGGCCTCGGGCTCTCCCGCCAGTTCCACGACGGCACCGGGCGGGATCGTCGGCTCGGGGGGCGCGGACGGTTCGACGGGCGCAGGCGGGAGCGCTGTCGGGACGACTCCGAGCTTCTGCTGCAGGACGCGGCGGATCTCCTCCGGACGGCTCGAGGCGATCCCGAAGTACTCGGCGAATCTCTTGGTGGTCGCGAGCTCGAGCGTCTGCCCCTTCGGCTCGGTCCGGACCAGGCCGAGGCCGCGCAGACGTTGGACCTCTTCGTAGGCGACCTCCCCGATCATCCGGACGAGGACGCTCTGCAGGACCGGCTGGTGGTAGGCGATGAGCGTGAGCGCCCGCAGCGTCCGCGGCGTCATCTCCACAGGGGTAACGGCGTGGACCGTCGGGACGTACCGCTCCTGGAGCTGGAGCGTGTACCGGTCGCCGACCCGCCGGACCTCGAGAGCGGACTGCCGGTTGCGGTACGTCTCCTCGAGCGTCTTGACCGCGCGGGCGACCGGCCTGGGATCGTCGACCCCGAGCGCCTCCGCCAGTTCGCGGGGCGACAGCGGCTTGCCGGCGGCGAAGAGGACCGCTTCGACCTCGAAGACGAGGTTGTCGAGCTTGGACGGCATCGCTCAGGCCGCCTCCGCCACCGCGTGGCGCGCCTCGGCGGTGCGCACGAGCAGGATCGGCGAGGCGCCGAGCGCCTCCTGGCGGAGCTCAACCGAGCGCTCGCGGGCGAGGAAGAGGACGGCGAGGAAGACGGCGACCAGTCGGTCGCGGCCGGCCTCCTTCGGCCACAGGTCGAGGAACGGGAACGCCTCGCCGAGCGGATGCCGGACGACCTCGCCCCACGCGTCCTCGAGGTCCCGTTCGGGGATGTCGCCGTGGACGATCACCTCGGGGGGAGAACGCTGCTCCTCGCGGAGGCGCTCACGGAGCTGTTGGACCTTGAGCGACTGCCGGGCGTCCGCCTCCGCCTCGCCGAACGCGCGGACGAGCTCGAGGAGCGACACCGGTCGCGTCTCGGGGTGGCGGACCATCCCGAGCAGAGGCGGTGCGTCCACGGACTCGAGGACCGCGCTTGTCACGTCGACAGCTTCTGGGGAGTCGAGGAGCGGCAGGTACCCGTCGTCGGTCGGCGGGGCGCCGTCGTCCAGCGCGCCCGGGTCCGCCGGCGGGAGTGCCCGCTCGCGGAGCAGCTCCTCCGATTGCAGGTAGAGTATGTTCCACGCCATCGCGACCAGCCGGCCGGCGACCGCGAAGTTGACGGAGCCGTCCGCCCGGACCCGCTCAAGGTACGCCTCGGTGAACCGGACGAGGTCGATCTCCCACGGGTCGAACTGCTCCTCGAGGACAAGCTCGAACAGCAGCGCCGTCGCCTTCTGAACCGGGTCCGGGATCACGACGTGGACCCCTTCGCGGATCTTCTCGACGAGGGCGAGGTACCGCTCCAGCATCGGCCCGGAGGAGTCTGCGTTCTCCCCGAGCAGCGAGCGGTGGAAGACGAGGTAGCCGAGGACCTTCTCCGCCGCCTCGCGCGCCACCATCGGCGGGGGGGCGTGACCGTCGCCTCGGCGGTGACGTCCAGCTCGGCGCTCATCGGGCCTCCAGCGCCGGGGGTGTCGGAGCGAGGGGCGCGGTCGGCTCGCGGTCCCGCTGGTCGACGTCCTTGATCTCGTCAAGCGACAGCCCGACGACGCGCGAGCAGCCGTCGCCGCGCATCGTCACGCCGTACAGCTCGCCGGCGAACTTGAGCGTCACCTTGCGCAGCGAGATGACGATGAACTGCGCGCGCTCGGAGTTGCGGCGGACCATCCGTCCGATCGCCTCCGCGTTGAGCGCGTCCAGCGACATGTCGACCTCGTCCAGGATGTACAGCGGGCTCGGGTCGTAGCGGTGGAGCGAGAAGATGAACGCGAGGCTGGCGAGCGACTTCTCGCCGCCGGAGAGCTGCTCGAGGCGGTTGACCGTCTTGCCGATCGGCCGGGCCTCGATCAGCAGGCCGCCGGCGAGTGGCTCCGCCTCGTTCTCGAGCCCGATCTTCCCTTCCCCGCCGCCGGAGAGCTCGGCATAGATCGCGCGGTAGTTGGTGTCGACCTGGCGGACGACCTCGACCAGCTTCTCGCGCTTGCGATTCTCGATCTCGGCGACGAGGGCGACCAGGTTGGTCTTCTCCTTCGCCAGCCGCTCGACCTCGCCCGAGAACTCGTCCAGGCGGGCCTTCTCTGCGTCGTACTCCTCCACGGCGCGCTGGTTGACGTCCCCGAGCGCCTGCAGCTGCTGGTCGAGGGTCGCGATCCTCCGCTTCAGCTCCTCCGGAGCCGCGGGCTTCTCGTCCGCCTCGGGCTCGGGGAACTGGCGCAGCGCGTCCTCGAGCTCGGCGAGCCGCTGGGTCGCCTGGGCGGCCCGGGTCTCTTCCTGGACCAGGAGCCCGCGTCGCGTGGTGAGGTTAGCGTCGACCTTCCCGAGCTCCCCGGTCACGCCGAGCCGGTCCGTCTCGAACACCTTCCGGCGCTCGGTGAGCGACCGCGTCGTCTCGCTCTGCTTCGTCTCGACCGTCTTGAGCGCCTCGAGGCCCTCGGCGGCGTCGTGGACCGTCTTCTCCGCCTTCGCCGCCTCCTTGCGTTTCGCGGCGGCATCGGAGCGCAGCCGCTGCCCCTCCTGGCGCTTCGTCTCGATCTGCCCGTCGAGGGCGGCGATCGACGCGCGCGCCGACTGCAATTCGCCGTTTACGGAGAGCCGATCCTCCTGGGTCGCGTGCGCCTCCTCTTGGAGCGTTTTGAGCCGCTGCGAGAGCGCCTGAGGCAGCTGGGAGAGGTACTGGTCCTGCGCTTGCTGGCGCTCCGCGCGGAGCCGGTCGAGCTCGTCCCCGACCGTCTTCAGCCCGCGTGCGCGGGCCTCGACCGCCTCGGCGCTCTTCTTCCGCTCCGTGGCGGCCGTCTCGGCGCGCTCCCGGACGGTCCGCAACCGTTCCCGGGCGGTGGCGAGGTCCTTCTCGAGGAGCTCGCTCGTGGAGCGATGGGTCTCGTCGTGGATCGAGCGGGAGGCGAGGTCGTCCGCGGACTTGCGGATCGTCTGCGCGAGGGTCGCCAGCTCGGTCCGGGCGGCGGCCTCGGCGGCGCTCTTCTGGCGGAGCTCCTCGCCGAGCCGCTTCAGCTCGACCGGGCTGTCCGCGCCGCGCCCCTGGCTCGAGGTATCGAGATAGCCGCCGCTGATCGCCCCCGTGCTCTCGATGAGGTCTCCCTGGAGCGTGACGAGACGGACGCCGCCCATCTGAGCGCGCGCGTGGGTAAGGTCGTCGATGACGACCGTCTCCCCGAAGGCGTACCAGAATGCCGGGCGGAGCGGCTCGTCGAACTTCACCAGGTCGACCGCGAATCCCGTGGCGCCGGACGCCTTGGCGACGAGGAGCGACTTGCCATGGGGCCGCCCCGCAAGCATCTTGTTGAGCGGTAGGAACGTGGCGCGCCCGCGCTTTTCCTCGCGGAGAAGTCGGATGCACTCCTCTGCGACGCGGTCGGTCTCGACGACGAGCGCCTGGAACCGCGCGCCGGCGGCAACCTGGAGCGCCGTGCGGTACTTCGGGTCGAACTCCCCGAGCTCCTCGACCGTACCGCGGATCCCCTCGACCTTGCCGAGGTTCCGCTGCGACAGGAGGTAGTCGACCGCGGCGAGCGCCGACGGGCGGCCCCCCGACTCGACGCGGGCCCTCAACCGCGCGTCCAGGGCGACGTACCGTCGGTTCGCCTCGGCGACCTCCTTCACGAGGCGGTCGGCGTCAGCGGCGAGCTGCTTCTCGCGCTCGCGGAGGGTGAACAGTTCCTTCTGGAGCTCTCCGATCGGCTTGCCGCCCGGCGCGCCCTTGGAGCTTTCGCGGAGCCGCAGCTCGAGGTCCTTGACCTCGACCTCGCGCTCGGCGAGGTCCTCCTCCGCCTGCGCCTCCGTCTTCTCGGCTGCCTGGGACGTACCGACGGCGGACTCCCGCCCGGTGACGGCGGTCTGCCAGGCACGCTGCTGCGCATCGAGCTTCTTGTCGAGGTCGAGCTGCTGCTTGCGGGCCTGGGCCAGCCGGTCGCCCGGCTTGCCGCCCGACACCGTGGCTGCCGCGAGCTCTTTCTGCTGGGCGGCGTCCTTCTTCTCGAGGGCGTCGAGCCGCTCGTGCAGCTCGCCGGCCCTCGTCTGGAGCGTGGAGCGCTGGTTCTCGTCCGCGCCGAGCGCCTTCGCGAGCTCCTCGGACTGGGCGACGAGGCCGCCCAGCGCTTCCTGCAGGTTCGCGAGCATCTGCTCGGTCCGGGCGTGGGCGAGCTTCTTCTCGTCCAGCTCGGCCTTGAACTTCTGTGCCGCGGCGCCGCCCGCCTCGGCGATCTCCTTCTCTACGCGGTCGATCCCGGCGGCGAGCTCTTCCTGGCGCGAGGCGAGCTTGGTCCGCTCCGCGTCCAGTCGCTCGATCTCCCCCCGGGCCTGCTCGACCTGGCTCCGGCACGTGGCCGCCTCCCGTTCCGCGAGGCGGTGGGTCGCCCGGGCAAGCTGCGCCTCGGTACGACGGCGGTCGTCGCTGAGCTGCTTGAACTGAATCGCCTGGAGCCGTTGTCCCTCGAGGGCAGAGAGGTGCCCCTTGACCTCCCCGAGGAGCGTCTGAATCCGGCCGAGGTTCTGGTCGAGGTCCTCGCGCTTAGCAGAGGCGCGGTCGAGCTCTTCGTCATACTGGCTGATGCCGGCGAGGCGTTCAACCAGCCCGCGGCGGGGGACCGGGCCCATCGTCACGACCCGGTTGACGTCGCCCTGCTGGACGAGGTTGTAGCCGTCCCCGGAGAGCCGGGCGTGCCCGAGCAGGCCATCGATTTCCGCCTGGGTCGACCGTCGCCCGTTGACGTAGAAGTACGAGTAGTAGCCGTCGGGGTCGTTCGGGGCGAGCTTCACGTAGCGAGTGACCTCGACCTCGTTCGCCTCCGACGGGAGGAGGTGGTCCGAGTTGTCGAAGACGAGCGACACCTCGCACTCCGTGGCGGCCTTCTTCGAGGAGCCGCCGTTGAAAAAGAGCTGCGGGAGCCGTTCTGCCCTCAGCGCCTTCGAGCTCGTCGGTCCGAGGACGAAGAGGATCGCGTCCGAGATGTTCGACTTCCCCATCCCGTTGGGGCCGGCGACGCCGGTGAACCCGGCACGGAACGGGATCTCGGTCGCGCCCGCGAACGACTTGAAGTTCCGTAGCTTGAGCCGTTTCAGGTACATCGGCCGCCTCCGCTCCGTTCTCCTCGACGCCGGAAGCCGCCCGTTTGTCGGACGGCTGTCAGCAGCGGCTCCCGAGCCCTGTCCGCCATATTTAACCCATCGGCTCCGTAGGAAGCGACCGTGGGCGGGTGGTGTTGGCCGTCGTGCAGACGCTCTCCGGCTGGTGGGGTCGGTCCAGGAGAGGCGCGAGCCCGCTGGCCGGTGAGTCGGGCTCCCTCGAGATGAGGCCAAGAGACAAGCCGGCGTGGCCGACGCGTGCCGGGCCGAGGGAAGCCGTCGCCCCTCTGGTACGAAGCCGTGGGGCGCGGGCGCCCGCTGGTCATGTTGCACGGCAGCCCCAGCGATCACCGGGTGGTCATGCGGGACATCGAGCCTGCGTTCCGGAGAAGGCGGGGCTGGCGCCGGATCTATCCCGACCTCCCTGGACACGGGCGGACGGCCGGCTCGCCGGCGATCAGGGACATGGACGATTACCTGGGGGCCGTCGTCGGGTTCCTGCGGTCCGTCGCTCGCTCGGGAACGGTCACACTTGGGGGAGTCTCATTCGGGGCGTACCTGGCGTTGGCCGTCGCTCGAACGAACGGGCCCCTCCTGGATGGATTGCTGTTGAGCGTGCCGGAGATCCACCACAGCCCCCGAGAAGATCAACGGGATCGGCGCGCTGGCCTCGCGGCGAACTCGGCCGCAGCTGCGTTCCGGCCGAGCGGCTACGTGGAGGAGACCCGGTGGCTCGAATCCTTCCCGTTCCGGGATGTCTCTGTGGACTTGTACGGCGATCCGAGGCAGGTCACCGTGCCGACGCTCATGCTCTTCGGCCGTGACGACGCTCCGTTCCGGGCGCAAACGTACTGGAGGCTGCTCTCGCGCTTCCCGCACGCAACATTCGCAGTCCTCGACAACGCGGGCCACGCCCTCTGGCGCGAGCAGGGAGCCCTGGCACGAGCCCTGTTCTCCGGCTGGCTGGATCAGGTGGAGCGGCACGCCTCGAGGAACCGCTAGCGGGCCGCTCCGGCACTGCCGCCTAAACGGGGACACGGCGCGATGTCCACGGCCGTGGCGGTTTCGGGGCCCGCGCACCGAAGCTTGAAGGGGGGTCGCGGACTTGCGGCGTCGCCGTGTCGGACGGGACGCCGGAGCCGGCACCCGGCCTTCCCTCCGGAACCGCGCGCCCGGGGGAGCAGGTGCTGGACCATTGGCCTGCCCCCAGGGGTCGCGGCCTGCTGACGACCCATCGCTGTCTCCTGCTGAGCCACCCGCATCCGCTCCATCGGGACGTCCTTTGGGAGGTTGACCTGGAGGCGATCCGTGGGATCGTGGTGGTCGAGGACGATGAGGGCGAAGTCTCGGACCAGTTCGCCCGGGTGTCGCTCGCCGGGGGCCTGCAGTTTGGCGACATTACGGGCGTGGGCCCCCTCGACCCCCGCTTCAAGGTGCAGGTCAACGACGTGGTCGTGTACATCGGCGACCCCGGGCCCGGCGGGAAGATCCAGGCGGCGATCGACGGCGCCCGCGCCAGCCGTTGCGTTGCTCTCTTCGGCATCGTCAAACCCTACGGCGCCCCGCCCTGAAGCAGGGGATGGCAGAGTCCCCCGGCGGCCTCGTTGGCGCTCGTCCCCCTTCACTTGCCGCTCGGCTGCGTCGGGGAGACGGCATCCTCGCGAAGGGAATGCGTCCGACCCCGTCGTGCTAAGAGGCGGCCGCCACTCCGGGCGCCGAGCGATGCCGGCTCGGAACCTTTGGGTCGGGTCGATCGTCGTCGACTCCTCGAACCTTCCGGCGATGATCGCCTTCTGGCAGGAGGCGCTCCACTACGTGCCCCGCGATGCGCCGGAGGAGGACGGGGTAGTCCTTATGGACCCGGAAGGAGCCGGACCTAACCTCACGCTCGCGCGCACCGACGAGGCGCCCTTGGCCGATTATCGGTTGCACCTGGACCTGTACCTCTTCTGACCCTCGCGGAGAGGTCGATCGCCTCGTACGCCTCGGCGCCCGGGTCCGACTACCGGAGGCCGAGGGCAGGGACTACGTGACGCTGGCTGACCCGGACGGGAACCTGTTTGACGTCATCGACAAACGCGGCTGGTCGTTCGGCCGGAGGGCGTAGCCTGGCACCGTGGGCACGCGCTCGTCGAGGCCGGCCGAGCTGCGGGGAGGACGGCCTAAGGCTAGGGTCGTCCCGCCGAACGCTGTGCCTGCCCGGCTCTCGAGGCGGGGGGGCAGCCGCGCACACAAGCCGGTACCGACCGTCCCTCCACCTCCTCAATCAAGGGTCGCCCTCCGGGACCAGCCGGAGGGCTCACGGCCCCGCGGTCGCGTCAAGCGTCCGACGGTCCGGGAGTCCACCCGGTCTCCTGAAGCCAGGTGTGTGCGAGGAGGAGCAGCCGCCAGACGGTAGGCTCTTTCGCCTGGACATAACCGTCGCGGTCGTTCCGGAACCTGTCGGCGAGTTCGTGCTTCACCCGGGCATACTCTCGCGCCGCGTCGCCGTGGCTTCGGAGGAAGTCCCGGAAGAGCAGGTTCAACTGCTCGTCGAAGCCGCCCGCCGCTCGAACGTGGAGGTGGACCCTGCGCGAGCCTCGCGGTTCACGGAAGATCCGCTGGCTCCGGTCCGTCTGCCCGGCCACCCAGCTCGTAACCGAGCCCCTCGAGCCTGCGCCGAAACGGTCCTTCAGGCTCGAGGCGCCGGACGGAGAGTTGGATGTCGATGACCGGCTTGGCGTCGAGCCCGGCTACGGCCGTAGAGCCAACATGGTCGACACGTACCGCCACATCCCCCAGACCGCGACGCAGCTCGGCGCCGATGGCCTTGAATTCGTCCGCCCAACGCGGATCAGCACGCACTACGACAATCGGGTCGGGGTCGGGCACGACCCCCTCGGAGGACGCCGCCACGATACCGTTTCTCCGTCCGTGCGTGCGGGCGGACCCAGGGCTCCGTCTGGCCCTGATCCAGCGATGAGCCCGCGATGAGCCCGCGAGACCCACCGCTGGTTGACTACTGTGCAGCGACGCGCGAGAAGGCTTTCGGGGGTTCAGGCCTGCCCTCCTCGTGTCGGGCCCAACAGATCCGGTCCCCGGCGGCGCGGCTGTTGCGACCTCCAGGACGCGCGACTGGGTTCTCGGTGCCGTTGTGGCCGCGATCGGCGCCATCGTGTTGGTCTTGGGGGTCGGCGAAGCAGTCATGGTCGTGGCAAGCCCAGGCCACGTCCTGTTCCTCGTCACCCTCTGGGGGGTGGGGGTCATTGTCCTCGCCGTGGGGCTCTCCCGCATCGATGCCCTGCTCGGGCGCCGGATCCGGGCGCGGTCCCTCATTGACGGCGGGGCGACCCGGGCCCGCGTTCGCGATGCGTGGATCCTCTGGGGGACCGGGGTCCTGCTCTACTTCGGCGTCGGGGTCTCGGTGAACGTTTCCGCCGGCCTGCCGACGGCCGTCTTGGAGCTCTTCGTACTGCTCGGGAACGGCCTCATCCTTGCCGGCTGCGTCTGGTACGCCTGGGCCGCTGCGGACCCGGGACCCGCAGGACTTGCCGCGCCGCCCGCAACGAATCGCTCCCCGCGGCCACCGTAGCCGCCGGAGCGGCGAGGCAGACGAGCCCGCGCTACACAAATGCTATTATGCGGGACCCCCCTCGCACCGCCGAATGGATCGTCACGCCCCGGAGGGCTAGACGCCTAGGGTCCCCGCCCCCGCCCTTTCTTTTCACGTCATGGACGTTCTAGACGCGATACGCGCCTATCGCCCCTGCGTCTCCTTCCAATCCCGGCCGATCCCCGCGGAGAAGCTGAAGGCCGTCCTCGCCGCGGCACGGCTCGCGCCGAGCCAGCAGAACCTGCAGCCGTGGAGATTCGTGGTCGTGCAGGACGACGAGCGGAAGCGGCTCCTCGCCCAGGCATCTACCCGGGGAAAGCTGATCGCCGAGGCCCCGGCGGCGATCGTTGCCTTCTCCGTCGAGGAGGACATTCCGGTGACCATCGGCGGCTACATCTCCGCCTATCCCCTCGATGTCGCCGTCGCGGTCAGCCACCTGCAGCTCGCTGCTGTCTCGGAAGGGCTCGCGACCAACTGGCTCGTGGAGTTCAACGAGAAGAAGGTCCGCTCCGTCCTCTCGGTTCCGGAAGGGATCCACCCGCTCGGCGTCATCCCTATCGGGTTTCCGACGGAGGCGAACGGCTCGGCGGTCAAGCCCCCGGACGACAACGGCCGCAAGAGCCCGGACGAGGTCATCGCCTACGACCAGTTCCCCTGGTGAGGGGCGTGGTCGACGTCGCCTTCGTCACCACCAATGCGGGGAAGTTTCGCGAAGCGCGGGAGCTGCTCAAGCCGTTCGGGGTCCGGCTCCGTTGGGTCCGTCAGCCCCTGGCGGAACCCCAGGCTGACGACCTGGAAACGGTCGCCCGGGCGAAGGCGGCGGCGGTCCGTCGCGTCCGCGGCTACGTACTCGTGGAGGATTCGGGCCTCTTCATCGACAGCCTCGGCGGGTTCCCGGGGGTCTACTCGGCGCACTTCCTCCGACTGTGGGGTTTTGGCCCGGTCCTTCAGCTGTTGCGACGCCGACCGAGGGGGGCGCGTTTTCGCGCCGTGGCCGCCCTCCGGCGGGGCCGGGCGGTCCGTCTTTTTGTGGGGGAGGTTCAAGGGAGGATCGCCCGCCGGGCTGCCGGCACCCACGGCTTCGGCTACGATCCGATCTTCGTCCCCCGGGGGGAACACGCCACGTTCGCCGAGCTGGGACCGGACGTCAAGAACCGGCTCTCGCACCGCGCGCGCGCGATGACCCGCGTCGGCCGGTTCCTGCGGGATACGCGGGCGCGCGCCTCCGGCTGACGGCATCGGTTATTTGGGACGCGCCCTGAGGCGCACGTGCCACCGGTCGAGTTCGCCGAAAACCTCGCCCACGAGATCGACCGGGAGGCCAGCCGTGCCGCCCGGGACGGCAAGGACGTTCTGGCGTTGCACATCGGTGACCCCGACCTGGAGACGCCGAAGGGGATCCGTGATGCCGCGGTGCGGTCGATCGAGCAGGGCCGGACGCACTATGCCCCGACCCAGGGGTTCCTCCGGCTCCGGGAAGCGCTGGTAGAGCACTGGGCGACCCCGCATCAGGTCCCGGCGACGCCGGAGCAGGTGGTGGTCCTGCCGACGAAGTTCGCGATCTTCGCAGCCCTCGCGTCGACGATCGACACGGGCGACGAGGTCCTCTTCGCCGACCCGTCCTACTTTTTCGACGAGCCGGTCCGGCTCCTCGGCGGGGTGCCCGTTCGGTTCCCGCTCCGGCCCGACCACTCGCTCGACCTCGAGGCCCTGAACGCCGCCGTCACCCCGAAGACACGGGTACTGGTCCTCGTCACGCCCGGGAACCCGACCGGCCGCCGGCTGAAGGCCGACGAGCTCCGCGCGGCGGGGGAGATCGTCGGCAGCAAGCGCGTGACGGTCGTCAGCGACGAAGCGTACTCGGAGCTCGTGTACGAAGGAAGCCACGTGGCGGCCGCGAGCGCCATCGCCGCCGACGTCCCGGTCGTCACCCTCGGCAGCTTCTCGAAGACGTACGCGATGAGCGGCTGGCGCGCCGGCTTCGCGATCGCACCGAAGGAGCTCGCGGCGCGGATGGTTCAGGTCGCGGAGCACACGATCACTTGCGTACCGCCGTTCATCCAGGACGCCTGCCGGTGGGCGCTGGAGCACGCCGGCCCGGACCGCGAGCGCATTCGCGCGGAGCTCCGTGCCCGGCGGGACCAGCTGCTGGGGCGCCTGGACGACGTTCCCGGCGTCTCGTACGTCCATCCGGACGGAGCGATCTACGTCTTCCCGCGCATCGCCCTTCCGACGCCGTCGGTCGACGTGGCCCGTCAGCTTCTCGCCGAGGAGGCGCTGGCGGTCGCACCGGGTTCAGCGTTCGGACCGCACGGCGAGGGACATCTGCGGATCGCGTACACCGCCCCTGCGGAGCGGCTCGATGTGGCGGCGGCGCGGTTCTCCGCCTTCCTGCAGCGCCACGGGGCTACCCGCGGATAGGCCTGCGCTAGGCTTCGCGCCGGAAGAAAAGAGCGGATAGAGAAGCGGAAAGGGTTCGGCCCACCCCGCCGGTCGGCAGGGTGGGTTCGAGGGTTCGCTCAGTCCTCGCCGAAGTCGCCGCCCATGCCGCCGTCGCCCATGCCCCCCATACCCCCCATACCGCCGGGGCCTCCCTTGCCGCTCGAGGGCGGGCTAGACTTCGACGCGATGACGTCGTCAATCCGCAGGATCATGACCGCGGCGTCCGTGGCGCTCTGGATCGCCTGGCGGCCGACCCGGATCGGCTCGATGACGTGCAGGTTCGCCATGTCGTCAACCTTGCCGGCGAGGACGTTCACGCCGGCAGCCTTCTGGCCCGACTTGTGGGCCTTGCGCAGTTCGATCAGGATGTCGATCGGGTCCATGCCCGCGTTCTCGGCGAGCGTGCGCGGGATCGTCTCGAGCGCCTCGGCGAACGTCTCAAAGGCGATCTGCTCGCGGCCCCCGACCTTCGCCGCCTCGTCCCGCAGGTGCATGGCGAGCTCCGACGCCGTTGCGCCGCCGCCGAGGACGAACCGGCCGTCCTCGACCGCGGTCGCGACCACGTTGAGCGCGTCGTCCATCGAGCGCTCGATCTCGTCGATGACGTGCTCGGTCCCGCCCCGGATGAGGATCGAGACCGCCTTCGCCTTCTTCGCGCCCGTCACGAACGTGAGCGAGTCCTCGCCAATCTTGCGCTCGTCGACGAGGCCCGCGCTGCCGACGTCCTCGGCGGAGAGTTCGGTGACCTTCGAGACGATGTTCGCCCCGGTCGCCTTCGCGAGCTTCTCCATGTCGGACTTCTTGACCCGGCGGACCGCGTAGATCCCTTCCTTCGCGAGGAAGTGCTGGGCGAGGTCGTCGATCCCCTTCTGGCAGAGGAGGACGTTCGCGCCGGACTTCTTCACCTGGTCGACCATCCGCCGCAGCATGTTCTCCTCCTCCTGGAGGAAGGCGTTCAACTGGTTCGGGTCGTTGATCTCGATCTTCGCGTCGATCTCGGTCTTCTTGATCTCGAGCGCGGCGTCCAGCAGCGCGATCTTCGGGTTCTCGACGCGCATCGGCATCCCCGCGTGGACCTTCTCCTTGTCGACGATGACGCCCTCGATGAGCTGGGTGTCGATCATCGAGCCGCCCTGCTTCTTGATCACCTGGATGTTGTCGAGGTCGACGGCGTAGCCGTTCCCCTTCTTCTCCGCGACCGCGGTGACCGCCTTGACGGCGATCTCCCCGAGCGCTTCGCGGTTGAACGAGACGGACTTCGAGCTCATCGAGGTGACCGCGATCCGCTTGAGCGTGTCGTGGTCGCCGATGGCGACCGGGTGGCTCGACGCCTGGAGCAGCTCGAGCGCCTTGGTCGACGCGAGGCTGTAGCCGTGCGAGATGATTGTCGGGTGGATGTTCTGCTCGATCAGCTCCTCGGCGCGCTTCAGCAGCTCGCCTGCGAGGATGACGGCGGTCGTGGTGCCATCACCGGCTTCCTGGTCCTGGGTCTTCGCGACCTCGACCAGCATCTTCGCGGCCGGGTGCTCCACGTCCATCTCTTTGAGGATCGTCACGCCGTCGTTCGTGACGACGACGTCGCCCATCGAGTCGACCAGCATCTTGTCGAGTCCGCGCGGACCGAGCGTCGAGCGGACCGCGTCCGCGATCGCCTTCGCTGCCTGGATGTTGTTGGAGAGGGCTCCGCGTCCCTTCTCCCGCTTCGTTCCTTCCTTTAGCACCAAGATTTGGGTTTGTCCTGTCAGCATCGTTTCGTCCTCCGAGATTACTCTCGGTGTTCAGTCGAGGTAGAAATGCGGTTCTATTTAAAGGAACCCACCGCCCGCGCCTCGGGCAGGTTACTTTCCCAGCCACGGGTTTTCTTTCCCACGCGTTCCGCACCGCGGTTTCACTCCCAAAGCCGTTCATTCCAGGAGTTTCAAGCCCGATGCATGTCCCAAAGGCCACCGCTCCTGGATATACGCGGCTGCGGGGCGCGGTGGACCTAGCCTAGCTGGGCGGGAACGCCGGAGCACTTCCGCTGTCCCTGAATCTGCCCTCTTCGTTCTAACGGGAAGCCGGAAGCGCGGCGAGGTCCGCAGGGTGAGCGCCCGGCGTCCCCTCGGTTGTGGCTGCATCTTAGCCTCCACTTGAACGGGCCGCGTAGATGGTCCGCCACTCGGTCCGTCGACTCCGGCGGTGCTCGCCGACCGGGGGCGCGTCCGTACGGCGGGCCGCGGCCCGCGAGCACCCTACGCTCCGTTTGTCGTCCCGTCAGGAGGCGTTGACCGTGTCCGGCCAGCACCCATAAGTACCCACATCCCTCCTCACTCCCTCGGCGGAGGCGTCCGCCTGCCGGTTTACCGGCGAACCGCCCACGGGGCCAATGACGCCTGCTCCCCGAAAACGGAGTAGGCAACCATGGACGCGTCCGCGCAGGCAGTAAACCTCCTCCAGGCGGCGACGGTTCTGCTCCTTGCCCCGCTGCTCGCCGGTGTCGCCGCCCGGTGGAAGGCGTGGACCGAGTCGCGGACCGGCCCGTCGATCTTCCAGCCGTACCGGGACCTGCGCAAGTACCTCCGTAAGGAGGTCGTCCTCCCGCGCGGCTCGTCGCGCCTCTTCGTCGTCGCCCCGTTCGCCGCCTTTGGAGCGTACCTCGTCATCGCGCTCGTAGTTCCGATCATCACCCCCTACCCGATCCCGTTCGCGTCCACCGTCGACTTCCTCGGAGGGGGGTTGCTGTTCGGACTCGCCGGCATCCTTACGCTGCTGGTCGCCATCGATTCGGGGAGCAACTACGCCCTCCTCGGCGCGAGCCGGACGGTCTCGTTCGCGGCGTTCGCGGAGCCGACACTGATCATCGTGTTCTTCGCGGTCGCCGTGATCACCGGGACGAACAGCCCGTACGTCACGAACAACCTGCTCTCCCACTCGATGCAGGCGTACCTCTCCCCGACCCACCTGCTCGTGACCGCGGCGTTCTTCCTCCTGCTCCTGTTCGAGACGGGCAAGCTCCCGGTCGAGAGCGCCGGCCTGATGGAGCTGGGCATGCTGGAGGACGGTCGGATCTTCGAGCACTCCGGTCCGCTGCTCGGCGTGCTCCGCTGGAACGGCTGGATGAAGCAGTTCCTGCTCTACTCGGTGTTCCTGAACGTCTTCCTCCTCCCGTGGGGGATGGTCTCCGCCCCGACGGTCCTGGCCGCGGCGGAGAACATCGGCGTGCTGCTCGCGAAGCTGTTGCTGTTGGTCGGGGTCGTCGTCCTGGTCGAGGCGACCGTCGCCAAGGTGCGGCTGTTCAAGATCCGCGACTTCCTCGCGCTGTCGTTCTCGCTGGCGATCCTGTCGATCTTCGCCTTCGTGGTGCTGGGGGTGCCGTAGGTGGACACCCCCGCGGAGCTGGTTGCACTCGTCGGGGTCGGCATCCTGCTCACCGCGTTGTTCCTCCAGTCCGAATCGTTCGTCGGACCGCTCGTCCGCGGGATCGCGTTCCAGTCGCTCCTCCTCGGGGTCCTCCTCGGCTGGCTCGCATGGAGTCAGCGCAGCCTCGACCTCGCGCTCCTCGCGGGCCTCGCGGTCGCGGTCCGCGCCGGCTTCATCCCGTGGGTCCTCGACCGCCAGATCCGGGCGTTCCGCTGGCGGCTCCGCGAGGTCCATGCGGCCCAGCGGGTCACCGGCCACGCCTTGGCGGCGGTCGCCCTCGCCATCGTCGCCTGGTTCGTCTTCCAGGAGACGTTGGCGACGATCTTCCCGGAGCCGGGCGGGGCGTTGCCGTTCGTCCTCCTCGTCGAGGGGCTGCTCATGCTCGCGACCCGGTCGAACACGATCGTCCAGGTGATCGGCTACCTCGAGGAGGAGAACGCGGTCGTCTACGCCGGGGCGCTGTTCGCCCCGACGTTCCCGCTGTTCGTCGAGGTCGTCGTCTTCCTGGACGTCCTCGGGGTCGTCCTCGTCGGGGTGATCCTGTCGATCCAGCGGGACGTCACGGGGACCCCCGAGCAGACCGGGGTTGAGGAGCTGGCCGGATGACGGTCGACGCGGCCGGCCTCGCGCTCTACACCCTGCTCGCGGCGCCGATGGCGGGGGCCGTCCTCGCGCTCGTCCCGGTCGCCGGCGTCAGCCGCACGGCGGCGCGGGCCGGCGCCGTCCTCGCCGTCGCGGCGTCGTTGGTGCTGCTCGTCGTCCGCGCCGCCGGTCGCTGGGGGCCGTTCCTCGGGGTCGATGCGCTCAGCGACGTGCTGGTGTTCACCGTCGCGAGCATCTACGCGACGTCGATCTGGTACTCTGACTGGTACCTGCGTTGGGTCCACCGGCCGTTCCTCACGCCGCAGGTGTACTACGCTCTGCTGAGCGCCTTCGCGTTCACGATGATCGCGGCGCTCCTGGTCACCGACCTCGGGCTGATGTGGATCGGCATCGAGGCGACGACCATCGCGAGCGCGCTCCTCGTCGTGCTCGAGCGCCGCCCGGCGAGCGTCGAAGCGGCGTGGCGGTACACCCTCATTGCGTCGGCCGGACTCACGATCGCTCTCTTCGCGCTCCTCCTCCTTTACACCGACACCGGCACGCTCGACGCATTCCGCCTCGCAGCGACGCCTCCCGCGTTGTCCCTGCCCGTCCTGATGGCGGTCGCGCTCGCCCTGGTCGGCTACGGGACGAAGATCGGCCTCTTCCCGATGCATGCGTGGCTCCCGGACGCACATTCCGAGGCCCCTTCGCCCGTCTCGGCGATGTTCTCCGGGGTGTTGCTCCCGACGGCGCTCTACGCCTTTCTCCGGGTCTACCGGGTGCTGGGGACGCCGGTCCCGGCCACGATCAGCGACCTGGTGCTGGCCTTCGGCCTCGTCACCGCGCTGGTCGGCGCGTTCCTGCTCCAGCAGCAACGGTCGTTCAAGCGCATGTTCGCCTACTCCAGCATGGAGGTGATGGGCCTCGCGGTCATCGGGATCGCGGTCGGGGGCCTGGCCCTCTACGGGGCGTTCCTGCTCCTCGTCGCCCACGCCTTCGCAAAGTCGGCGGCGTTCTACTGCTCCGGCAACGTGCTGAGCGCCACCGGCACGACACGCATCGACTCCGTACGCGACCTGCAGAGCCGCATGCCGTGGACGTCCACGGCCTGGGTCCTCTCCTCCCTCGCGGTCACCGGGGCTCCTCCGTTCGGGACGTTCGTCGGCGAGCTGCTGATCGTCGCGGGGGCGATCGCGGTCGGAGCGTACTGGGTCGCCGCGCCGTTCGTTCTCGCCGTCCTGGTCGCGTTCGTCGGGGTCAACGGCCAGGTCGGCAAGATGGTCTTCGGGCAGGCCACGTCCGAGCCCCTCCCGACGGCGGCGGGGGTGGACCGCGGCGCGGGCATCGCGCTGCTGAACGTCGCCTTCGCCCTTGCCCTCGGGGTAGCGAGCCTCCCGTACCTCTCGAGCGCGCTCCGGGCGGCGGCGGCCCTTTTCGGGGGAGGGGCTCCGTGAAGCGGCCTCCGTGGCGGCCGGTGCCGTCGGAGTTGTTCGCCCTCTCCTCCAGCCGGGCCCCGGCGTATCTCGCGCCGGGCGGGGCGCTCGGCCTCTACAACGACTACGAAGAGGGAACGTCCCTGCTCGTCCGAGGGGCCGGCGCACCCGCCCCCGACGAGGTCGGCGCGATCTGGTGCGCCGGCGCCCGGGGCCCCGGCCGCTGAGCCCCGTCGAGACGGTCGAGGGGTACGGCACGTTCACGTTCCCGTACGGGCCGATCTCCATGGGCGTTCCAGAGTCGGGCCGCTTTGACGTCGTCACCTACGGCGAGCGGATCCTCGAGCTGACGCCGGTCGGCGGGTTCAAGGCGCGCCACACGCTCGCGTGCGTCGCCGGCCTACCGGTCGCCGACGCGGCCCTGCGGATCGAGCGTCTCGCGGGGAACGTATCCGCGTCGCACGTGGCCGCCTTTCTGGCGGCGGCCGAGAGCGCGTCGGCGACATGTGTGGCCGTCGAGGAGCTGTGGGTCCGCGCTCTCGCCCAGGAGATGCAGCGCGTCTACAACCACGTGCACGTCCTGGCGCGGATCGCCGAGGCGGCCTCCCAGAACGTCGGCTCGGCGCAGAGTCACGCCCTCGCGGAGGAGATGCTCCGGCTCCAGGCGCGCGCCTTTGGCCACCGGTGGCTCTTCGGCGCGCTGCTGCCCGGCGGACCTGCCCGACGCCTCGACCTCCCCGGTAGAGCCGAGCTTGCGAACGCGTTGCGCCCGCGTGCGCGGGAGTTCGACGAGCTGTGGGAGCTGTTCCTCGACAGCCGCACGTTCATCGACCGGATCCAGGGGACGTGTCCGGTCTCCCGGGACGTCGCGCTCCGCTGGGGAGCGGTCGGGCCTACGCTCCGGGCGTGCGGGGTCGCCTGGGACGACCGCCTGCGGATTCCCGAAGTGCCGTACGACGACCTCTTCCTCGCCTTGCCGCACGAGCGCGACGGCGACGCCCTCAGTCGGCTCGTCGTCCGGGTCCAGGAGGTCCGCGCGAGCTTTCTCCTCCTCGAGCAGATGCTCGACCGCTGGCCGTCGGGGTCGGGGGCGACCGAGCTCGCCGCGCCCCCGCTCGAGCCGGGCCGGGGGCTCGGGCGCGTCGAGGCGCCGAGCGGGGACCTCGTGTACGACGTGGGCGTGCGGGACGGGCGGGTCGAAGCGGTCGCTTCCCGCACCCCGAGCCAGGCGAACTGGCCGGTCTTCGCGCTCGGCCTGCGGGACACGGTGTTCACGGACTTCCACTTCGCGTTGGAGAGCTTCGGCCTCGTCTTCGCCGAAACGGACGGGTGAGCGAATGGCGAGCTGGGTAGGTCAGGCAGTCCATCGCGGCATCCTCACCACGCAGTACCCGCTTCGGCCGGCCGGGACGGACGAGGTCCCCGCTACCAGCCGCGAGCCGACGTGGCCCGGGGCGGCGCCGCTCCCCGTCCTCGCCGTCGCCTCGTGCCCGGTCGGAGCGCTGGAGGTGGGGGCCGTCGACCAGGGTCGATGCATCCGGTGCGCGCGGTGTCTCGGACAGGGCCTGCGGTTCGACGGACCGGCGGAGGCGTCCACGTCCCACCGAGCGGACCTCGTACAGAAGCCGGGGTCTCCCGCGGCAGCCTCGGGGACCGCGCCGCTCGCCGGGTTCGGACGATCGCTGCACGTCTTCCTGGTCGATGTCGGCAGCTGCAACGCGTGCAACCTCGAGGTCCTCGCTCTCGCGAACCCGTTCTACGACTCCCAGCGCCTCGGGATCTTCTTCACGAACTCGCCGCGGCACGCCGACGTGCTCGTCGTGGTCGGGGTGCCGACCGACGCGATGGTCGAGCCGGTGCGTCGGGCGTACGAGGCGATGCCGTCGCCGAAGGCGGTCGTCGCGGTCGGGGTCTGCCCGATCAGCGGCGGCGTGTTCCGCGGGAACCCCGGGTTGCACCCGTCGCTCGACGGGATCGTGCCGGTCGACCGGTTCGTCCCAGGCTGTCCGCCCACGCCCGTCCAGGTCCTCGACGCGCTCCTGCAGCTGATCGGGCGGTCGCGCCCGAGGGAGGTCTAGCCCGATGGATCCCTGGGGTGTGGTGCTCACCGCCGCCGTCGCCGGGTTCTTCGGAGCCGCGGCCGTCTCCGCGGTGAGCCGGAAGGCGGGCTACGCGACGTCGTTGCTCGCCTCGGTGCTCCTCTGCGCGACGGCGATCATCGCCCTCGCCCACGGCCCGGTCCGCGGGCTGAGCTGGTCCGGGCCGCTGGGGGACCCCGAGGGACTCGCGCTCGACGGCCTGTCCGGCTTCTTCGCCCTCGCGGCGTCGCTCGTCTGGATCGCCACCTCGGGCTATTCGTTGACGTACGACGAGCGGCGCTCCCCCTGCTCGCCATCTGCTTCGCGCTCACCCTGGGGTCGATCGCGCTCCTCCTCGCGTCCACGAGCTTTCTCCTGTTCCTGCTCGGCTGGGAGACGATGACGGTCGCCTCCTACGGGATGATCCTGCAGGCGCGAGGCCGCGCGGACCGGGTCTTCTCGGCGGGGTTCGTCTTCCTCGCGTTCGGCGAAGCGAGCACCCTCTTCGTGATCCTGGCGGTCGCGGGCTTGCGGGTCGGGACCGGCACCTTCGCCGAGGTCCCGTACCTCGCCGCGGGGACGGTATCGACCCTCGTCTTCGTCGCCGCGCTCGTCGGCTTCGCCCTGAAGATGGGGGTCGCGCCGTTCCACATGAGCGAGTGGCTGCCGATCGCCCACTCGTCCGCGCCGTCCAACGCCTCCGCTGTGCTCAGTTCCACCCTGACGCTCGCCGGCGCCTACGGGCTGTTCCGGGTCCTGAGCCTGCTCGGGAGCCCGCCGTTGTGGTGGGGCGCGGTCATGCTCGGGATCGGCGCCGTCTCGGCGCTGCTGGGCGCCCTGTTCGCGGCGGTCAGCGAACACACCAAGGGGCTCCCGGCGTACAGCACGATCGAGAACAACGGCCTGATCCTCGTCGCGCTCGGCGTCGCCCTCCTCGCCCGGGCCGAGGGACTGAACGGCCTCTACGTCTTCGCCCTGTTCGCCGCATTCTTCCAGGCGCTCGCCCACGCGCTCGCGAAGACCGCGTTGTTCCTCTCCGCCGGCTGGACCGAGCATGCGACGGGAACGTTCGACCTCTCCGCCGTCCAGGGCGGCGTGAAGCGCTCGGACCCGGCCGCTTTTGCGGGGACGCTCGCCGCGACGCTGAGCCTCGCGGCCGCGCCACCGCTCGCCGGGTTCGTGAGCGAGTGGATGATCCTGGAGTCGCTGTTCCAGTCGTACCAATTCGTCCCGGCGTGGGTCCAGTTCCTCGGCTTGGTCGCCGGGGCGGCGGTCGCGCTCGCGGCGGGGCTCATCGTCATCGCGATGGTCAAGTTCCTCGGCTTCACCGTCCTCTGGAACCCGGGGGCCGACCCCCCGCGCCGGCGGGCCCGTGGCCTGGCGGTCCCCGTCGGCGCGGTCGGCGCGGTCGTCCTGGGCCTCGGCGTCGGCGCGCCGTGGGTCCTGCGGGCCCTCGTCCCCACGGTGTCGGCGTTCGCGGGCTTCGGGGTCCAGGCACCGGTCGGCGGACTGTTGAGCGTCCCCAACGGCTGGTCGATCCTGTCGGGAGCCCCGTTCGGCATCCTCTCGCCCCCGATGGTGCCCCTCGCGCTCGTGGTGGGAGCGATGGTGGGGGCCGGCTACTACGCCCTCGGGCGTCGGCACGGGGCGGGCGTCCGTCGGAGCCCGGTCTGGATGGCGGGGAGCGAGCCGGGGCGGCCCGGAGAGGTGTACACCTCGTTCGCCTACAGCACCGGGGTGCGCATCATGATGGGCGGTGTCCTCGGGACCCGGGAGCTCCGGTCGAGCGACGGCCACGTCAACCTGGCGGCGCTCGCGACCCCGCTGCCGTACAGCGTCGAGCTCGAGGTGCTCGACCCGTTCAAGCTGTTCTACGACGACCTCGTGCGCGTGGGGGCCGCGGTCTCCTCCGCGCTGAAGACGTATGTCATGACCGGCAACCTGGGCCGCTACCTCGCCTACATCCTGGTCATGGTGCTGGCCGTCGTGATCTACGTCGCGGCCACGGCGGGGTAAGGCGCCGCCGGGGGCCGTCCCGGTCGGGCTACGGGACGACGGTCACCGGAACGCCGGCTTCCGTGACGACCCGGGTCGACACGGAGCCGAGGAACACGCGCGCCGCTCCGCCGAGCCCGCGGGTCCCGACGACGATCATCCCCGCCGTCCGCTCGCGGCACAGCGCGAGGACGACCTCGGCCGGATCCCCCTCGCGGGAGACGGCGACGACGTCGACTCCTCGGTTCTGGCCCTCGCGGACCAGCGCTCCCATCGCCTTCTCCGTTGCCGCGGCGGGGGAACGGACCTCCTCGTCGGTCCTCGGCTCCACGAGCCGGGGGTCGCTCCTCTGTGCATAGACCAGCCAGACCTTGGCACCGATCCCTCGTGCGATCTCGATCGCGAGGCGCGCTGCCCGGACGGCGGGCGGGGAGGCGTCGAAACCCACCACCAGCGCCGAGCCCGACGGCGCGCCGGGCTCGGCGGCGTTCCCGGGGCGGTCGGGCGGCGCGACCGCCGTCATTTCTTCTGCCGCGGGAGGTACCGCCGCGCCGCTGCGTCGGCGGCAGGATCCTCTGCGGCTGCCTCCTTCGCCCCACGAACGCTGTCGCGGGTCCGCCCCGCGGCCTCGAGGGCCTTGATGCGGAGCACCAGGATCCGGTTCTCCTGGAAGTACTGGGCCGCCTGGAAGTTCTTCTGCGCGCGGTCGCTCGCACAGTCCGCAAGGGCGTGCGCCAGCATCTGCAGCCGCTCGTCCGGGGGCGCGTGCGAGACGTCCCGGTCGAGGACGCGGGTCCCTCCGGTCGGCCGCGGGAGCAGCGGAAGCATCGTCAGCAACCAGCTCCGCAATCCGACGCCGCCGACCTCGTCGACGTCGAGCCACGGAGCGAGCGCGTCCCGCAGAGCCGCGTCGACCTCGAGCGTCGCGGTCCGACGCGCGCAACGACCGGCCCCGGTGTCGCCGGCTCGGCCGAGTCCCTCCCCCACCGCTTCCCCCGGTTCCCTGGGCATCTGCTTCTCCCAGGGGTCATTGGCAGCGATGCTGCGATTCCCGGGGGCCGGTCGCCCGGCCACCGAAGGCTGACCCCACAGCCACGGTGGCGAACGGGCGGGCGTATTTGGGGGCTCGCCTGGGAACCGTCGACTTCGGCCAAAGCGCGGCCCCATGGCTCCGGTCCAGACCCGTGCGCTCGAGGCTCGATGCCCCTAAATCTCCCGGCCCGCACCCGGGGCAGAACGCGATGCGACGGTCTACGCCCGCACCTACATTCCGCACGCTGGGCGGCCTGAAGGCCTCTGCCGAGGCGTCCGTGGACGCGCGCATCTGGGGGTACATCCAGGGAGGCGCGGGCGCTGAACGGACCCTTGAGGAGAACGAAGCCGCGTTCTCGCGATGGACGCTGCTTCCGAGGCACCTGTCGGGGGTCACCGAGGTCGACCTCTCCACGAGCCTCCTCGGGGAGGCGTGCACGGCCCCGTTCTTCCTGGCGCCGACGGCGTACCTGCGCCAGGTCCACCCCGGAGGCGAACGCGCGGCGGCGGCCGCGGCTGCGGCTCTCGGCGTGCTCGGGGTGTTCAGCACGTTGTCGTCCGACTCCCTCGAGGCGATCGCTCGGGCTGCCGGGAGCGGCCGGCGGTGGTACCAGCTGTATCTTCAACCGAAGTTTTCGCACTCGCTCGAGCTTGTCCACCGCGCCGAGCGGGCCGGGTATTCTGCGTTGGTCGTCACGATAGACACCCCCGTCCTGGGCCCCCGGGACCGTCAGTTGCGCACGGGCTTCGCGCTCGACGGCAGGGTGCCGGTCGGGAACGGGCCTGCCGCCCGCACCCCGCCCCGCAGCCCGCTCTGGGCCGGTGGCCCGACCCGGCTCGAGGAGGCGGGGGACGTGACGTGGGACGCCGTCGCGTCGGTCCGCAAGGCGAGCCGGCTCCCCCTCGTGGTCAAGGGCGTGTTGGACGGCCGCACCGCGCGCCGAGCGCTCGAGCTCGGCGCCCGGGCCGTGGTCGTCTCGAACCACGGAGGGCGTCAGCTCGACTTGGCTCCGGCATCGCTGGACGTGCTCCCCGAGGTCGTCCGTGCTGTCGGCCGCCGAGGGGAGGTCTACCTGGACGGGGGGGTCCGGCGCGGCAGTGACGTGCTCGTCGCCCTCGCGCTCGGGGCCCGGGCCGTCGGAGTCGGTCGGCCCATCCTGTGGGCGCTCGCCGCGGGCGGACGCGCCGGCGTGGACCGGTACCTACGGTTGCTCGGCACGGAGGTCGCCAACTCCCTCCTTCTCCTTGGGCGCAGTTCGGTCGGCGAGCTCTCTCGAACCGACGTGCGCAGAGCGTCCGGGCGCGCGCCCCCACCGGGGCGCTCGGCCGCACGATGAGCACCGAAGCGCCGGCCGCGAGGGGCGCCTACCGCGCCCTGCTGTCGAATGCGAACTATCTGCGGGTCTTCTCGGCGGGCCTCGGGTCGGTCGCCGGCTCGGCGATCGCGTCGGTCTGCCTGATCTGGCTCGTCGCCGTGCGCACCGGCTCTGCGCTCGACGTCGGCTCGCTCGCCGCCGCGTCGGTCGGCGCCGCTCTCGTCTTCAGCGTCTTCGGCGGCGCCCTGGTCGACCGCTACGACCGCCGACGGCTGATGATCCTCTCGGACGTCGCCCGGGCCATCGCCACCGGCGGGGTCGCCGTCGAGCTCGCGTTCGGGAGGTTCAACCTCCCCTCACTCCTCGCCGCCTACGCCGTCGTGGGGGCGTTTTCGGTGCTCTTCAACCCCGCCGAGCAGGCGCTCGTGCCTCGGCTGGTCCCGGGGCCGGCCGTGGCGGACGCCAACGGCCTCGTCCGGTCGAGCCGCTCGGCGCTCCAGTTCGTGGGCACGGCGCTGGGCGGAGTCCTGCTCCTCTCGGTCGGGGCGGCCTGGGGGGTCGCGGCGAACGCCGCGACGTTCCTCCTCTCGGCGGCGCTGCTCACCGGCATGCACCTTGCCCCCGAGTCGCCCCGGCCGCCCGGGACCGTCCTGCCGTCGTACTTCGCAGACATCGCCGCCGGGTTCCGTTGGCTCGGGCGGGCGACCGGCTTTCTCCAGCTCACCGCCTCGGCGACCGTGTTCAACTTCTGCTGGGGGGTCGTCGGGACGTTCTTCGTCTTCTTCGCGACGCGGAACCTGCACGCGAACGCGTTCGGTTACGCCGTCCTCCTCGGGATGGAGGTCCTCGGCAGCGCCGTCGGCGCCCTGCTCGTCGGGCGGACGGGAGCCGTCCGGTGGACCGGGCTCGCGTGGACGCTGCCGTACGGCGCGCTGTGCGGGGCCGTGGTCGTCGCGCTCGCGCTCTGGCCGTCGTTCCCGCTCGCCGTCGCGGCGATGCTCGCCCTGGGCGCGCTCGCGGGGTTCGCGGGCACCGCTTGGCTGAGCGGCGCCTAACTCCTCGTCCCCGCCGACATGCAGGGGCGCTACTTCGGGGTCGACGCCTTCGGGAGCGTCGCGATCCTGCCGGTGGCGCAGCTCGCCGGTGCGCTCCTCGTCACCGACTGGGGGGCGAGGACGACGTACCTCGCCGTCGGAGCGGTGTGGGTCGTCGCCGGCGCGCTGTTCCTCCTCCCCCGCGAGCTCCGGCGGCTCGGCTACCGGGCCGAGGAGCACGTTACTCGCCGTAGCGACGCCGACGCAGCTGGAACGTCCGGATCGCCCGCAGGAAGTCGAGACGGGTGAGCCCGGGCCACAGGACGTCCGAGAAGTACAGCTCGCTGTACGCCGACTGCCAGAGGAGGAAGTTGGAGATCCGCTCCTCCCCGCTCGTCCGAAAGATCAGGTCCGGGTCGGGGAGGTCGGCGGTGTACAGGTGCCGGGCGACCGTCTCCGAGTCGATCGCCTCCGGCTGCAGGCTGCCGTCCCGGACCTCGCGCGCGAGCTGGCGGATCGCCTCCACGATCTCGTCCCGGCCGCCGTAGCCCAGCGCCACGTTGTACCGGTAGGCGTCGTACGTCCTGGTCGCCTCCTCGGCGATGGAGATCGCCTCCTGGACCCGCGCGGGAAGGAGCTGCCGGTTGCCGATCACGCGGACCCGGATCCGGTGGCGGTGCACGCGCTCGTCGGTCGCGATGTCCCGCAGCGCGTGGTCGAAGAGGTCCATGAGGCCCGCGACCTCCTCCGGCGCCCGCAGCAGGTTCTCGGTCGAGAGGGCGTAGACCGTCAGGATCTTGATCTCGAGCTCGAGGCACCAGGTGAGCAACTCCTCGAGCGTGTCCCGGCCACGCGCGTGGGCGTCCCGGACGTCCAGCCCCTGCGACCGCGCGAACCGGCGGTTCCCGTCCATGATGATGGCGAGGTGCCGAGGGACCGGCTCGCTCCGCACCAGCTGCAGCAACCGCTTCTCGGTGAGGCCGCGGAGCGCGTCGCCGACGATGTGCGAGAGGTACGGCGACGGCGGCTTCGCGTCGCCCGGGGCGCTGCGGCTCACGGCGGGCGCCGAGCACCGTCCCGAGGATAACGCGCGCGGGTCCGCGGAGGGGAGGAGCGCCCTGGTCGGGAGTCCCGGTCCGGAGGTCGGCCCCCCGGACGTTCGAACCCGAGTCCCAGGCTCGACAGACCTAGATCCTAGACCACTAGACTACCAGGGCACGCCCGCTGGCGTATCCCGTTCCCGCTATGAGCCTTGCCGCGTCGGCGCCGAGCTTCTCCCCGACACGCACCCCCGGCGACGCGCACGCACGCGCGCGTTCGGAGCCCTCGAGCGTCGCGTCGGGCCGGTGACGCTGCCGATGGACGCCGACGTTTTAGTAGGCGTGGACCGGAACGAAGCGTAGCGATCGGCGGTGAGAACGATGAGCGCAGCGATGAGCTGGTTTGTATCGGTCGTGGCCGTTCTCGGCCTCGTCCTCGCGCTCCACCACCTCGGCGTGAACGTCAGTTCCAACGTCGGGGCGGTCCTGCACGACGCCGAACTCCTTCTCGGCCAGCCCCTCCTTCCCCAGTGAGGGGGGACCGGCTCCCCGGGGGTCCTAGGACCTCCGGGCCTTTCGCAACCGTCGCTGCAGGTCCGAGGGGCGGACGACCCCGTCCGGCGTGACGAACGCGGTGACGTACTCCGCGGGCGTCACGTCGAACGCCGGGTTCCGCGCGCCGCTCCCCCGCGGAGCGATACGCGTGCCGGCGAACTCGAGGACCTCCTCGGCCGCCCGCTCCTCGACGGGGATCGATCGGCCGGTCGGGCGGCGCGCATCGAACGTCGTCCACGGGGCGGCGACGTAGAACGGCACGCCGTTCGCCTTCGCCACGACCGCCTTCTCGTACGTCCCGATCTTGTTCGCAAAGTCTCCGTTCGCCACGATCCGGTCCGCGCCGACGATCACGGCGTCGATCGCCCCACTCTTCAGGTAGTGGCCGGCGGCGTTGTCGGCGATGACCGCGTGCGGGATCCGCTCGCGGGCGAGCTCCCAGGCGGTGAGCCGCGCTCCCTGGAGCAGCGGGCGGGTCTCGTCGACGTAGACGAACAGCCTGGCCCCAAGGTCTCGTGCTACGCGCAGGGGCGCGAGGGCGGTCCCCCACTCGACGGTCGCCAGCGCCCCCGCGTTGCAGTGCGTCAGCACCCCGTGCACCCGACGGAACAGCGGAGCGCCCGCGATCCCGATCCGGTGGCACTCCTCCACGACATGCCGGCGGTAGGCGTGGGCAGCCTCCAGCGGGTCGTCACCCGCCTCCCAGGCCCGGCCGACCGCCGCGATCCCGACGAACAGGTCGACCGCCGTGGGGCGGGTGGCGCCGAGGGTCACCGCGGCGCGCGCGCGAGCCACACCGGTGCGGGCCGCGATCGCCATCCCGTAGGCGCCGGCGACCCCGATCGCCGGGGCGCCGCGCACGGTGAGGGTCCGGATCGCCTGGGCGACGGCTTCGACCGAGCGGACGCGACGGACAACGGTGCGCCCGGGGAGCTCGCGCTGGTCGAGCAGGGCGAGCACCCCTCGGTCCCACCACAGCGCCCGTACCGGCACGGAGTCCTCTACGAATCGAACGTGTGCAGGAGGTCGAGCCACTCCAGCGGCACCGTACGCGTCCCACGGAGCGCCTGGTCGAACGGGATGCCGACGATCTCGCGGCCGTGCAGCACCGCCACCTGGCCGAAGTTCCCGGCCAAGGCGAGATCGACCGCTCCCGCGCCGAGGCGGGTCGCGAGGATCCGGTCGAAGATCACGGGTGCGCCGCCGCGCTGGATGTGGCCGATCTGCGCGCTCCGGCACTCGACGCCCGTGGCGACGCCGATCCGTCGAGCGAGCGCAGCCCCCACGCCCCGCTCGGCGAGCAGTTCGTGCCCGAACTCGTCCCGGGCCCCCTTCGCGCCCGCCCGCAGCCCGAGGTCGATCCCTTCGCTGGTGACGACGAGGGCACACCGCCGCTCGGCAAGCGCGCGGCGGACCTTGGAGAGGAGCGTCGCCTCGTCGTACGGCTCCTCGGGGACGAGCGTTGCGTCCGCGCCGCCGGCGAGGCCCGTGGCGAGGGCGACCCAGCCGGCGCTCCGGCCCATCACCTCGAGGACGATGACGCGGTGGTGGCTGGCGGCGGTGTCGCGCAGCCGCTCGAGCGCGTCGACCGCGACCGAGACTGCCGAGTGGAAGCCGAACGTCCAGTCGGTACCGTCGAGGTCGTTGTCCATCGTCTTCGGCACGCCGATGACGTTTCGGCCGAGCGCCTGGAGCGCGCGGGCCGCCGAGAGCGTGTCGTCGCCGCCGATGGCGACCAGGACGTCGAGGCGGTGACGGTCGAGGGTCGCGACGACCTTCGCGCCCCCCTCCGGGGTCGAGAACGGGTCCGTCCGCGAGGTGCCGAGGACCGTTCCGCCGCGCCGCTCGAGCCCCACCACGTCCGAGGGGGTGAGCGGGACGCTGAGGTCGTCCCGGGCTCCCTTCCAGCCGTCCTGGAAGCCGAGCGTCTCGTGTCCCTTCGCGGCCGCCCTTCGGACGACTCCGCGCAGCGCGGGGTTCAGCCCCGGGCAGTCGCCGCCGCCCGTCAGGACCCCGAATCTCACGAGGCGACCTCGAGATAGCCCCGGGGCGTCGTGGAGAGGAACTCGAAGCCGTCGCGCGTCACGACGATGTCGTCCTCGATCCGGACCCCGCCCTTGCCGGGGAGGTAGATCCCGGGCTCGACGGTGAACACCATCCCGACCTCCAGCGGGTCCTCGATCTTCGGGCCGTAGTACCAGCCGTCGTGGACGCCGAGCCCGATCGAGTGCCCGACGCCGTGGATGAGGCGCCCCTTGTACGGCGAGCGGTCGATGACCTCCGCCGCCGCGAGATGGACCTGGTTCGCGGGGACTCCCGGCTTGATGACGTCCAGCGCCGCGCGCTGCGACCGCTCGACCGTCTCGTGTACGTCCTTCATCTCGGCGTCGGCCGGCCCGAACCGGAACGAGCGCGTGATGTCGCTGGCGTACCGGTGGTAGTAGGCACCGTAGTCGCAGACGATCGAGACGCCCGGTACGAGCTTCGTCGCCCCCGGAGAGTAGTGCGGCTCGGCGCCGTGCGGGCCGAACGCGACGATCGTCGCGAACGAGCGTCCGGCCGCGCCAAGGCGGTTCATCCGGTACTGGATCTCGGCGGCGAGCTCCAGCTCGGTGATCCCCGTGCGGAGGAACGAGCGGGATCTCGGTTCCGACCTTCGAGCCGATCTCCGCGGCCTTGCGGAGCCGCGCGATCTCGTCGGCGTCCTTGGTCGCCCGCGCCTTGCGGAGCACGGCCGAGACGTCCGTGAACCTCGCCTCCGGCGCCGCCTTCTCGAGCCGGACGTACCAGTCGTGCGTCAGCTCCGCGAAGTTGAGGGCGACCTGCTGGGTCTTTCCGAGCAGCTTGGCGATCGCCGGGAACGCCCCCTCCCGCTCGATCGTGTGGATGCGAACCGAGCGGTCCCCCTTGGCGGCCTCCTCGGCGCTCTGGGCCTCCAGCGGGGAGGTGAGGACGTCGAGCGAGCCGTCGCGGTGCGCGACCGCCGCTCCCCCCTCGAACAGTCCGCTCGGGACGTCGAACAGGTAGAAGAACGTGTGATCGAGGTGCGGCTCGACGGCGTTGCCGACCACCAGCGTGTCGATCGACGCGTCGATGCCCCCGAAGACCTTGCGCACCCGCTCCTTCATCGGGGCGACGAACGGCTACGGGGTTTCAACCTTTGCGGGGCCGCCGCGCATGTCCTTCCAGGAGAGGACCGGCTCCCGGGCGGCGCGGACCTCGTCGATCCGCCCGACCGCGAGCGACGTCGGCGCCGCCTTCAGGTGCTCCGGTGAGTCGTCGAGCGCCCGCTCGACGGCGGCGGCGAACGCATCCAGCTCCCGTTTGGAGTCGGTCTCGGGCAGCTCGAACATGAGCGACTCCTCGACGAGCGTCGGGAAGTAGATGGTGGGGGCGTGGACCCCCTCGTCCAGCAGCCGCTTGGCGAGGTCGAGGGTGCGGACCCCCCGCTCCTTCAACGGGACGCCCGAGAGGACGAACTCGTGCTTCACCAGCGTCCGGAACGGACGGGGGAGGCGCTTACCGAGACGCGCGGCGAGGTAGTTCGAGTTGAGGACCGCGCGGCGGGAGACGTGGCGGAGCCCCTCCTCGCCGTGCGCCAGGATGAACGCGTACGCCCGGAGGTCGAGACCGAAGTTGCCGTAGGCGGTCTTCACCTTGCCGATCGACTTGGGCCGGTCGTAGTCGAGACGGAACGTCCGCCCCTGCTTGACGATCCGCGGCACGGGCAGGTACGGCGCGAGCGTCTCCCCCGCGCCGAGGACGCCCGCGCCGGGGCCGCCGCCCCCGTGGGGCGTCGCGAACGTCTTGTGGAGGTTCAGGTGCGCGATGTCGAACCCCATCCGGCCGGGGTTCGTGACGCCGAGGATCGCGTTCAGGTTCGCCCCGTCGTAGTAGAGCATCGCCCCGGCGCCGTGCACCGCTTCGGCGATCTGGAGGATCTCGCTCTCGAACAGCCCGGCGGTGTTCGGGTTCGTGAGCATGAAGCAGGCCGTGCGGTCCGAGAGGGCGGCCTTCAGGGCGGCGAGGTCCACGCACCCGTCCTTCGAGGCGATCTCCCGGGTGACGAAGCCGGCCATGCTGGCCGACGCGGGGTTCGTCCCGTGCGCGGTGTCCGGAAGGAGGACCTCGGTGCGACGCTCCAGCTCGTCCCGCTCCCGGTAGTGCGCCTTCACCATGAGGAGGGCCGTGTACTCCCCGTGCGCGCCGGCCGCGGGCTGCAGCGAGATCTCCGGATAGCCGGTGATCTTGGCGAGGAGACGTTCCAGCTTCCAGGCGAGCTCGAGCGAACCCTGGACGGTCGCCTCCGGCTGGTACGGATGCACCTGGGCGGCGCCGGCACGGCGCGCGAGGAGCTCGGAGACCTTCGGATTGTACTTCATCGTGCACGAGCCGAGCGGGTAGACCCCGCTGTCGATCCCGTAGTTCATCTGGGAGAGGCGCGTGTAGTGCCGTACGACCGTCGGCTCGCTCAGCTCGGGCCAGCGGAGCGGCTCGCGCCGGCGGAACTTCTCGGGGACTCCCGGGATCGCCGGCACCGGCTCCGGAACGTGGGCGTGCGCCAGGTCCCAGACCGGCGGCTCGTCCCAGCGGGCCTGACGGTAGCTCATCGGCCCCCCGCCGAGGCGGCCCACGTCTTCGCGGCGGCCGCGTACTGCGCGATCTCCTTGTCGCCAACGGCCTCCGACGGCGCGACGAGGAGCCGTTCGGGGCCCGGCGCAGCCCCCGGTCGCGGGTCGGCGAGCGGATGGCCCGCCAGCACCTTGCGCCGCCGAAGCCGGTCGATGAACGCCTCCGCGGTCCCGTGCTCCAGTTCGAGGGTGAACTCGCCGAGGTAGGGGGCGTCGAAGCGGGGCGCCTTCAGCCCGCCGATCGCCCCCAGCGCGGTCGCGAGGGTCCGGGCCTTCTCCGCGAGCGAGGACTGCAGCGCGGCGAGCCGCCGGGGACCGACGACCGTCGCGTAGACGACGAACGCGAGTGCCATCAACGACTCGTTGGTGCAGATGTTCGAGGTCGCCTTGCTGCGACGGATGTGCTGCTCTCGAGCCTGCAGCGTCAGCGTGTATGCCGGCTTACCGTAGGCGTCGACGGTCGCGCCGACGATGCGGCCAGGAGCCTGGCGGACGTGCTCGCGCCGGCAGGCAAAGAGGCCAAGCAACGGACCGCCGAACGACGGGGCAATCCCGAACCCCTGCCCTTCCCCGATGACGACGTCCGCGCCGTAGCTGCCGGGCGGCTCGAGGACCGTGAGCGCGAGCGGGTCGGCGCTGACCGCCAGCGGAACGTCGCCGAGGATCGACCGGAGCTCGAACACTCCCGGGTCCAGCACCCCGAAGCCGTTCGGAACGTCGGCGAGCAGGCCGCAGACGTCGTGGGCGGCGACCGCCGAGCGGACAGCCGCGAGGTCGAGCAGCCCGCTGCGGGGGTCGTAGGGGATCTCCTCGACGACCAGACCGGGACCGCTCGCGTAGTTCCGAAGGACGCTCTTCTCCTCCCACGGAAGGCTCGCCGGGATGAGGAACCGGCGGCCCTCGTGGAGGCGCCGGCAGAACAGCATCGCCTCTCCGGCAGCGCTCGCTCCGTCGTAGAGCGAGGCGTTCGCGACGTCCATGCCGCTGAGCTCGACCCAGAGGCTCTGGAACTCGAACAGCGCGCGGAGCATCCCCTGGCTCGCCTCCGCCTGGTACGGAGTGTAGGAGGAGTAGAACTCGCTCCGGGAGACGATCGCGTCGACCGCCGCCGGGCTGTAGCGGCATCCGATGCGGCCGCCCACGAAGCTTGCGAACCGTCCGAGCGGACGGTTCCGCTCCAGAAGCCGGTCCACGGCGGCGACGACCTCGGACTCCTCGTGGCCCGGCCCGACCCCGAGCCGCCCGAGCCGCGCCTTCTTCGGCACGTCGGCGAACAGCTCGTCGGTGGAACGGAGCCCGAGCGCCTGAAGGAGCGCCGCCTCTTCGCCCGCCTCGTCCGAGATCCAGCGGACCAAAACCTTCGCCCGCGGGGTTCGACCGAGCCCGCTCATAAATTGGTTGGCCCCCGCACGCGGAGGGTTCGCACGGGGCAGCGCAGCCGCCGGCGGCCGGCTGCGTCTTCTTCCCCTCCGTGGCTTCCGTCGTGCCCGATGGCGCGCCGCCCCCTCCGCAAGCCCCGCCGCATCGCCCCCCGGCCGCCGCCGGGCGGCATCGCGCAGGGCCTCCTCGAGCTGGCGTTCCACCGTGCGTCGCTCGTCAACCCCCACGGGTCGACCAAGCCGGAGCGCGACCGGCGCCGGGCCCAGATGAAGATCGTGCGCGCCCAAGCGACGATCGGTCGCCACCTCCGCCTCGAGGTCCGAGGGTTGCGGCCCCCCTCCCTCGGGGAGTTCGAGGCGGAGCTCGTCTCGCGCGCGTTCGGCCGCGGGACCCTCGAGCGGAGCCTGCTCCGCCTGCACCGAGCGGAGGAGCGCGCCCGCCGGCTCGCCCAGGAGACGGAACGGGAGGTCGCGCGCGCGGACGGACCGGACGCGATCGGAGCGCTGGTGCGCCAGTTCTACGGCCGGCTCGCGAGCTTCGTCCGGGAGGTCGAGGCGGACGTGCGCCGCGTCCGCGAGGTCCGGGGGTACCTGAAGGACCGACCCCAGATCGACCCGGGGATACCCCGGCTCGTCGTCGCAGGCTTCCCGAACGTCGGAAAGTCGTCGCTCGTCGCGAAGCTCTCGTCCGCCCGCCCGAAGGTCGCGTCGTACCCGTTCACCACGGTCGCGATCGCGATCGGCCACGCCGACCTCGGCTTCGACCGACTCCAGGTCGTCGATACTCCGGGGGTCCTCGGCCGGCCCGACCGGATGAACCCGGCGGAGTCCGAGGCGCAGGCCGCGGTCAGCCGGACCGCAAGCGTCGTGCTGTTCGTCCTGGACCCGAGCCCGAGCGCCGGCTACACGCTGGAGGAGCAGGAGCAGCTCCTCGGACGGTGGCGCGAGGAGTTCCCCCAACTCCCAATCGTGGCGGTCGAGACGAAGTCCGACCTCCTTCGCCGGGACACCGACCGCCTCCAGGTCTCCGCGAAGACGGGGGACGGAGTCGACGTCCTGTGGCGCGAACTGCGGCGCCACTTCCTCCCCCAGGAGCCGATGCCCCCGGTGCAGGAGGCGATCGAGGTCCCGCCCGAACCCGAGCCGGTGAGCCGGATACGGCGTCGGGAACGAGCGTCACGACGTACCTAGGGGAGGTGGCTATCCTTCGATGTCCTGGCGAACGACGGGCGTCCTGGCCGCCGACCTGAAGGAAGGCTCCCTCCACGGGGCGACCGCGGCAGGGAACCCGATCGTCCTCGTCCTGGAGGCCGGTGCCGTGCGGGCCCTCGCCGGCGCCTGCCCGCACATCGGCGGCGACCTCGCGGACGGGACCCTGGAACTCGGCAAGCTGACGTGCCCGCTCCACGGCGCCGTGTTCGACGTGCTCAGCGGAGCGGTGCGCGCGGACCCGTTCGGAGTCGCGCCGCCGGAGGGCGGGGTCGAGCCGGTCGCCGTCTACGCGACCCGGGTCGTGGACGGAGCGGTCGAGGTCGACCTGCCCGACCTATAGTCCCGGGTTTCGGTCACAGCACGAACGCCTTGCCGTTCGCCGGAAGGATGACCTCGCACGACGCCACGAGCGCGTCGCGCAGCGCCTCCCGGTGGTCGCCGTGCATCAGGACCACCGTCTTCGCCCCGGTCGCTTGCGCGAACCGGACCAGGTCGCCGTGGCCCGCGTGGGCGGAGAAGTCGAACTTCTCCACATCGCCGAGCGGGCGGACCGTCGTCTCGTCGATCGTCAGGGTCCCCTGCTCCATCAGCTGCCGGCCGTTCGACCCCTCTACCTGGTAGCCGGTGAGCAGGATCGAGGTTCGGGGGTCCCGGTACAGCTCGCCGACGTAGTACAGGACCGGCCCGCCGTCCATCATCCCGCCGGTCGTCACGATCACGTCGGCGTCCCGGACCGCGTGCTTGCGCTCGCCGGAGTGCTCGATGACGTGGACCCCCTCCAGCGCCTGGCGGAACCGCCGGGCGTCCGCGAGGTACTCCGGGGCGGCGAGGTAGATCTCGTTCACCGCCCGTGCCATCCCGTCGAGGTACGTCGTGAAGCCGGAGTGGGCGAGCGTCATGAGGACCTCCTGGGCCCGTCCGACGGCGAACGCCGGCACGATCACCTTGCCGCCCCGCTCGACCGTTTCGGCGACCTTGTCGCGGAACCGTCGCTCCGTCTCCTTGCGGTCCGGGTGCTCGCGGCCGGCGTACGTCGACTCCATCACGAGGACGTCGCAGCCGAGCGGCTCGGCGCTTCCGACGAGGTGCGTCGGGATCGTCTGGAGGTCGCCGGTGAACAGCACGTCCTTCTCGCCCCGGTACAGCATCATCGTCGCGCCGGGGATGTGCCCGGCCGGCGTCAGCTCGACCTCGATGCCGCGGTGCCGGAACGTCGCGTGACGGTCGACCGCCGTGACGCGGCTCCGCAGCGCGTGAATGTCGGTCGGGGCGTACGGGGGGAGGTACCCCTCCAGGCGCGCCACCTTGAGGGCGTCCTTGGTCAGCAGGTCCGCGACCGCGACCGTGACCGGCGTCGCGATCAGCCGGCTCTTCGGCAGCCGGCTCAGCACCGGGGTCATCCCGGAGTGGTCGAGGTGGGCGTGCGAGAGGAACGCGACGTCGACGTTCGTCGGCGCCGGCCGCGGATACGTCGGCGGGTCGGTCGGAGTCATCCCGTAGTCGAACAGCAGGGTGCGTCCCTGGTCGCGGACGACCAGCCCCAAAGAGCCGACCTCCGAGGCGCCCCCCAGAAAGCGGAGTTCCATCGGGCCGCCGAGCGCCCTCACTTGATAACGGTGGCCCGTGCGTACGCCGGGGCGCGGGGGGCGACCGGACCGCTTTTGGCCCCCCCAGGGCTGGACGACACGTGACGGAGAGCCCGGAGCGGGACCTCGGAATCCTCCACCGCCTGGGCCTCGCCGTGGAGCGGGTCGCGCGGGAGGGCCAGCGGGCTCCCCACCGCGCCGACGTCGTGGCGATGGGGGCGACGGGCACCCCGACGGAGGAGCTCGACCGGCTCGCCGAGCGGGCCGTCCTCGACGCGCTCGACACCGAGGGCGTCGACTGGAACGTCGTCTCCGAGGAGGTCGGTGTCGTCGCCCGGGGCGGGTCCCGGACGCTCGTCGTCGACCCGATCGACGGCACCGCGAACGCGATCCGCAACCTCCCGTTCTCCACGGTCTCGCTCGCCCTCGGCTCCGGAACGCTCGACGGGGTCGACCTCGGGCTCGTCCGCGACCTCGTGCGCGGGACGACGTACTGGGCGTCCCGGGGCGGGGGCGCCTTCCGCGACGGCCGGCCGATCCGGACCCGGAGCTGGCCCGGCCGCGGCGAGGTCGTCCTCATCAACCTCGGTCGGTGGGCGAGCCCGCGGTCGGCAGGGCTCGTCGGCCGCGTCCGACGGGTCCGCGCCCTCGGGTGCGCGTCCCTCGAGCTCTGCCTCGTCGCGGAGGGGGCCGCGGACGCCTACGTCTTCGAGAACGCGGAAGCTGGCCGGAACCTCCGGGCGACCGACATCGCCGCCGGGTACCGGATCGTCCTCGAGGCGGGCGGCGGGCTCACCGACGGCGCGGGGGAGTCGCTCGAGAGTTTCCCGCTCGGGGTCGAGCGCCGGACGTCGGTGCTCGCCTGGGGCGACGCGGCGTTGCGTCCGAGCCTGCTGCCGGAGACGAGCGGATGAGGCTCGGCCTGCACGCCAACCCGCGCAAGCCGGACGCCGTCCGCCTCGCCCGTCGCGCGCTCGAGCTGGTGGGCGACCGAGCGACGGTCGTCCTCTCCGACGAGCTTCAGAGCGTGCAGCCGCAGCTCGAGCACGCCGACTGGCCGGAGCTGCGCGCCGACCTCGTGGTCGTGATCGGCGGTGACGGCACCTTCCTGCACGCCCTCCGCCACACGGCCCTGCCGGTCGTCCCCGTCAACGCGGGCACGTTCGGCGTCCTGGCGGAGGTCAACGGTCGGTCCCCGAAGGAGCTCGAGACCGCGGTCCACCGGCTCGTGGAGGGCCACTACTTCCTGGAGGAGCGGACGAAGCTCGCGGCCGAGATCGACGGCACGCCGCTCCCCGACGTGAGCAACGAGTACGTCGTCCACGCGACCCCGGTCGGCCGCATGGGCCACTTCGAGCTGACGTTCGACGCCCGACGCGCCGGCACCGTGCGGGCCGACGGGTTGATCGTCGCCACCCCGACCGGCTCGACGGCGTACGCCCTCAGCTCCGCCGGCCCGATCGTCGAGCCCGAGGTCGACGGCGTGGTCCTCACCGCGATCGCCCCGTTCCGCGCGGAAGCACGCGCGGTCGTCTACGGCGGCCTGCGCACCCTCAAGATCCGCTCCCTGGACGACGCGGCCGCCGTCGTCCTCGCCGACGGGGAGGGGGAGCACCGGCTCGGCCAGCACGACGCCGTCACCGTCTACCGGTCCCCCCGGCGCGCCTCGCTCGTACGGTTCGGGGCATCGTTCTTCGACCGGCTGCGCGGCAAGCGGATCCTGCCGTGGAGCGACGACCGGGACCCGGGGAGCGACGCCGGTGTTCCGCCCTCATCGTAAGCGGGCGGGGGATGCCCCCCGGCTCGGATCGACCCCGGGCACGATCACGCGCCGCGCCCTCGACAGCGCGCTCGCCAGCGCCTCGTCGGCCTACCCGAACGAGTTCGGCGGCGTGCTGCGGGCCGACCCGCCCGGCGTGATCAGCGAGCTGCTGCTGATCCCGGGGACGACCGCCGGCCAGCGCCATGCGAACTTCCACCTGTACATGCTCCCGGCGGACCTGTCCGTCGTCGGCACCGTCCACTCGCACCCGTCCGGAGCGCTCCGTCCGTCGGAGGCCGACCTGCGGCTGTTCCGCAACTGGGGCCGTCGCCACTTGATCCTCGGCGCCCCGTTCGGCAGCGGCGCCTGGCGGGCGTACGACGGGAACGGCGCCGAAACGACGCTGAAGGTCGTGGGCCGCGGGGCCGCGGACTCCGAAGGTCCGTTGCGGACGTACCGGTCGCGGCCGTCTCCGGCACCGCCGCCGCTTCCGGACGACGAGCCGTAGCGGGCGATTACTCGCGGACCGGGATCGTCGGGACCGGCAGCCGCTCCGGCGTCCGGTTCGGGTCGACAATCGCGCGGGCGGGGTGTCGGGCCGGGCTGGTCAGCCCGTGCACCTTGGCGATCGCCTCGAGGAATGCGATGAACCCGCGGAACGAGGCTCGGTAGAGCTGCGTGTGGCTCCCCTCCCAGTCGAAGAACTCGGCGAGCATGGTCTTGGACTGACGCAGCCCGTGCGTGAGGGCCCGCTTGAGCAACTCCTCCTGCAGCGGAGAGAGCCGGTCGCGGCGGAACCAGTCCTTCGACTTGAGGTGCCCCAGCGGCACGAAGAACATCGGCACCAACAGCCCCTTGAAGTCCCAGAGGTCGTCGATGAGGTCGATCGTCCGCGCGACGTCCTCCTCGGTCTCCTGCGGCAGCCCGACGATGAACGTGCACGCCGGATAGACGTGGTTGTCGTTCATCAGGCCGGCCGCCTGGACGACGAGCTCGGGCCACTGCGACGCCTTGAACGGTGCGACCTTCCCCGGCATGGCGGCGGTGATCATCCGCGGCGAGCCGGTCTCGACGCCGACCTCGACGCCCCACCAGCTCTGCTTTTCGTCGACGAGGATCTCCGCGCACTTCGCGAGGAGCTTCGGCTTCGTCATCAGGCTCGCGATGGCGACGTGGCTCCAGCCGACCTGCTCGTAGTAGCGCTTCGCCAGGGCGAGCAGCGGGAGGAGCTTGTCCTCGTGGGGCATGACGTTCGGGCTGCCGTAAAAGTAGACGTCGTCCGAGTGCAGCAGTCCCTTGCGGACACCGATCGTGGCGTTGATCTTGAGCTCCTCCTCGACCTTGGAGAGCGGGTACCAGCGGGTCGGCCGGGTCGTCACCGAGCAGAACGAGCAGCCGCGGCAGCAGCCGCGCCCGATCTCGATAAGCCCGTTGACGCTGGGGTACTTGATCGACGAGATCTGTTCGACCTTCGGCGCCTCCTTCGGGGTGAGGATGACGTGCGGCGGGAGGAACTCGTCGCGCAGCGCCTTGGCGACGATCTCGCGGACGTACAGGTCGGCTTCGCCCTCGACCACGCTGTCGATCCCGCCGATCGAGTCGACGAACTCCTGGATCCACGGGAGCTTCTGGCGGGTCGCCGGCGACAGCTGCCAGGCGCACGGGCCCCCGGCGATGATCTTGAGGCCACGGCGGCGCGCCTCGACGACCGCCGGCTGGCTCAGCATCCGCTTGAAGTTCACGCAGTTGAGCGTCTCCTTGTGCATGACGCCGCCGAACGTGGAGCTGGGAGGGTTCAGGCCGAAGTAGTCGTGGCCGGAGACGAGGAGGACCTTCGCCTCGCCCGGCATGTACTTGTCGAGGTGGCCCGGGTGGACGATCCGGGCGTCGATCCCCGCATCGATGAGCGACGCCTCGACCTTGCGCATCCCGTACGGCGCCTGCTGCGGGTAGCCGTGCTCGTCGACCGGCATCGGCGGGTAGAAGAGGCGCCGGTAGACCGCCTCCGGGAAGATGTACGCCGGGGTCGTCGTCCCGAACCCCAGGAACTCCTTCCCGTGGTGGTTGCTCATCATCGTCCAATCGCAGGTGATGACGACTTCGGGCATGATCTACGACCTCCCGCTCGGCGGGCGGCACCCCGACCACCGAGTCGAGGGTTTTAATGACTTGCTATCCCCGGCGGAACGCCCGGGGCGGCCGCGGGGTCACTCGAGGTCGATCTCGTCGTCGTCGCGGGAGAGGGTTCCGTCGAGCGGCTCTCCCGACTCCTCGGGCGGCTCCTCCGGCGCGTCGCTCTCCCGGAACGCCGGGTCCCGCTGGAGCAGGTGCACGCGGACGCAGTTGCGGTGCGCCGGTCGCCCGTTCCACGAACTGGTCTCGTCCGGCACGCCCAGCGGCTCCTTGCACAGCGTGCAGATCTCCGGCGGCGCGGCGATCCAGGAGATCCGACGGGGGGGCGCGTCCATGCTCCGGCAAACCCGACTAGGGGGCCGGGCTCCTTTACCTTTCGCTCGGGAGCGGGCGCGCGTCCCGCCGGAGGGGTATTACACGGCGGTCGTCTTTCGGAGTCCGTGGAGACCCTGGCCGAGCTGCGCCGCCGCCGCTTGGCGCTCGGCATCCCGCTGGGCGAGCTGGCGAGGGCGGTCGGGCGGAGCACGGCGACGGTCAGCCGCATCGAGCGGGGCCGGATCCGTCCCTCGTACGAGCTCGTGCAGAAGGTCGTCGCCTACCTCGACGAACGGGAGGCGCTGGCGAGCCCGCAGCTCACGATCCAGGACGTCGTGCACCGCCCTCTCGTCAGCGTCGAGCCGTCCGCCTTGCTGGCCGACGCGAGCCGGCGGCTCGAGGCCGGGGGGTTCTCCCAGCTCCCCGTTGTCGACAACGGACGGGTCGTCGGCGCCGTCTCCGAGAGCGCATTGCTCCGGGCGCTCCAGGCCGCTTCGTCCCGTCGGGTCCGTGTCCGGGATGTCCTCGAGCCGGCGTACCCGGTCGTCGACGCCGGGTTCCCGGCCGACCTGTTGCCCGCGCTCCTGGCAAAGTATCCCGCGGTCCTGGTCGCCAGCCGGGGCGAGCTCGAAGGGATCGTCACGAAGGCGGACCTGATCCGCGGCCTTCGCGGGGTGGCGCTCCGGCGCGCTCCGGTCGGCTAGCGGTCCGGCCGGACCGCCGCTAGCACTGCCTCGACCGCGGCGTCGGCCGCGAGGCGTCCGACCCAATCCGCGGTCGCGCCGGGCCACTCCTCGCGGAGCGACGGGGGTCGGTCGGAACGTGGTCACGGCGAACAGGGTGTCGCCGTCCACGGAGGTCAGGTACGGGACGATCGCCCGGCCCAGCCCGGCGTGGACGATGCTCGCGACACGCGCGAGCTGCGCGCGCGCGAGCGGGAGGTCCGTCGCGACGACGCCCACCGTGGTACCCCGTCCGGTGAGGCGACGCCGCGGAAGGCCGGTCGGCGGGAGCTGCCGGCCGCCGGGGCCGCGGGCAGCGGCGACCCACTTCCCCGAATCAGGGTCGCGGACCGCTCCGGCGGCGTTGACGACGACCAGGACTCCGGCCGAGTGTCCGCCCTCCAGCCTCCGCGCGGCGGAGCCCAAACCCCCGGGCGACGCGGCGGCGCGCCCGAGGTACTTCCCCACGGTGGCGCCCGCTCCCGCTCCGACGCGCCCGCGGCCGCACGGTCCCCGGCTGGCCGCCGAGGCGGCGGCGTAGCCGAGCTCGGCGTAGTCGGGGAGGGTGCCCCGGAGCGCGGGGAGGTCGAAGATGACAGAGCCCGAAAGGGGCGCAAGGCGGAAAGGGGTGCCGAACCCGCGGCTCCCCGCGCCCCGCTCGAGGAGGGCGCGCCGGACACCGACCGCGGCGTCGAGCCCGAAGAGACTCCCGCCGGAGAAGAAGACCGCCCAGCGCCGGCCGAACGTCGCGTCCAGGGAGAGGGAGGCGGTGTCGTACGTCCCCGACGCGCCCCCCCGGACGTCGACGACCGTCGGCGCGCCGCGGTCGAAGACGAGAGCGGTCACGCCGGTCCGGCCCGCAGGGTCGGTGGCGTGACCGACCCGGAGCCCGCGTACGTCGAGGAGGTCGCCGGAGCGCCGACGCATCGGGGGACGAACGGCCGGGCGCATTAACTCGTGCGGGCGGTTCCGCCGGGGCGACAGCACCGCCGGGCCGGCCGGAGTTATCCCTCTCCGTGGTTGGGCGAAAGGGATGGCCCCGAAATCCGCGCCCGCCGCGCCGCCGGCCCCGAAGGGGTTCTGCGTCGAGCGGACGATCCCGGCAGGACAGCACCCGCTGCTCGCCGTCTTCCCGGGGCTCGACCGGCTGCCGCCGGCCGCGAAGATGGAGCCGAGGCCCGCGAAGCGGGCGAGGCTGTTCGACGAGACGGGGATCGAGGTCGTCGACCAAGACATGTGGATGTACGTCGCCCCGTGGGAGACGCCGCCGTTCGCCCGCCGCCGCGGGTGGACGCCCGTAGTGACCCCCGGTAAGGACTGCATCGTCGTCGGCCAAGGGCACCTGCGCGAGAGCGCGGCGATCCTCCTGTACCTGGACATCTACCACGAGCTCTGCCACATCCTGCAGCGCCGGGACGGGGCGAACCTGTGGGAGCCCGGCCTCAGCTACGTCGAGCGGAAGACCGAGATCGACGCCTACCGGTTCGTCATCGACGACGCCCGGGCGCTCGGAGTCTCGGACGAGTACCTCCGCGAGTACCTGAAGGTCGAATGGATCTCGCCGGCGGAGCACCGCCAGCTGCTCGTGGCCGTCGGTGTCCCGGCGGCGGTGCGCAGCCGTCCGGCCGCCCGCGCGTAGGTCCGGAGCGCGCCCCGGCCCGCGCCGGCTGCCCGAGAAACCGACCCTTTATCCTTCGGCTCCCGGCTGGCGACATTTCGGCGGTCCCGCCGGAGGGCTCGAAGGGTGTCGTTCGACGTTAAGGCCCCTACGACGATCCGGCCGTCGACCAGCGATCTGTGGTTCCTCGCCTACCTGCCGCTCGCGATCTCGGACGGGATCGCGACCCCGCTGATCCCGCTGCTCGCGCTCCAGCACTTCGGCGCGAGCGCGTTCGTCGTGACGATCATCATCGCGGCGAGCGCGATGAGCCAGGTCCCGTTCACCATCCTGTGGGGAAACCTCTCCGACCGCGTCGCCCACCGGAAGTTCTTCCTCGTCGGCTCGTTCCTCGCGACCGGAATCGCGATCATCCTGATCGCCCTCGCGCACAATCTGATCGCCTACTTTTGGCTCAACGTCGTCGAAGGGCTCGCCTCGGCGGCGAGCGCCCCGATCGGCACGATGCTGCTGCTCGAGACGCGCCACAAGCGCTGGTGGCCGCAGGACATCGGCTTCTTCGGCCTCATCAGCGGGATCGGCACGACGGTCGGGCTGCTGCTCGGCATCGTCTGGCTGTTCGGCATCGGCCGCAGCGCCCCCGCGGTCGAGGTGATGACGGGGCTGCTGATCCTCAGCGGCGCCCTCGCGCTCCTGTCGGCGGCGGTCGCCTGGGCGTGGATCGAGGAGCCGAGCCGCCGCGTCGAGCGCCGCACCGTCGCCGAGCTGCTCCACCTTCACCGCGGGATCGTCGAGCGGGTGCGCGGGCTGCGCAGCCGGCTTTCCGGGGTCATCGACCTGACGCGGGCCCCCGCCGAGCCGCTGCCGGGCCGCGAGTACCTGTTCCTCGCCGCGCTCGGCGTCATGTGCGTCGGCTTCGACATCTTCTACGGACCGTTCCCGGTGTTCCTCTGGCAGTACGCCCACTTCTCCGACGCCGGAGTGTTCGTTGTCTACCTCGGCTCGGCCGCGGCGTCGACGTCACTCTTCTTCCACTCCGGCAAGGCGGTCGAGGCCCACTCGCCGAAGTCGGTGTTCCTCGAGTCGCTGTACGCGCGCGTCGGACTGTTCGTCCTGTTCCTGTGGGCGCCGCTGTACTTCGTCTTCGGCCTCGGCGCCCCGCTGCTCCTCGTCTGGCTGACGGTCCTGAACGCGCTGCTGGGGGTCACTTGGGCGTTCATCAGCACGGCGAGCACGCTGTTCTTGGTCCGCCTCGTCGGCCGCTCGGCCCGGGGGCGGGCGCTCGGGCTGTACAACGCGGTCGGCGGCGCTGGCAGCCTGCTGGGGGTGCTGCTCGGCGGATGGATGTACGCGACGTTCGGGGTCCACTTCGCCTACACGGTCGCCGCGGCGACCGTCGTCGTGGGGGCGCTCCTCCTCATCCCGATCCCGTACCACGTCTTCCAGGCGCCCCGCTCCGCGTCCCGTCGCCGCACGATCGCCCGGAGCGCGCGCGCCGCCCTCCCGCCGCTGCTCGGCGGTCGTCGCTGACCGGCGAGGCTAGCCGACCATCTCCCAGGTGAGGGTCCGTACGACGTAGCCGAGCGCGAGGTACGCAAGGAACGTCTCCAGCTCGGCGGGGTACTCGCGCAGCACGCACGAGCGGTAGCCGAGCTGGCCGACGGCTACCGGCCTCGCGCCGTCGAGGATGGCGAACCGCCCGGTCAGCCTCTCGTGGATCGTGTAGGTGACCGCGCCGTACTCGACCGTCATCGGACCGAACGTCGACGACTGCGTCTTCCACGACTGATCGCCGGTCTGGATGCGGATCTCGTCGCGCTTCGCCCGGTAGGAGATCGTCGCCTGGGCGACGTTGCCGAGGTCCGGTCGGTAGAGGTGGTATTCGGTGGAGAACAACGCGGCTAGGCGGTTGCCGAGGCCCCCCTGCTCGGCCTCGATGGGGCGCCCGGTCCACAGAACGTCGCCGACCTGGACCTCGATGACGTTCCTGAGGATGCGCGCCGTCGCTTGGATCATCCGTCCCGCAGCGCCACCGACCGTCACCGTGCCTCGGAGTAATAACAACCGTAGCCTCCACGCGCGCGTGCCCGGCGGCGAGCCGACGCCGCCCCCGACCGACCTCGCCGTGGGGATGGGATTCTATCTCTCGCACGGGCCCGGCGCCCCCGGGCGGCTGAAGCTCTCCCCCGAGGAGTTCCGCGTCCGCGAGGTCTCGACGTCCCCGCGGCCGGACCCGGACGGTCCGGTCACCGTCCTGCGGGTCGAGAGCCGCGGCTGGGAGCAGCACGAGCTCGCGGAGGCGATCGGGCGGCGGCTCGGGCTCCCGCGCCGCTCGATCTCCTGGTCCGGTACGAAGGACCGTCGGGCCATCGCGGAGCGTCTTTTCACCTACCGGGGGGCCCCCCGACCGGCGACCTCGGCATGGAAGGGGTCCGCGTGCTCGAAGCGTACCGGGCGCGCGACCGGCTGGTCCTCGGGCAGCACTACGGCAACAGCTTCGAGGTGCACGTGCGGACCGAGCGCGATCCGGCGGCCAGCGCGCAAGCCTACCGGTCGATCGACGCGGAGCTCCGGAGCGCCGGCGGCATCCCGAACTTCTTCGGCCCCCAGCGGTTCGGCGAGGTCCGTCCGATCACCCACACCGTCGGCCGGTGGATCGTCCGGGGAGATGTCGCGCGGGCGGTCGATGTCTACTTGATCGACCTGCCCCCGACGTCGACGCCCGGGGTGGGGGACGACGCCCGCACCGCCTACGCACAGCACCGCGACCCTGCCCGGGCGCTCCGGGAGTTCCCGGCGGAGTACCGGTTCGAGCGGTCGATCCTGGAGCGCCTGGCCCGGGGCGACGCACCGGACCGGGCGCTCCGCGCCCTGCCGTACGAGCTGCGACGGCTGTTCATCCACGCCTTCCAGGCGTACCTGTTCAACCGGTATCTCTGCGCCCGCCACGCCGCCGGGGTTCCGCTCGACCGACCGGTCGCGGGGGACGTGGTCGTCCGGCTCGGGCGCGACGGGACGTACCGGGGCAACGATATCGCGCGGGTCGCGGACGAGAACCTTGCCGAGTGCACGGAGCTGGTCGCCCGGGGGCGTGCGTCGGTCGCCGGTCCTCTTGTCGGCACCGCGAGCGGGGTCCCGGACGAGATTCCCGGCCGACTGTTCGCGGAAATCCTCGCCGAGGAGGAGGTCGCTGCGGTCGGTTTCGGGATGCCGGCCACGCCGGAGCTCGCCAGCGACGGGACCTGGCGAGCGTTGCTCCTCCGCGTCCCCCCTCTCAGCATCGAGCCGGTCGCCGAGGGGGTCTGGTTTCGGTTCGCGCTGCCGAAGGGGGCGTATGCGACGGTCGTCCTGCGCGAGTTCCTGAAGGGTGAGCCGACCAGTCTCGCCGAGACGGGCCGACTCCCGACCCCGAGCGCACCCCCGCGACTCGATGCGGCCGAGTCCGACCCTGCTCCCCCCACGACCGACCGGGCGTACGTGCGGTGACTGGGCGGCCCGAGTAGCCGTCGCGGCCGACCACCCTCGAGACGGCGCCGGGACGTGTCCGTCCCTCCGTCCAAGGACGGACCGGCGACGTGGGCGGGAGAAGGTATCCCGAGTAGGACCACGCCGTTTCCGTCGGGGAGGATGAGCGCTAGGGCTCAGCGGTCCGGCGGGGAGCAATCCGCTGAGCCCACCCGTGCCCGCGCCGCGCCGTCCGGAGTTCGCGGGGCGGAGACGGAGCGTGTCACACTTTCGTCCCGTTCCGCCGCCGTGTCAGGTCGAGCCCAGCTTACTAATACCTGGGTCCGGAGTCGGTCGGCGGGGCAGAGTTCCGGGATGGCAGTCGACGGCGTCCGACCATACTTTCCGCCGATCGCGTCGCACGCCCCGTCCCGGCCGAACCTCGACGGCGCGCCCCCGCGGGTCCCGACGGGCGTCCCCGACTTCGACTACCTCACCGGCGGGGTCCCGGCCGGCTCGCTCGTCCTCCTGCTCGGCGAGGCGGGTGCCGGGCACCAGGAGTTCGCGCTCACTTCCGCGGTCCACCTGATGCTCCACTACGACGACCCGGAGCTCCACCGGTTCTACCTGGGGAGCGCCCGCGGTCCGTTCGTCTACCCCGAGGGGATCTCCTACGTCAGCACCAGCCGCTCGCGCGAGCAGGTCCTGGACGAGATGCGCAGCTCGTTCAGCGTGACGTACCCCGAGGTACTGGCCCGTCACCTCGCGTTCTACGACCTCTCCCCGACCTACTTCCGCGACAGCGTCGTGCCGTCAAGCTGGGCGTCGCTGCCCGGGACTCTGCTCGGCGAAGCAAAGCCGGCCGGCGCGACTTCGGACGGCCCGCTCCGGGCCCTCGCCGACGCGCTGGACACGAGCGGCCCGAACCGGCTGGTCGTCGTCGACTCCCTGACCGATCTCCTCGTCCGCCAGGGAACGGAACCGAACGACGTGCTGACGATGCTGAAGGGGCTCCGCCGCCGTGCCAAAGGCTGGGGCGGTGTCGTCTACCTGCTCCTCTCGGAGGGGGTAACGTCGGCCGCGGTCGAGCACGCGGTCGCCGACTCGGTTGACGGCGTGCTCCAGTTCCGCTGGACGTCCAGCCCGAACTCGTCGCACCGCCAGCGCTCGATGCTGATCCCGAAGTTCATGCCGGTCCTCTCCCGCCTGCCGGCGGAGTACCACGGCCGGTTCGTCATCCGTGTCAACTCGCTGAACGGGCTCGTCACCACACAGTATGAGCGGGTCTGAGATGCCGACCGAGACGGCCAAGGTGCCCACCGGCGTCACCGGCTTGGACGAGATGCTCGGGGGCGGCTTCCCCGCGGGCCACGTCGTGCTGGTGACCGGACTCCCCGGCACTGGCAAGACGTGTTTCGCGCTGCAGTTCCTCCTCGACGGCACCCGCGGGGGCGAGAAGGCGGTCTACCTCTCGCTCGAGGAGGACGTTCCGCAGCTGGTCGAGACGGCCCGCCAGTTCGGCTGGCCGGTCGACTCCGCCGTCGAGCAGGGCCTGCTCAAGATCGTCCGCCTCGACCCGAAGGAGACCCGGCAGAGCCTGCACCGGATCCAGGGGGAGCTCGCGCACGAGCTCGCGGGGCTGGGAGCCCGGCGGATCGCGGTCGACTCGGTCTCGCTCCTCAACATGCTCTCTGACGACGAACCGGGCCGGCGCTCGACCCTCTTCGCCCTCGCCGCCGCGTGCCGTGCCAGCGGCGCGACGACCGTGCTTACCGCGGAGGCCGACCCGCGCCACCCCGAGGTGAGCCGCGACGGCCTTTCCGAGTACGTCGCGGACGGGGTCGTCGTGCTCGGCTACCGGACCGGGGCGGACGGCCACCGCGTCGGGCTCGCGCTCCGGGTCCTCAAGATGCGGCGGACTCCGCACGTGCGCACCGTACAGCCGTACGCGATCGGCTCGACCGGCCTCACCGTCGACGCCAAGGCCGTCGACCTGGGCGGGTAGGCGTCCCTCGCGCGCCGTTTTGGGCGGGGCGGGCTCCCGGCCCCGTGCCCATACCGACCAACCCCCTCTCCCCGACCGACCCCGCCTCCCCGGCGCTGGGCGCATCCCCTCCGGCGGCCGCGCGGGCCGAGGAGTGGTTGCTCTACGTCGACCTGGACGCGTACTACGTCGCCGCGGAGCAGCGGGACCGCCCGGATCTGCTGGGGAAACCGGTGATCGTCGGGCCGCCTCCGTCGGAGACCCCGACTCGGGGGGTGGTGCTGAGCGCCAGCTACGAGGCGCGTGCCTTCGGCGTGAAGAGCGCGATGCCGGTGCGGCAGGCGGCGCGGCTCTGTCCGGACGCGGTTCGGGTTCCGCCCGACTTCGCGAAGTATGAGCGCCTCGCCCACGAGGTGCGGGAGCGTCTGCGGCCGCACGCACGGCTGCTGATCCCCTACAGCATCGACGAGTGCCTGCTCGTCGTCGACGAACCGTCCGGCGCGGCCGCGCGGACGCTCGCCGTCGCGTTGCAGCACGCGCTGAAGGAGTCGCTGCGATTGGGGGCCTCGATCGGGGTAGCGACGACACGGACGGTCGCGAAGATCGCGAGCGACCGCGCGAAGCCCGGCGGCGTCCTGATGGTCCTGCCCGGAGAGGTCGTGGGGTTCCTGGCGCCCTTACCGGTCCGGGCGATCCCAGGCGTCGGACCCCGGACCGAGGAGATCCTGGCGAAGCACGGGATCCGCACGATCGGAGACCTCGCCGCAAACCGTACGGCCGAGCTGGTCCGCGCCCTAGGGGGATTCGGCCGGGAGCTGATCGACATCGCCCGCGGGACGCCGCACGAGACGCTCGAGGAGCGGGGAGGTCCGCGAAGCCGGTCCGCCGACCGCACCCTGGCCGAGGACGCCTCGCACCCAGACGAAGTTGTGGAGCTCGTCCGACACCTGGCCGGCGAGCTCGCCCGCGAGCTCGAAGCGGAGGGCCTGCGGTACGGCGCCGTCGTCGTCGCATTCCGCTGGAGCGACTTCGACCGGACCCAGCGAGGTCGAACGCTACCGGCGGCCCGGGAGGGCTCCGAGGCGTTGGTCGAGGCCGCCGACCGGCTCGCGCGGGCGCTCTGGGCCGAGGACCGTGCCCGCCGGGGCCGCAGCGTCCGCACTGTATCGGTCCGCGTTGAGCGGTTGACCGCGCGCAGCCAGCGGCAGGTCTCCCTCGACGAGTTCAAGACCGCCGGACGTGTGGGTTCCGGCTGAGGACTTGCGATGCCCGATGCTGCTTCCGACCGTTTCACCGAGGCGCGCAACCGGCTGCTCGCCCCGCAGGCGCCGCTGGACGTTGCGGTGCCGGGCTACAGCGGCCGCTCGCTTCCGAACGTCTCCAGCACCGCTGTACGTGCCCTCGGCGCGGAGCCCGGAGAGTCCACGCTCCCACCGCTGGACGCCGGCCTGGACCCGTTCGCGGGACGCCGGGCGGACGGACCGGTAGTTCTGCTGATCGTCGACGGCCTCGGCTTCGACCGGCTCCGCACAGCCGCTTCGCGCCCGGCGGCCCCGTGGGCAAGGGCGTGGCTCGACCGTGCGCAGCCGATCACGACCGTCTTCCCGACGACCACGACGGTGGCGCTCGCCAGCCTCGCGACCGCCTCCTCCCGTCGCGCCACGGGCTCGTCGGCTACCGGCAGTTCCTCCCCGCGTTCGGCTCGGTCGTCGAGATGCTGCGCCAGTCCCCGCTCGGGGTCGCGGCGGACGACGCGCTCGTCGGCCCGGAGTGGAGGCCGTCGCTCGTGCTGGGCGTACCCCCGGTGTTCCGGGGAACCATCGAGGGGACGGTCGCGGTCTCGCGCGACCGGTTCGAGGGGAAGGGGTTCACGCGGCTCCTATACGACGGCGCTGAGTACGCCCGGTACGCCGGGTACGCGGACTTCGCCGCCGGACTCTCCCACGTCCTGGGCCGCTCCCCCGCGCCGCCCCTCGTGTTCGCCTACTGGGACGAGCTGGACACGGTTGAGCACCTGCAGGGGCCGGAGTCGACCGCCGCCGACCTGGAGATCGAGCGGCTGGGCGAGCTGCTCGCCTTCGTCGCTCGTTCGGTCGGCCCGGCGGCGGCGCGGCGCACCACCGTTCTCCTCAGCGCCGACCACGGGCTCGTCGCGCTGGACCCGGCGCGCCAGACCGCCGTCGACCTCGAACCCGAGGTGCTCCGCCACCTCGCGCGGCCTCCGACCGGCGACCGGCGGGTCGGGCTGTTGAAGGCCCGCTCCGGGGAGGTCGAACGTCTGGAAGCCGCCGTGCTACGACGGATGCCCACCGGGACCCGGGTGCTGCGGGCCGACGAGGCGATCCGGGCCGGGCTGTTCGGTCCGCCCCCGTACCACCCCGAGCTCGACGAGCGGGTCGGCGACCTGGTCGTGCTCGTCCCGAGCCCGGGCGGGATCACGTACACCGTGCCCGGCCGCGCCCCGCGCCGACGCGCTCTCCTCGGGGGACACGGAGGGCTCGAAGCGGGGGAGCTGCTGGTCCCCTTGGTCGCAGGCTCGCTCGCGTCGCTCTCCGCTCCTGCGGGAGCAGCCTAGAGGGGCCGAGCCCCGCGAAACCCCTATGGGTCGGGGGCGGTCGTCGGTCCCGTGGCGGAACTGCGCGAGCCGATCGTCTCGCTGCTGGGGCACGTCGACCACGGGAAGACGACCCTGCTCGACCGCATCGCCGGCAGCGTGCGCGCCGCCCGCGAGGCCGGCGGCATCACCCAGCACATCGGCGCGATCGAGGTGCCGGGCGCCACCGTCCGGCGACTCGCCGCGGGCGTCCTGAGCGACGCCCAGATGGTCGTCCCCGGGCTGCTGTTCGTCGACACCCCCGGCCATCGGTCTTTCGAGACGATGCGCCGCCGCGGCGGGGCCCTCGCGGACCTGGCCGTCCTCGTCATCGACGCGCGCGAAGGAGTGATGCCCCAGACCCGCGAGTCGATTCAGATCCTTCGCCGCGAGAAGACACCGTTCGCGGTGGCGCTGACGAAGATCGACCTGATCGCAGGCTGGCGGAAGGTCAGCACTCCGGTGCCGCTGCTCGAGCAGATCGCCCGAAGCGGCAACGACTTCCCGAAGCTGGTCGACGCGCGCCTGTACGCCGTCTCCGAAGAGCTCGGCAAGCTCGGCTTCAGCGCCGAGCGTTTTGACCGCGTCCGCGACTTCACGCACAACGTCGGCATCGTCCCGGTCTCGTCGAAGACCGGGGTCGGAGTCCCCGAACTGATCGCCCTGCTGGTCGGCCTCGCCCAGCGGTTCCTCGCCCACGAGCTGGAGCTCGTCCGGGACGGCGGGGAGGCGACGATCCTCGAGCGGAGCGACCAGAAGGGGGTCGGCCCGGTCGGGAACGTCATCGTCTATCGCGGGCGCCTGAAGGTCGGCGACGAGGTCGTCGTCACCGGGCGGACGGAGCCGTTCGCCAGCCGCGTACGGGGCCTCTACCGCCCCGCCCCCGTGAGGGCCGGCCACGCCGCGAGGGCCGGCAAGCTCGAGTCGTTGCAGGAGGTCGCGGCGGCGGCCGGGGTCTACCTCGCCGCGCCGGGGATCGAGGATGCGATGCCGGGCGGCCTGTTGAAGGTGGTCCGGGGCCGGAGGAGACGGAGGCGGTGCGCGGCGAGCTGTCGGAGGCGTCCCACCCCGTGACCGAGCTAGCGGAGAGCGGGGTCGCGATCTTCGCCGACACTCTCGGGGGCCTGGAGGCGCTCGCGTTCGAGTGTCGCGAGCGCAAGATCCCGGTCCACGAGGCCGGCGTCGGTCCGGTGACCCGCGCGACCGTGATGCGGCAGGCGACGGTCAAGGAGCCGACCCACCGGGCGGTCGTCGCCTTCGGCGTCCCCCTCCTGCCCGAGGCTACGACCGAGGCGGGGAGCGCCGTCCACCTGGTCCGGGCCGACGTGATGTACCGGGCGATCGAGGAGTACCTCACGTGGCAGCACGCCCGCCAGCACGAGATGGACGTTTCGAGGTGGGCGGAGCTCGTCCGCCCGGCAAAGCTCGAAGTGCTGGACGGGTTCATCTTCCGGGTCTCCAAGCCGGCGATCGTCGGGATCAAGGTCGTCGGAGGGGTGCTGCGTCCGGGCGTCCGGTTGATGCGGTCGGACGGGACGGAGGTCGGGCAGCTGAAGAGTCTCCAGCGGGAGAACGAGTCGGTCGGCGAGGCGCCCGAGGGGTCCGAACTGGCGGCGTCGATCGACGGGGCGGTCGTCGGCAGGAACCTGAAAGCGCGCGACGTGCTGTGGGTCTCCCTGCCCGAGGCGGCGGCCCGCGCTCTGAAGGACCAGCCGCTGTCGCCCGTGGAGCGGACGATCCTCGACGAGGTCCTCCGGATGCGGCGGTCGGTCCACCCGTTCTGGGGCCAGTAACGGCCCTGCCGCGCTAGGGCCGTTCGGCCCCGCGGAGCCGCTGGGTTCCGGCTCGGTCGGCGAGCCGTCGTCCCAGCCGGTCGCTTCGTCCCACGGACCGTAGACACCGGTGGGGAGGAACAGCCCCAGGTACAGGACGACCCCTCCGAGGCCCGCGAGGAGCGCCCCGCCGCCGACCGCGACGGCAAAGCCGGCCAGCGGGAGCGAGAGCTGCGAGGTGTGGTACTTCTCCGTGAACGTCGAGCTGAAGTTGAGGGACGTCGGGCCGGACGGCCACGCTTCGACCCAGACCTCGTACACCGCGACCGCCCGGCCGCTGGCGCTCCACCGACCGGAGGTGGTCCCCGCCCACTTCTGGAGTGCCGGCTGGAGCTCGCAGAGCCCGGGCGGCACGGAGCACGGCTCGGTCGCGAACAGCTCGACGCTCGCCTCCGAGCTCGTCTGCCAGACGAACGAGTCGGAGCTCTGCCCTGCCGCGGTGGCGGGAACCTGCACGGTCTTCGACTCGGACGCCGGCAGGTCGTCGATCGCGGTCGTGGAGGTGCGGGTTTGGGGCGGATAGTCCGCGGGGGCCACGATCGCGACGATGACCGCAGCGCCGACGACCGCGAGGACCGCGCCGACCGCGACCAGACCGAGCCTCACGGGAGTTCCGGGAGGGGCTCACCCCCTATCCTCCTTCCGGTGGAGCGGACCGCTGGCCCGGGGCTTCGGACCCCTCCGGAGGGGTCTTTTCCGCTGGACGTAACCTAATATCACATGGTAAAAGTACCCGTGTTATGCCGTCGAACGGGGTCCGCGAGGTAGGACACGTCCCCGACGCGGCCAGTCCCTGCTCCATGTGCGGTAGCACGCACAGGATCCTCGACCCGATCCGCTCGGAGACCCACTGCGCAGAGTGTGGCCTAGTCTTCGACTCGTCCGAGATCGTCAACGAAGGGCCGCTCACGGCCCCCCAGCCCGCGTCGGAGAGCAGCGGCCGAGGGATCGGCCCGTTCGTCCGGCCCGGCGGGGCCCGCCGCCCGCTCGGCTCGACCCTCTCCCTGGCCCGCGACGGGCAGGGCCGGCGCCTCGACTGGCGCCGTCGCTACGAGTTCCAGCACCTCCGCCGCGTCATGCAACGCCAGACCGCCCGGGTCGGCGACGCGGCGGCCGACCGCTCTCCCGCCCACGGAGAGATCCTGGCAGCCGGCGAGCGCCTCGCGCTGCCGACCGTCGTCGTCGACGAGTCCGAGCGGGTCTTCCGCGAGGCGCGCGAGGCCGGCGTGTTCCGTGGCCGAGGGCTCCCTGCCTGTGTAGGGGCGGCCGTCTACGCCGCGTGCCGGCGGGTACATGATCCCGCGCACTCTCGGGGAGGTGTCGATCGCCGTCGCCGCCCGTCGCTCCGAGGTCGGCCGTACGTTCAAGATGGTCCACCGCGGCGCTCAGGTGTCGATCCCCAGCATCGGAACGAAGGCGTTCCTGGCGCGGTACGCCCAGGAGCTCGCCCTCTCGTCGGAGGTCCGCGCGACGGTCGAGTCGATGCTCGACACGACCCGCGAGGACCCCGAGCTCTCCGGACTGAGCCCCCACGGGCTCGTCGCCGCCCTGATCTACCTCGCCGCCGAGCGGAACGGCGAGCACCGGTCCCGTGCCCAGGTCGCTCGCGTCAGCAGCGTCACCGAAGTGACGCTGCGGTCCACCTGCCGTCTGCTGGAGAAGGCCGAATGGCCGGCCCGGCCGACGGGGACGTCCTCGTAGCCAAGGAAGCTCGGCCGTAACGTCCGGGCCGGGCACGCCGCTCCGCGGCGTCGCGACGGGTCAGTGGAGGAGGTAGTAGCCGGCGGCCTTCTCGCGGACCTTCCGCCGAGCCCAGTTCTTCGTCTGGAGCTCTTGGAGGGCGTTGAGGACCATGTTCTTCGGGAGCTTGGAGACCTGGGTGATCCGCTCGGCACCGCCCATCTTCTCCTCGCCCGCCAACCCGAGGTCCTTCATCGCCCGGTAGACCTTGACGGCGTTCGGCGAGACCTCGTCCTCGATCGCCATCGCCGAGAAGCTCCGGTGCGGCGGGACCCGGGCGAATAGATAATGGCTACGCCGTGCGGAACCGAATGCAGACGCCGTCCCGCCGGCCCGGAGCGCGAGGACGAGGCCGGCGCCGCGACGCGAGGGCGGCCCGGTGACCGGACGTTCGCCGGCGGTCCGGGTCGTCTGGGACCCGAGATTCCTGGAGTACGACTTTGGCCCCGGGCATCCGTTCACCGAGAAGAGCCGGGCGTCCGCCGTCGGCCTCTTCGAACAGACGCTCGCCCCGGACGAACCGGATGCGGTCGAGTGGGTCCGAGAAGTTCCTGTGGCGTCCGACGAGGTCCTCGGCCGGTTCCATGTGGCGGAGTACCTCGAGACCGTACGCGCCGCGGCGGTTGCCCCGTCGCCGCGGTTCCTGGACAGGGGAGATACCCCTTCGTTCCTGGGCTGCTTCGACGCCTCCGCCCGCCTGGTGGGGGGGACCGTCTCCGCGCTCGAGGGGACGCGGCGCGACGCCGTGCCGGGGTTCGCGCCCGGCGGCGGGTTCCACCATGCCGCGCCCGACCGGGCGAGCGGTTTCTGCATCTTCAACGACGTTGCGGTCGCCGTCGCGACGGCGCTGGCCAACAATCGGCGCACCGCGTACCTCGACCTCGACGCCCACCACGGCGACGGCGTGATGTACGGCTTCTACCGCGACGGCCGCCTGCTCGACATCGATTTCCACCAGGATGGGCGCACCCTGTTCCCGGGAACCGGGGCCGTGGACGAAATCGGGGCCGGCGACGGGGCGGGGCGGAAGGTGAACGTCCCCCTCCCGCCGGGTTCGGGGGATGAGGCGCTCGTGCCGCTCGCCGAACGCCTGCTTCCCCCGTTGCTGCGCGAGCACCGGCCCGAGCTGATCGTGCTGCAGCACGGCGTCGACGGCCATGTCGGCGACCCGCTCGCGCGGCTGGCGTACACCTCCGACGGGTATGCCCAGGTCGACCGGCTCGTCGTTCGTCTCGCCGGCGAGGTCGGCGCCGGCCTCGTAGTGACAGGGGGTGGCGGCTACCGGGCGGCGTCGGTCTCGCGGGTCTTGGCCCGGGTCGCGCGCCTCGCCGCCGGGTTCCCGCTGGATGAACCCGAAGGCGCGCTCCCGGAACGGTGGAGGCACGAGTTCGCCGCCGCGTTCCACACTCCGGCGCCCACGACGTGGTCTGAGCCACACCCCGTCGGGCGGCGTCCTTCGTCCGCGCGGCTAGAGGGGTCGTGCACGCCCTCGAGCTAGCGCTCGGCCGGAAGTTTCCCGCCGCCGCGCAAGCCGTGGCGGGCGAACACCGTCGGTAGGCCTGATACGGCGCGGGGCCTGGGTCGGCCATGGTCCTCCAGGCCAAGGACATCATGGACCGGACGATCCTGACGGCGGACGAGGAGACCGACGCGCTGACCGTCTCCCAACGGATGGTCGCCGCGCGCAAGGGCTACGCGATCCTCACCCGGGGGCCCCAGTCGGCGCTCGCAGGGATCGTGACCGAGTGGGACTTTCTCCAGAAGATCATCGCGGCGGGGGTCCCGCCGGCGTCCGTGCCGGTGAAATCGATCGGGTCGGGGGACGTGCAAGCCTGCGGGCCGGAGACGCCGACGGACGAGGTGGTCACGATGATGGCGCAGCGGGGAATCCGGAGGATCGTGGTGCGGTCCGGCGACCGGGTGGTGGGGGTCATCACCTCCCGCCACGTCGTCTCGATCTTCCGCGAGTACGTCGACAAGCTGACGGCGCAGATCGCCGGCTTCCAGGTCGGGGCGAACCCTCCCGGCTGATCGTCCGCTGGGCGGTCCCGCCATGTCCCTCTCGTTGCGCCCGGCCCCGCCCCCTCGCGTGTCTGCGGAGCTCCCGTCGTGAAGTACAAGTGGCTCGTCCTGACGAACACGACCGTCGCGACGCTGATGTCGTCGATCGACGCCAACATCGTCCTGATCTCGCTCCCGACGATCGGCCGGCAGCTCGCCGGGACGACCGCGACGCTGCTGCTCTGGATCCTCCTCGGCTACTCGCTGCTCACCGCCGTCGTCCTGCTGAACTTCGGCCGCCTGAGCGACATGTTCGGCCGGGTCCGGCTGTACGTCCTCGGCTTCGCCTTCTTCACGGTCGGTTCCGCGCTCTGCGGGTTCTCGCAGACCGGGCTCGAGCTCGTGCTCTTCCGTCTCGTCCAGGCCGTCGGGGCTGGCTTCCTCTTCTCAAACTCGGCCGCGATCATCACGGACGCGTTCCCGCCGAACGAGCGGGGCCGGGCGCTCGGCATCAACCAGGTGTCGATCGTCGCCGGGGCGGTCTCCGGCCTCGTCCTCGGCGGCGTGATCACCTCGACCATCGGCTGGCGCTGGATCTTCTTCGTGAACGTCCCGATCGGGATCATCGCGACCCTCCGCGCCCACTACGACCTGCGCGAGCTCGCGAAGCCGGAGCACACCGCGAAGATCGACTGGTTCGGCAACGTCGTCTTCGCCGCCGGGCTCACCATCCTCCTCGTCGGGGTCACGCTCGGCGCCCTCGGGCAGATCGGCGGGACGCTCGCGGTCGCGTTCGTGGCGACCGGACTGCTCCTCCTCGTGCTGTTCGTGGTGATCGAATTAAAGGAGAGCTCCCCGATGCTCGACCTGAGCCTCTTTCGAAATCGACAGTTCAGCGGCAGCGTCCTCGCGACGCTCCTCAACGCGCTTGCCCGCGGGGCGTTCACGTTCATCCTCGTCTTCTACCTGCAGGGCCCGCCGCGATTCCTGAGCCCGCTGTCGGCCGGCCTCTACCTCATTCCGGTCTCCGCCTCGCTGGCGGCGTTCGGTCCGGTGAGCGGATGGCTGTCGGACCGGTTCGGGCCTCGCCCATTCCTCCTCTCCGGGCTGGCGGTCTCCGCGTCGGGATTCCTCTGGCTGTCCAGGATCGGAGCCGAGGCGACGTTCCTGCAGCTCGCCGGCCCCCTCGTTCTTGTAGGGGCTGGTATGGGACTGTTCGCGGCGCCGAACCGTGCGGCGATGATGACCGCGGTGCCTCCGACGCGGCGGGGCGTCGCCTCGAGCATCGGCGTGACGTTCGTCAACACCGGCGCGACGATTAGCCTCGGGATCACGCTCGTGTTCATGGCCGGGGTCCTGAGCCGGCCCGAGATCCAGGCGATCTTCCTCGGGACCGCCGCCTCCGGCATGGGGTTCCACGCGGGGGCGCAGTTCCTGCAGGCGATCCACACGATCTTCCTCGCGTCGACCGTCCTGGTGCTCGCCGCGGCGGTCCCGACCCTCCTCCGGGGCAAGGACCGGCCCCGGACCGCACAGCCCTGGCGGACCCGGACTGACCCCGGACCGCGGACCGTTTCGCACCGTGCCGGGAGTCTGGGCCGTCGCGTGGCGAGTTTCGGAACGCACCATATAATTATGTATGCCGTCGGTGGTCCTACTAGCGCCACCCGGGTCCCGGCGGAGACGGCCTTTACCGCCCACCACGGTTCCGCCTCTGCCGGGGGTGGTACGATTGCCGGTCCGTTGCCCTCCGGGTCTCCGGTCGCCGAGCCGTGGCGGATATCTCGCGGGCTTCTGAGAGGCTTATGGCGAGTGCCCCGCATCGTCCCCCGTGGGCGTCCCTTGGCTTGCCCGCCCGTCTCCGGCCCGCTTAGCGGTCGTCGTCGGGGCGGCGGTACTCGGCGCGATCCTCGCCCTGCCCGCCGCCGGCCCGGTCGGTAGCCCCCTCCCCGGAGCCGTCCTCCGCGGCGCCCCGTTCGCCGCCCTCGGGTCGACGATCGGCTCTCTGCCGGCACCGCCCGCCCCGAGCCCCGATGCCGCGGCCGGGCCGCTGATGGCCGTCTCGGCGACCGTCCCCGTCGGCCTGGAGCCGGCGAACCTCACCTTCGACCAACGCAGCGGACTGCTGTACGTGCTCAACACTCTCTCCAACAATGTGAGCGTCGTGCGCGGCGACCACGTCCTCGCGAGCGTCAGCGTCGGGCACGGTCCTGTGGCGAGCGCTATCGATCCGCTGAGCGGGGACCTGTACGTGACCGACAGCCGCGCCAGCACGGTGAGCGTAATCCAGGGCACGACGCGCGTCGCCACCGTCCACCTGTCGGCTCCCGCCGGCGCCATCGCAGCCGACCCGGCCGCGCAGGAACTGTTCGTCGCGGAGCCCGGAACGGACCGGGTCGCGGTGTTGTACAACGGGACGGTCGTAGCGACGTTGGACGTCGGGACAGACCCGGTCGCGGCGGTGTACGACCCGGCCGACCAGGATGTCTACGTCGCCAACGTCCAGTCGGCCTCCGTGACCGTCCTCTCTCCCACCCAGGTCGTCGGGACCGTCTCCGTCCCTGCCGGCCCGGGGGCGCTCCTCTACGACCCCGCCAGCGGCTCGGTGTACGTCGCGAGCACCGCGGGCCAGCTGAGCCTCCTCCAAGGGACGCAGCTCGTCTCTTCGGTGACGGTCGGCGGGACCCCCACCGCGCTCGCCCTCGACCCGTCCTCCGGGGTCGTCTACCTCGCGAACGCCGCGGGGGGGAACGTGAGCTTCCTGCAGGGCAGCGCGCTGCTCGGCTCGGTGCGCGTCGGGTCGAACCCGGAGGCCCTGCTGCGCGACCCCGCGAACGGGTGTGTCTACGTCGCCGACGCCGGCTCGAGCGGCGTGACCGTGCTCGGCGGGGAGGCCGTCCTCGGGACCGTGAACGTCGGAGCCGGGCCGGTCGCGTTCGCCGTGAATGCCACCGACGGCACAGTGTACGTCGCGGACGAGCTGTCGCTGAACGTGAGCGTCCTCAACGGCCTCTCGGTGCTGGCGAGCGAGAGGATCGCCGGCGGACCCGACGCGACCACGGTGGACCCGTCAAACGGAGACGCGCTCGTCGCGCTCGGGGGCGCCAACGCGGTCGACGTCTTCGCGGGCCGCACGCTCGTCACCGCGATCCCGGTCCCGGGCGCGCCGTCGTCCCTCCTGTTCGACCCGTCGAACAGCCTGGTGTACGTCGGGGGAACGAACTCCTCCAACGTCTCGGTGCTCAGCCTCAGCGGTCTCACCGCGACCGTAGGGGTCGGCGGCGCGGTCGCGGGCCTCGCCTACGACCCCACGAACCGGTGGGTCTACGCGTCGGTGCCGTCGAACGGCTCGGTCGCGATGATCAACGGCACCGGGTTGACGGCGAGCCTCGCCGTGCCGGGGGTCGCGGGCGCCCCCGTCTACGACCCCGCCGACCAGTCGGTCTACGTCGCGGCCCCGGAATTCGATTCGGTGGCGGTGATCCGGGGCCAGTCGTTGACCGCCACGGTCGGCGTCGGTTCCGTCCCGGGCGGCCTGGCCGTCGACCCGTCCCGTGGGCTCGTCTACGTCCCGAACGCAGGCTCGGGCAACGTCACGATCCTCTCGGGGACGACGCCGGTCGGATCGGCCGACGTCGGGATCGACCCCGTCGCGGCGGTCGCCGACCTTGCGGCTGACACCGTCGAGGTGCTCAACGCCGGCTCGGACAACGTCTCCCTCCTCGCTGGTGTGGCCTCTGCCGGATCCGTCCCGCTCGAAGCGCTCTCCCCGAGCGCTGCCGTCTTCGACCCCGCGGGGGGGTTCGTGGTCGTCACGGGCCTCGGCGGCACGGCCTACCTCGTCGGCGCCTCCGCCGTGCTCGGGTCGGTCAACGTGAGCGCGACCCCGGCCGCGCCGACGTACGACCCGGTCCGCGGCCAGCTGCTCGTGCCGGACCCGGGCACCGGGGTCGTCACCGTGCTCGCCGCCTCGGCGTTCCAGCTTACCTTCAGCCAGGACGACCTTCCGGCCGGGGCGAACTGGTCGGTCGCCGTCGCGGGACGCAACGTGACCACCTCGGGATCCACGCTGACCCTGACGGAGCCGGTCGGGGCGTACGCGTTCTCCGTGACGCCCCCCGCGCACTACGCCGTGAGCGCCTCGCCGGCGTCGCCGGCGCTCGTCTCCGACCGGGCGGTGCTCGTGACCCTCACCTTCTCCGTCCTCACGCCCCACGCCGTGACGTTCCGGGAGAAGGGGCTCGCCGCCACCACGAGCTGGTGCGTTACCCTCGGCGCGACGGCGTGCGGCAACGGCACGACGGTCGTCTTCCCGTCGGTCGACCCCGGACGCCACGCGTACACCGTCTCGCCCGTCGCGGACTACCAGGTCCACGCCCGGGGCAACGTCACCGTCACCGGCTCGGCCGTGATGCACGTCGTCCGATTCAGCCTCGTGACGTACGTGCTGACGTTCCAAGAGGCGGGGCTACCGCACGGGCACCACTGGAAGGTGACCGCAGAGACGACGAGCCACGGCGGAGGCCGGAGCACGATCGCGTTCCGCCTCGGCAACGGGAGCGGCAACTACACGGTCCACCCGATCCCGGGATGGACGGTCGCGAACGGGAGCGGGACGTTCGCCGTCAACGGCACGGACGCCACGGTGAACGTGTCGTTCGTCCGGGTGACGTACCCGTTCGTCTTCCAGGAGACCGGGCTCCCGAACGGGTCGAACTGGAGCGTGACGATCCGCCATGCCACGTACGTCGCGAACGGCACGGCGAACCTGACGGTCGGGCTCCCGAACGGAACGTACCGCTACCGGCTGAGCGGGCCGGACGGCTACCAGGCGACGGGCGCCCCACGGGTGCTCCGGGTCCGGGCCGGCGGAGCCGCCGTCCTGGTCAACTTCCACCCGCCCCCGGGGCCCAGCTCGCTCGGAGGGCACGCGGCGCTGGCGGCCGCTACATCGTTCGCAGGGATGGCCCTCGCGGGAATCGCGCGGCCGCCCGGGCGGCGTCCTCGCCGTGCCCCTCGGGACCGCCGCTAAGGTCCGCGCGTCTCCAACGGGGCGATCGGCGGGGGCGACGGGGCCCCGGCGCCGGTGTCCCGGGGGGCCGCAGCCGTCCCGGCGGCCCCGAAGCGGTAGTTCCGCAGGGTGAAGCCTAGGAGCAGCCCGATGACGGAGAGCGCCACGACGATCTCGAAGACGACCCGGAAGCCGGTGATGTCGTACGCCCGGACCGCGACCGTGACGGGCACGCCGTGGACGAGCTCGGTGACCAGGAACGTCCCCAGGAACGAGCTGAGCACCGCGGTCGTCACGACCGGGGCGATCGCCGTGCCCAGGTTCCGGAACGTCTGGTTCATCCCCGTCTGGACCCCGAGCTCGCGGCGGTCGACGCTCAGGACGATCATGTTCGACATGGCGATCAGCGCCGCGACGTTCCCGACCATCAGCGGCACCATCCCAACGGCCAGCTCCGCCGGCGACCGGTTGAACGTCAGCAGCCACAGCCCGCCGACGATCATCAGGAGGAAGCCGAGCTGGGTGATCGGCTTCGGCCCCCAGTGGGCGACCGCCCGGCCCAGGAACGGACCGCACGCGAGCATGGCGAGCGCGGCCGGGAGCGCGAGCAGGCCGAACGTGAACTCCCCGACCCCGAGCCCAGGGCCCACCGCGCTCTCGGCAAGGATGACGACCGACGTGAAGGAGAAGAACATCAGCGCGCCGACCAGGACCCCGTTGATGTTCGAGACGAAGATGTTCCGCGGGCGGAGCGACTCGAAACGGATCACCGGGTTCTTCGCCCGCGGCTCCCACCACGCGAAGAAGACGAACGCGAGCGCGGAGACGACGAAGAACTCCGGCGCTCCCCATGGGAGGGCCCCCAGGTGGGCCGCGGCAAGATTCCCCCACCCCCACGTCGAGCCCTCGGTCGTCCCGATGAGGAGCATGGCGAGGCCGAGGCCGAGCGATCCGACCCCGGGAAGGTCGAGGACCGGGTTGCCGTGGACCGGCGACTCCCGCAGCAGGAAGCCGGCGAGGACGACGAGGATGATCGCGAGCGGGACCACGGTGTGGTAGGTGACCTGCCAGCCGTACGACTGGGCGATCCATCCCCCGCCCGCCAGCCCCAGCGCGGCGCCGGCGGCGAACATCGCGCTGATGATCCCTTGGCCGGTAGCGACCCGCGAGGCGGGGAACGACTCCGGGATCATCGCGAACGAGAGCGGGAACATCCCCATGCCGATCCCTTGGACCGCCCGCACGGCGATCAGCAGGTAGATCTGGTTCGGCCGGGTGACGCCGACCCACCCGCCGATGGTCGGCGTGAAGCCGGCCAGTGTCACCGCGACGGCGTAGATGCTCATCGCAACCATCAGCATCCGCTTCTTGCCGTACAGGTCGCCGAGCTTGCCGAAGATCGGCACGACAACGGTGCCGACGAGCAGGTACGACGCGAGGATCCACGCAATCGTGGGGTATGCGCTCGCTCCGGACAGGTGGAAGAACGTGTAGAACTGCCCGAAGGCGGGCAGCACCATCGTCTCAACGTAGGTGACCATGAGCGCCATCCCTGCGAAGATCAGCAGGAGCGCGCGTCCCCGGTCGGGGTCGTACGGGGCTCCGGTCGCCGTTAGGGTCGGGTCGCTGTTCATGCGCGTTCACCGTCCGAGACAAGGTCGACGGAGAGAGGCAGGCGGGCTAACCGGTCGAGGAACCGTACCGTCGCGGTGAGGTCGGAGGAGGCGACGCCCTCCATCGAGCGGAGGAGCACCCGGGCGAGCCGGGTCCAGACGGCGCGGTGCAGCGCCCGGCCGCGCGGGGTCGCGGTGAGGACGACCACGCGGCGGTCCCGCGGCGCCGGACGACGTTCGACCAGGCCGGCCGCGACGAGGTGGTCGGCCGCGGCGCTCACGTTCGCCGGGGTCACGACGCACGCGGCGGCGATCTGCCCGATGTTCATCGGGCCATCGCCCACGAGCTGGTGCAGCGCCCAGAACATCGGAGCGGAGAGCCCCTCGTGCTCCAGCTCGGGGCGGAGCCGGTGTCGGACAACCCGGGAGGCGTTGAAGAGCGCCTCCACTAGGAGCGCCTCGTCCCGGGCGCGGCCCGCGACGGACGGAGGCCGGACGGCGGCGGTCGACATTGATTATGTTGCTGACTATTGTATCTACTTAACTACTTCCGTCCCCGGCTCACGCCCCTGCGACGAACGCCGCCAGCTCCCCCCGGGTGAAGGCGTCCGTCCCGACCAGGCGACGGCCGTCGGGCCGGACCGCGACCGGCAACAGGTCGTTCGGTCCGAACAGGCCCGGGCTGGAGGCGTCCGGTCCTCCGGGCTGGTTGATGTCGACCAGCTGGACGGTCTTCCCGGCCTTGCTGGCGGCGGAGAGCAGTTCCTGGGCGCAGACGAGTTGGTCGCCGGGGTACCGGCGCTCCTCCGCCGCTGAGCGAAGGTCCTGCGGAGTGTGGAGGAAGAGCAACGCGGGCGCGAACATCCTCGCAGCCATCCCCACCCGCTGGGATCCCAGCGCGCGGCGCTCCGCGAGCTGGGGGTCCCCGCCCATCAGGAGCAGGATCGTGCTGGGCGGGGGCGCGCTCCGGTTCTCGGCACCCCGAAGGGGGAGACCACGACCTTGTCCCATGCCAGCGCCAATGCGCGAGGTCGGAAAACCGTGCGCACCCGCAGGGGCGTTCGCCGAACCGTGGACCGGACATCTCCACGACGGCTTATCCCCGTGGTGCCCTGTCGCTGCCTCACCGGTCCTGGCGGGACCGGCGGGACCAACGTGAGGCCGCCAGGGGCGCCGTTCGGCCGGTCGACCCCGCCGAGGACGCTGACCAAAAACATCCACACCCCGGACGAGCCGGTCGCCGAGATCTGGTTCGGCTGCGTGGTCCTCGGCGTCCTCCTGATCCTCGAGGGGATCATCCTGATCATCTTCCTCTCGCTCGGGACGCCGATTGCGATGTTCGTCTTGCCGGTGGTCCTCATCGGCGGTTGCGTAGTTGCGGCGATGCTCGAATCCCCCGACACGATGACCGCCTTCGGTATCGCAACGCTGGTCGCGGTCGTCCTGGGCCTCTACTTCAGCGTCAATCAGGGACCGTGGGGATACCTGCCCGGCGCTCGAGGCACGCTTCCCGGGCTCTGGGCGGGCGGGGGACTCCAGGTCGTCGGCACCGCCTGCGTGATGGTCGGTCTCGTTCGACTAGGCCAGCTCGTTCGGGCCTCCGGGGAGTGAGCGCCGCGTCGGCCGGCAACGCGGGAGCTCAGAGGTCGCTGTCGGCGAGGTCGGACGTGTACGATACCGACACCTGGACGAGAACACCGGCCTCGCTGTTGACCGGCCCGACCTTCAACTCGTAGTAGCCGTACGTAGCGAGGAACGAGAAGTTCCCGTTCCCGGCGACGAACCCGTACGAAGGTTGGAACGTTCCCGAGATCCCCCGCACGCAGATGATCACCAGGGTGGCGTACGTCCCTTCGGGCGTGACGCTCCACCTCGCCACGATCTCCGCCTTCGGGAGGTAGAAGCCCCGGGAGTACGACCAGTTGCTTTCCTCGGTGGCGACGGTGAACGACTGCGAGCCCGGGTGGGGCGTGAACTCGGCGACGTTCGCCACGCCGACGAGCAGCGGCGTCAGGAGGGCCGCGATCACGAACCGGGTCCACGTACGGCGCGGCTTCGCCGTCGGCGGTCGGGACCACGGGTCCACGCCGGAAGAGACCGCACAGACGGATGAGGGGTGCGTCCGAAAGGCTCGCCTCCTTGCCCCCCGAGCCGGAGAATCGGGGCGGTCGGAGCGTTCCCGAACGACCGGCTCGCCTTCGTGGGACGGGAAGGCCTCGGGCGTTCGCCCGACCGCGCTGGCCGAACGGTCGGACGCTCGCCTGCTCAGCTCCCCATTCTAACTTCCGGCCGCGGCGGGCTGGGTCGTGCCCCACGCCCGGACGCCGGGAGAGAGGAGGAGGGGAAGGTTCATCAGGGCCGCACCGACCCCCGCGAACGCGTACGCCCACCCGATCCCGAAGACGACGACCAGGATCCCGCCGATGGCGAGTCCGGCCGGGATCATCGCGAAGCTCCCGGCCTTGTCGGTCGCGAAGAAGCGCCCCATGACCTCGTCCGGGACCGTACGCTGGACGCCCGAGAGCCACGTCGTGTTGCCGATCGACAGGCAAAGCCCCGCAGCCAGGGTGAGCGGGATGGCCGCCAGCAGCGAGTGTACCGCAGCGAGCCCGATGATGAACAGTCCGACCACGCCCCAGACTACTGGAACGCAGAGCCCCGGCCGCCTATCGAGGTGGAGCCGGCCCGGGAGGATCGCACCGATCGCGAATCCCGCCGTGTTCGAGGCGATCAGGATCGAGAAGCCCGTGGCCCCCACGCGGAGCGAGAGCGCTGCGTAGACGACAGTGAATCCTCCCCAGATCGTGAGGAAGAAGTTCGCGCCCATCGCGGTCAGGGTGATGAGCAGGAGCACGCGCTGGGAGCGCAGGTACCGAAGGCCATCCCCGACCTCTCGCAGCAGCGACGCGCGCCGTTCGTCAGCCGGGGCAGCCCGGGATGTGCCGGGCCCGATCACCATGAGGAAGATCATCGTGCCCGAGACGGCGAACGTGGCGGCGTTCACCGCGAGGCCGATCGAGGCCCCGACGGTGAGGAGGACCAGCCCGCCCAGGGGGCTCCCCACGAACTGCGCGATCGTGCTCCCGCCCTGAAGGAGACCGTTCCCGTCGGCGAGCTCGCCGGCGCCCAGCAGGCGCGGGATCGCCGCATTCGTCGCGGGCCGGAAGATCGTGCTGAACGTCGCCACGAGGAACACCGCGGCGATGAGCGTGACCGTGTTGACGCCGTAGAGCAGCACGTACACGGCGAGGCCGCCGAACGTGATCGCCCTCGCCACGTCGCACGTGAGCATCAGCCGCCGCCGATCGAGGCGGTCGATCAGCGCGCCCGCGAGGAGCCCAAATCCGAGCGTCGGGAGGAATTGCACGATCCCGAGGATGGAGATCGCGATCGCCGAGTGCGTAGCGCTGTAGACGAGCCAGACGATGATGATGGAGCCGACCGCCGCCCCCGCCGACGAGGCGACCGATCCAACCCAGAGCCGGGTGAAGTTTCGGTTCCGGAAGAGCCGCAGCGGGCCCCCTGGGGCCGGAGCTCCCGCGGGCTCCGTGTTCGGCCGCATGGCGGGCTACCCTTCCGGTGGGCAGTTCAAAGGTCCGCGAGCGGAGGCACTGGAGCTGGCTCCGGAGGTTCTGGCGCCGAGCTGGCCCTCCGGGCCCTTCGCGGCAGAGTCGGGAGATGGGCGAACTTGGCGTGTCGGCGGGAGCCGAGAACTTCCTCGGCGACGAAGACGGTCATGGTCCCGACGGCGGTAATCCCGGCGGCGAAGAAGTACGCGTACTGGAATGCCAGATGGGCGGGGAAAAGGCCGCTGAAGGGTCCACTGGTCAGGAGGTACGTGGCGAGGAGCGAACCCGCAATGGGAGCGCCCACACTTCCTCCGACATTGCGAAACACGTTGTTCATGGCCGTGGCCTGGCCCATGTCCTTCGGGTCCACCGTGAGGACCAGCAGGTTGATGATCGAGGCGTTGAGAAGGCCGATACCGGCCCCGATGACCACCTCAACGACCAGCGCCGTGCTCAACGTAGTCGCGAACGCCTCCAGCCCGAAACCCAGCGCGGTGACCAGACCTCCAGTAAAGGCGAGCGGCTTTACCCCCACGCGCGAGACCACGACGCTCGCGATCAGGGCGACGATGGTCATCCCCGCCGCCAACGGGAGGATGTCTATTCCGGCCGAAAGGATCCCGAAGTTACAGCTCACCAGCGTGCTGCACGCCGCATTGTATCCGCCGGAAGCCAGGGGGTACTCGAACTGATAGATCAGGGTGAAAAGTGCCATGTACATCCCGAGGCCGGCGACGGTCAGGACGACGTTCGTGACGGTCACATTTCGCTCCCGGAGCAAATGGACGTCGACGATTGGCTCGCGCTTCTGCCCGGTCAACCTCCGCTCGATCAGGACAAACGGGACGAACATGATCGCTCCGAGGGCGGCGAACCCCAACGTCAGGGGCGAGGACCATCCCCAGTACTCCCCTTGGGACAGCGCCGCCACGATGCCCGCCAGACCGAGACCCAGGAACAAGGCCCCGAGATAATCGACCCGAGTGTTGGGTCGACGGTAGGGAGATTCCTTGACCAGGAGCAAGAGCAAGATCGCCATGGCGATCACGAACGGGACCGCGGAGTGGTAGGTCCACCGCCACCCGTAATCCTGGGAGACCAACGACCCGAGCGGGAGGCTGACGGCAAAACCAATCCCGAACATCGCGCTCAGGATGCCCTGGGCCCGGGGGACCATTTCCCGGGGGAACTCCTCGCGCATCAGGGACATCCCGAGAGGCATGATGGTCAGACCGACGCCCTGGATGGTCCGTGCGCCCACCATGAAGGCGAAGTTGGGCGAGAAGCCGGTGACGGTGACCGCCGCGGCGTAGGTGAACATCACCGCGATCATGACCTTCCGTTTCCCGTAGATGTCTCCCAGTTTCCCGATGACCGGGCTGAGGGCCACGCCCGCGGCGGCGTAGGCCGATATGACGAGCGTCACCTGGCCGGCGTCGACCCCGAAATCCCGCTGGATCGTAGGCAGGGACGGCGTAAGCATCCCCTCGATGTAGAGGACAACCAGCACCACGCCCGCCAGCAACAGCATGACGCGGTTCGCGTAGTGCCGGTCGAAGGTCTCCGCGGTCTTCGGCTGAGGGGAGGACGGAGGTGTGGGCTCCTCCGACTGCAGCGCGCTCACGGCGACGGCGCCCCTCCCGAGGGCACCGGAGGGTCAGCCCGGCGAGCGCCATCCGGGACCCTCAGGTGCACATCGAAGAACCGAAGAACTCGCTGCCAGGCGTCCTCAGCGCTCTTCCGGTGGTAGGTCTCGGGTCGCGTGTCGTTGAAGAAGGCGTGCTTCGCCCCGGGGTAGACGGGGTATTCGAACGACTTGCCCGCCTGGGCCATCGCCTGCACCAACTGCGGAACTGCCGCGGTGATCCCAGGGTCCTCGGCTCCATAGAGTCCCAGGACCGGAGCCTGGATCTTCGGCACGAGATCGAGAGGAGGATGTTGGCCGTAGAAAATCACGTCGGCCCGAAGCTGCGGGTCCACGGTGGCGAGCCGGCCCGACATCGAACCGCCAAAGCAGAACCCGATCGAGCCCACGCCCTTCCCGTGGACCTCTGGGAGGGTGCGAAGGTACCGAGTCACCGCATGGAGATCCTCGGCGAACTCCTCCTGCTGGGGAGGGCTCGAGGTCCGACCGAACGCCTCCAAGACGGGGCGACGCTCCGGGGGTTGCGCGGCCGCAAAGGAGGCAAACTTCGAGGGATCTCGCTGGAGGTCCGGCGGCGCCTGAGCGAACGCCTGCATCGCGAGGCCGACGTTCGCGGGCGTCAGCAACGCAGCCAGCTCTCCCGTGAAGAGGTTCGGGGTGACCGCGACGTATCCCTCACGGGCGAGGCGACGGGCGACTTCCCGGATATGCGCGTCGAGTCCGAAGATTTCATGGATGACCACAACTCCGGGCCCTCGCGTTTGGTTCCCGTCCGGCCGGACCAGGGTGCCCTCGAGGTCTCGGTTGCCGGATCCGATTCGAACCTCCTGCTCCATCCACTCCATGCGTCTTGCTCCCCCGTTCCGGCGGCCCCGCCCTCTATCCGAACTCCTCCCGCTCGAACAGGTAGAGTCCCAGGACTGCGGTTATCACGAAGTACGCGAGCATAATCGAAACCCCTTGCGCGATGGTTGCGTTCGTCACCGTCTCGGTAAACCCACCGCCCGGCCCCATGATCATGCACGTGTGGGTGCCGGGGTTGCTCGTGCAGGAACTGTTGAAGACGCCGCCAATGATCGTGTCCGCGTAGGTTAGGATGAACCACGGAGTGATGTGAGCCAGCATCGAGATCAGGTCCTGCAGTAACATGAATCCGAACAGGAAGAGCACGGCGACCACGAGGGTCGCGTAGGTGCTCGTTTTGAACAGGGAGCTGAAGAGGAACGTCGCCCCGAGCAACGCGAGCAGATACACGATAGCCAGGACGAACGACTCCCCGAAGGTCGTGGTGAGGGCGCCCGCGCCGAAGTAATAGGCGCTGTTCGCCAGCACCAGGAGCGCGTAAAACACGACGGCGGCGAGCGCGGCGATGAACGCGGCGATATACTTTCCCAGATAGACGGTAGCGCGACGGAGCGGGAGCCCCATCAGGAAGTAGCCCGTTTTGTTCTGGAACTCCCCCGCGATGGCATCCCCTCCGAAAATGACTCCGGCGAAGATGATCACTATGGTCACTCCCCCGCCCCACAGGGTGGCGTAGAAGGCACCGGAACTGGTGAGGAAACTTGCGGGCCGGTAATAGCCGACGACCGCAGTGAGGATCGTCCCGATGATGGCCACCAGGCCGATCATCAGGATGAACCGGCGAGAGAACACGTAGTCCCGGAGCTGGTAGCCCGTGAGCTTGAGCACCTGCTCCCAGCTCCGGAGCACGGCCCGCTTCGGACCGTGCCCTCCCTTCGTCCGGGGGGCCTCCGTCGAGATGTTCGCTCCCAGGATCCTCAGTCCCCCTTGTCGATTTGACTCAGGTAGATCTCTTCCAAAGCACTCTTCGACTCCTGGAAACTCACCAGGTCCAGGTCGAGGGCCGAGAGCTGACGCAGCAGTCGCGCTTGGCCGGCCAGGTCCCCGTTGAGAAAGAGGCGTACGCGGCGTGGATCAAGTCGCTCGCCCTTCAGCACGTCGGGAAGTGCCTGTATCCTGTCCTTGAAGGCAGCGTCGGATAAGGGTCGCGCGAAGCCCGCGTCGACTGAGGACTGTCCGTGCGAGAACTTGGTAGTGATGTTCTCTAAGGTGTCGTAAAAGAGAAGCTTACCATGGTTGATCAGGGCAACCTCGTCACAAACGTCGGTGACCTCGGCTAGGATGTGACTGCTCATGAAGATCAGTCGGTTGTGCTTCTTCAGGTCCCGCATAATCGATCGAACCTCAGCCATCCCACGGGGGTCGAGTCCGGTGGCGGGTTCGTCGAGCATCAGGATCTCCGGGTCGTGGACGAGGGCAGCGGCGATGTTGATGCGCTGCTTCATTCCCTTCGAGAACTTTCCAACCTTCTTGTCGGCCCATTCGGACATCTTGACTTCGGCGAGCACGATGGGAATCCGTTCATCACACTCCGCCCGGGACATGTTGCGGAGGTCCCCCACCATCTCGAGTGCCTCGGTCGGTGTCAAGGAGGGGTAGATTTCGGGCGATTCAATGAGAACGCCCGCTACTTCCAGGGCCTCCTTTCGATGATGCTGAACCGAAATCCCGTTGACAAAGCAGTCCCCTTCGGACGGGAAGAGCATGTTGGTGAGTAGCTTCAGGGTGGTCGTCTTTCCCGCTCCGTTGGGCCCAAGGAAGCCCACGCATTTGCTGCCCTCGAGCTTGAGGTCCAGCTTGTCGAGGGCCGTGAAGTCACCGAAGCGCTTGGTCAGCCCCTGGGTCTCGATGGATGGAAAAGTCATGTGCGGCTGACCTGATAGTCAGCATGCACGAATCATATATTTAACGTACGAGAACCCGCTCCGCTTCCGTGTGCCGCTTGGGCTTAGCGGAGGGAGCCCCTGCCTGCGCGTGGTCACGAACGAGCGCCGAAGCGGCGATCTGGAGGACTTCGGCAGCGGTCGCGAGATACGGTGCAGGCGCCTCGTCCAAGGCACGACCCAGCTTCTCAAAGAAGGACGTCTGGACGGATTCGAGGAGGCGCTTTCCCTTCGGGGTCACCCGCAGGAGCGATTCGCGTCGATCCGCGGTGGACCGCACCCGTCGCACCCATCCCGCCTTCTCCAGCGCGTCTACGATAGGGGTCACGGTTTGAGGGCGGACGCCCAGTAGCCCTGCGACCGTCGACATGTTGGCCTCCGGATCCTTCGTAAGCCATCGGAGGACGAAGAATTGAACGGGGGTCAGCTTCCGGTCTCGGAAGAGCCCTCGCTGCTCCTGTTGGAAGGCTTCCATCAACCCTTCGAGCGCCACGATGAGGTTTCGGCTCGCTTCCGACATGGAAACCCGGGGCGCGAGGTTCGTCTCGGTAAGCCCTCAGAGGGTCCGATGCAGATATGAGTCCTGTGGTCGCGTCGGTCCTTGCGTCACCGGCGGCGGACTCCTGCATCGGCATCGACCCACGCGAGAGGGAGGCGTTCTCGCCGGAGTCGCACCCTCGCTCCCTTGGGCGAGGCATCAACCCGGGGCCGCGGACCGTCGATTCCAAGGAGGCAGCGCTCGCGTCCGGCCATCGCTTCGGAGGGGGGCTTACAAAACTCCCTCGGTCGAAGCGGGTCGATGCCACTGGGTGGGCCGCCAGTCAATCCAAAAGCCGCGCGGTGTGAGTGAAGTCCACCTTCACGGACCTCTGCATCGTTTCCGTCAGGAACTTTGCGGGGGTGCCTGTACTTCGATTATCGCTCAGCGGAGGATCATTGGAAAGGCCGATCTGCGAGAAGACGGTGAATCCATCGGAGACCCTTGTACGTGTCGGCGTCGCGGCGCGCGAACCGAACGAACAAGACTCTCTCGCCGTCGAAGTGGTAGACGCCGCGATAGCCCGGGTCGTCGCTCGTCGGTAGAACCGAGATCCGGAACAGCGCGATGGGCCCGGCCAGCGGCTTGGTGTCCAGACGGCGGTGCTGGTCTCCGGGTGGGCGGGACGGGTGCTTCTCGAGGGACGCAATCGCCCACTCGAACGCCTCGCGGACGTCGGGAGGCAGACCCCGCAGCTGTGTAAGCGAGTTGCCGAGGAATAGGATGGTGTCCACTTAGCGAGTCCTTCGCGACCGGGGCGAGCGCTGGGCCGAGCGCAGGGGGGTGACGGCAATCTTGCCCGCCGCGTATTCCTCGAGGACCTTCGTGGCGAACTGCACGTCCTCTCGGTCCATCTCCCGCTCGAGCAGTTCGAGGAGGAATTGGTCCCAGTTTTGGGCCCCGGTCTTGAACTGTTTAAGTATCCGCAGCGTCGACGTGTGGACCGGCACGCTCGTCAAGGTATCCGAGGACGCCATGCTGGTTCTACATTGGAATCATGATATAAATGACTCCGGTGGTTCGCCCGAGGCATCGTGTATGGAGTAGCCCCGAGCGGATTCGAACCGCTGTCGCCGGCTCCAAAGGCCAGCATGCTTGGCCACTACACCACGGGGCTGCGGCTGAGAACGACCCTGCCTACAAAAAAAGGTCGCGCAGGTCGGCCAACGGGCGCCCCCGTCGTCCGGTGCCGGGCTGTCGGTCCCGCGGGCCTCGCTCGCGGGCAGGAAGGGCTGGGGGGCCGGCCGGCTTCGGGGGCCCGCGGGCAAAGAGGAGCGCCGGTAGGAACGCCACCGAGCCGACTCCGGCGAAGAGCCAGGCGTAGCCGTACCCGGCCGAGCTGGCGATCCCCGCGAAGCCGAGCGCCATCCCGCTCCCGAGCAGGATCTGGACGAAGTTGACGAGAGCGAGCCCCAGCGCGACGCGGCTGCCCGAGACCTCCGGCAAGTACATCGGGATCAGGTAGAGGAGTGCGAACGTCACGCCCGCGGTGAAGCCGAGCAGCACGTACAACGTGAGTACGGCGTAGAGGCCGACCCACGGAACCGCGACGAGGACCAGCCCCGCGACGATGCCCCAGGCGGCGAGCAGCCGCCGACGGTCCGGCGACCGTTCGCCGGACCAGCCGCCAAACGGGCCCCCCGCGACCTCGACCGCGATCATGACGGTCGGAGCGGTCGCGGCCAGGGCAAGGCTCCACGCGGGGTGGATCGTGTGGGCGTAGTTGACGAAGTACTGCGCCGCGATGTAGTAGCCGCCCCAGAGCCCGGCCCCGCCGAGCGCGACCGCCCAGATCCCGCGGGAGCGCAGCACCGGCAAGGAGTCCCGCCAGAGCGCCGAAGCCCGCACCGTCGTCGGCTCCGGGAGCCGGGGGAGGAAGACGATCGTCGTGACGGTGCACACCGCCAGCGCGACGCCCCCGACCGCGAGCGGGAGGGCCCAGCCGACCGTCGGCCCGAGCGCGGCGCTCGCGAACAGTCCGATCCCCGAGCCGACGCTGAACGCGGCGTTGTAGGCGCCGATCATGAACCCCCGACGGCCGCTTGGGTAGTACGACGCGATCAGCCCCAGCGCGGGGGCGAAGAAGAACGCCGCGGCGGCCCCGGCGCCGAAGCGCAGCGCGGCGAGGACGACCCAGCTCGGCGAGAACGCCGACGCGAGCGCGAAGGCGGCCATCGCCGCGAGCGCGCCGATCGAGGTGGGTCCGTTCCCCCATCGCATCGCCGCGTAGCCGGCGGGCAGCTGGAACACCGCCGCGCCGACCAGGAACACCGCCAGCAGGACGCCGCGGTCGAACGTGCCGATCTGGAAATGGTCCCCGACAAGGGGGAGGACCCCGCCGATGTCGTACCAGTTGAAAGCGTACGCGGCGCGCGCGAACAGCAAGGTCCACGCGGCGACGGCACGTCGCCTCGGGTCGATCTCGCTCACGCCGAAGGCCCGGGCAGCAACCCGTGAGTCTGGAAGTACCGCAGGAACCCCTGGGCGGCGAGGTCGTAGCCGGAGACGAGCGACGCCCGGTCGCCCACGTCTTCACCGGCGGCCGGGGCGTCGGCCGCGTGCAGCGCCTGAGCGATCGCCTCCGGGTCAGGTCGCTCCTTCGCGGCGGCGAGCGCGACGTCCCGCCACCGCTCCACGGTCTCGCGATAGCGGGGCAGGTCCGCGGCCCCGTGAGGGGTGGGCCCGAAGTGGCTCAGCAGCAGGTAGCGGGGGTCGGCGGCCCGCATCCGCTCGAGGCTCGCGAACAGCTCGGCGAGGTCGAAGTCCGGCGGCGGCACCGCCGGGCGGATCCGGGACGACCCCTCGAGGAGCACCCCCGCCCCGTCGCCCGCGAAAACGGCGCCAAGCCGTGTGTCGAGGAAGGCGAGATGGTGCTTCGCGTGGCCCGGCGTCGCCAACACCTCGAGCTCGCCGCCGCTCAGAGGGAGCCGTTCCCCCCCGCGAAGCGCATGCAGGCGCGAGGCGGGGGCGGGGACGACGGGACCCCAGAGCTGGTCCGACGCCGCGCCCCAGACCCGACGCGCGCTCGCGACGAGCCGCTCCGGGTCGGTGAGATGCCGGATCCCGAGCTCGTGGGCGTGGAAGGTGGCGCGCGGAAAGCTCTCGGCGAGCGCACCCACCCCGCCGGCATGGTCGAGGTGGATGTGCGTGACGAGGACGTCTCGGACCTCGGACGGCTCGACCCCCGCGGCGCCGACCGCGCGGAGGAGGGCGTCCCGACAGCTCGTCGGGCCGGTCTCCACGAGGGCCCAGCCGTCCGGCCCCGGGAGCAGGAACGCCGCCACCAGCCCCTCCGTGTCCCGGAAGTCGAGGTCGAGCATCTTCCGCCCCTCCCCCAGTTCGATCACGCGGGGGCGGAGCACGGGGTCCTCCTAGAGGCAGCCGCCGACGGCGGTGTAGCAGTGGTACGGGTTCTGGAACGCCGTGACGGAGTAGAACCCGAGCAGGCTTGCGACCAGCACGGCCGACGTCCCCGCGATTGCCACCGCCCAGATCGTCCATCTCCAGCGCAGGACCTTCCGTCCATCGAGCGGACCGAACGGGATCATGTTGAACGTCCCGAACCATCCGTTGATGGTCGCGAGGTAGAGCAGCCAGTAGTCGGCCGACCCGCCCAGCGCGGCGGCCCCGAACGCCGCGGCGAGGAAGACCGAGGCGAAGGCGAAGTTGGTGACCGGGCCGGCGAGGCCGGTCCGCCCCCAGTCCGTCCGGTCGCTCTCGGGGATCCCCCCGACCATCGTTGCCCCGGGCATCGCCCAGAGGAACCCCCCGATCGCCGTCACAAGCGAGAGGGCAAGGCCGACCGGCCACATGCGGAACTCTGCCCAGAAGCCGAGGCGCTGGGCGACGACCTTGTGCGCCATCTCGTGGGCGACGAACCCGGTAAGGACCGCGACGGCGGCGAGGGCGACCCAGTTCAGGGTGAACGCGGCCACGAAGCGAGACGGTTGATAGTCGAAGAGGAACGTGTGTTCCGAGAGCAGGAGCGCGATGTCGACGGTCAGGACGGCTGCCGCCAGGCAGATCTGCAGAAGCTCCTTCTTCGAGGTGGTCACACGCCCGGGGGCGCGGGTGCGGCCGACGGTCGTGTAGTAGTAGCTGATCCCGCCGGTCACCTTGCCACCGCCGGCGCGGCCGGCTGCCACGGTTCGACGGGCATCGGCCAGGGGCCGTTCGATCCGGACAACAGGCCACGCAGCAGCTCTATCCCGTCGGCGAGCCGGGGCCCGGGCCGGCTGAAGTACGCCTCGTCCGCAAGGTACACCCGGCTCGAGCCGGCCACGGCCGCTTGGACTCGTCGACCAACCGCAGGTCGGGCGAGCTCGCTCCGGGTCCGCGCGACGGAGAGGCTGCAGGGGCTCAGGACGAGGAGGTCGGCGCCGAGCCGGCCGACCTCTTCCCACGTCGTACGGACGCCGGTTTCCCCGGCCGACGGCCCCAGGCGGTGCGCCCCGGCCGCCGCGATCATCGAGGGGGTCCACAGCCCTGCCAGGATCGGCGGGTCGAGCCACTCCAGCACCGCGACGCGCGCCGTTGGCGGCGCGAGCGACGGGGACGCGCGCTCTCGGAGCCTTTGTGTTAGTGCGAGCGCCTCCGCCCGCCGGCCGACCGCACCGCCGATCACCTCCACGGAATCCCAGACCTCCTCGAGGGTCCGGGGGCTGACCGAGACGACCTTCGGTTCGATGCCGGCAGCGCGACACGCCCGTGCAACCTCGTCGCCGGTGACGGAGCACACCCCGCAGAGGTCCTGGGTGAGGAGTACGTCCGGCCGGAGGGTCCGGAGCAGCGGGACGTCCAGCTCGTAGAGGCTCTCCCCCGAGGCGCGCGCTCTCTGGACCCGGGCGTCGATCTCCTCCGACGGGCGGGCCGAGTCCAGGGTCCGCGGCCGCATGACCACCGGCAGCTGAGCGACGGAGGCGGGAAAGTCGCACTCCGAGCTCCGCCCCACGAGCTCTCTCCGCGCCCCGAGGGCGCAGACGATCTCCGTGGCGCTGGGGAGCACCGAAACGACGCGCACGCCGACCCCGGGCGCTCGACGCGGGGGTGGGTTACTTACGTTTGCGGGCGGGCCGCGGGGCGGCGGAGCGTGCGCGGGAGGTTTTCGCCTTGTGCCCCGTCGTTCGCTTCGCGCCTTTGCCGGCGGCAGGGGTAGGGGCCGGGGCGACGACCCGCGCGGCCGGGGGCACCGTCAGCTTGGCGGCGGACGCCAGCGGGCGCGGGGGCGCCGGCAGCCCCAGGTGCTGGCAGAGCGCCGCCTCGCGCTCATACGCCAGCCCCAAGCGTCGCGCTTCCTCGCGGTCGGCGGCGCCCAGGGCCGCCGCTCCCGTCCGTTCGAGCGCGACGCCGTGCAGGAACCGCAGCTGCGGCTCCTCGGGGGTCCGCGCCAGCATCGCCTCGATCTCTACCCGTGCGCTCGGCCAGTCGCCCAGTTCGACCAGCGCGGCGACGAGGTGGGCGCGTACTTCCGACCGTGCCGCATCCTCCTCGAGGAGCTGGCGGTAGAGGGCAACCTCGTCCTTCGGGCGCGCGCGGGCGCCCAGGATCGCGGCCTTCCCCAAGCGGGCGTCGAGGTCCTGAGAGTGCGCGGCGAGGACTGCGTCGAACTGCCGGTCGGCGTCGTCCGTGAGCCCGAGGGCGAGCAGCGCCCGGCCGATGCCGACCTGCGCCGGAACGAACTCCGGCTTGAGGTCGACTGCCTGTCGATAGAACCGGAGCGCGAGGGCCGGAACTCCCCAGTCGAGCCAGACGGTCGCCCGATGGACCACGTCATCCAGCCGGAGCGCGCTCGGAAGGAGTCGCCGCTCGTCCGGCCGCCGGGCGCGCGGCTCCTCGCCGAGCCAGCTCTCCAGACCGAGCTGGCGCGCCAGCTCGGTGAACCGCGCTCCCTCGACCAGGGTCGCGCCGCCGCGGAGCAGCTCCTGCGCGAGCACGAGAGGGAGCCGACCCGGCGTGAGCACGACGAGCCGCGGCGATCCGTCTGCCGACTGGGCGCTCAGGTGCTGGATCGCACCCAGCGACACGCGGGCAGGATCTTCGATGAACGCGTAGAGGAACCCGTCGCTCGTCCGGACGACCAGCCCCTCGTCCGTCGGCTTCACGGCGTCGAGCCGTTGGCCCATCGCCTCGACCAACCCCGAGGCGAGTTGGACGAACGGCGCCGATGCCATCGTCCGGTCGATAAACCGCCGCGTTAAATACGCTGGGAGTCCAAACGCAGCCGCCGTGGACCTTGCCGGGCTCGCCCGATTTCTTCCCCGGGTGGAGCGGGCGCTCGGCGCCTCGTACGACCGGGGGCGGCCGGAGGTGCCGGGGACGGTCCGGCCGTTCACCGCGCTGAACCGGGAGTTCACGCTCCGCGGCGGCAAGAGGTTACGCGCGCTGCTCGTCCTCGGCGGCTACCGGCTCGCCACCGGCCGCTCGCCGGCGCCGGTGATCCCCGCGGCCGCGGCGCTCGAGCACTTTCAGAGCTGGATGCTCGTGCACGACGACATCATCGACCACGCCGAGCGCCGGCGCGGGGGCCCGACCGTTCATCGGGAGGCCGCGACGCTGCATGCCCGGCAGCGGCTGCTGGGCCCGCGCGACGACTTCGGGGTCGGCGTCGCCATCACGCTCGGCGACCTCGAAGAACCGTACACGCTTGACGCTCTCCTCTCCGCCGGCGTTCCCCCGGCCGAGACCTTGCGAGCCCTCCGCGAGCTCGTCCGGATGACGCGACTCACCGCGTACGGCCAGCTGCTCGACCTGCGGAACGGTACCCTGCCGCCGGGGCGGGTCACGGAGGCCGACGTGCTGGAGGTCCACCGTCTCAAGTCGGCGATCTACACGGTCGTCTGCCCGCTCCGGATCGGCGCGGTGCTCGGCGGCGGCCGCCCCCCTCTTCTGGACGACCTGGAAGTGGTCGGGACAGACCTGGGGGTCGCCTTCCAGCTCCGGGACGACGTGCTCGGGTCCGGGTTCGGCGCGGGGTCGATCGGCAAGAGCGCGAACGACCTGGTCGAGGGAAAGCGCACGCTGCTCGTCGTCCGCGCCTGGCGGGACGGGACGCCGGCAGACCGCCGGGCCCTTGCTCGCGTCCTCGGACGTCGGGGGGCGACCGGCAAGGACGTCGCCGCCGCGCGCGCGGCCCTGGAGTCGTCGGGGAGCCTCGCGTACTCGGAGCGGACGATAGCGCGCCTGACGCGGCGGAGCCTTCAGCGCCTGGACCGGAGCCGGGCGATACCGGCGGCCGGTAAGCCTCTGCTGAGGGAAGTGGCGGAGCGGCTGACACAGCGGTCGATGTGACCGCGCGGGCCTAGCCTTCGGATTCGTCCGCCGTCTCCGGCTGGACGCCGGCGGCTTGCAGCTGCTGCGAGAGGTCCTGCTGCATCGTCGTGTACCGCTCCTTCAGGTGGTTCTCCTGGCGCTCGACCGCCTTCTGGCGGACCTCCAAGGTCTCCTTCTCCTCGCTGAGGAGCCCGGTGACCTCGTCCCGGGACTTCGCCTTGACGAGGAGGCTTCCGATCGGGCGGTAGACGACGGCGTCCTCCGCGACCGTCTTCAACTCGTCCAGCGTGTGGGTGATCTCGCGCAGCCGAAGGTCCAATTGAAGCCGCTGCTGCTGGACCGAGCCGAGCTCCTGCTGGAGCCGCTGGAACTGCTTGAGGTCGTTCTGGAGCTTCGCCGGAAGGGCCACGACCGCGCTCACCGGGAGCGGGAGATAAGTGCTTCGGAGCCGGCGGCCGCGTCCGCCGAATCTGCGGCCCCTTCGGCGGCGGAGACGGTGGCGAGCGAGAGTGCGACCCAGCCGAGGAACGTGTTCAGCGCCGCCCGCATCGCCCCCGCATCCGAAGCCGCGACGTGGAGGGTGACCGTCGCCCCGGCGCGGCGCATAGTCGTGCGGGCGCGCGGCACCTCCCGCGCGGCCTCAGGGGCCAGCGCCTCCTCCAGCCACCGGGCGAGCTCGACCCGCCCGGTGCGGATCGCGACCGTCGCGGTCCACGGCGGCCGGCGCGTCGTCATCGCACCAGGTCGTGGTCGACCCGCGCGAGAATCCGGTCGGTCTTCGCCGCCGCCGCCCGCACGTACGGCGCCGGGTCGAGCAGCGCGTCGAGCTCCTTCTCCGACAGGAGGCGCTGCACCCGAGGGTCCGCCTTCGCGCGGGAGGCGAGCGTGCCGGCCGCGCTCGCGCCCCGGCTGAGGTTGCGCAGCAGCTCGTGCGCCTCGTGGCGGGCGAGCCCCTTCGCGGTCAAGGCGAGCATGAGGTTCTCGGTCATCGCCGCCCCGCCGCCGTCGGCGACCGCCTTCGCCATCCGCGCCTCGTCGACCTCGAGCCCGGCGAAGACGTCCGTGAGCTTGCAGAGGATGTCGTCGACGAGGAGGACCGAGTGCGGGATGACGATCCGCTCGTTGGCGGAGTTGGAGAGGTCCCGCTCGTGCCACTGGACCATGTTCTCGAGCGGGGGCAGCGCGAACGCCCGGACCAGCCGCGCGAGGCTCGTGACGTTCTCGCTCTGCATCGGGTTCCGCTTCTGCGCCATGGTCGAGCTGCCGACCTGGAGCGCCTCGTCGAACGGCTCGGCGACCTCCGCGATCTCGGTCCTCTGGAGGTTGCGCACCTCGGTCGCCAGCCGCTCCGCCGTCCCCGCGATCAGGGCGAGCAGGTTCGTAAACTCCGCCAGCCGGTCCCGTCCGACGATCTGGGTCGGCGCCTCGTCGGCCTCGAGCTCGAGCCGGCGGAGCGCCGCCTGCTCGACCTCGGCGGCCTTCTCGCCGAAGCTCGCACCCGTGCCGACCGCGCCCGACAGCTTTCCGACGAGCAGCCGGGGGCGCAGTTGCTGCAGCCGCTGCCGGTGGCGCACCACCTCGGCGGCTCCGACCGCCATCTTGTAGCCGAAGGAGAGCGGCACCCCGTGCTGGCCGTGGGTCCGGCCGACGGCGGTGGTCGCCCGGTGCCGCCGCGCAAGGTCGGCGAGGACCTGTCCGAGGCGGACCAGGTCGCTGTCGAGGAGAGCAACGCACTCCTTGAGCTCGAGCGCGAGCGCGGTGTCCGTGATGTCGGCGCTGGTCGCCCCGAAGTGGACCCACCGTCCGGCGGGCCCGGCGGCCTCCGCCAGCGCCCGCGCGAGCGCCATGACGTCGTGACGGGTCTCCTTCTCGATCGCATCGACCCGGGCGAGGTCGACGTGCTCGAGGGTCGCGGCCCGGTCGATCGCTTCGGCCGCGTCCCGCGGCACCAGGCCGACCTCCGCCTCCGCGAGCGAAAGGGCGGCCTCGACCCGCAGCGCGCGCCGGAGCCGGGCCGTGCGCGAGAAGAGCGCCCGGACCTCGTCGCGGCCGTATCGGAACTCGAGGGGACAGAACAGCGACGAACTGTCGTCCGTCACAACAACGAACCCGGGGACGGCTATTTATCGCTGGCCCGGGGCGCGCCGGGGCACCCCAGGGCACGCGGCACGTGGGACTCCGGCGCCCCCCGGAGGGGTGCGCGCCGCCGCGGCCAGCAGGGCAACGAGTCCCGGACGATAGACTCGCGTCCAGCGGAGTAGAAGACCCGCTGGCCAGGCGAGCCGGGCGAGCCGACCCGGCTGCGCGGGTGCGCGCTTTGCCGAGCGTTGGGGCTTTCCCGTTCCCGCACCCTCCGCGCACCCGATGGGGGTCGAGGTCCGAGCTCCGGAGCGCGAAGCACTCCCGGGGATCGTCGCGATCTACAACCACTACGTGCTGACGACCGCCGCGACCTTCGACCTCGAAGCGGTCCGGGTCGCCGACCGCGAGGCGTGGTTCCACGAGCACACCGCCGGCGGTCGTCACCGACTCCTGGTCGCCACGCGGGACGGCCAGCTCATCGGCTGGAGCACGTCGAGCCCATTCCGGCCTCGACCGGCGTACGCGACGACCGTGGAGGTCTCCGTCTACTGCGGAGCCGGGGAGACCGGTAGGGGCGTGGGCTCGGCGCTGTACCGCCACCTGTTCGACCAGCTGCGGGGCGAGGACATCGAACGACTGGTCGCCGGGGTCGCGCTCCCCAACCCGGCCTCGGTCGCGCTCCACCGGCGCTTCGGATTCTCCCCCGTGGGCGTCTTCAGCCGAGTCGGGCGCAAGTTTGGCCGCTACTGGGACGTCCGGTGGTACGAACGGCCGCTCCGCCTGCCCGACGGCTTCGCCCCTGAGCCGGCCGCCTCGGCGTCGTCCCCAGAGGGAGTCTCCCGACCGGGACCCCCCGGTGGGTGAGGCGGCGGATCCCGGGTGTCGTCCCTCCGTTGGACGCGACGCCACCATCGGTCAACGCCGGAGCCGAACTGTATCGCCCGTTTGGGCGCCTCGGCGAGGGAGGGGGGTAGCCCCCGGTGACGCGCCCATGCGCGGAAGAGCGGCTTGGCCCTCTCCCCCGAGGGCATGCGCTCGGGCAGAGGGATCTGTCGGGCCGCGGCAATGAACTCCTCGGTAAGGTAGGGTGCGAAGACGTCCCGGCCGAGACGGGAGGCGATCAACCGGGTCACCGGCCAGTCCTCCTCGCGCGCGAGAGCGAGGTCGCGGGCAGCTCGGGCCTCCGCGTCGACGGGGGCGAGTCCCCGAAAGTGCGCGTAGCCGAGGAACAGTTCGTCCGTCCCCTGGCCGACGACCACCCGACGGTCCCCCGCCGCGGCGCAGCCGGCCGCGAGGGCGAGGAATATCGAACGCCGTCCGGGCGCGACGCGGCGCAGGTCGGGGGCAAGTTTCCCCTCCAGCCGCTCCAACGCGAGGACATCCAGTCGCTCGGCCCGCCAGGGGAGCCCGACGACCGCGGCGGCCTGCTCCGCCCGCGCAACGTCCGCGGCGCCGGCGAACCCCACGGTCACCAACTGGGTCGAGGGGCGGCCGCGAAGCTCCCACGCGAGGAGCCCGGAGTCGACCCCGCCCGAGAACAGGAGCGTGAGAGGCCCCGTCTCGCTGCGGAGCCTGGCAAGGGCCTGCTCGAGAGCGCGGTCGAGGGCGACCCAGTGCGGGTTTGAGTTCTCGGTCACGGGGTGCCGAGGGGACGGGAGCCGCTCAGCCAAATCGTTAAGGACCGTCGGCCCTCGGAACCGTCGTGTCCGCCGGCGTCGGTGGGACGGGACCCCGCCCGATCCGGCGCGCCCTGTTCGTCGACCGGGACGGTACGCTCAACCCGGACCTGCACTACCTGAAGGACGCGCACCGGCTCGAGCTGTTCCGGGGCATCGGCGACGCCCTCCGGCTGGCCCGGGCCCACGGCGAGCTCGTCGTCTGCGTAACGAACCAGTCCGGGATCGACCGCGGGTTCTACACGCCGCAGGATGTCGAGCGGATCCACGCCCGGGTCAACGAGCTTCTCGGCCGCTCGGGCGCGCGGGTCGACGCGTTCTACTACTGCCCCCACGCACCCGAGCGGAAGTGCGCCTGCCGCAAGCCCGGGACCGAACTGTTCGAGCGGGCCCGCGACGACCTGAGAGTCGACTTCGCCAGCTCGGCGATCGTCGGGGACCGGCTCGCCGACATGGAGGCGGGGCGCCGCCTCGGTCTCCTCACGTCGCTGGTACGGACCCCGGGGCACGCGGAGGAGGTCGACCGCGAGCTCGCGGACGCGGGCGTGATCCCCGACCTGACCTCGGACTCGTTCTTCGGCGCGGTCGCCCGGGTCCTCGGCCGAGGGTAACGGCTCCGGGCGCCCGGCCCAAGGCTTATCCAAGCCCCCCTTTCGCCCCGGGAGGTCCGGCGTGCTGGGCGCCTTTTCGTCGTTCGTAGGAATCGTCGCGACCGTCGCGCTCGCCGTCGCGGCGGTCGCCGCGCGCGCCCTGACGCCCCCCGCGGCCGCGGTCGCCGCGGTCTTCGGCGCGGCGATCGTCGTCCTCGCCGGCTTCGGCTTTCTCCTGCTGCTGGTCGTGTTCGTCGTCACCAGCTCGCTGGCGACCCGCTACCGGTTCGAGGAGAAGCTGCGGCGCAACGTCCAGGAGGGCCGGCACGGTGAACGGGGGATTTCCAACGTGCTGGCCCACATCGTGCTCCCGACGGTGATCGCGCTCGCCGCCGGGTTCGGACTCCTCGCGTTCCGCACCGCCGCCGTCCTGTTCGCGGCGGCGCTCGCCTTCGCCGCCGCCGACACGCTGGCGAGCGAGTTCGGTGTGCTGATGGGCTCGGCCCGCAGCATCCTGACCTTCCGAACGGTGACCCCGGGCACGAACGGCGGCGTCTCCTCGGCCGGCGAGCTGTTCGCGACCGCCGGCTCGGCCGGCATCGCCCTCGTCGGGCTCGGGCTGTTCGGGCTCTTCCGGACCCCGGTGGGCGCGGTCTGGCTGTTCCTCGTCGCGGTGAGCGTCGCCGGGTTCGTGGCGTGCCAGGTCGACTCGCTGCTCGGGGAGACGCTCGAGAACCGAGGCTACCTCACGAAGGGGAGCACGAACTTCCTCGGGATGCTGAGCGCCGTGGCGATCGCTGCCGGTGTGCTGGTCGCGTCGGGGGTCGGGCGGTGACGGCGCGCCGGGGCCGCGGGAGCGTGGTCCTCCTCTCCGGCGGGATGGACTCCGCCACGTGCCTCGCCGTCGCCTCCCGTCGCTCCTCGCCGGTCCACGCGCTCACGTTCTCGTATGGCCAGCGCCACGGGCGCGAGGTCCGTTCCGCCCGGGCGCTTGCCCGGCGGTACCGGGCCGCCGCCCACGTGGTCGTCACCCTGCCGGTCGGTCCGCTGCTGCGCTCCTCGCTCACCCAACGGGGCCGGCGGTTGCCGTCCGGAGGAGGGCGGCGCGGGGCGATCCCCAGCACCTACGTCCCCGCCCGGAACACGGTGCTCCTCGGGATCGCTCTCGGCTACGCGGAGAGCCACGGCCTGGGGGAGGTCTACTTCGGGGCGAACGCGGTCGACTACTCGGGCTACCCGGACTGCCGCCCCGAGTTCGTCCGCGCGTTCAACGCCCTCGCCCGATTCGCGGTACGCTCCCCCCGGGAGGGCGGGATCCGCATCCGGGTCGTCGCGCCGCTGCTCCACCGCTCGAAGGCGGAGATCGTCCGCCTCGGCGCCCGCCTCGGGGTGCCGTGGCATCTCACCTGGAGCTGCTACGCCGGGGGGAGCAGCCCGTGTGGCCGGTGCGATGCGTGCCGCATCCGTGCGCGCGGATTCCGGGCGGCGGGCGTGCGGGACCCGACCGTCTAGCTCGCCGGCGGCGCGAGCGGGGTCACCGGGGCGGTGCAGGAGGCGCACCGCTTCGCCGCGAGCGGGATCGTCGAGAGGCACTCCGGGCACGGACGGGTCGTCGGAGGCGCCGCGGCCACCTTCGCGGCCCTCGCGTCCTCGTGGCGCTGGTACGGGAGCGCGATGGCGAAGAACACGACGATCGCGACCGTGACGAAGGTGATCACGGCGTTGAGGAACGCACCCTGCTGGAACGTGCTGCCGTTGACGGTGATCTTCCAGCTGGAGAAGTCGAAGTGACCGGCCACGCCGATGAGCGGCGTGAAGAGGTCGGCGACCAGCGCGGTCACCACGGCGGAGAACGCCGCGCCCATGACGAAGGCGATCGCCAGCTGGATGAGGTTCCCGCGCCGGATGAACGTCCCAAAGTCCTCTCGGATCGAAGCCATGACTGCCTCTCGGCCTGGACTGAGCCGACCTATATGGAGCCTCCGATAGTGACCGCGTCACATCGTTTCGAGCGGTGCGACACCCAGCAGTTCGAGCGCGTGGTGCAGGGCGTAGCGGACCGCCGCCACGAGCGCGACGCGGCTCGCCCGGGCGTCCCCGGAGTCGAGCACCGGGACGGCGTGGTAGAACCGGTTGAACTGGTCCGCGAGCTCGTGGGCGTAGCCGGCGAGCGTGTGCACGTGGGCCGAGCGGGCCGTGTAGGCGATCGTCCGCGGTAGCCGGGAGAGGATCCGCACGAGCGCGAGCTCCTCCGTGTCGCCGAGCCGGGCCGCGTCGAACAGGTACGGCCCCTCCGTCGCGCCGCCCTTGCGCAGGACGCTGGACGCTCTCGCGTGGGCGTACTGGAGGAACGGACCGCTCCTCCCCTCGAACGAGAGCGCCTCCTCCCACTGGAACTTCACCGGCTTGTCGGGGGCGACCCGGACGATGTGGTAGCGGACCGCGCCGGTCGCGACCGCCTCGGCGATCGCCTCCATCTCGTGGGCTGCCAAGTCCTGCCGGCGCCGGGCGACCTCCGCCCGTGCCCGCTCCTTCGCCTCGTCGAGGAGGGCGTCCAGCCAGACCGCCGAGCCGCCCCGAGTGGACATGCGGCCCCCCTCGGGCGTCGTGAGGTCCTGGTAGAGGACGAACTCCGGCCGCCGCGCCTCTCCGACCTCGGCGAGGAGCGCGTCGAGCGTCCGGGCATGCAGCCGGTGGTCCTGGCCCAGGACGTCGAGGACCCGGGCGAACCGGGCGAACTTGGTGAGGTGGTAGGCGACATCGCGCGTGACGTACAGGCTCGTCCCGTCGCCCCGCTGGAAGACGACCCGGTCCGTCTCCTTCGGAAGGCCGTAGTCGTGCGCGTCGATCGCCCATGCGCCGTTCTCCTCCTGCACCGCGTGCGGGGCCGACCGCAGCCGCTCGAGGACCCGGGCAACGGAGCCGTCCCGGACGAGCTCCGACTCCCAGACGAATTCGTCGAAGCCGACCGAGAGGCGGGCGAGCGACGCCAGCATGCCGTCCAGTACTTCCCGCGCCACGGCGGCGTGCTCGGGGGGCGCGGCGCCGGTCTCGATCTGCTGGACGAGCGCCGCGACGCTCGTCGCCGTCTCCGGGTGCTGCTTGAGGTAGGCGCTGAAGGCAGGGTACGGCCGTCCCCGGCGGTGGTCGGGCTTCTCCCCCACCTCCTCCCGCCCGCTGACGGCCGCCCGCACCGGTTCGGGCCACTCGGAGCTGGGCCGGCTCCATAGCCAGGTGATCATCGCCGCCTGTCGGCCCATGTCGTCGACGTAGTACTGCGTCGTGACCGGCATGCCGGCGGCCCGCGCGGTCCGCGCGAGCGTGTCGCCGATGATCGCGTTGCGGACCCGCCCGACGTGGAACGGCCCGGTCGGGTTCGCGCTCGTGTGCTCGATGCACACGGCGGGACCGGACCCGGGGCCGCTGCCGAACGACGACCCCATCCCGAGCGCGAGGCTCAGTGTCGATCCGACGAGCGCGACGGAGTCGAGCCGGAGGTTGACGTACGCACCGTCGGCCCGGACTTCGGGAAAGAGGGGGTTCGGCGGGAACGCCGCCGCCAGGGCGGCCGCCAGCTCGGGGGCCTTCCGCTGGGCGGAGGCGGCCAGTCGGTGGACCGGGAACGCAAGGTCGTGCTCGGGAAGCGCCTTGACCTCGAGGAGCGACGCGACCACGGTGGCCTCGGCCGGGACCCCGACCGCGCGGGCGGCCGCAACAATCCCGGCGACCGCCGCGCTCGTCCACAGCTCCCACGGGTCCGTCGATCCGGCGGTGCCGGTGCTCGGAGCGTCGACCACGGAAGCGGCTCGGAGTCGCTTTACGGAGGGGGTCGTCTTAACGGTCGCGATGACCGGCCTGCTCCTCGTCCGCTACGGCGAGCTGGCGCTCAAGTCTCCGCCGGTCCGACGGGAGTTCGAGACGTCGCTGCGCCAGAACATCGCCCGGCAGTTCGTGACCGCCGGGCGCGAGCTCCGGCTCCGGTCGGACCGCGGCCACCTCTACGCCGAGGTGAACGACGCGGAGGCCGACGCGCGGATCGTGCGCCGCGTCTTCGGGGTCACGTCGGTCAGCGTCGTCCACGAGGTGCCGACGGACCGCGAACAGCTGCGGACGCGGCTGCTCGAGCTCGCCGGTCCGCGGCTACCCGTCGGGGCGTCGTTCGCCGTCCGGGCGCGTCGGACCGGCACGCACCCGTTCACGAGCCAGGAGCTGGGGCGCGACCTCGGCTCGGACGTCCTCACCGCCTTTGCGGACCGCCAGCTCCGGGTCGACCTGACCTCGCCGCAGGTCGAACTGTTCGTGGAGGTCCGGGGCCCGAGGACGTACCTGTACTTCGACCGCCTCAGCGGTCCGGGGGGCTGCCGCTTGGCGTCGCCGGGCGCTTGGTCGCCCTCGTGGACGGGGAGCGGGGGGCGTTGGGCGCGTATCTCATGATGAAGCGCGGGTGCCGCGTGGCGCTCGTCGTCTCCCCGTCAGGCGAACCGTTCGTCGGCGCGGTCCTCCGGCGGTTCGACCCCGCCGTCACCGTGACCGCCGTGCCGGCCGAACCGGCGGCGTGGCAGCAGACGCTCGGGCGCGTCGCGACAGAGGTCCACGCCGACGGGGTCGTGCTTCCGTTGGCGGTGGACGACTATCCGGGCGCCCGGCAGTCGTGGGGGGAGACGGTCGTCTTCTCTCCCACCGTCGGGCTCCGGGACGACGAGGTGAGCGCCCGCTGGGGCCAAGTGGCCGTGCTGGCGGGCTAGCCGAATCGCCCGCTCGGGGAGCAGGCCGCGCGGCGGGGCCCGCCGCGTGGGCCGCCGGCAGGGTTAAAAAGAGAGCCCGAGTGCGACCGCGCGGAAGCGGTGATGCCGAGCTACCACGTCGTCGGTTCGTTCCTCGCGCGGCGAGGGTACTGGCAGACGTTCATGAAGGTCCACGATGCGCCGTCGCCCGAGATGGCGAAGGAATGGGCGTACTCGGAGATCGGCGGCTGCCACAGCGTCAAGCGCGCGCTGATCCGGATCAACTCGGTCGCCCCGAGTCCCGCGGCATGAGTACATCGGCCTCCGTGGCCCCCGAACGCCAGGTCGAAGAGGACCTCGCCCGACTCGACGCGTACCGCAACCAACTGAGCGCGCTCGTCCAGCAGCGGCAGATCCTGCTCGCCTCCCTCCAGGACCACGCCCGGGCCCGCGACAGCCTGGACGGTATCGACCGCGGCGAGGGGACGGCGGAGTACCTGGTGCCCCTCGGCGGGGAAGCGTTCGTGCGCGGCAAGGTCGACCGCGTCGCGCCGGTCCTCGTCGGGCTCGGTTCCGGGGTCGTCGTCGAGATGGAGCGCCCGAAGGTCGCCGAGCTGCTCGCGCAGCGTCAGGGGCGGCTCGAGCAGGCGGTGCGCGACCTCGAGGGCCAGATCGGCTCGCTCGATGAGCGGGTCCAACTCGTCTCCCAACGGCTCGAGCATGCCTCCCGGGCCGCTGAGGGGCGACGCGATGTGGGCCGCGCTTAAGGCACGCCTGCGCCACCAGTCGGCGGAAGAATCCTCCGCGGAGGCCGTTCCCGCCCCGGCTCCCGCCCGCGGAGGGCCGAGCCGTGCGCCGGCAGCCCCCGCCTCGGCCGGCCCCGCGCCTACGTCGCCCCCGACGGCCGACGGCGAGCTGTTCACCGAGGGGTTCTTCGGGCAGAAGCTCTTGGACGAAGACCTCGACGATTATCTCGACCTGCTGGAGATCGGCCTGCTCGAGGCGGACGTCGCCCTTCCCGTCGTGGAGCGATTGCGCAAGGACGTGCGCAAAGAGCTCGCCGGTCGCAAGCTGCGCCGCGGTGTCGACGCCGAGGCGGTCGTCCGCCTCGTCCTCGAGCGGAGCGTCCGGGCAATCCTGAGCCAGCCGCCGCTCGACGTGGCGGCGCGCGTGCGCGAGCACAAGGCGCGTCCGTTCGTCGTGCTCTTCGTCGGGGTCAACGGGACCGGCAAGACGACCACCGTCGCGAAGATCGCGCTCTGGTTGCAGACGGCGGGGTTCTCGTCGGTGATCGCCGCGGGAGACACGTACCGGGCCGGAGCGATCGAACAGCTGCTCGTGCACGGCGAGAAGCTCGGCGTACGGGTCATCCGCCAGCAGGAGGGGAGCGACCCCGCCGCGGTCGGGTTCGACGCGATCCAGCACGCCCGCGCCAAGGGCGTGGACGTGGTCCTCATCGACACCGCCGGGCGGCAGCACACCAACGAGAACCTGATCGAGGAGGCGAAGAAGATCCGCCGGGTCACCGCGCCGACGCTGACCTTGTTCGTCGGCGACGCCCTCTCCGGCAACGACGTCCTCACCCAGGCGAAGATGTTCGAGCACGCCATCGGGATCGACGGACTGGTGCTGACGAAGCTGGACGCCGACGCGAAGGGCGGGGCAGCGCTCAGCGCGACGTTCGTCACGAAGAAGCCGATCGTCTTCGTCGGCACGGGGCAGGGGTACGACGACCTGAAGCCGTTCGACCTCGAGTGGATGGTCCACCGGCTCTTCGCAGAGGGGGCCGCCTCCTGAGCGCCGCCCTCAACCTCGTCCTCGTCCGCCCGAAGGAGGACGGCAACGTCGGGGCGGTCGCGCGGCTCGGCCGCAACTTCGGCGCCCAGCGCCTCGTCCTCGTCGCACCGCGGGCGCGCGTGGGCGCGGAAGCGCGCCGCCGCGCCATGGGCGGTCTCGCGCTCCTCGCGGCCTCCTCCCGCGCCCCGACGCTGGAGAAGGCGCTCGCCGCCGCGGACCTCGTCGTCGGCACGACCGACCTCTCGCTCGGGCGGTCGAGCTCCTACCTACGGCGCTCGATCAGTCCGGAGCGGCTCGGCGAGGTCGTCCGCCACGCGGAGGGGACGGTCGCGCTGGTCTTCGGGCCGGAGGACAACGGCCTCTCGCGCGAGGAGCTCGCGCGGTGCGACCTCCTCGTCCACATCCCGGCCCGCCGGGAGTTCCCGACGCTCAACCTGTCGCACGCGGTCGCGGTCGTCCTCTACGCTACCCACCGCGCCCGTGGTCCGGTCGATGAGCTGTCGACCCCCGCGCCCGAGATCCTCGACCTGAACGGCCGCGAGAAAGAGCTGTTCCTGGAGCGGCTGGGGGCGCTCGCGGCCCGTGCCGCCTACCCGGCGCACAAACGACGGGGTTTAATCCTCCAAGTTCGTCGCCTGTTAGGCCGCGCGACGCCCGCCGAGGCGGAGTACCGGATGATGCTCGGGCTCCTCGCGAGCCTGGGGCGCGCGCTGGATCGGAACGGTCGACATGACCGAAAGCAACGGTGACTGGCTGAGGGTGCGCGGGATCGGGCGGGAGCGCTTTACGGGCTACCTCGCCGACTACCTGACCACGCTCGGCTACGCGGTCGCGCGGGACGAGCTGCAGGGCAACGAGAGCCGGCTCACGGGCCACCTCGAACGCCCGAATCCGGCGGTCCCCGGCGCGGCGGCGTTGCTCGCCTTCCGCTTCTACCCCACGAGCGGCGGCGCGGCGGTCGTCTGGGAGACCCCTACCGAGATGCCCGCCCCCGAGCGCGGGAGGATGGACCGCCTGGTGCGCGAGCTCGCCTCGCACCTCGAGCGGGCGATCTCCACCGAGAGCCACGCCACGGCGAAGGTCGTGAAGGCGTCGACCTCCCGCCTGCCGTGGGAAGGGACGCCGGCGAACGGCGGCACCTCCCCGGCCGCCTCCGTTCCGTAGCCATTATAACGGGGACCCGGGTCGGGCGGCGGCTTCCGATGACCGGCTCGATGTACCGCTACGTCGGGCGGTCGTTCCGCCTGACGCTCGGTGACGAGGGCGCGGCGCTCCGGCACGAGCGGCTGCTCACCTGGCGTCGCGAGCACACCGTCACGCGGCTGGAGCGTCCGACGCGGCTCGACCGTGCGCGCTCGGTCGGCTATCGCGCCAAGGGCGGCTACGTCGTCGTCCGGGTCCGCGTCCGCCGCGGCGGGCAGCGCAAGCGCGCGATCATCGCCGGGCGCCGCCCGAAGCACAAGGGGATCCTGCGCATGACGCTCGCGAAGAGCCTCCGCCGCATCGCGGAGGAGCGGGCGCAGAAGCATTACCCGAACCTCGAGGTCCTGAACTCGTACTGGGTCGGCGAGGACGGCCAGCAGAAGTTCTACGAAGTGGTCCTGGTCGACCCGGTCCACCCGGAGATCCTCGCCGACCCGAAGATCGCTTGGATCGCCGACCCGGTGCACAAGGGCCGCGTCTTCCGCGGACTCACCTCGGCCGGCACCGAGGGCCGCGGGCTGCGCTGGAAGGGGACGGGCGCGGAGCGGTTCCGGCCGTCCCGGGCGCGGAATCGACGGGACACCCGACGCACCCAGACGAAGGTCATCCCGTAGCGCGGTCGTCCGCACGTTCGGTGACCCGCTCGAGCGGCTCGCCCCGGCGCTCGGCCTGGCGGCGGACCCAGCCGAACAGTCCCTCGACGTGCGTCAGCTCGCCCCGGAGGACCCGGGCGAGGCGCCGGCGGTACTCGAGGTCGAGCTGCCCCCGGTCGGCCTCGAGGAAGTCGCGCAGCCGGCGGGCGATATGCCCGCCCTCCGTGTCCCAGTCGGTGAGAACGATGACCTTCCCCGCGGGCGCCGCGAGGCTGCTCGCGGTGGCGGAGAGCGGCCGACCCCGGTGCACGATAACGACCGGTCCGCGCCATCCCAGCTTCTGGACGGCCCGGCGGTCCCGCTCGCCTTCCACCACCAGGACCGTGCGCTCTCCGTCCTGCTCGGAGAGTAGCTTTCCCCAGAGCGTGACGAACTCCTCGAACGGGTCTGCCGGCTCTGGGGTCCGACCGCCGCGCACGGAGAGGGGCCGCCACGGACCGCGGCCCGGGCCGTCGGACGCCGCGCAACTCCTATAGGGCTGGCGGGCGGTCCTGAGCCCCCCATGCCGGACCCGTTCTCCCAGCTGCTCGAGTGGCGGCGGTCCGAGGCGAACGCACGCACCCTGTCGAAGATCGGCCCCGAGTTCTACAGCGGGACGGCGAAGTACCTCGTGGAGCTCCACCGCTCGTACGAGGCCGACCTCCGAGAGAACCCGTCCAGCCGGAAGGGGGAGATCTCCCGGCAGACGTACCAGCGGGCGGGCCAGGTCGCCCGCGACATCCTGGAGGCCCGGCAGCAGAAGCTGCTCTCCGCGGCGTTCCAGGCGAGCGTCGGCGGCGCCCGCGACCTCCCGAACGCCCTCGCCGAGGAACGCGCGATCTTCGACCAGCTCCTCGCCACCCTTCTCGAGTTCCGCCGGAGTTTGGCACCGTACCTCGAACAGCCCCCACCCGGCGGCACCGCCCCCACGCCCATCCCCGCAGCCCCGGTGCAGCCGTCGGCGCCGGCGACCCCGGCGGCCCGGCTCGTGGCGTCGACCGCTCCCGCCAGCGCTTCGGGCAGGGGGGCCATGCCGACGTACGTCCGGATCCTGCACACGGGCCGGCCGATCGAGCTCGGCTCCGAGACGCTCGACCTCCGCGAGGACGACATCCTCTCGCTCGCCCCCGAGGCAGCGAAGCGGCTGGTCGACGCAAAGCTCGCCGAGCCGCTCACGACGGTCCCGCTGACGAAGCCGGGGTAGCCGGCTCCGCGAGCGCCGCCCCGCTCGCGCGCGGGGCGAGCTCGAGGACCCGGAACGTCCCGAACCCGAACAGGAGGCTCTTCGCCGCGAGCCGGACCTTCACCTTCTCCTCGTCGCTCCTCGCGTCCGACTCCGCCCGGGCGATCTCGGCCTCGATCCCCCAGGCGGCGAGCGCCTCCGCCTGGCTCCGGTAGGCGACCTCTCCGAGGCCGGCGCGCCCCGCGACGGCGCGGATGCGGGTGAAGTTCACGAACGTCGAAAGGTCCGAGTCCCCCGGCGCGTCCCACGGTCCGGCGAGCGGCCGGTGCGCGCGGACCGCCGCCAGAGTCCCGCCGGCGTGCGCCGCCAGCAGTTCCCGTTCCTCCGCGCCGAAGTCGACGAGCACGAGGAGGCCGGCGGCCAGGTGGTCGGCGACCTCGCGGACCAGCCCCTCCGCGGCGGGCGAGACCTCGAGCACCGTGCCGGCGTCCGCCGGTGCGACCGTCGGGAGCTTTGGACCGGCGACGGGGCCGCTCGCGCGGTCCGACGGCTCGAGGCGACCGTCGCGGAGACGCGCGCCGAGCTCTCGCCAGGCACGTCCGTTCCAGACGAGCCGACGGGCCGGCTGGGCATCGAGCAGCTCGTGGCCCAGCACGACCCCGGCGAGCGGCCCGACCTCCGCGAGGGCGCGAGCCGCGAGCGCCGGCGCACCGGTCCCTTGGACCGCGGCCGTCACGGCGGCGAGCGCTCCCTCGGCCCTCGCGGCGGAGCGGTCGACGACCACGAACCTCCAGTCGGTCCGCTCGGACCGGCGCGCAAGCTCGCGCGCGAGCGGGGCGAGCAGCGCGCCGTCCCCGCTGCCCAGGTCCACGACCGAGAACGGACGCGCCGACGGGACGCGCCGGGCGACCTCGGCGATCCGGGCGGCGAGCGCGCGTGCGTACATCGGGTGTACTCGTCCGGCGGTGTAGAAGTCCCCCTCCGGGCCGAGAGGCGTCCGACTCCGCGCGTAGTAGCCGACCCGCGGATGGTACAGGACGACGTCCATGTACCGGTCGAACGGCAGGAATCCGTCGGTGCCGGCCCTGGCGGCGAGCGCGGCGAGGAGCTCCGGAGGCGGCTCGGGACCCCGCGCGCCGTGAGCGATCGCCGGGGTCGGCACGGGCCCGCGGCTAGCCGATGTAGCCGAGGTCCTCGCGGGACAGCGCCGGCGCACCGGAGGCGCCCTCGCCGCGCTGCTCGGCGTCGTGGATGCGCTGGGCGATCCGGTCGACCTCCTTCGCCTTCTGTTCGAGGGCGGTGAGGTCGATCTCTACCTTGAGCGCCTTGGCCAGGACCTTGAGGACGGCGCCCGCGCTGTGCGGGTCGACAAAGTAGCCGCTCGTCTCGCCCATCAGGCAGACCCCCTCCATCCCGAAGAGCCGGCCGAGGCCGAGGAACAGCCCGCTCGCGCCGATCAGCCCGCCGCCCGGGTCGTTGCGCGAGAAGACCACACCGAGCTTTTTCATCGACTCGACGAGCGCGGGGGAGGTGGCGGCGCCGAGGACCTTCGGCTCCTCGACGACCCGCCCCTGCGCGAAGCCGGCGAGCGTGAACACCTGCTTGACGCCGAGCTGGGCGCAGTAGTCGAGGACCCGCTCCGTGATCTGGTCCTGGCCCTCGGGGCTGATCCCCTGGTAGTCGCCCCCGAGGACGACCACGTCGTGGGCGGCCGCGGCCGGCGCCTTCCAGTAGGCGAGGTCGTTGGAGACGAGGCGGATGATCCCGCTCTCGCTCACGTACACCTGCGGCGGGAAGAACTTCGAGTGGATCGTCGCGAGCGGCTTGGCGCCGAGCTTCTCGCGCAGATAGTCGGCCGCGAGCTTCCCCACGTTCCCGACGCCCGGCAGGCCCTCGACCAGGATCGGGTCGCGCAGCTGGACCTTTTCGAGAGTACGGATGAGAACGTCCTGCACGGCGGCTCCGCCGCTCCAACGCCGAGGCGCAGCGATAAAGGTTCGGTGGCGCGCGGGGAATCCGCTAACGGGAGGACTTTGCCGGGGCGCCGAACTCCCAGCCGGCGTCCCCGAGCCGGAGCGGCAGCACCCGAGCGAGGTCCGGTCGGTGGCCGACCTTCTCGACGAGGAGGGTGTGGTGGAACCGGTCCCCCTTCGCCTCGGCGCGGACCTCGAGGAGGAGGTCGGCGAGGTCGGTCAGCAGCCCGCCGCCCGCCGCCTCGTTCCGGGGCGTGTGGACCGCGAGGAGCGCCTGGCCGCCGAGCGACCGGCAGCAGTGGCGGACCTCACGGGCGACCTTCATCACGTCCTTCGGACCGAGGACCTCGAAGAAGAAGTCGAGCGAGTCGATGACGAGCCGGAACGGCGCGTCGAACCCGGCGAGGTCCGAGAGCATCCGGTCGGCGAGCCGATACGGTCCCGGAGGGCGGCTCGGCAGCGCCGCGGACCGAAGGTCCTCCAGCGACAACCCCCGTTCCCGGACCCGCGCGACGTCCAGCCCGCGGACGAGGACCTTCTCGTAGTACTCGTCCGCGAGGTTCACGACGGTGAGCGCTCCGGGGTCGGCCCCGACGTCGCGGAAGGCGCGGGCGAGGTCCTCGGAGCGGTCGTATGTCGTGTAGTAGAGGACCGGCACGCTGCCGATCGCCGCCCGGGCGAACTGGCGGGCGAGGATCGGGGCCCCGCCGGCAGACCCCCCTACCAGAACGGCGAGGAAGCCGGCCGGCAGCGCCTGGATGAGCGGTTCGTCGAACTCGGGGATCCCGAAGATCGTCGGAGTCGCGGCCATGTTCACCGCCCGAGCCGCGCGATGTCGATCGTCTCGTCGACGACCAGGTTTAGCAGCTGCTCGACGCTCGCCGCCTGCTCGTCGGTCGTCTGCAGCACGAGCGTCAGCGCCGGGCGGCCCTTCAGGTTGTTCAGCAGGATGTGCAGGAACTCGCTGAGGAGTTCCGGCGGGTTGTGGATCGCCAGCGAGTTGACGCTGTCGATGACGACCACCGGCCGGGGGTGCGGGAAGCGACGGAGCAGGTACTCGATCCGGAGCATGATCTCCTCGAGCGCCCGCGGGCTCTCGACGTACGTCACGTTCGGCAGCGACGAGTCGAACCGCATCATGAGGTGGCTGATCGCGTCCACGAACGAGATGCGGTCCACCGGGACGTCCAGCGCTTGGGCGAGCGACCAGACGAACGCCGCCGGGCTCGTGACCGCGACGTAGATCGTGTGGACGCCCGGCTCGTTCCCCAGGTCCCGCAACGTCGCGTTCAGGAAGGCGAAGTAATGGTCGGCGTACTCGCGCGAGTCGAGCTTCAGCGCGACGGCGCTGCCGTTCGGCAGGGCGCGGATCCGCTCGCCGATGTCCGCCTGGGGCACGGCCTACTCCTCCAGCGACCGCCCGCCCTTCAGGTGCGGCGCGAGGAGGATCCCGATCGGCGTGAGCTCGACGACGTACAGCGCGCGGGAGTGCGGCGTCCCCCGCATCTTGACGACCTGGAGCACGCGGAGGATGTCGCCGAGCCGGCGCGTGTTCCGCAGGAGGATGATGCCGTCGACGATCGCCTCTTCGACCCCGCGCGCCGAGTAGCGCCCGGGCTCCGGCGATATCTCCGAGACGATCAAGGTCGTGCAGTCGGACTCCGCCAGCACTTCGCCGAGGCGGAGCAAAAAGTCGCGCAGCTGCTCGTCGCGCGGGATCCGGTAGCCGAGCGAGGTGATGCTGTCGAGGACGAGGCGGCGGACGCCGAGCGCCTGGACGAGGTCCCGGACGGTCCGCAAGAGGAGGTCGAGGTCCTCGTGCGCGAGCTCGTCCCGGTCGAAGCCGAGCTTCGCCATTATCGGCGGCAGGTCGACAAAGACGAGCGAGCCATCGTCGATCAGGCTCGTCCGGAAGAACTCGAAGGAGGAGACGTTCTGGACGAGCTTCGCGCTCGCCTCCGTGACCGAGAGGAACAGCGACCGCTCGCCGCGCTCCGCGCCGCGGATCAGGAACTCAAGCGTGAGGGTCGTCTTGCCGGTCCCGACGCTCCCGGCGACCAGCACCACGTTGCCGCGAGGAATCCCGCCGGCCAGTATCGCGTCCAGCGCCTCGATGCCGGTGGGGCACCGGGGATCGGCACCGGGGCGATCGTCGCGGCACCCGCTCCGTCGGGCGGCGACGGCGCCGCCGTGGGAGCGGAGTCCATCGAGCGTACACCCCGCTCCCCCGCTAAAGGTGTTGTGTAGTATCGGAAGCGCGGGCGGGTTCGGCGGCCGTCGGCCGCGCGGGCCGCTCCCCCAGCCGGCGGAGGTCGACGAGCCACGCCGCGTCCCCCGGTTCGCCGCTCCGTCCGACGATCGCCCCCCGGCGCCCCAGTTCGCCGCCGAGGGTTCGGATCCGTTCGGCCGTGACCCCCTCCGCCCGTAGCGTCCGCAACGGGACCTCTACGAGCCCGCTGAGCGGCGGCGGACCGGCGCGGGAACGTAGCCGGGCGATCAACCCGTCGACGGTGAGAGAGCCGACCGGGGAAGGGGCCGCCGCTGCTGGCTCCCGGCGGTCGTCCGCCGCGCCGAGCGGACCCGGCTTCGTCGGGCCTAGCAGCCCCTGCGGCAGTCGAGCGGTCCGCACCCAGTGGGACCGTTCCCCCTTCCCGAGGAGGACGAGCGCCTCGCCCCGAGGCAGGGCGGCGAGAGCGTCGGCCCGGACCGACGGCACGCCGCGGGCAAGCTCCCTCACGTCCGCCGCGGCGCCGCGGAAGAGGACCCAGTCCGCGACGTTGGTCCGGGCCACCTCGGCAACGTCGTCCGGGAGCGACAGGAGGCTCTGGGTCGCCACCACGAGGTGGACGTTCAGCCGCCGGGAGAGCCGCAGCATCTCGCCGACGCCCTCGTGCGCGAACCACTGGGCCTCGTCCAGGAAGACGAACGTCTTCGCCCGGCAGGGGCGCGAGAGAAGCTCCGACCAGAGCAGCGCGAGGTAGGTGGAGAGGAGGTACCGGGCCGTCGACTCTCCCACCCGGGTCGCCGAGCCCGACACGAGCGTCGGCCGGTCTCCAGAGACGAGTTCGGGGAGGGACAGCTCGGGAGCACGGGACGAGAGCATCGCGCGCAGGGTCGGGTCGTGTACGACCTCGAAGAGGAGCCGCCGCGCTCCCTCCGCGTCGTCCGGTCTCTCACGGACTCGGGCTGCGAGGTCGTGCCACGCTCGCGTAGCGGCCGCCGGCACGACGGCCCGGCCGTCGGGAGCCCGGCAGAGCATCCCGTGGGCGTCCTCGAGCGTCCCTCCGGGGAGTGAAGCGGCCGCCCGCAGCGCGCGGCCGACCATCTCCTCGAGCCTCGGCCCCCAGAATGCTCTGTCGGTGAACCGGCCCCCGCGGACCCGCCGGAGGGCGTGGACCAGCGCCGAGAGCTCTCTTTCCGCGCGGACGGGGTCGTTCTGGAGAGCGCGCCCTACGCCGGCGAGGGCGTTCATCCCGACGCCGGCCGCCCCCGGGGCGATCCATCGGACCGCGCGGCCCTGGCGCTGCAGCTCGCTCCGGATCGATTCCGCGGTCTCCCCCATCGGGTCGAGGACGACGACCGGCGCACTGCGGGCGACGCGAACCGCGAGCGCGATCTGCAACGAACTCTTTCCCATACCGGTCTCGCCCACGAGGACGAGGTGCCGGCCCTGGTCCGGCTCGACCGGCAGCTCGATGGGGACTCCCCCCGCGGTGTGTCCGACCGGCAGCCGGGCGGCTGCAGGACTCCCGGCATGCGACTCGACCAGGGGGAGGTCGGCCTCAGGGAACAGCGCTAGGACCTCGGGGAAAGAGAGCAGCACCGTGCGGCCGGAGCCCGCCGCCTCCCGGTCGAAGTCGAACCCCGCGCCGTCCAGAACACTCGATGCCCCGGCGACGGAATGGGCCAGGGCCGCGTCCGCGACCCCCGGCGTGGTCCACTCCAGCCGCACCGACGCGTTCCAGAGCTGACCGGGAGGAGGAGCCAGGACGGGAGCCGAAAACCGCTGGGAGGGCGTGGTCGCGCCCCGGGAGCCGTCACCGACCCGCCGTCGCGACGCGGGCGGGTCGAGCCAGTCGAGGAGCCTCACGAACCGGCCGGAACACGCAGGCCACAGTTCGACGGTGAGGCGTGCACCGGACCGCGTGGAGAACACGGCCGAGTGCAGAGAACGGAGGAGGTGACCGGGCAACGGTGGGGCGACGGGCAACTCTCCGGGGAGTCGGCGACGGCGACCGACCCAGAGGAGAGGGCCCACCGTGCGAGGCGCCCCTCGCTGCCGGCGCCAGGTTCCCGGCGGATACGCCTCGGCGACCGCCCGTTCGAACCAGCGCCGCGCGGCGGGGTCGTCGCAGCCGACGTGCAGTCCCGAGCTCGGGCCGTGCTCGAGTACCAGCCGGAACCGCACCCCCGCGCCGTGCCCCGCCCGGAGGGCCGCGTCCAGCCGCCCGCACCACCGTTGGACCTCCTCCCGGTCGAGCGCGCCCTCCGGGCGGGGACGGAACCCCCATGCGAATGCCGGGGCGGCCAAGCCCAACACGGCTTCTCCGACGCCGGGAGGGCTTTCGCGGCCCGCGTCGCCGGTGAAACGTGAACGGCGCGACGCCGCGGCAGCCTCAAGTACGGCGACGTCCCCGAGAGGGCCTCGGTCGATGTCGTCGCTCGAAGAGCATATCACCGAGGTGGAAGAGGAGATCCGCACCACCTCCTACAACAAGGCGACCCAGCTCCACATCGGGCGCCTCAAGGCGAAGCTCGCGGTCCTGCGGCTCGAACGGGAGTTCCGCGCGAAGGGGAAGGGGGGCGGGGTCGGCTACGCGGTCCGCAAGAGCGGCCACGCCAGCGTCGGTCTCGTCGGCTACCCGTCGGTGGGGAAGTCAACGCTCCTGAACCGGCTCACGGCCGCCGAGAGCGAGACCGGCGCCTACGACTTCACGACCCTCTCGATCATCCCCGGAATGCTTCGCTGGGGCGGCGCGTCGATCCAGATCCTCGACATGCCCGGGCTCGTCCCCGGCGCTTCGCGGGGCCGTGGCCGGGGCCGCGAGGTCCTTTCCGTGGTACGGTCCGTCGACCTGGTGCTCTTCCTCATCGACCCGGAGCACCCCGACCTTCGGGCGCTGGTCCGGGAGTTGGAGGGCGCGGGCGTCCGGATCAACACCCGCCCGCCCCGGATCGTCATCCAGGCGCACGACCGCGGCGGGCTGACGGTCTCGAGCACGGTCCGGCTCACCCACCTTGCCGGGGGACTCGCCGCCCCGATCGCGCGCGAGTTCGGCCTGCACAACGGCAACATCGTCTTCCGCGAGGACGCGACCGCCGACCAGCTCATCGACGCGCTGGCGGGCAACCGCGTCTACGTCACCGCGCTGATCGTGGTGAACAAGGCGGAGCTGATGACCGCGGACGAGAAGGCGCGCCTCGTGCGCGAGCTCCGACCGTACGAACCGATCTTCGTCTCCGCGAGGGAGAACATCGGCCTCACCGAGCTCGTCGACGACCTCGGCCACGCGCTCCGGTTCATCCGGATCTATGTCAAACCCCCAGGGCAGCCGCCGGACCGCAACGAACCGGTGATCCTGCGGCAGGGCGACAGCATCGCGGCGCTGCTGCGGCGGCTGCCGTCGGAACTGGGACAGGCGTTCCGCGCGGCGCAGGTGTGGGGGCGGAGCGCCCGCTTCCCGGGACAGACCGTTGGCCGGGACCACCTGCTCGCCGACGAGGACGTCGTCACCGTGGTCATCGCTCGCGGCTCGGTGCGCGCCGCGAGCTAGGGCCGTCGGGCGGCCCGCCCTCGGGACGAGAGCGCCGGCCGGCCCCTCCGCGGACGCGGGGCTCGGTCGAAGCGGAGCCGGCCCGAGCCGATCGCCGGTCCCTCTCCCCGCGTCCCGCCGACCAGATAGTGGGACCGGTGGAACGGGTCGAGCCGGACCGACTCGGCGAGCGTGAGCTGGCGGCCGAGCGCCTCTTCGGCCGCCCGCAGATGCGCGGGCGCCGGGACCCCGCGCTGGATGCTGGACGTCTTCAGCGCGAGCACGACGCGGCCCGTGCGGTCCCGCAGGAACAGCTCGACATTGGCGAGGAGGAGCGCGACCTGGTCCGGCTGCGCGACGTCGGCGTAGACGCCGTCGACGAGGGGGACGCGATCGGCATACCGCTCCGGCTCCCGGGCGTCGCCGAGGATCGGGAGGAGGTTCGGCCACCGCTGGGCGAGATGGAGGAGCCGTGCGAACGGGCGCAGGCTCCGCTCCACCGCGTAGACCCGGCCGGCAGGACCGACCAGGTCCGCCACATGGGACGCGGTCGTTCCGCTCGCCGCTCCGAGGTACAGCCACGCCTCCTCCGGGGCGGGGATCGGGCCGGACCAGCCGCGGGCGAGGGCGGCGGACAGCTTGGAGCGCGCAGGCTCGAACGTCCTCAGCGCACGCCCGCTCCAGCTGGTCCATCGCTCGGCGTAGACCGGCGGCGGCGCCCCGACCGCTTCCGTCCACAGTTCGGTCCGCTCCCCGCGGCGGCGACTCCAGAGACGCGCGGAGTCCGGGTGAGGCTCGAACCGGGTCCGCTCCCTCATCGCGCCCTCCGGCGCAGCTGGGCGGCCCGCACGTCCCGGCGGGCGAGCAGTCGGGCCGCGACGTTCGCGTGCGTCAGGCCATCCGCCCGCGCCGCGACGACCGCGAGCGCAGCGAGCGACCGCGCGAACGCCCCGCGTCGGTCTTCGGGAACCTTGTCGACCCCGTCGGCGAGGAAGATCACGCCGTAGCGGGGACCTCGCTCAGGCCCCGGCCGGCGGCGGGCGCCGAGCAACTGGAGGCGGGAGGACGCCATCCGCGCGAGGGGCGCTAGGCCGCCGGCCGCCGCGGCCAGGCGGGCGGCGGTCCGGGGCCCGAGCAGCGCGCTGAGGTTCGGGGCGGTCTTGCGGGCCTCGACGGTGAGGCGGTCGAGCAGTTCGCGGTGGTGCGCGGTCCACCCCTCCCGAGCCCGGCTCCACGACCGCGCGTGCTCGGCCAGGGGGGTGCCGGGGACGGCGACGAACGACTCGGCGGCACGCGCCTCCCGCCCGACGGACCGGGCGAACCGCTCCTCCTCGCGGGCGAGGCTGACGAGCACCTCCTCCGGAGCGCGGAGCGCCGCCTCGAGGTCGCTCCGCGCACGGTCGAGGCAGAACGCTCGCTCCTCCCCCGGCGGCGCGGGCGGGAGGCCGCCGAGCGCCTCGTGCCAGTCCGCGCGATTCGCGGCGAGCACCGGTCCTCCCCAGCGGGCCACGATCGCGGCCGCGAGGTCGGCGCCGCACGCCCGCACGACGGTCGCCGGGTCCAGCGGAGAGAGGGCCTCGAGGAGCTCGCGGCCGGGGGCGGCCCCCGGGCACCGGCGCGGGGCCGGTCGCCGTCGAGGAGGTAGAGCGAGCCGAGGTGCGCGACGACCAGCGTCGCCCGCACCGGTCAGTACTCCACCAGCGACTTCTGGAAGCGGTGCCGCTCCTCGGGCACCTCGACCGGATACTTGCCGGTGAGGCACCCGAGGCACAGGCGCCCTTCGGGGAGCCCAACGGCCGAGACGAGCCCGGCGATAGAGAGGTAGTGGACCGAGTCGGCCCCGACCTCCTTGGCCACCTGGGGCTCGTCGCGCCCGTAGGCGACCAGTTCCTTGCGCTCCTTCATGTCGACGCCAAAGTAGCACGGGGCTCGGATCGGCGGGCAGCCGACGCGCACATCGACGCGGTGGGCGCCCGAGCCCCGGACCATCTGGATGATCTCGCGCAGCGTCGTCCCGCGGACGATCGAGTCGTCGACGAGCACGACGTTCTTCCCCTTCAGGAGGCCCGGGACCGGGTGGAGCTTGACGCGCACCTCCGACTCCCGCCGCCGCTGATCCGGGAGGATGAACGTCCGTTCGACGAACCGGTTCTTGATCAGGCCCTCGGCGTACGGGATCGACGAGGCGCTCGCGAAGCCGAGCGCCTGCGGCCGCGCCGAGTCGGGGACGGGCACGACCAGGTCGGCGGTCACCGGCGCCTCGCGCGCGAGTGTCTCGCCGATGCGGTAGCGCACGTCGTAGATCGGCCGGCCCTCGGCGATCGAATCCGGCCGGGAGAAGTACACCCACTCGAACATGCAGTGCGCCCGCTCCGCGAGGTTCGCGATGCTCGAGGTCCGGACGAGCTGGCCCTTGTCGAGGACGACGATCTCCCCGGGCTCGAGGTCCCGGACGAGCTTGCCGCCCATCAGCTCGATCGCGACCGACTCGCTGGCGACCGCCGCCCCGCCTTCGACCGTGCCGAGGACGAGCGGCCGGATCCCGAGCGGGTCGCGGAACGCGTAGACCTTCGAGCCGACGAGCAGCACGACCGCGTAGCCGCCGACGAGCTCCGCGCAGGCGCGGCGGATCGCCGCGTCCAGCTCGCGCGTGCGCCCGTACTCGAGCGCGATCAGCTGCCCCATCGTCTCGGTGTCGGCGTTGCCGAGCAGCTCGACGCCCTGCGCTTCGAGCCGCCGGCGGACCCGCTCGAAGTTCACGATGTCGCCGTTGTGGGCGATGGCGGCGTCCTGGTCGCGGACCTTGAGGACGATCGGCTGGGCGTTCTCGAGGTCGGACGAGCCGGTCGTCGAGTAGCGGACGTGCCCGATCCCGACCGGGCCGCGGAGCGTGTCGAGCAGCTCCTGGCCGAAGATCTCGTGGACGAGCCCCATCCCCTTGCGGTGGTACAGCGTCCCGTGGCTGTTCGTCGCGATGCCCGCCGACTCCTGGCCGCGGTGCTGGAGCGCGCGGAGGCCCCGGAACAGGTGGGGGGCCGCTCCCTTCCCCTGGAGCGAGACCCCGACGACGCCGCAGTGTTCGCGCGCCGGCATTGCTCGAGGAGGGCCTACGCCGGCCTCACGGGAGAGCGAGCGGGACGGGGGACTTAAGCGGAGCGGGCGCCGCCGCTGGCCGACCAAGAAATCGGAGGCGCCCCGGCTCGCGCCGGGGCGCCGAACGGGTTCGGGACGGCGCTCAACCGAACAGCGCGCTCAAGCCCTCGGCCGCTTCCTCTTCGGAGACGCCCTTCTCCTCGGGCTTCGCCTCTTCCTTCTTCTCGCCCTTGCCTTCTTTCTTGTCGGCGGACGCCGCCGGCCCGCTCGGGGCGGCGAACGTCTCGGCCTTGGCCAGCAGCTCGGCGAGGTTGACCCCCTCGAGCGAGGCGAGGAGCGCCTTCAGGCGCGCCGAATCCGGCGCGACACCCGCGGCGGTCAGGACCCCGCCGAGGCCCTTCTCATCGATCGGCTTCTGGGCAGCGTTCAGCAGCAGGGCTCCGTAGACGTACTCCATCGTCGTTCTCCTATCGGTATGGAACCGCCCCGTCAGCCCGACACGGCGCGGCCGACCGCGGCCGCCTCCTTCATCGCCTGGACGAACAGCGGCTCGATCGTCTCCTTCGTGGGATAACCGGTGGCGACCGCGAGGCCGAGGGCCCGGCGGTGCGCGCGCGTGATCATGCGGGGGAGGGTCGCGGGGGTCACGAAGCCGAGCTCGACCGCGAGCGCGACGGCGCGCAGGAACGCGCGCCCGAACTCCGCCCGCTGGGCGTCCAGGTCGACCGCCAGGACGGACGCAGGATAGTACGTCTCGCCGTCGACAAGCCCGCGGACGGTGAGCCCGACCTCGAGCGGGCGGATGTCCATCCGGGTCAGCAGGGTCGCGACCTCGCGGGAGATCACCTGACCGGCCTTCACGATCGTCGTGTCCTTCTTCAGGACGACCTTCCCCTTCTCGATCGCCGCAGGGAAGCCGGCGTGCTGCAGCTCGCCGACGATCGGACCGGGCTTGAAACTGGTCGTCCCCGCAGGGACGAAAATATCCTGGGGCGCGAGCTCGCCGCCCCGAGCGGGGGTCGGCGAGCGCGTGCGCGCGAACTCGTCGAAGAGCGCGAACGGGTTCCCCTCCGCCGTCAGAAGCGCGGTCTGGTCGTCCAGATGCTCGAGCAGCGGTCGGAGACTGGGTCGCTCCTTGGAGGCGATGGTGATAGCGTGGCCGAGGGCGCTGTTGGTGGCGACCACAATCGGGTGCCCTCGGCTGCGGAGCTCGCGGCGCATCGACTGCATCGCGGAGGCGGGAACGCCGCGGAACCCGACGAGCGCCGTGACCGGCCGCTCGAGAAGGCTCTTGGAGAGCGCATCGACCCGTGCGATCGTCTCCGGTCGCACGCTCCCCCGGCCTGGCATCGATCCCTTCCTACCAGAGGCGGACCGCCGGGCCCATCGTCGTCTTGAGGTATACCGACTCGATGTTCGAGCGGCCGCGCTCCAGCTTGCCGGTGATCCGGGCGAGGACCGCGTTGACGTTCCCCGCGATCTCCTCGGCGCTCATCGTGCGCGTGCCGACCGGCGCGTGGAACGTGCGGTTCCCCTTCGTACGGATGCGCACGCTCCGCTGGAGGGAGCGGATCAGGTTCGTGGGGTCGGTCCCGGGCGCGACGGGGCGCGGCATCTTGCCGCGCGGACCCAAGACGACGCCGAGCCGCTTACCGATCGTCGGCATCAGCGGGGCCTCGGCGAGGAAGAAGTCGATCGTGTCGACGGCCTTGCGCGCTCCCTTCGCGAAGTCGTCCAGCTCCTGGCTCGTGACGAGGACGTCCGCGACCGCGCGGATCTTCTGGAGCAGCTCGGCCGAGCCGATGACCGCGACGCGGGCCGGACGGCCCCGGCCGTTCGGCAGCGGAACCTCCTCCTCGAGGCGGTTCTTCGGGACGGAGAGGTCGAGGTCCTTCAGGTTGACCGACAGCTCGACCGTCTCGGTGAACTTGCGCTCGGGCGCCTTCTGGAGCGCCTCGGCGACGGCTTCTGCGGAAGAGCGATCGGGCATCGACGACCTCGAGGTAAGAACGTTCGCCGGCGAAAAGGCTTCCCTATTTGAGCGTTCGCCACCGCTCAGACGAGAAGCGGGGCCCGGCGGGCGGTTTCCCGCCCCCTTCGCGCGCCTGCCGCGAAAGACGGAGCCCAGCCGCCGGCGCCCCGAGTCGGGCCCCGCCCTCAGCCCCCAGACCCCTCGCCTAGAGCCCCCACTCGGGGCAACGCGTAGCGGAGGATCGGCGCGTCGACGTACTCCAGGACCTTGTCGACCCCCGACGCGAGGCCCACACGGTAGGCCAGGGCGAGCGTCTCCTCCGCCTCCGACGAGGACGGAGCAGGGATGACGCGTCGGGAGACGGCCACGGGGGTTGCGTGGCGGTCCAGACAGAACAGGACCGCCTCCAGCGTCGGGAACGCGAGCTGGAACAGGCGGAGCTGGAGCTGGACGTCCGGCGGGATCGGGTCGGCGCGGAAGCTCTTCAACTCGTAGAAGCGGCTCCGGGCGTCCCAGAAGTCCGGCTGGGCGTACACCCCCACCGTCTCCCCGATGACGATCACCCGGCTCTTCGGTCGCGCGAGGCCGGCGATCTCGCTGCCGCGGTACACGCGGACCACCTCCTCGACCTTCGCGAGCGTCGAGGCCCGGGCCACCGGCTCAAGCACGACGGCCAGCTCGGCGAGCGCGTCGTCCAGCAGCTCTGCGGCGAGCCGGCCGATCGCCGCCTGGGTGGGGCGCCGGCCCGAGCGTATCTGGTGGCCGAACTCGCTCAGGGCTCCGTCGATCGCCCTGCCCGTGGCGATCGCAACGAGGTCTCGCTCTTCGGGCGGGGGTCGGGGGTAGGCGAACCGCACGACCTCGTGCGTCGCCACCGTGCGGATCGTGGTCATCGCCGGCCCCTCCCGGCGCTGACCGGCCGGGCCCGAACGGGTATATAGGCGACCGGATTCGTGGCGGGCCGATGCACTACCCTAAGGTCGTGTCCACGTACTGCCCGAAGTGCAAGGTGCACACCCCGCACGACGTGGAGAAGGGGAAGAGGCGCCCGGCCTCCGAGCTCAAGTGGGGGCAGCGCCGATTCCGGCGGGCGACCCGCGGCTACGGGGGGTTCCCGCGACCGAAGCCGGAGGGCCGCGCCAAGGCGGTCCGCCGGGTCAACCTGAAGTACAAATGCAAGAAGTGCAAATACACGGTCCAGCCGCCGAGTTGGCGGGCGAGCTCCCTCGAGCTCGTCGAGAGGCACTAGACCGATGCCGGCGACGAGGCGCGGTCCGTCCCCGTTCTGGGTCGTCAAGTGCCCGGACTGCTCGACCGAGCAGACCGTGTTCAGCCGACCGTCGAGCGTCGTCAGCTGCACTGTCTGCGGCGCGACCGTGGCAACGCCGACCGGTGGCCAGGCGAAGCTCCGTGGCGAGCTCGTCCGCTCCTTGACGGCGTAGGAAGCGGGAAGGACCCGGTCGTTCGGATGCCCCTGCGCCCCGAGTACCCCGAGGAAGGCGAGCTCGTCCTCGGTACCGTCTCGTCGATCCGCAACTTCGGCGCCTTCGTCACGCTCGACGAGTACGCGAAGCGCGAGGCGTTCATCCACCTCTCCGAGGTCGCCGCGGGGTGGGTCAAGTACATCCGCGACCACGTCCGCGAGGGCCAGAAGATCGTCGCGCGGGTGCTCCGCGTCGACCTCGGGAAGAACCAGATCGACCTCTCGCTCAAGCGGATCAACGACCATCAGCGCCGGGAGAAGGTCCAGGCGTGGAAGAACGAGCAGCGGGCGCTGCGGCTCGCCGCGCAGGTGGCGACGGCGCTGAGCAAGCCGACGGACGAGGCGGTCGAGCTGTTCGGGCCGACGCTCGTCGAGAAGTACGGTTCGCTGTTCGGCGCCTTCGAGGTCGCCTCCGCCGACGAGAAGCGGTTCCAGAAGGAGAACGAGAAAGCCGCGTGGGTCACCGCCTTCCTCAAGGTCGCGCAGGAGAACATCGTCCCGCCGCGCGTCACCGTCCTCGGGACGCTGGAGATCCACGACCTCCAGGCCGCGGGCGTCGACCACGTGAAGGCGGCGCTCCTGGCCGCCGAGAAGGTCGACCCGGAGGCGGTCGAGGTCCAGTACGTCGGCGCGCCGCGGTACCGGCTCAAGGTGCAGGCGGCTCAGTACAAGCAGGCGGAGGAGACGCTCAAGAAGGCGACCGATGCGGCGATCGCGGCGATCAAGTCGGCCGGCGGCGAGGGGAGCTTCGTCCGGGCATGACGGAGTCCGTGCTGCACGTCTGCCGCGCCTGCCGCCGCTACACGCTGCGGGACGCGTGCCCGTCGTGCGCGCAACCGACCCGCACCCCGCACCCGGTCCGGTTCGACGCCACCGACCGCTACGGTAGCTACCGCCGCCGCCTGTTCGACGCCGTGCGTGCCGAGACGGGGGGTGCGTAAGCTCCGATGGCCGCGGCGACGACGATCCACCGCATCAAGGTCGTCAACGACGTGAGCGACCTCGTCCCGATCCTGCGGGCGGTCGGCACGCCGGTCCGCCTCAAGGTCGTCCAGCGACTCGGCGAGGAGTGGCTGACGCTCGATGACATCCAGCGGGAGTTCGGAGAGGACGGGAAGAAGGCGCTCGCCTTCTTCGAAAAACTCCGCCTGATCGATACGCGCTGGGTCGCGCGGACCGGGAAGCCGCAACCCGAGAAGAGCTACCACTTCTACTACTCGACGATCAACATCAACACCACGAGCCCGCTCGCCGAGATGAGCGAGGTCCTTGCGATCGCGACGATGCCGCCCCGGGAGTACGAGCGGTTGGAGACGAAGATCGTCGCCGCCGTCGGGACGGACGGCCGGTTCTTCTCGGACATGGCCGAGGAGTTGAAGATGTCGCCGACACGGCTGAAGTCGCTCGTCAAGCGCTCCGAGAAGCTGGAGTACCGTGGGCACCGGATCGAGCGGTTCCGCGGCGAGACGTAGCCCGGCATCCCGCCCGCGCGTCCGAGTACTGCGCGTCGGCCACCGGCCCGGCCGCGACCCTCGGCTCACCACGCATCTCGCGCTCGTTGCGCGCGCCTTCGGCGCCGAGTCGATGTACCTCCACCCTCCGGACGCCGGGGTGGCCCAGGGGCTCGCCCGCGTCCGGGAGCGGTGGGGCGGCACGTTCGAGGTCCTCCCCGCGACCTCGTGGAAGACGGTGGTGCGGGAGGCCCCCGGCGCCGTCGTCCACCTGACGATGTACGGCCAGCCGCTCGAGCGCGTGCTTCCGCGGCTCGTCCGTCAGCGCGAGCTGCTGGTCGTCGTCGGCGGAGCGAAGGTCCCCCCCGCGCTCTACGGCGAGGCAACGTACAACGTCTCGGTCGGCAGCCAACCGCACAGCGAGGTCGCGGCGCTCGCCGTGACGCTGTCGCTCCTGCTGGGCGTTCCGGGGAGCCGGCCGGCCCCCGGCGCCCGTCAGCGGATCGTGCCGAGCGCGCGCGGTAAGCGCGTGGTGGCGGCGACGGGGGCGGCGTGAGCGACGACCCCGGCCCGATCCCCGGCCGCCCGCTTCCGACCTCGGCCCGGGCCCCCGGCAAGTGCGTCCTGTTCGGCGAACACGCGGTCGTCCACGGAGCGCCCGAGCTCGTGCTCGCCGTCGACCTGGACACGCAGGTCGTCCTGGCCGCGTCGGCCGTCCCGTCGGCGGAAGGGGACCCGGAGGGGATCGGCCGCAACCCGTACCTGCAGGCAGCCCTGGCGGCCGGGCCGGCGGGGCGACCGGCTGTCAACGTCCACACGGTCAGCCGGGTTCCCCGGTCCGCCGGGCTCGGCTCCTCGGCGGCGTTCGTCTCCGCCGTCTCTGCAGGGCTCGGCGCCGTCGACGGAGGCGTGTCGAGAGCCGAGCTGGCGCAACGGGCGTTCTCCGCCGAGCGGACGGCCCAGGGCGTCGGAAGCCCGGGCGACACCTCCGCGAGCGTCGCCGGCGGGTACGTCGCGCTCAACGCGGTGGCGCAGGCCGGCCCTACTCTCTGGGAGGTCACCGCCGGCGCTGAGCGGTGGGAGGTCCGCCGCGCGGTCGACCCGGGGTGGGTCTGGGTCGTCGCGTTCAGCGGGATCCCGCGGTCGACCGCGGAGGCGGTCAAAGCGGTCTCCGTCCGATTGGACCGACCCGACGGCCCCGCCCTCCTCGCCTCGTTCGCGGAGGTCGCCCGGGCCGGGATCGCCGCCGTCGCCGACGGCGACCGCAAGGAGGTCGGCCGCCTCCTTCTCCGCAACCAAGAGCTGCTCCGTGAGGTGGACGTCTCGCACCCCCGACTCGAGGAGCTGCTGGCGGCCGCCGCTCCGGCAGCGGAGGGAGCGAAGCTCACCGGCGCCGGCCGCGGAGGATCGATCGTCGCGCTCCCCCAGCCCGGCCGCGAGCTCGAGCTTGTCCGTCGTCTCGCCCGGGCCGGCGCGGTCCCGTACGCTGTGCGGGCGGCGCGCGGGGCCAGCCTGGTGGAGCGCGTCGCCCCGGCCCGGCCCTAACGGCGGGCCACGAACCGGAGGACCGCGCCCGGCTCGACCGGGTGGTCCGCCGCGAGGGCCCGTTGCGTCCGCCCGTCGATCGCTCGGACGAACTTCTCGCCGAGGTCGGTGTGGACGCGGTAGGCGACGGCGCGCACCGGCGTTCCCGCCGGCACGAGGACCGCGTCCGGAAGGACCCGACCCCGAGAATCGGTCCAGTGCTGCTCGTCTTCGACCGGGAAGACGACCACCCGATGCAGCCGCTGAAAGACCATCGCCTCGAGCGCGCCCTGAACGCCGGTCGACCCCCACAGCTTCAGGAGCCGGGCGATCCCGTCGAGGGCGGCGGTCTGCGCCGGCGAGAGCGATGCTCCGTCCTTCGGGCGGAACGCCGGATCCCCCGGTCGGTACTCGATCAGCCCCGCCCGGGCGGCGCGTCGGAGTGTGAGCTCGGCATCAGCAGCCGTAGGGACGACGGGAATCCCCTCCAGGCGCGCGCCGATCGCCGCGACGTCCGGCGGCGTCACCCGGTCGCACTTGTTCGCGGCGACCAGCCGGGGCTTGGCAGCGCGAAGCAGCTCGCGGGCGAGCCGCTCCCGGTCCTCCGCACCCCAGCGGGTCGGCCGAGCGAGGTCCGCGCCGCTCGCTCGGAGCGCGACGCCGATCGCCGGCATCGGGATCGAGAGGCCGGTGAGCCGTCCGGCGAGGAGCTCCTCGACCTTCCGCCCGTCGAGCTCGGAGCCGCGGGCGTCCCGGTCAAACCCGCGCCCGACGATCTCGGCGATCCAGGCGACCAGCTCCTCCTCGAGCCAGGCGACCTCCTGAGCAGGGTCGTGGCTTCCCGCCGGCGCGGTCCGCCCCTCCTCGTCGGTCGCGCCGCTGGCGTCGACGACCTGTACAAAGCCGTCGGCCGGTCGGAGGTCGTCCAGGAACTTGTGGCCGAGACCCTTGCCGAGGTGCGCGCCCGGCACGAGGCCCGGCACGTCGACGAGGGCGACCGGGACCCACCGCGTCCCGTCGACGCACTTGGCATTCCCCGGCGTGCATGCGGTCCCCTTCTCGCCGTGCGGGCACGGGGACCGGACGGCCGCGACGCCTCGGTTCGGCTCGACCGTCGTGAACGGGTACGGGGCCATCGGGACGTCGAGCAGCGTGAGGGCGTTGAAGAACGTCGATTTGCCGACGTTCGGCTTGCCGACGACCCCGATCTCCATCGCTGCGCGCCCGTCCGCCTAGGCGTCGTACTTCGGCGCCACCTCGGCGACGTCGAGTGCGTGATTGACGCACAGCGCAAGCGCGAAGAGAAGGTCGGAGAGCCGGTTCGCCCACGCCAGCAGGATGGGGTCGACCGGTTCCTGCTGATGGAGCGCGACGAGATCGCGCTCGGCCCGTCGGGCCGCCGTGCGGGCGACGTGCAGCGCGGCGGCCGCGGGCGAGCCGCCCGGGAGCACGAAGTTCTTCAGCGGCGGGTGGCGTGCGTCGAACGTGTCGATGTCGTGCTCGAGGCGCTCGACGTGCCGCGCGCCGATCGTCGGCGCCCGTGGCGGAGCGGTCGGGGACCGAGCGAGCTGTGCCTCCGCGACGAACAGCTCGTGGCCGAGCCGCTCGACGACCGACCGGACGTCGGCGAGCGTCTCCGGTATCAGCGTAAGGGCGACGCCGAGGGCGCTGCCGGCCTCATCGTAAGCCCCGTACGCGCGAAGGCGCGCCGAATCCTTGCCTACGCGCGCGCCGCCACTGAGACCGGTCGTTCCCCGGTCGCCCGTACGGGTGTAGAGCCGCGGTATGCTCTCGCCTCCGGCCTTCCGGCAAGCTCGTCCAACGGAGAGCTCAGCCCGTGGACAGGGCAGAACGAGATGTGTAGCACCTCATTATGCTTGGCGTCCTGACGGCACAGTCGGCAGATGAATCCACTCCGTTCGCTCCAGGCGATCCCCATCGCTTCCATTCGCAACCTTCCCCAGTGTGGGAGCTAGCGCCCGAGGAGCCCCCGACCCTCCCGATCCGCTCGACGCCGCCGGTCGCCGCGCTCGCGAAGCTCGCGGGAACGCCGCTTCAGCTCCGGCAGCCCGTCGCGGTGGGTGGCGACGAGCTCCCGCAGCCCAGCTTCGAGCGCGGACTCTAGCGCGCTCTCGACGCTGGTGAAGTAGCCGTCCTCGACGAGCTCCTCGAGCTCGCGCAGGCGCGTCACCGGCAGCTCCGGGGCCCGGACGCGCGACGTTACCGCGTCGCGCAGCAGGGCTCGGATCGCCTCGGACCGTGTGTTCAACTCACGATCCGAACGGAAACGCTCGAGCCGGGACTCCTCGTCGGCAGTGAGGCGCACCCCGAGGAACCGGCTCGTCGGCGGGTCGTGCGGTTCTGGCACTTCGTTTAACGAGAATTAAACATATATTTAATGAATTCTACACTTTGTTTTACGTCCGGAGGCATGGCGTCTCCAAACCCTGAGACAGTGAACCGGCGGGAACGGGGTCTCCACATGCGCGAAGCGCACCCGTAGACCGCCCTACGTCGACGACGGGAGTTGCTTCCTCGCGAAGAAGGGCCGAGCACACACCGCGGCCGCGGGGGCCGTGTGAATCACGGTCGACCGTACCGCCTGCGAGGTCGGGGCAAGCTGGAGCGCTTCCGTTGCCGGCTACCCTAGGAGTAGGTGAGCCGGGTTCGCTTCCGAGCCCTCGCCCACTTTCGACGCGATAGTTAGGACCCCCGCGGTTGCTCAAACCGGGGGGGCCTCCATGGCGGCATCGGATGGAAGCGCCCGCGAAAATCTATCTCGACCCGAGGCGCCTTAGCTATGGCCGCGTGAACCACTGAAAACCGGGGCCACCCCTCCGGTAACTGCAGACCTACCCCTTGGGAAGACGAGACTGGATCGACTTGACCTGGAGAGCTACGCTCTGAAGCCCATTGATGGGGATTCCCCACTCGAAACGATTGACCTTGCGGAAGACTATGCCCGCCTGCACCGGTCCGCTCGGAGTCCGTGACCGCCGGCGGTCTCTGTCGATGCAGACCGACAACGGCACCTTCAGCGTGAAGGTCTCGTGCGGGAACGGAAGGCGAGCCTCCATATCGCGGATCTGACTCTTCCAATAGAAGCAGCCATCGAAAATGACGGGAATCCCTTGGGCGAGCAGAGGTCTCGCCCTTCGCTCCAAGGCGACGTTCCCCCTCAGGAACATGCGGACGGAGCCTCCGTCCCAGTTTTTGTCCGCGAGCCCGTCGAGGTGGACGACCTTCCCGCGGACGGCTCTGGCGAGCGCTTCGGCAACTGTGCTCTTCCCTGACCCCAGCGGCCCTCTGACCTGTCTTCCCGCGGGTTTAGGTAGCAGGTAGATACTCGCTCGCTCCGAGGGTGGCGAGGAGTTCCTTCTGCTCCTTGGTGAGACGGGTGCACCATTCCCGGACCGATTTCCCGGCCCCAAACCGTACCCACGAGACGCTCTCGAGGGCGCGGAGCGCCTCCGAGAGGTGGCGCTCGGGGTATTTCTCCTGCAACCTCCGCTCCGCCCAGCTCCAGAGCAGATAGGCCACATAGACGACCGTGGCGTAGGCGTCCAACCGATCCTTTCGTCGGTAGCGCACCGGCCCCAACGAGAGATCCCCCTTGCTGGTGCGAAACGCCTTCTCCACGGCATCCTTCGCGAAGTAGGTGCGGTACATCTCCGGTCCATCGAGGGCGAGGTCGGTGCTGAACAGCAGGAACCTCCCGTCCAGCGTCCGCTCCCGCTCCACGGCCGTCGAATCCACTCGGAACCCGCGACGGCCGGGTGAGGAGACGATCACATCCCCCAGTTCCCCCTTGATCTCCGCCAGCCTCGCTCTCGACACCGGCCCCTCGAGCTCTTGGAGCAGGAGGTCGCGCGCCTGCCGGTCCTCCGACTTCCGTGAGAGGTTCTCCACCACCGCGATTCGCATTCGCGGAAGATCGAGCAGGGGCGCGGTAAAGGCCCGCGCGTACACCGCGCCCCCGTGGGAGGTCCCCACCACATGCTCCGACCTCTCCATTCCTTCTCCTGGCCATCGAGACGCATAGGCCACCGCCTCCCGGCTCCACCCCTTGACCGAGCCCACCACCTGGTAGCCCGCCGCGACGGCTTGGGCCACGTTCGCCTTCGAGGTCATGCCCTTGTCCATCACCAGGGTGAGATGCTTCAGCCCCTGGGCCTGGAGCAGCTCCAAGGTGGGCGCTACGCTGAGGACATCGTTCTGCGCTCCGGGGAGGGCACGGCAGAGGATCGGGTGGTGGTGCTCCTTCGAAACCACCATCCCGAACCCCACCACGACGGCGGTTCCCCGCTCGTCATGGCCCAGTTGAGCGTACGGGCAGTGGCTCCCGTAGTACGACTGTTTGGTGATGTCGTAGTACGCCCCGCCGGTTCCCGGGAGGAACCGCGCCAGGCGTGGGTGAGCTCCTGCTGGAGGAGTTGGCCGCGGTCCTCCCAAGTCTTCTGGGACGTGAGGTGACAGAGGGCGGAGAGGACTTCCTCGAACGAGCGCGGGGTCAGCTTCTCCGCGTCCAGAGAGAGCCACGTCGGGAGCGGACTGGCCCTCACCCACGCGGAGAGGTGGTTGAGGGGGACCCGGGCGGTCGCCTGGTTGAGTCCCAGGGTGAGCAGGGTGGCGGCCCTTTCCTCATCCACGTCGAGCACCTCTTGGATTCGCTCCTGGACCCGGAGCTGCTGGGCCGCGGCGTGGAAGACCGCCAGCGGTCCCACGGGGAAGGCGGAGTGGATGCTCTCGAGGCGGGTCTTCGGTTCCGTGAGGATCCGTCCCTTCGAGTCGCAGGGCCCGAGATAGCGGACCATCCGCTGGTGGGAGCGCCGCCGCTTCGGGTCCCAATAGGACTCGTACTCGTAGGCGTAGCGGTGGCGTCCGACGACCTTGTACACCCGGTGGGTCATCGCATATGCCATTACGTATGCACCTACAAGAGGTTGCCGGTCGACCGGAGACGCGATCTACGAGGGAGGAACGGGAATTGGGTAGGCACCTGCTACCCAAACTGCCGGGAGGTCAGGTCTGAGAATGAGGTAATAGCCGGGCGTTTCGGCAGACTGCTTGCGGCGTGGGCGACTCTGGCTCCCATGCCTTTTGGCCATCGTGGTGGTCGGTGTCCCGCCGGGCCCCCGAGGTGGATTGGCGGTCGAGGAAAGGCCCCCCCGTTGGCGCCGCGAGGCCGTCGCAGAGTGGGGGGCGCCCTGGCGCGATCGTAGGTCGAAACGTCCGACCATCTCAGGGGACCTCCGGCCACGCGGAAGATTGAACGGACCGTATTTGACTGGCGCGATTCCTCAGACCTCCCCGCGTGACCCGACGGATGCGAACCTCCACCCCGGGAACGCGCGGCACCCCTCGGCGATCGTTGGGCCCGAGCTCGGTCGAAGTATGCGCCGCGGTCGTGGGTCTATCGAGGTACGGCAGGGCTCGCGGCGCACGTCAACTCTTCAACCGAAAATCCCTTCCGGGAGTCCGTGCCACTGTATCTGGACGAGCACTGGAAGATGAAGGGAGTGACCGCCGCCGCCGTCGCTGAGGCGCATGCCAAGGACTTGAAGGTCCAGGGAAAGCACGGGGTGAACTACCGAAGTTACTGGGTCGACGAAGCGAAGGGCGGGGTGTTTTGTCTCGTGGAGGCGCCGCGCGCCGAGGCCGCCGCCCAGGTCCACAAGGAAGCTCACGGACGACTCGCCGGCGAGATCCACGAGGTCAGTCAGGGTTAGGACCACTACAGACGTCTCCAGCTCTTCTCGGATGGAGCCCCACGGTCGCCGGGTCCCGGCCCGCCCGCCCCTGGTGGCCGGCGGCGACACCTCGCGGTCTGCCCCGGCGAGGATTCGGTCGATGTCCGCCGATCAGGGCCGGGGCACCGATCTGTTCCGAACTGTTCCATTCCCCCTCCCTTGGGCATAAGAGGCAAAGAGTGGTTCCTGCGCCGATGAGCGACTCTGAAGGAGCGGGCACCCTGGACGTTCCCGGCGGGAAGATCTCCTACGAGGTCGGCGGACGGGGTCGGCCGATTGTACTCCTGCATGAAGGAATAGCGGACCGGCGGATGTGGAACCGCGAGTTCTCGACCCTCGCGAACGACCATCGCGTGGTGCGCTACGACCTGCGAGGCTACGGCGGTTCACCACCCGCGACTTCGGAGTACTCTCCCGTCCGCGACCTGAAGGCCGTGCTCGACCGCCTCGAATTTAGGCGTCCGCTGATCGTCGGTCCCAGCATGGGAGGGAAGATCGCCCTCGACCTGACCCTCGCGTATCCCGACAGCGTGGGAGCCCTGCTGCTCATCGCGCCGGGGTATTCGGGCATGGATTACGCCCACGTCCCCGGCGGGCAGGCCACCTTCGAGCGCGACGAAACGCTCTCCAAGGCCGCGGCCGACGCCTGGACCGCCGGCAAGCTCGAAGAGGCCACCGAACACCTCCGGCAGCTGTGGGCTTCCTCCCTCTCCGGGGACGCGCTGGAGCTGTTTCGGACCATGGTCCGGGAGAACGCGAAGGAGGTCTTTGAGGAGCGTTCCGGCCGATACCAAACGCGCGACGGGGAGCCCGCCGCTGTTCGGCTGACGGAGATCCGGGTCCCGACCCGGATCCTGGTCGGTGACCGGGACAACCCGGCGATGCCGCACCTCGCGAACTTCCTGGCGCGAGGCATCGCGGGCGCCCAGGTGGAGCTCGTCCCCGGCGCGGACCACCTCCTGAACCTTTCCCGGCCCGATGCGTTCGGCAAGGCGCTGCGCGGACTCGTTGCGAGTCTACCCGGCGCGGGGATCTAGGCTGGAGAGGCTCTCGACAGGCGGGGGCTCGCTACCGCCGCCGTTCGAGCGCCGCTTCGGGAGATTGCCCGACTTGGAAGGCGAACGGTCTAGGCCTGCGCCGTAGCCGTGGCAGCCGTTCCGTATTGGGTTCGTTTCGGTGCAGCGGGCCACGGCGGAGGTTCGAGAAGGTGGGACTCGTGACGGCGCGCACGGTCGCGACGGACCGATGGGCCTCGGTTCGGAAGACTCGCCGGGACCGGGCGGGCTCGGTAGGTCTCAGCCGGCTTCTTCGACCCGCTTCAGCACCCGTAGCGCGGTGAGGGTGATCCGCTGGCTCGAACCCGCCCACAACCCGTCGCTTTCGCTCAACGTTACCGCCTTGCCGGGCCTCTGGAACGCGACGACCTGTGTGAAAATGCCCAAGCCGCTGTCCGGCTTGGAACTCGCCTTTGGGATTCCCCAGAACGAGATCGTGGTCGCCTCGCTGGGGGTCGCATTTGTCCATACGTCGGTGCTTTCTTGCGGCGTCACGATCGCCACCTCGGTCTCTCAGTCGGTCAAGTCATCAGTCGCCGGAGTCGGGACAACCGCGACGTACAACAGCTCGGCGGTCTGGCCTGCGGCGCCCGTGCCAGACGGTGAGTCAACAGTGAGCACTCCCTACCCTACTACGGGAATTCTCGATGAAACAACCTCTCAATGGACCCGACCGAACCACCGCGAAATCGTTCTCGAGGTCCGCCACCACGGTCTTCGACGCTGCAACATCCGCGAAATCATGGGTTTGCAGCATGCCGGAGAGGTGGGACAGCATGGCCCGAAGTCCCTTGTGGACCGGCGTGAACAGCTCCTCGGTCGCCGTCATGAGCTCTGGAGCCCCAGGGAGGGTGAGGCCGTCAATCGTGTGACTATCTCAGCCCTCGTTGGGCCGGGCTTTCAAGCCAAGGAGTGAGGTCGACCGACGGCCAGTCGCGCCTTCGGTGCGTGAGCCGACCCTGCCGATGCCTCCCCAGGGCCGTAGACGGAATAGCCCGATGAACGGTGAGGGCGGGGCGCACTTACCTCTCGCCGAACGACCGGAAGTCGCGGAGCGAAAGGAGGACGGCGCCGGTGGCCAAGATCCCAACCGCTGCGACCGTGATGGCGGTCCCGATGCCGTACCGGACGATCAGCAGTCCTCCGGCCACGAGGCCTGCGGGAATGGCGGCGAATGATCCAAAATCCCCGACCGACAACACCCGGCCCAGCACGTTGCTCGGCACCACGGCTTGGATCGTCGAGTAGTAGACCGTGTTCGCGAAGCCGATGGCCATGCCTGTTGCGAGGACCGTGAGGACCGAAAGTCCGAGGTTCGTGGAGAACGCCAGAACCAGGTACGTCCCGCCCTCGGTAAGGAGGCAGAACCCCATCAGAACTCCTGCAACGCGACGCGCCGAGACACGTCCCACGACCAGCGATCCGACCGCTACGCCTGCCGCGAGGGCGGCAACGAGGTAGCCGTAGGCGGTCGCGCTCCCGCCGAAGCGGGTCGCGGCGTAGACTACGAAGAACGGAGTGACGAACGCCGAGAGGAAGTTGGAGGGAAGGTAGCCGAACGACACCTCGAAGATGGAGCGGTGCTGCAGGACGTAGCCGATTCCCTCGGAAAAGTCCCCGCGGAGCGAGCCCTTGGCCTCGCGGGAGCTGCCGGCCGACCCACCCAGCTCCGCTGCGATCTGCAGAAGAAACACAGCCGACAGGGCGTACGTCAGGGCGTTGATCCCAAGTCCCCAGACGGGGCCGAGGAGCACGACCACGACCCCACCGGCGGCAGAACCAACGCTCGAAGCCACGCCGTTGCTCGAGAACAGCAGCCCGTTCGCGTCTTCGAGCAACCCTTTCGCGACGACTCGAGGCACGATCGCCTGGCTCGCTGGGGTGAAGAGCGCCGAGAAACAGTTGACCAGGACCATCGTCCCGAGGATCAACGGCAAGGAAAATCCCGAAAGGTACAGAACCAGCGCGAGCGACCCGATACCGGCCATCCGCGTGAGGTCCGCGGTGATCATCAGCGACCGTCGATTGTACCGGTCCGCCACGACGCCGGCGAAAAGCCCGAGCACGATTCCGGGAACGATGCCGGTCAGCCCGAGGTACGTGATGTCGAGGGCGCTGTGGGTGTAGTGGTAGACGATCCAGTTTACCGAAACCAGCGAAACAGCGGCCCCGAGGTTCGACGCCGCGCTGGAGGCGAAGAGCCTCGCGAACGGAGGACTGCCCAGGGACTTCCCAACCGCCCGAGTCCCCGCAGGTCTCGGCGCTCCTTGGCCAGCGGGGGATGAGGACATGATGGCCCGCCCCGGCGACGCCGGCCGAGACGGAGGAGCCACGGAGACTGGCAACTCATTAGCCATCCGGTTAACAAAGTGCCAAAGACGGGCCGGGGGGCGCCGCAAGCCGTGTCCCCGACGCTCGGTCGGGCGGCCTGGAGCCGGCTCGAGCACGTCGGGACCGATAGCGGGGGTCGGATCCCGGGACGTCAGACCCGTCCAGCGGACCGCTTCGCGAGGGGTCCGGATCCCGGCAGGGAGAATCGATGCACGGTGCGTGCGCGCCCTCCCCCAGAACGAGCGTGGTTGCCGCGATTCTGTTAGAGGCAGACTCTACAGCCGACTCGAAGCTAGGCGGCTCAGGTCCCGCGTTGTACGTACTCTAGGATGGCGGCGGCCGGTCCGCGGAGTCGGACGCCCCGGCGCGGTTCCACGCTCCGTCCCGCCGGGAGCGAATCGCCGCCGCTGGGCGCCCCGAGACCGACAAGCTTCAACAGCCGGCCCGGCTCTCCCGTGACCACCATGCCACGCGCTCGCCGGTCGACCCACCGTCGGGGCACCGGGGTTGCCTTCTCGAGCGTCGCGGTGATGGTCTCGAGCCGGCGGCGGTCGGTGGAGTGGTACAGCCGGAAGCTCGGGTTTGACGTACTGGAGCGGAAGGGCCACTGGGTGACCGTCGGACGCCGGGGCATGAACGGCACCATCCATCGGTGCCAATTTTCGGACCTCCCGGACCTTTCCCTCGAGCCTGGCGGGACCGGGATCGACCTGCGGCTGCCCGGAGACTTCGAGGCGTCGTGCGCGGCGCTCGCCCGGCGCGGTGTCACCTTCTCGCGGCCGCCGACACACCGCCCGTGGGGCTGGTACGCCCTGGTGGAGGACCCCGACGGGAACCTTCTCCGTCTTACGCCGGCGGGACCGGAGTAGGGCCGCCACCCCGCTCGGGCGGTCCGGTTCAGCTGCCGCCCTGTAGGGGCTTGCTTGGAAGGGGGGAGGCCACGAGGCGGGCCACAGCCTGTCGCACGCCTAGGGCGCGGCCGAAGAGGAGCCCAATGCTGACGCCGTACATCAGGTCGAAGCCGATCACGACGAGCAGCGAGTCCACGGGCAGCGATGTCGGGAGCGTGAACGACGAGAACGCCGCGACCCCGAACAGCGCGACCTCGATGGCAGCCCGCGCGAGGAAGAGCACGAGCGATGCCACGGGAATCACCGCGGGCAGCCGGAAGTAGATCGCTCCGTCGTCCCGGCGTTCCAGTTTGCAGACTCGGGCGACATGGGGGACGACGGCCACCGCCGCCACGACGACGATGCCGGCGTACGCCGCGACGAGGCCGACGGCGGCCATCCCCCAGGTACCGACGGCGACATAGAGCGTGGAGGCGCCAAACAGGACGAAGAAGACCGACGAGAAGCAGGCGAAGACAAAGAGCCGACCGGGCCCGTAGCGGGCCCCTTGGATGATCGCGACCGTCCGGCGGACCATGATGAGTACCGATGATCCCGAGGATGAGGGCGACGGGGGCGAGCTGGTTGGCAGAAGGGATGCCCGACACGGCCCCCGCTATCGTGTCGACCGTTTGACGGTTCGCCCCGGTGGGAGCGGCCGTCCTTCACGGGGACGGGAAGGCGCGGTCGCCGGCGCCGGCCGCCGCGGGCGGCTCTCTGCCAGGCGCTCCGCGCAGGACCCGCTGCAGAAACACGACGAGCACGACGATCAACGGGACGGTGTACGGGATTGGCAGGCTGACGAGAAGGCCGAACGCCGCCAGGAAGAGGACCGCGCCCGCGGCCGCGGAGATCTGGAGCCTCTCGGCCCGCTCTCGGTCAAGGAATCGACGCGCACCCCCGACGAACGCCGCGAGGACCAGAACGTCCAGCCCCAGCGCCACGGGCGCGGCCCCGTGGACCCCTGCGAGGCCGTACTCGACCGCGAAGAGGCAGGGAAAGAGAGCGAATCCGGCGGCGCCCGCGACCCGGGGAGATAGCGTCGAAGGGCCGGGGAGCGGGGACGGCCGCCCCGCCGGGAGCAGGTAGGCGACGGTGACGAGCGCCGCAATCGTGGCGAGCGCTCCGACGAGCAGCGGCGTTCCCATCCAGAAGCGGTCTGCTCCCCACACGATCGCGGTCTCCACCGCGGTCGCGGCCGCGAGGCTGAGAACGGCGAGCACGACCCCGCGGCGGGAGAGCAGCGGGCGGCCACGGATCGAAGGGAGCGCGGAGCGAAGGAGCAGCAGAGGGATCCCGATCGAGAAGAGAACGTGAAAGGCGAGCACCCCGCACGACCAGATCCAGTTCACTCCCACGAACCGGCCAAAGTGTCCGAGGATCCCGTCGGTCCCGTGGGTCGAGTTGAACAGGGTGTTGTCGCACAGGCCCTCTTCGATGACGCCGTAGGCGAGCCCCAGCACGGCGACGGTCGCCCAGCCTCTCCGCCAACGGACCGCCGCCTCACGGATCAGCAGCGCTCCGGCGGTGTACTGCCCGACGTTGATGCCGATCGCGAGGAGGAACCACGCCGGATTGACCACCGCCGCGAGCAGGGAGCTGGACGTCGACAGGTACTCCGGGATTCCCGGGGTGAGCAGCGCAAGACAGAGGATCGGCCGGGCCTTGAGGGCCGCCAGCAATCCCCGCGGGGACACCGCAACGGGGGCGTTCGCCGGGGGGAACGCGAGGGTAGCGACGGCGACGCCACTGGCCTGGGTAGCCGACAGGCGCGCAAAGCGTCCACGCCCGCGGGAGCCTCGCCCCGGCAGCGTCGGACCGACCGGCGCGGACCAACCGTTATCGGCGACCGAGGTTCCGTCGGCGGACGACGGTCGATGGTCCGGCAAGCGTCCAAGGGCGAGGCAGGTGCGCGGCGGGTAGACTTCCACTCTCACTCGTTCCTCACCGACGGTAGCACCTCGCCGACGGACATGTGGACCGAGGCGCAAGCTCTCGCCCACCGGTCCCTCGCGCTGACCGACCACCTGTCGTTGGACGACCCGAAACCGCTGCTCGACCGCCTGCACCGCGAAGCGGGGGCCTGGGAGGGGTCTCGCTTCCTTCCGGTCGTCGGCGTCGAGCTGACGAAGGTTCCGCCGCGGCGGATCGCCGACACGGCGCGCGCCGCGCGCCGGGCGGGCGCGGAGATCGTGATCGTCCACGGGGAGACGATCGCCGAGGTCGTCCCTGCGGGTACGAACCACGCGGCGATCGACTCCGGCGAGGTCGACGTGCTGGCGCACCCGGGGCTCCTCGACCCGAAGGACGCCGCACTCGCCCGGGCCCACACCGTCGCGCTGGAGATCTCGGCACGGCCCGGGCACGCGCTCTGCAACGGCCACGTCGTGCGCACCGCGCTCGCCGCCGGCGCCGAGCTCGTCGTCGACTCGGACGCGCACCGCCCCTCCGACCTGGTTCCGTTCGAGCGGGCCCGACGGATCGCGCTCGGAGCGGGCGTACCGCAAGCGCTTCTCGAGAACGTCCTCGAGACGACGCCGTCCCGGCTGCTCCGGGCGATCCGAGCCGGCCGCTGACCGACGTTCGGAAGCCGGGAGCTCGCCGGGGTCTGTCGCCCCTGTCAGGGGAGCGGACCGTGCGGCGGGCGTAGGTCCTGCACGATCTGGAGGAACTGCTCTCGTGTGATCTCCCCGCGCGCGTACCGCTGGCGGGCCTGGACGATCGCCGGGTCCCAGGGCCGGCCTCCTCGCCCGCGGAACGGTCCCCGGGCACGCCACCACGCGACCCGGACCAGGAGCAGGGTCCCCCAGACGAGCAGGAAGAGGCCCAGGAACCCTCCCCCGAACGGAAAGCCGAAGCCGTAATGCTTGAGGCCGAACGCCGTCGGGCGGAGCGAAAGCAGCAGGAGGAGGAGTCCGAAGGCGATGACGACCACCGAGACCGCAAGGAACGCGGTGGACACGCGGCGGCGACGGAGAACCCATGGGGGCATCTCCTCGGGAAGCGGCGGGCTCGCCATCGCCCCGAGCAGACCGGCGGCGACCTTCAAGCTTCGGCCTGGCGGGAACCGTGGGAGCCGGCCGGTGGCCGTCGACTCCCCCGCGGTACCGCGGGCGGCTTTCTGACCCGCATCCGGGATAATGGAGTCCAGTTCAGCGCGCGCCGAGCCGGAGATCTCGCCGCTTGCGGCGGGGGACGCGGAGCCCCAGCTTTCGGGAGTCGGACTCTCTCCGCTCTTCGAGCGGTTCCTCCCGGCGTTCGCCCGGGAGGCGGTACGCTCCGGGGGAAGCGCGCTCGTCGCACGGGTCGCCGGCCGGATAGCGGGACTCCTCGTGACCGACGCGGCGGACCACACCGCCTCCGTCTTCGCACGCGAGCCGGTCGTCGCAGAGGCGCTGGCGCGCCACGCGCCCGGCGTTGCGGTGTTCGCCGAGATCCCGCTGGCCGGTCCGTCCGAGCCGTACGACGTCCTCGGGGTCGACCTGGGCGCGGAGCTGCCCCATCGCTTTGCGCACGTGGTCCGGGTGCTCGGTCCGGCGGATGCGCCCCGCATCGCCGGCCTCCTCCGCGAGGTCTACGGGAGTGCGGGGGAGCGGTGGGTCGGAGCAGCGTTCGCAGAGGGGGAGCGGTGCGTGGGGGTGGAGATCGGCGGCGAGCTCGCCGGCCTCGGCTGGCTCCTGGTAGCCGGGGACCGGGCGCGGCTCCACCTGCTGACCGTGCGGGCCGACGTCCGGCGGCTGGGCGTGGGGCGCGACCTGGTGGCGGCCCGCCTCTGGCTCGCCCGGCAGGCCGGAGCGCGGTGCGGGCTGACCGAGATCTCCCCGCGGAACCTGCCGTCGCAGAGGATCGCCTCCCGGCTCGGAATGCGCCCGGTCGGCCGGTTCGACCTCTACGGCCGCACTCCCCCGGCGCCGGGGCCGGCGACGGGTCGGGTCACGTCCGCGTAGCCCCGCAGAACGGGCACGCGGCCGCCGTGGAGTCGATGAGAGAGCCGCAGTAGGCGCACTTCACCTTCACCACTTCCTTCACGACGATCTGCTGGATCCTCGGCTGGTCGGTCGGGGTGAGCGAGATCGGCGGAGGCGGACCGGCGACCGGGCCCCCGTACCGGGGCATCCCTCCGGCCGAATGGCGCGGGAGCGCGCGCCGCGACCTCCGCGAGAGCACGAGCACGAGCACGACGACCACGACGAGGATCACGACGCCCGGAACCACGAAGACCACCAGCGGGTTCAGCGGGGGCGCCGGCGGCGGGAACACCGACCAACTGACCGAGTACCCTCGGTCCGACCCCGAGATCGTCACGCTCCAGCTGGGCGGGCTGCTGAGGTAGCCCCGGGCGGTGGCGTAGGCGGCGTACGTTCCGTTCGGCAGCCCGGTCAACACGAGCGAGCTTCCCGTCCCGGAGACGGGGAGGCCGTCGACCGTCAGCATCCACCGCGTCGTCGCGCCGAGGCCGGACTCCGTCACGGTGACGGAGTACGTCCCGTGGCTGGCGCCCGTTGTCAGGGCGTACGTTGTGTGGGTCACCCGGAGGTTGTCGGTGTAGACGAACCCGTCACCCTGCGCGTTCGAGTCGTGCTCGACGTAGACGTAACCGACGATGTAGCCGGTCGACGGGTCGAAGAACGAGCTGTACTGCCAGTTCGCGACGAACGACCCGTAGACGTCGTTCCGATCGTAGCTGCCCGTGCCGTTCGCGGCGAGGGTGCTGACGAACGAGCCGGCACTGGTCTCGAGGGCGTAATCGTAGTCGGTCGACTCGATCGTGAGCGACGTGCCGAGCGGGCTCACGGTCGCTCCCGTTCCGAGGGAGTTGTTCATGTAGAACCAGGTCGGCGTGCCGTTGTCTCCGGTCTGGTTGTCCGTGCCGTGGACATACCGGAACGTGACGGAGGAGAACGTGAACGAGCCGCTCGTCGTCCACGAGACGTTCGTGCCGGTGCTGTTCCAGTAGTGCTGGACGTAGTTGTACGATGCGGTGACCGTGCCGTTCGGGGCGACCGCGGTGACGGTGAGGGTTCCGTTCACGTCGTCCGTCTCGCTGTAGCCGGAGTAGTTGCCGTAGCCGCCGCCGACGGAGATCGTCTCCTGGAAGGTGAACGCGTCGTCGATGTGCGGGACGTAGTGGGCGGCCGGTGTGACCGCCGACGCTCCGCCCGGGGCGAGCAGGAGGAGCGGCAGCAGCAGGCCGAGAACCACCGGCGGGACCATCGGGTCAGCCGATCCCTGCTCCGCCGTAGCCGGTCGGCATCCCGTGAACGTGCCCAGGATGCGTCCCGCCGACGCCGGAGAACGTGGAGTAGTAGCCGCCGTGGGCGATGACGACCGGCATGAAGAAAAAGCGCGGCCCGTAGAATCCCGGTCGCGGGGCGGAGGCGGCCGCCGGGGTCGGGGCTGCGGTGGCGTCGAGCGTGCCGACGAGCTCGTTCCGGATCCCGTGGACCATCCGCACGGCGAGGCAGATCAGCTCCGCCTGGGTGAAGCCGGTCGCCCGGCGCCCGATGACACCGTACGCCTTCTCGACGAGGTTGAGCGTCTCGTTCGCCTCCAGGTTCGCTACAGCGGCGAGGATCGCGGCGGCGACGAGGGGTACTGCAGGTAGGCGAGCAGCCCCTTCGCGAGGATCGCCAGCTTGCCGGAGACCTGCTGGGGGTCGTACTCCGAGACGGCGAGGTAGGCGGACGCCAGCTCGGTGTCGTCCGACGGCTCGTAGCCCCAGGAGCGGAACAGCTCGCGCAGGCTTCGGAACTTCGCCCCCAGGGCGTCGGCGGCGACGTTCGTGATCCCCAGCAGCGCCGCGGCCTCGTACGAGGTCGTGAACTGAAGGTACCCCTGGACCCCCGGGGTCGCGAACGAGCCGTCGGCCCGCCGTCCGAACAGGACGATCGCCGCGACGCCGAGGGCGGACTCGGGCGGGATGCCGATCCGGCGCACGTCGTGCACCAGTTGGCCAAGGGTCGGCGCGAGCTCCGCGCCCGACCCGGGCAGGGCGGCCAGGATCTCGCTGGCCATGAGCCGGTTCTCCAGGTTCTTGGAGAGCGACGCCGTTGTCGCATACCCTCCGAGGAACTTCGGCACGCCGACGCTGGGCGACGGCTGGGACTTTGCGAGCCCGAGCGCAATCGCCCAGAGGTACGACCGGTCGCCCTCTGGGACGCCGCTGACGAGCCCCGGCACGTACGCCGCCGCGCCGCCGGCGAGCGCCTCCAGCTCCTGGTCGATGTGCTGCGACTGGGCGAGGTACGTCTCGAAGTCGGTGTCGCCGTAGCGGTAGAGACGGACGGTGAGGTCCCGCTGGGCCATCGCGCCGAGCGCCGTCAGTCCGACGTACCCGTCGCCGTACGGGGCCAGGCTGTCGAGCAGAGCCCGCTGGCCGAGCAGGAGGTTGAACGCCTGCTCCCGCTGGGCTAGGTCGGCGGTCGTCTTCTCCAGCTGGTCGCGCGCCGCCGCCTCCTCCTGGAGCTCCTTCGCCTGGGTCCCCTGGCCGTGGAGGTGGAACAGGATCGAGTGGTCGCGGGCCGCGTCCCGGTCCGCCTCGGAAGCGAGCGCGGCGCGCTGGGCCGCCTCCTGCTGGACCGCCGCCTGGCTCGCCCCGATCGTGCCGACAGCCGACTGGAGGTCCCGGTACTGGTCCCCCGTCAGCAGCCGGACGTAGCCGAGGGTGGTCAGCCGGTCGGTGAGGGGGGGCGGCACGACGGTCGCGACCGCGTGCGCGCGGGCCTGATCGAGGAAGGCGCTGACGTCCTTACAGCTCGCCACGGGCGTGGTCGACGAGCGGGAACGCGGTACTTTAGCCGTTCGTCAGGACCGCTCGGCCGGACCTCCAGCACCACGCTTTGTCCCTCCGAGCGGAGCCGGACGTACCGGTCGTTGCGCAGCGCCTCGTCGAGCAGCGCTTCGAACCGGCGCCGGCGGCTGCCGACCTCGCCGAACCGCCGGCTCCGCTCCGCATCGATCTGCTCGTAGGCGAACATGAACTCATACAGCGAGCGGAAGATCTGGTCCTCGAGCTTCTCCGGGAGATCCAGCGCGTCCACCCGGACCGGGTTCGATCCCCTCGAGGTCGACGAAGTAGGCGGTGCCGTCGGGCGCGATCACCGCGTCCTTGTCGAGCCAGACGTCCGAGAAGTCGAGCCCGGTGTAGCGGTCGTTCTGCGGGTCGTACTGCCGCGTACGGGCGTAGAGCGTCAGCAGAGCGACGCCGCTGCGAACGTAGTTCGTCTGGAACCGGTGCGCCTCCGCGGCCGACGTGATCCCGAAGAGGTCGAACACGTGGCCGACGTCGCTCCCGACCGTCTTGCGCCCGTGGAAGTAGAATCGCACGTTCGACGGGACGAGCCGCAGCTCCTGGACGAAATGCTCGCGGTACCGTCGGTACCAGTACACCGAACGAAGGCGCGCCTCCAGCTCCGGAGGAAGGTAGGCGACCTTCACCACCGGAGCGACGCGGAAGCCGTTCAGGTCTGTCAGGTCCGCCCGCTCCGAGACCCGGAGCGCGGCCAACCCGTGCGGGAGGCCCTGGCCGCCGTACGGCGAGCCACGCAGCCACAATTCGCCGGTGACCACGCCGCCGACCGCCGCCGGCGTGGAGCGGAGCCGCGCCCGGGTCTCGGGGTCGTCGGAGAGCTCCGCGGCCCGCGCCGGGTCGAGCGGCCGGTGATGGAACGGGTCGATGGCCGACCCGATCCCCTTTACGGAGAGGTAGAACGGCTGCCCGTCGAGCGTCGCGGCCGGCGTCGGGTCGATCGCGCTGCGGTTGTCGTCCTCCACGAACTGGTGCTCGGCGAGGGGCGCCTGGTCGACCAGCGAGGCCATGGTCGGAGGCAGGAAGAACCGGTCCCACGCCGCGAGGTCGAAGGCGGCGAACCGCCGGTTCGGAACCGTCATGGCGGCGAACTCGAGGAGGCGGACCGGCGGACCGCGGACCAACGACGGGCGGGCCGGCCCTGGCGAGCTGGTCGGCCCGCGCGGCGGGCCGTTCATCGCGATCCCTGGAGATCTCCGCGGTCCATCGTGCCGCCCTCCGAGCGTGGGTCCGCGGATAGGGTTTCTCCGGTGACCGGCGGTCGGCCGGGCGGCGAGAGCGGCAGCGCCCCGTTGTGCGTGGACGCGCGCACCGTACGCGGCGACGCTTCGGGGCCCGACGGCGCGTCGCCCCGGGACCTCTCCGTCTCCGCTTCCGACGCGTGGCGTGGGCGGGGCGCCGCGCCGCAGAGCTTCCGGCCCCGGGGCGTCCGACCTGTGGTGTGGGCTTCGGTCCCCGTGGTGACCCACGCCCGCCGGGGTCCTCGAGAGCGGGAAGGAAAAGTACGCGGGCCCCCGGGGGGATTCAGGTGGGAAGGCCGGTGGTCCGCGCGCCGGAACCAGGCCCGGCGGGGCGGATAATGCCCTGCCTCGACCCGCAAGTGAGATGTGTTAAGCCCCAGCGCGGGGTCGACGCGGCGTGCGGCGCGCCCCGGACGTCCAGCTCCTGAGGGGAGAGCGGGCCCGCCTCCTCGCGCTCGCCCGCTCCGCCGTCACCCCCTCCCGGCTCGCGCAGCGGGCCCGGATGGTCCTGCGGGCCTCCGAGGGGGCCCGGGACCAGGAGATCGCCGCGGAGCTGTCGACCGACCCGGGGACCGTCGCCCGCTGGCGCCGCCGGTTCCTGATGCAGCGGCTCCCGGGGATCCAGCGGGACGCGCCCCGGCCCGGGCGGCCTCCGTCGATCCCGACGTCAAAGATCCAAGTCCTCCTCCGGAGCACGCTCGGGCGCCGTCCACCGGGGGGAGGGTACTGGTCGGCGCGGAGCCTCGCGCGCGAGATCGGCGTCAGCAAGACGACGGTCCAGAGGGTCTGGAGGGCCCACGGGATCGAGCCGCGGCGGGCCGCGGAGACGTTCCGCGGCAATCCGGGACTCCGCTTCATCGAGCACGTGACCGACCTGGTCGGACTGTACCTAGACCCGCCCGAGCGCGCGATGGTCTTCGCCGCCGACCCCCGCGCCCGGGGGAGCGGCGCCAGGCCCAGGCGCCCGGCGCGCAAAGCCGAGGACGACGGTGAGCGCCGCGGCGTCCAGTTCCGCGCGTTCCTGCAGTCCGTCGAGCGGGAGGCCCCCCGGGGGCTCGAGCTGCACCTCCTCGTCGACAGCCAACTGACGCCGAACGACCCGGAGGTCCGACGGTGGCTCGTCCGGCACCCGAGGCTGTTTGTGCACTTCGTCGTGCCGGGAGCGTCCGGGCCGAACGCGATCGAGCGGTGGTTCGCCCAGTTCACGCGCCGCCGCGAGCGTGGCTCGCCGTTCGCGAGCGTCGCCCGCCTTCGCCGGGCGATCCGCAATCATCTAGCAGCCCCCGGGGCGGGCGGCCGGCCTTTCGTGTGGGCCGCGACCTCGGACGAGATCGCGGCTCGGTCGGAGCGGCCGGCCCCCCACGCGACGGACCGGCTCCTGCTGACGAGCGACCCCCCGGTCGGCCGTCGGCCGGCCCGGCGGGTCGGGTAGGCGGCCCTCCCGGCTCGCGCCCGCCGTCGAGGGTGGGCGTGGGGAGGAAGACAACGAGCGCCGGCCCCGTACGGGGCTGTGGTGTGGATGGGGACGTCTCGGAGAACAGCGCGCTCCCGTTCGTGGACGCCAGTTGACCGCATGGACCTTCTCGATAGGAGTGTATAGGGGGCCGAACGACCAGTCGGTCGCCACCGAACGGGCGCCGTTCCCGTGTACTTGGTGAGGCGCCGCCCGGTTCGGACGGCGCAGCCCCGAGGAGTCCGAGGTCCACCGCAGCGCGATGCGGCGCAGCCGACGGGTCGCCGCGCCCGCTAGTTCGATTCCGGCGGTGAATCGGGAGGCGGAGCGTCCGGACGGTTGATCCCCTTCGGCAGGGGAAGGTCGGCGACGACCAGGTCAAGCTCCGCTGGCGAGAGGAGGCCCGGCGTGATGTGGAGCCAGACGCGGGTGTCGCGCTCGCGCGCGAGCTGGTCGAGCTCTTTCAGGAACCCCGCGACGGCGTTCGATCCGTGGATGCGCGCGAGGTACTCGACCCCCTCGAGGAAGACCGCCGTGATACTGTTCGCCTCGACCCCCTGCCTGAGGAGCGTGGCGAGGCCGGGCAGGTCCCCGGGTCGGACGGTGCGGTCGCGGACGAGATTGCTGAGCCAGTAGACGGCGACCGGCCGCGGGCCGACGAGGGCGCGGATCCGCTCCGGCAGTTCCCGTACGACGGCAAGGCCGCGGTGGCCGGCCGCGGTCGCGTCCAGGAACGGCAGGAGCGCCGGCAGGAACTCGACAGAGAGCTCTACCTCGATGCCGACCGTCGCGGGGGGCGCCGGCTCGGGCGCCGCGGGGATTACTGGTCGCAGCCCTTCGGGGACGAACGCCGGCTCGAACGGCCCCGGGGACGTCGCGGGCCGCCAGGACGGCACCGGCACGGTCGGCTCGGCTGGAGCGGTGGGCTGCGGCGGGCTGGGAACCGCCAGCGTCCCCTCCGCGGCGGCGCTGTCGGCTGGTGCGGCTTGCGGCTCGGGGATCAGAGGCGACGCTTCCACGGGCGCGGGAGCGTCCGTGAGGCCGGCCGTCTCGGGGACGGGAGTTCCGTCCTGGGATACGGAGGTCGGGGGTTCCGGCGGCTCCGTGGGTGCGAGACCGATCACCGGTGATGGCTCCGTGGGCACGAGATCGGTCGGAGACACCGGCTCCGGCGGCGCGAGGTCGGCCGCGGGTGACGGCTCCGGAGGGGCGGGTTCGGCCACGAGCGACAGTTCCGGTGGCGAGAGGTCGGTCGCGGGTGACGGCTCCGGAGGGGCGAGTTCGGCCACGAGCGACAGTTCCGGTGGCGAGAGGTCGGTCAAGGGGGGAGACTCTGGAAGCCGGGCCGTGGCTTGGACGACCCTCGTCGGGAACGACGGCGGAGGCGACGGCGGCTCCCCTGCGGGGCCGGAGGGAAGGGGAATCGCCGAGGACCACGCCATGACCCGCCGGCTCGGCGGCGCCGGTGCGGCGCTCTCTACCGGCCCTGGCTCGGGAGGCGCGACAGCCTCGGCCGGGGGCGGCGGCGCCCGCGCTCTGCGGATCCGGGCGGGAGGGCCGGCGGAGCCCGCCCCGTCTTCACGAAGACCTGGACGGCGAGCGGGCGGCCGAACCCGGGTATCGACTGGAGCTGGTCGAACGAAGCGTGCTCGAACGCGTCGACGCTCGCCAGGCCCGCCTCCCAGGCGAGCGCGACCTTCGACGGACCGAGGAGCGGGGCTCCGAGGAGCCCGTCAAGTTGCTGACCGAGCGTCCGGAGCTCCTCGGCGTGGCGGACCACGGCGTCGTCGGAGTAGTCGACCAGCGGGGCCGAGGCCGGGCGGGGCCGGCGCACGGGCATCCGACGCGTCCCGCCGGGAGGCGCCCGGGAGGGCGGACGGAACCGGCCCCGGGTGTCGGGCCCGAGGCCGGAGATCTCGACCGCCCATCGCGCGCCGGGCCGGGTCCGCCGGTGACCGCCGGGGTCCCCTCCGCGTTCGGCTTCGGCGCGTCGATCGTGACGGAGGCGACCCCGAGGTCGTCGGCGAGCGCCGCCCAGTGTTCCCGCAGCTCGGCGGCGAGCGGATCGACCGCGACGATCCGGACCGACCGGGTGCGGGCCTCCTCCGCTCCGAGGCTCCGCAACCGGTGCTTGAGACGACGGACGAGCCAGGCGCCGTCCGCCGAGAGGGGCAACCCCGTCGAGGCCCCGCCCGGTCCCTTTCCGGCCGGGAGCTCCGCGAACATCTCGCCGAGCGCGAACGGGGTCGGGACGACGCGCTCCGGGAGCGTCTCGACGTACGTCAGCATGGCGGGGGTGATCTGGTGCGGCTGCCCTTGTAGGAACACCGAGACCCCCCTCGTCAGCTCGGCGCCGGTGAGCCGCCGGGCCGGCATCCGACGGACCAGGTGCACGATCTGCGTCGCGACCGTCGGGTACGCCCTCTGGATCTCGCTCTCGACGGGGGCGAGGTCGCGTTTGCGCCCCTCCCACGGTGTCCGCGGGCTCCCGACCTCGAGGCGGGCGACGCCGCAGAGCCGCTCGAGCAGCGACCGGTCCCCCCGGAGCTTGTCGGCGAGCCCGTCGTCGTGGAGCACGATTGCGACCGAGGCGACCGGGCTCCCGAGCGGAAGTCGACGGATCGCCCGGAACCGGTCGACGGCCTTGACGACGGCGAGCCACCGGTCCCACGCCTGGGCGAGCTCCTCGTTCGGCGCCGGCCGCGCGACGTCGAACGGGGCCGTCTCGAACAGGCACCGCGGGTCGGAGGAGAGGAACCGCGCCGCCGACTCCGCCGTGAACGGGGCGACCGGCGCGAGCGCCGCCGCGGCGGCGCGAACGATCGTGGCGAGGCTCCGCACGGCGGCCCGCCGGGACGCCGGCAGCGCCGACGCGGTGAGCCGAACGGCCACGATCTCCCGGTACCGGGCCAGGTCGAGCTCGACGAACCGGACGAGGCGGCGGTGCGCCTCCTCGGCGTGGAGCTCCTCGTAGGCCGCGAGCACCTGCAGCTCGATGTCGCCCCACCGCGCGAGGATGGCGCGGTCCTCGGTCTGGAGGTCGCGGTCTGTGGGGTCGATGGGCAGTTCCTGGGCTCCACCGGACGTCTGCTTCAGCTCGGCCGAGACGGCCGCTGCAAGCTCGAGGAAGCCGGCGAGCCGGCGGTGCTCCTGCCGGCACCGCTCGACGAACGAGCTGCTCGGCCCCTGGCTCGACGAGGTGCGGACGAGGGCCGACCGCACGGCGTCGGCGCCGTGCTCCTGGACGAGCCCGGGGAGGTCGAGGTCGGTGAGCGTCGGAAGGACGGTCACGCGGAACTCGGCAGAGGTCGCCTGGATCGCCGCCATCGCCGCGAGCTGGTGTACGACCGCCGGATCCGCCGACGTTCGCCGGTGTACAGACGGACGGAGTCGCCGGACCCGACCGGCTCGTTCCGGGCCCAGGACGCGAATGCTCCTGCGACCGACGGTACCAGCCGCCGGGAGACGACGGCCCGCTTGCCGCCGCACGGGCATGTCTGGGGGGACTCCGGACCGTCCAGCCGGGTGCACCGGTCGCACTCGCGCAGCGAGACGGCCCCGACCGTTTCGGTCGTCGCCCCTTCGCTGATCGGCCACGGGGTCACCTCGAGCTGGGAGATCGGGCGCGCGTCCGGCAGCAGCGACGAGTACCGCGCGAGCTGCTCGGCGGGGAGCCGGCCGACCTCGAGGCACCAGTACTTCCCCGGGTACCATACCAACGGTCGACCGCAGACGCCGCAGTACGGGACTCCCCGCAGGACCCTCAGGCGCGCGAGGACGCTGCCGCTCTCAGTGAGGTCGCGCACGACGAACTCGGTCGCGGTCTCCAGGTCGAGGCCGGCGTACTTGTGCATCAGCGTGAGGTCGAAGGTGCCCCGGTTCGTCAGGAGCGGCCAGCCGACGACTCCGAGCCGCTCGGCGATCTGCGCGTCCGTGCCGCCGTGCCCAGGCACGAGAGGGACGATACCGGTGCCGCTGTCGCCGACCTCCCCGACGGCCTGGATCGTTCCTGACGGCGCGGGCAACGAGGCGCCGTCCGGGAACTCGTGGCGGAGCGGGTAGACGTACCGGCGGCCGACGAGCGTCGTGCCGGGCTGCTCGCCGACGACCTTCAGCTCGACACCGGCGAGCCAGCTGGAGAGGCGCGGGAGCGCCGACTTGAGGAGGATGAGCCGGGCGGTGACCTCGCCGCGGCGGTACTCGACGGTGACGTACGGGAGCTCCGGGTTGACCAGGAGCGCGGTCGCGCCGAGCAACCTCCACGGCGCGTCGACCCAGGCGAGGGCCTCGACGGTCGGGCCGTCGCCCTGCGGCTCCAGGGGGAACCGGATGAGGTACGTGTCGCCGACCTCCTCGTGGTAGAGCACCCGCTCCGGGCTCCGCGGAGCCGCGCACGCCGGGCAGAGGCGGACCGGACCTTCGCGGGAGACGAGGACCCCATCGCGGGCGAGACGGGTCGTGATGCGCTGGACGCCGGCCGTCCGGTCCTCGGCGTCGTACGTCCGGCCGCCGGAGCCGCCGGTCCAGACCCCCAACGCCTGCAGCATCGGCGCGACCACGGGGTCCGAACCGTCGTCGGGCCATCCTTCGCGTCGCAGCGTCCCGACCACCCGGTCCCCCCCAGCATCACCGCGCGCGCGTCGACGTCGGCGGCGACGGCGCGTTGCGCGATGAGCACCGGCGCGTCGCCCGGAGTGTACGTCCCGATCAACTGCCGCAGCGCCGGACCGCTCCGGCCGCCGAGGTTTCCGTCGGCCGGCGGCAGCCCGTGGGCCTCCCAGAGCCGACGGACCTCCGCCTCGACCCGCGCCGGAGTGCCGGCGTCGTCCGCCCCGCTCATCCGCCCGCCGATGTCACCGAATCTCAGGAGGCGGCTTTCTGGGAATAAACCCTCGCGGCCACGCGTGCGTCGCGGGTCAGGCCCCATGCGCTCGGCCCGGCCCGCTGAACAGGCGTCTCCGGGGAAACGGTTAAGGCGGCGGGGCCGTGCGAGCGTCCGGGCGCTTCGATGGCTTGGACCCAGGCGGAGGTTCGCGAGCTGAAGGAGGGGCGGTACCTGCTCATCGAGGAGGAGCCGTGCCGGATCCTCAGCATCCAGATGTCCAAACCGGGCAAGCACGGCGAAGCGAAGGCCCGTATCGACGCGATCGGGCTGTTCGACGGCTCGAAGCGGAGCGTTGTCTTCCCTGTGAAGCACAAGGTCCAGGTCCCGATGATCGGCAAGCACAACGCCCAGGTCCTCTCCCTCAGCGCCGCCGAGGTCCAGCTGATGGATCTGGAGACGTACGAGACGTTCCAGCTCCTGGTCGACGAGGAGACCCGCGCCGGGCTCGCCCCGGGCGCGGAGATCCAGTACATAGACGCGATGGGCAAGCGCCGGATCTTCCGTGCGTAGTCGGCCGGGGGCCGTCCGGCGGCGCGTTGCCGCGCGTGATTTATAAGGAGGCCCGAGCATCGAAGCGGTGTCCGAGCCCTGAGCCGGCCGCCGGGAGGGGCACGGGTGTCAGGGGGGAGAGCGACGTCCGGACAGGGGGGCCTCGGGCCTCTCCCGTCGTCTCGTCTCACGCGGATCCTTCAAGAGAAGGCCGACGAGCTGCGCAAGCGTCGGCAGGGCGCCGAGACGGTCCAGAAGGAGGTCGACGAGCGGCTCGCCCAGCTGGCGAAGCTCGGCATCTCCCCGGCCGGGGTCGCGGAGAAGCAGGAACAGCTCCGCGACCTCGCCCGGCGGACCGACTGGGACCAGCTCCAGGCGCAGGCGAAGGCGCTGCTCGAACAGCTCGCGACGACCGTCCCCGCCGCCATCGAGGGTCGCCGCAAGCGCTCCGAGGAGTTCGCGAGCCGGCTCCGGGACGCCGGGGTCGCCGTACCGTCCTCGCTGAGCGATGAGCTCGGCACCCTCGCGCATCCTCCTGCCGGCGCGACGTGGGCCGACACCCTCGGTCGCCTATCGGCCGTCGACGACGGCCTCCGGCAGGCGGCCCGTGGGCAGATCGAGACGGCGCGCGCCCAGGCGCTCGACCTCGCGCGGTGGGCCGGCGTCTCCGGCGCCCGCCTCACGGAGCTCGAGCGGGCGCTGCCGGACCCCGAGACGGCCGCCCGGGACGGCAAGGTCTCCGAAGCGCTCGCCGCCGTCCTCGTAACGGTCCGCGACCACTTCCCCGAGATCGCCGACCGCCGGCAGCGCGGGCGCGACCTCGCCGGCCGGCTGCGCAGCGTCGCCGACGAGCTCGGCGTCTCGGCGCAGCCGGTCGAGCAGGCGCTCGCCGCGGACGCCGACGCGCCCCCCGGTGCCTGGCCCGCCAGCGTCGCCCGGCTCGAGGGTGCCTCCCGCGAACTCGGCGATGCGCTGCGGTCGAAGGCCGCCCAGTCCGTCGAGGGGCTCCGCGGCTCGCTCTCGCAGCTCGGCGACTTTGGGGTCGACCCGGCTCCGGCGCGGGCGACGGTGGACGTCGCGCTGGCGCGGCTTCCCGTCGCCGCCCCCGACGAGATCGCCGGGATCCTCGCCGAGGCACGCGCCGCGGTCGAGGAGCCGATCGTGACCGTCGTCGCGGGGCTTTTGGACGAGGTCCGCCCGCGGATCGCGAACGCGCGGCGGCTCGGCCGGGACCCGCGGGACGTCTTCGCCGCGATGAACCGGGCGCGCGAGGCGCTCCGGCTGAAGATCTACTCCGAAGCGCTCGCCGCCAGCCAGGAGGCCCTCGAGAAGGTCCAGGCGCTGACGGTCGACCTCGACGCGAGCCGCGACGAGCTCGCGAACCTGGAGGAGATGGTCGGCCGGTTCCGGGGCGTCGGGTTCTCCTCGACGTCGGTCGACGCCGAGCTCACCCGGGTCCGCCGCCACCTGGAGAAGGCGGAGGTCGCGCCTGCGAAGGAGGCGCTCCAGGCAGTGGTACGAGACCTCGGGACCGGCGCCGTTCGGTTCTTCCTCGAGCGGTGGAAGGCGCTCGACCGTGCGCGGGCGTTCGCCGCCGACCGGGGGTTCCTCCCGGCCGAGGCCGAGCGGGAGCTCGCCGACGCCCGCGCGCGGCTCGACAGCGGAGACCTCGTCGGGGCCGCGGACGCGCTCGCCCGCGCGGAGGTCTCGCTGCGCACGTCGGCAGGCCCGTTCGTCGCGCGGCGCGTCGAGGAGATGGAGCAGTCGTTCGCCGACCTCCCGGACGAGGCGCTCGCGACGCCGGTCCGCCGGGAGCTCGCCGACGCCGACGTCTCGCTCCGCGTGAAGGAGGACCTCCTCGGAGCGCTCGAGAGCCTCAAGCGCGCCGAGCGGGATTTCGGTGCGGTCTTCGCCGCGCACGCGTCCGGGCTCGTCGAGACGCTGGAGGGCGAGGTCCGGGTCCTCGCGTCGATGGGCGGGGCCGGCGAGGAGATCCAGCGCCAGATCGACGAGGTCCAGCAGATCTTCAACATGGGCGACTTCGTCCGCGCGGCGAAGGCGTCCCAGGAGATCCGGACCCGCTCGCAGCAGCAGCAGCTGCTCCGCAGCGAGGAGGCGGTCTCGCACGCCAAGCTCGCGCTCGTCGAGCTCGAGGCGATGGGCCTGGACCTCGGCACGATGCGCGCCGACCTGGAGAACGCGCAGCACCTCGCACGCACCGCGCAGTACCTGGACGCCTACCGCGCCGCAAGCCGGCTCGAGGAGGAGGCGGTCCGCCGGCGGGGCGCCGCGCAAGCGCTGGCGGCCCGGCTCGGCAAGGTCGAGGCGTTCGGCTCCCGCCTGCGCACCGCCGGTCTCGAGACCGGGCCGGTCGAGGCGTCGATCGCCGAGGCGCGCGCGGCGATCCGGCAGCTCGAATTCGACCGGGCCCGCGGCATCGTCGACGGGATCGAGCAGCGGCTCGTCTCGGCGGAAGCGCACCTGGAGACCGAGACCCGGATCTCCGAGCTCGCCCTCCTGATCGAGGACGGCCGACGGCTCACCGTCCCGATGGAACCGTTTGTCGTGCGGCTTCAGCGGCTCCGCACCGAGGGGGCGACCGCGCCGCCGGAGGCGACCCGCGACGGCGCCAAGCTGCTCCACGAGGAGCTGATCGCCCTCGTCCGCCCGCTGCTGGAGGAGAACCTCAAGGCGCTCGAGCGCGACCTCGAGGTCGCCAAAGCGTCGGGGGTGCTGGTCGAGCCGGTCGTCACGAAGGTCGCCGAGGCGCGGCGCCGGATCGTGCTCGACGTTCCGACCGGGGCGGCCGCCCTGTTGGACGAGGTCCGCACCGCGCTCGTCTCCACCCGCGGGTTCGTCGACCAGGCCGAGCGGGCGGCCCGCCGGGTCCGCGACGCGCTCGCCCAGGCGGAACTGCTCCACGTGGATGTGGCGACCCTGCGGGCGCGGGCGGAGGAGATCGACCGGGCCCTCGATGCCCGGGAGTATCCCCGGGTCGTCGAGCTGGGCGGCACCGTCGAGCGGGAGCTGATCCAGGCGACGTACCAGCACGTGTCGAAGACGCTCGCCGGCTTCCAGGCGGCCGTTACGCGGCTGCGCCGCGCCGGCGGCAATGCGTCGGTCGCGGAGAACTTCCTGTACCAGGCCCGGATGGCGTTGGACGAGGGCCGCCCGGTCGAAGCCCTGCAGCTCGCCTCGCGCAGCGAGAACGAGCTGGAGCGCGTCGACCTCCAGCAGCGGCTGGCGGAGGGGGCGCTGCAGGCGGCGGTGCGGTCGGTACAGCGGGCGGCGCAGGACGGGCTCGTTGCGTCCGAGGCGACGGACGAGCTGAAGGCGGTCGAGACCGCCTACGCGCGCGCCGATTTCGTATCGGTGTTCGAACAGACTATCGCGGTCGTCGAGTCGCTCGCCTCGGCGCGGGACGGATTCCGCCACGCCCGCGAGGCGCTCGGAAGCGCGGAGCGCCAGGTCGCGGAGGCGACGGCGCTCGGCGCCGACGTCCGCGAGGCTTCCGGCCGGCTCAGCGAGGCGCGGGCCGAGTCGAGCGCCGGCCACTATGCTCCGGCGGTCCAGGTCGCCCACGAGGCGGCGGAGCAGGCCCGCTGGGCGATCGAGCGGATGTTCAGCGTCCCGCTGGGGGAGCTGCGGCAGGAGGTCGACGCGGTGAAGGCCGAAGGGGCCGGCGCCGAGGTCGAACCGTTGGACGCCGTCGTCTCCGAGGCGGAGGCGGCGCTGCGCGCCGGCAGCTGGGCGCGCGTGCGTACCGCGCTCGCGCGGGCGGACGCCGCGAGCCGCCGGCTCTTCTCGGCCTTGGTCGACGCCCGCTGGCGCGAGGTCGACGCGGAGGCCGCCCGCCGCGGGAGCGACTCCCCGGCGGAGACGGCGCGCCGCAACGAACTGAAGGCGCAGCTGGAGCGCCTCAAGGAACGCCGCGACCTGGGCGAGGCGCTGCGGCTCCTCAAGGCCGAGCTCGAGGCGGTCCACGCGCGCGAGCAGGAGTCGGTCGCCAAAGCGGTCTCCGACTTCCGCGACCGGCTCTGGATCGGCGAGCGTCTGCGGGTCGACACGACGCCGGTGATGCAACGGTTCGGCGAGGCGCGCCTCGCGTTGGACGGCAGCCGGTTCGCGGAGGCGAGCGCGCTCCTGGACCGCGCCACGGAGGCGCTGGTGGAGACGGTCCGCCCGGCGCTGGTCCGGCGGCGCAAGGAGCTCGCGAGCGAGGTCGCATTCGCGGAAGGCGGGCTCCACGTGATGGTCGGGCCGGTGAAGGACCGGCTGCGCGAGGCGGACGAGCTCAGCGCCGTGGGAAAGACGCTCGACGCCTCCCGCGTGGTCCTGAAGGCCGAGGAGGAGCTCGGGCTCCGCAAGTCGCTCCACCGCGAGCTGACGAACCTGCATTACCTGCTCGACGCCGCCCTCGCCCGGGCCGACGAACGGGGGCTGAACACGACGGAGGCCCGGCGCCTCCTCGCCGAGTCGCTCCAGCTCCGCGCAAGCGACTACGCCGCCGCGCTCGAGAAGGCCCGCGAGGCGTTGCGGCTCCTCCAGCGTCAGGGAGTCGCGGTCAGCGAACCGACCGGCGCGGCGGCCACGAGCTCGGTGTGGCCGTTCCGGCGGCCCCCCGGGGCCGGCGGAGAGCCGACGCGGGGTCCCTAGAGCCGGCCGAAGCCGGTGACGCCCGGTCCCGGGGCGCCCGGGGGCGGCCGCGGCGGTCCGAGCGGCAACCGGTCGTACTCGACGGTGTGCCGGATCCCGCGGCGTCGGAGCATGTGGGAGACGTGTTCCGTGATCTGGACGACCTCCTGGCAGCGCGACGGCTTGGCGAAGTACATCTCGACGCGCCGCTCGTCGGCGAGCGGGAAGATGAGGCGGAGGCCGAAAGGGTCCGGGCGGTTGTAGCCGACCGGCTTGCGGTCCCCCTTCAGGTCGCGGAGGTTCTCGTCCAGCAGCACCTCGGGCAGGAGCGGGTCCGCCTCGCGGACGAACGGACGGTTCATCTCGACGAGCCGCTTGTGGATCTCCGGGTACACCCGTACGAGGTCCTTGTACGACCGACGGGCCTCCAACAGGATATGGCCGCTCCGGGCCTTGACGGGGGGGTTCACAGTGGATGGAGGGGGAGCGCTCTCATAGGCTCTTCCCGCTGCGCGGGCGCTGGGAGCCGACGCGCCGGCCCGGCCGCGTCCGTCCCGACCGGACGACGGCAACGCTCAAGCGGGAGGCCCGATACGGGGGCGGGCGCTCCCGTAGTCTAGTGGTCAAGGATAGAGGCCTCTCGAGCCTCTGACGCGGGTTCAAATCGGCGCGGCTGACGCCGCTCCGGGAGACTCCCGCCGGGAGCACCTTCCCCCTTTCGTCGGACTGCACCTTACCCCCACGGGCGCGCTTTCTGGAGTTCCACGAGCGCCCGACGGAGCGATCCCGCCCATCCCCGGCGACCCTCCCTTAGCCCCGCGGCCCGATGCCCCCGTTCCGTGCTACGGAACCGCTTGCTACGGCGCCCCACACCGAGGGTAGTCCGTAACCAGCCGGGAGTGTGCAGAACACGGGTTCTACCGATAGGGACGGCCGCAAAGGGGGCTCAATAAAGGTTCAAATAGGGGTAACCTCTCGGAAGCTCGACCCCACGTGGTGGGAGGGTCGGAACTTGAAAGAGAATAGCCGAGTTGGAACAAGAACCCTAGTGATCGCCGTCACCCTGGTGATGGTGTTGAGCGCGGCGCTGCCGGTTATCGGCAACGTCCTGACGCACACCGCACCGATGGCTGCGAGCACGACTGCAGCGGAGTCGGCTAGCGCCGCCTCGGCCGCGGTGAGCGCAGCGGCGAACGTGGCCCCCGCGACGAGCCCAGTGAGCCCTCACCAGGGAACCTTGGTGAACGACTTCATTGCGCCCGGCGGCGCTACTGCGGAAGATACCGCCGTAGCCTACGACACCGTGAGCTACGAGCCGATGCTGAACGTTTATGAGACGCTGGTGGCCTACAACGGGAGCAACGCGACGGGTACGAACCCGTACCAGTTTGTCCCGGTGGCGGCGACGTGCGTCCCTGGCACGCACCAGTGCACGTCGGACTACGGCGCGAGCATGCCCGGCTTCACGGGGATGTTCGACAAGACCGGCGCCATCACGAGCGTGGTTGGCGACGCGGTCTACTGGACGTTCGTCATCGACCCGGCGGCCCACTTCTACGATGCCGGGAACGCGACAGCGTCGAGCATCTACCCCAGCGACGTGATGTACTCCATCGCGCGCGAGATGGCCTACTCTGAGGCGATCGGCGTCGGGAACACACCCGGCTGGCTCATCGCGCAGGCGCTCCTCCCCAACGGGAGTGCGCACTTCGACGGAGGGATCCACGCGCCGTACAACACGACGCCCGAGGCAATCTACGGCTCGATGTTGATCAACAACACGAACTACTGCCCGGCGACGGCGATGAGCTCGATGGGCAACGGCTGCATCACGTTTATTGCAGACGGTGCCGGCGCGCCCTGGCCGTTCTTCCTGCAGCTGATTGGCGACGGGTTCATGGGCATCCTGCCCGCGGACTGGTACACGGCCAACGGCGCCGGACTCCCCGGTTGGACCATGCCCTTGGGCGGACCGTCTTCGCCTGACCACGGCGTTTTGCTGCCGGACGGCGGCACGACGACCACCGGGGTAAGCTGGTCGAACTTCCTCGCCAACCTGAACACGACCGGTGGCAAGACGAGCTGGGACGCCTTCGAGACCGGCCTCGCGACGACGTATCCGGCCCCCGCACCCCACATCCAGTGGAACATGGTCGGCTCGGGCCCGTACTACTCGATCATCTCGGCGGGCGTTGGCTACTCTCTGATCGTGAGCCCCGGTTACCAGCAGCCCTCGGGCTGCAACGTGACTAGCGGCTACGCCCAGTACGGCGGCTACTGCTGGCCGGCGGCGGATCCGCCCGGCACGACGAACACGAACTACGTGACCTCGGACGGGTACGTCCCGGACGTCAGCGTCACCTACGAGCAGTCCGACACCAACGGGATTGCCGCGTACAAGTCCGGTGGGGCCGACTTCGCCGGCATCTATACGACCGACACCGCTGAGCTGCTGAGCCTGGCCGCGTCTGGCAAGCTGAACTACTACTCGGCTCCCTCGCTGAGCACGTTCTTCATGCCGTTCAACCTCGACTTCAGCTCCTCGGCGTACTCGACCGATGCTCTTCCGAGCGGGCTGAACGTGCCCAACGACTTCTTCTCCGGCTCGGCGGTCCGTGGGTTGATGACCCACGCCATGCCGTACGCCACGGCGGAGTCGACGGCGAACACGGTCGATGGGGTCCAGTTCTCGTACATGGCGGGCGGGCCGGTGGCGAAGGGGATGGTTGGCTACCCCGACAACATCAGCTACCCGTTCAACGCGTGCGATGCGAGCCCGTTGACCCAGACGCCGTGTAACCCGGTGACGAACCCGACCGTTGCAGGCTCGGCTGCCTGGTGGTGGGCGCAGGGTACCAACCCGACATCGCCGTACTACGACGCTGAGCTCGCGGCCTGTCTCCACAGGGCGTGCGTCTTCCCGATCATCGGGGAGAACGGCGCTCCGAACCTGGACATCATCATCGGCGAGCTGATCACGGAGATCGAGGCGATCACGTCCAACCACGTCAAGCCGTACACCTACGACTTGAACTTCGGTGGACCCGGCAGTCTGATCGACTACCAGCTCGGCGGCGAGGGTCCGGGCGGCGCGCCTCTGCCGTTCTGGAACCTTGGATGGGCGGCGGACAACTTCGCTCCGTCGGACTACCTGATCCCGATGGCGTTCCCGAACAGCACGTACACCTACGGTGACTCGGTCGAAGAGTCGCTCCTGGGTTCCCCGTCGACGCTCGCGGCCGACCAGGCCGCGTGCGGGCACGGGGCCAAGAGCCTCGCAGACCTGCTGTACTGGGCCGCCAACACGACGCTCCCGCAGCAGTGCCAGGGCGTGGCGTACAACCTCGTCAACGAGTACCTCTACGACTCGACGCACTCCGGTGGTATGCTGGACGCCGCGTACATCTACGCCATCCAGGCGATTCTCGCGAACCTGAACCTGTACGTCTACTTCGGTCAGGAGAACCAGGTCACGTCGGCGGCCCCGTGGATCAACCCCAGCTCGCTGAACTTCAACCCGACGGTTGGCGGCGGTGGGGACACGTACTACTTCCAGGTGCAGTACAACCCGGTCGAGTCTAACGTCACCTTCTCGGAGACGGGACTCACGTCCGGGTCCAACTCCTGGTCGATCTCTGCGGGATCCCCGGTGACGGCAAAGCAGAACCTGACTGGCGGGCCGCTCAGCTTCTTTGAGCCGAGTGGCGCGCTGTCGTTCCACATCTCTTCGGCGTTCGGGACGGTCGCCTCGGTAACGGGCGGCGTCGGCACGACCACCGGCGGAACGACGGTCAGCGGCGACACGAGCCTGCTCGTGACGTTCACGCCGAAGGCCCCGTCCACCAACTCGACGCTCGAGTTCACCGAAACCGGCCTAACGCCCGGCACCGCATACACGGTGACGATCGATCAGACCGGCCACGATGCCTCGGGCACGGGGACCAATGGTACCACCGCGCCGGGTGCTCTGAACTTCACGGTGACGAGCGGCACGTCGTGGAAGTACACGGTCACCGCGACGGGACTCTGGAAGGGCAACACGAAGGGCCATGTCCACGTGACGACCAACACGGTGAAGGCGATCACCTTCACGCAGGTCCTCGAGAAGGTCTCGTTCAAGGCAAAGGGCCTTCCCCGGGGAACGACCTGGGGAGTGAACATCAGCGGGGTCGGGAACTTCAGTACGACCACGCCGGTGATCACGCAGTCGCTCGGCTACGGGACGTACTCCTTTGAGGTCTGGAACGAGTCCGGCTTCACCGTAACGCCAGCGGGGATCAACGACTGGACCGCGCTGACGATCGGTTCGGCGAGGCCGCTGACCATCCACGTGGGCTACGACAGCGACAAGGTGATCTTCGCGGCCCACGGGCTGGCGCACGGAACCTCGTGGACGATCGAAGTGACGAACGCGTCGTACAGTGCGACCGTGAGCGGCACCGCGGGCACGGAGAAGCTAACCCTGCCGTACGGGGTCTACAACTACACGGCGTCGGCGGTCGGCTATTCGGACATCAACGGCACGTTCGTCGTGAATGTGACGCACCCGCCGGTCCATGTGACGTTGGACTTCGTCGCTGCGCCGGTCCAGTTCGGCGGTGTACCGCTCCAAGCGGTCAATCGCCAACAGGCCTAGATCGGGTCGCGTGCTCCGGTCGACCCGGCGCTTGGGGGCAACCCCGAGGGCCGGGTCCAACCCTTTCCCGACTTTTCTTTCACCTCTGGAGATGAAGACAGGAGCCGCAGCGCCCGCGCGCAGCCTGGAGCGACGGAGGTCCTCCGGTCGCCGTGGCCGGCCAGTTCGGGGCGGGACGGACGCCGAAGGCGGCGCATCGCCGGCGCTTGCCCTTCGGTGCTGACGGAGCGCTGCGCGCCATCGGCCCGAGCAAACCTCGCCAAGAGCCGACGCGGTGAGAGAGTACCGAACGAATGCCAAAACTCTCCGAGCGGGAGCCAGTGGCCCTGGCCCACGTCGACCGAGCGACGCGGAACAAGGGCGTGACGGACTCCACCTTCGAGTCCCTGGGGAGGCACTTCGGCGGGCGGGCGGTCCTGGAGATCACGTCGGTCGATCCTTTCCAGAGTGTCTTCAACCTGCTCCATCGACCCTGGGGAGTGGCTCCGACGGGTTCTGCAGCACCGGCTAGGCGAGAGCGGTGTCGGCGAGGTAGTACGCGCGGGGGCCGCCTGAGGCGTTCGGTCCCCTCCTCACGGAGCCATCAGCCTCCGAGGGCGGACCGTGGGGCCCGCTCCCGCCGTCACCGTCGGAAACGTCTGCAACCCCGTCCCGTTGCGCCGCCCACTTCAGCGGGCGGACCGCCGGATCGCTCGCACCAACCCGTCCCGAAACGAAGGTGGCCCGACCGTACCAAGGGTCACGCCGGGCGCTCCCAGGTATCCGGCTGAAACGCGCCAGGCCCTTTGCCATCGGCTCCACCAACACCCTCGGGTCCGTATCCGCCTCCCACCAGAGTCGCGTGACAGACAAACGACCCGTTTCGGGGTCGATCCGTGGCTCCGCCCGGCCGACGAGCCGATCGCCGACCAGGATCGGGAGGACGTAGTACCCCCACCGCCGCTTCGACGCGGGCTTGTAGACCTCCCAGAGGTAGTCGAACCCGAATAGACGGGTGGAGCGACCCCGCGCGCTCACGATATCGAGAGGGGCAAGAAAGGTCGCTTCCCCGCCCGCGGGGGCCGCACCGACTATCCACGTCTTCGGAGGAGTCCCCATCCGCAAGGCCTCGAGCACGGGCGCATCCTCCGAGTCGATCCAATGCGCCCCCTTCCAGCCGTCGACGTTCACTCGCACCAGGCGGCCCTCCTTCTCCCAACGCTCGACCCACGACCTTCGGTCTCGGGCTGCGGAAGGTCCCAGGGAAGAGAGGCGCTGAACGGCCAGGAGTTCGCTCGCGTTCGGGAGGCCGTACAGCAGCATCCCTCGCCGGAAGAGATGGTACTCCGCGTCGGCCGCCGGGGCCGGTTCGAGGAGTCGCGGGGTCACCAGTCTCGTGGTAAGGTCGTACTTCCGGTCCCCCCCGTCGCGGCTATGGATCATCAGATCCCCCCTCCACCACAGGTAGTAGAGAGCGAGACCGGTCTCCTGGCGTGCTCGGTAACTCAAGACGCTCTTCCCGCGAGACACCTCGCGACTCCCGATGGGACCACGCCTCTCGACCTCGCGGAGGGTCCTCGCCACGAGGGCCCGATGGGTGCTCTCGAACCGTGCCCGTCGACCCTGATAGTCGGCGGTCCGAATCTTGGGCAACAGGTAGGGGAGCTCCTCGATGGGGCGGATGTGAAGGGTTCCGCCCCACTCAAAGAGCGAACGTTCCTGGTAGAGGGCTTCGTACAGATACCGGGAGCGGTAGCCCTGGACTCGTGAGTGCAGAACCAGATCCTGATTATGTCCGATCACATCCAGAGGGTCTACCTGAACCGAGCCGACCTGGCGAACCGCTTCCCGTACTCCCGCCTTGCCACGCCAGCGTCGGGCGGGCCAGAGCCCTTGGTGCCCGAGCACGAACCGACGCGCGGTAGGTGCATCGATGTCCACCGCTCGCATGCGACGGCCCCCGAACGGGGACCTGGAGGACGCTCTTAGGGCCGGTCCTGCCGGGCCCGAACGCCCCGTAGGCACGGGGGGGCTAACGGTTCGGCACCCCCACAGGGCCACCCGCTCCCTCGGCCGGGCTCGGGCGGCTCCTCTGGAGCTCGGCCCGCCACCAGGGGGAGCGCCGGACGCGCCCGCCCGCTCTTGCGCGACCGCTGGGTCTGAAACTGGCAAGCCGCCCCCGTGTTCGCGCGGCCGTCCAGGCCCACGTCGCAGCCGGCAGGGACACGCTGCGGAACTATCCGAGCTCGTGGTCGCCGAAGTTCACGGGACGAGGCGGGCCCCGACCCGAGTCCCGTCGCTATGCCACGAGCGAGAGCCAGCGGAGCGAAAGCGAGTTGAGCACCACCGAGGTGGAGGAGAGGGCCATGGCGAGGGCACCGGCGATGGGGAGGATGGTGTAGACCCGCAGTCCGAAAAGGGGGACGAGCGCTCCGGCCGCCACCGGCAGCAGCACCGCGTTGTATCCCAGCGCCCAGCTCAGGTTGCCGCGCACCTTGGCCACGGTGTGCCGGCCCGTGCGCAGGGCGAGCGCGACGCCGCGGAAGTCGGACCGGAGGAGGATCACGCCCCCGGTCTCCTTCGCGAGGTCCGTGCCGGCCCCGAAGGCGATGCCGAGCTCCGCGGAGGCGAGCGCCGGGGCGTCGTTGATCCCGTCGCCGACGTACCCCACGTGCTTGCCCGTCTTCTGCAGTTCCTGGATGAGGGCGAGCTTTCCCTGCGGCGACAGCCCGGCGTGGACCTCCTGGATCCCGACCTGCCGGGCCACGTGGCGCGCGGCCGCCTCCCGGTCCCCCGTCACCATGACGACCGGGATCCGGTCGCGGGTGAGCGCCGCGATCCCTTCGAGCACTCCCGGGGCGAGCTCGTCCGAGAAGCCGAGCACGCCGGCGCACCTCCCGGCCTCGAGCACGGTCGACCAGCTCTTCCCTTCGGAGTCGAGCCTTCGCGCTTCCTGGGCCAGCGAGCCGAGGTCGACGGCGTTGTCGCGGGCCGTCGAACCGCCTAGGATGGAGACCGGACGGCCCTCGAGCCTGCCCCGAATTCCCTGCCCGGCCTCGACGCGCACCTCATCGAACCGGTGGATGGGCGCCCCCTCGCGCTGCGCTCGCGCCCGGACGGCCCGGGCGAACGGATGCTCGGAGTACTGCTCAAGGCCGGCGGCGAGGCCCAGGAGCCGATCCGCCGTGACGCCGGGACGCTCGGAGGGATTCGAACCCCCAACCTTCTGATCCGTAGGCAGATCGGGATAGCAACCACCCGCGCCACGAGCACCAGAAGCGCCAGATTCCACGATTCCTAAGCGCCACTGGCGCCATGCGCGCCATGAGTGAGCACGAGCGTCGCTAACACGGTTGCTAACGGGAACTCGTGCGCACGTCAGATGCTTGGACTCCCGGTCGTCCGCCCGGGCGATCCTGTGGAGAAATGCCACCCGCATCCACAGCAAACCCAGAGCCAACGCCCCTATCGCCCCACAACTACCCGCTTGTAATTTCAAGGATGTAGTTCCAGTAGAGCGAGGGGAGGTGATGCGAAAGTGCGAGTTGACCCCTATCACACGATCACTCCGGAGAAGGACGACCCAGGACACCGGGACGTGTACCACGACCTGAGTGAGTGTCCAGATGGGCGTCGGATCAAGCCGGAAAATCGTCGGCGAGGTCCGGCCGGTCGCCCGAAGTGCGACTACTGCAAGGACCACTAGGAGACTGTTGAATTAATCGCCTCAAAGGCGTGGTCTCGACGTCTCGGTCATCGAGACTTGAGGCATGCAGGGACACTCCGAAGCCAATCGCGAGCTGCTCGACGCTGCGGCACTGTGTCGTCAACTCGTGCCTCAGGGCAGCGTCGAGGCGTTCTTGGCGGACCATCGCCATGAGCTGTTCGCCGACGAGATGTTCGAGGACCTCTTCCCTTCCAGGCGAGGTCGTCCGTCGATCCCGGCCGACACCGTCGCGTCGGTCATGGTGCTCCAGGCACTAGAGGGACTCTCCGACCGCGACGCAGCGCGTGCGCTCACCGACCGGATCAGCTGGAAGGTGGCCTGCGGTCTGGCGCTCGACGACGCAGGGTTCGACTACTCGGTCCTCACCTACTGGCGCACGAGGCTGCGCCAGTCAGCTCGCCCCGAGCGGATCTTCGAAGCCGTGCGCTCGGTCATCGATGCCACCGGGGTGCTGAGGGCCAAGTCCCGTCGCGCCTTGGACTCGACGCTCTTGGACGACGCAGTCGCGACCCAGGACACCGTCACCCAATTGATCGGCCAGATCCGCAAGGTCCGCCGTGTGGTCCACGCAGCAGGCACCGTCGCGGTCGTGGCCCACGACTACGCGTTGCCCGGCAAGCCCTCGATCGCCTGGGACGATCAAGCAGCTCGTGCAGAGCTCGTCGACGCCCTGGTCAACGACGCCTTGGCGGTGCTTGCAGCGTGTACCGAGCCGCTCGACGACGACCAGCGTGACGCCGTCGGGCTCTTGGCCTTGGTCGCTGGTCAAGACGTTGAGCTCGACGAGATGGGCAAGTGGCGCATCGTGCGAGGCGTGGCCAAGGACCGGGTCATCTCGGTCGTCGACCCTCAGGCCCGCCACATGCACAAGAGCCGCTCTGAGTATCACGACGGCTACAAGGCACACCTTGCCGTTGAGCCTGAGACCGGGCTGGTGACCGCGGCGAAGCTCACGCCCGCCAACACGTCGGACGCTTCGACGGGCGTCGCACTCTTGGAACGAGAAGCCCGAGGCCTCCAGGTCCTCGCCGACGGCGCCTACGGCTCGGGCAACACCTTGGCGGCGATTCGAGAGCTAGGCCACACTGCTGCGATCAAGCCCTACCCGACGGGGAATCGCGCCGTGGTTGAAGGGGGCTTCCAGCGCGACGACTTCGTGGTCGACGAGGACGCAGGCACCGTCACGTGCCCAGCGGGCAAGGTGGCGGTGATCACGCCAGGTCGCGATGCGAACTTCAAGGCCCAGTGCCATGGCTGCCCGTTGCGGAGCCGCTGCACGACCTCGCAACATGGACGCAAGCTCAGCCTCACGGTCCACGACAAAGAGCTCGTCGAGTCGCGACGCGCTTGGCGCGAAGGGGACTTCATTTCGGACTATCGAAAATGGCGTCCGATGGTCGAGCGGTCGATCGCGTGGCTCGTGAAGGACCACTACCGACGCGTCAGATTTCGCGGCGTCGAGCGCAACCAGCTCGGGCTCTCGATGCGGGTTGCCGCCATCAACCTCCGTCGTCTCGTGAACCTCGGCCTCACCTACGACGGAGGGTGGACGATGGCGGTCACCTGAGCCAGGACGTGCAGATCCTCGTGGCCTAAAGAGGGAACCTCACCTGTGGGCCAGGCCCAATCCAGGGCGGCGGACTTTCACCCTCTTCGCGTCCGCGCTTCGGTCCAGGCTCCAGAGGATCTGCGCCAACGAACATACGCTCAAAAGGCGTGTTGTTCAACAGGCTCCTAGGACAGCGCATCCTCTTGCCCCCTTCGGAGTGCACCCGGAGGGGGCGATGAGGTGCCAGATCGAAACAAGAGCCGCAGGAGCACTCGCCTCCCGGCTCGACCGCATTCGAGCTCAGCTCACACTCAGGGGCCTCCTTGCCTCGTGACCCCGTGCTTGCAAATAGTCCCAGCCAGGGCGGCTGGGGACGCGTGCGGACGCGTGTGGCCTGATCAGCGAGTTGTGGGGGGCTCACGCGGACGACGTGGGACGCCTAGGGGTGATGGATAAATGGTGGATCGCCCGCGGCTGAATGCGAGCGCGAAGCGCCTTGCCTACCTGACGGGCTCGGAGGGGTTGCCTCTGCTGCTCCTCGCAGAAGAGAAGATCCGCGGCAAGGATGCTAGGAGGGGGCTTGATGGTGCGATGCCTAAGGATGTCAGTGGCAGCTCTCCTTGCCGCTTCGATCGCGTCGGGATGTGCAGCAAGCAGATCGATGCACTCCAGCTCGACGACGCTCTCGAGCACGACGAACATCGATCTTGGGTCGCCGAACAGCGGATTCGGTACGGAAGCGATTTTCCAGGCTCCAAACGACGTCGTCTACTACGCAGTTGGCAGGACCATCAATGTCGTTCGCGGAGGAGCGCGACCGGCGCATCTCGCCACCATGCCGAGCTCCGTGTGGGCACTCGCCGCTACAAATGCGAACCTCTTCGTTGAGACTGCCCTCTCCGTCACGGAGATCTCGCTTCCAAGCGGCTCGACGGCCGGCACGTGGCCACTGCCCGAGGCGATGAGGGAAGAGGGTCCGAATGGCCCGATCATGTCAGTCGCCGGCTGGGAACAGAGTGGCTGGGGCGGGCTCAGCCTCCAAGGCGAGGAGCTCTGGGCATGGGAAGACTCCTACTGCGATCCTTGCGGCCTCGAAGGCGCCGGGCTCGCGCGGTTCAGCCTGACGACGATGCGCCCCACGCTGGTTGATATCGCCGACCTCATGCCATATGCCACCGTCGCGGGAGCGCTCGGCTTCTACTACCCCGACGTGTACTCCCGGATCGTCCGCGCCGACTCCAGCAAGAGGTTGACTCGTTCCGCTCCAGTTGCTACTGGCCCGGAGGCGTTCGCGATTGAGGGGAAAACCCTCTACTTCGTCGCGAGCGCAGGGCAGTCGCTCACTCAGTCGTCTCTCTATCGCTACAACGCGAGCACGCTGAAGCCTGAGGGCTCAGTGCGACTTGCGTTCGAGACCGAGTCTCTGATCTCGACCCACTACGGACTGATGGCCGTCGTCGCTCCTGGAGCGAAGTCCTATGCCATTGCGTTGGTCAATCCGGCCACCGGGGCCGAGACCACGAAGTTCAAAATCCAGGACTACTCGGGTGAAGACTACCTACAGCTGCTGTACGGGTCGCATCTCTCCGCCATCATCACTCGGGGTAACAAGGTCTACCTGGATCGCCTCGACATCCGCTGAGGCGCTTCTCAACGCTGACCCGTGCACTAGCCCCCTGAACTTGGCGATTCGTCGAACGCGCTGGCCAGCTCGATATGCGAGCGGACTAGTGC